>CAYYGO010000027.1:0-56865 GCA_964471635.1 uncultured Hyphomicrobium sp.
CCACAGAGCGCGGAGAAGGAGACAAACGTGTGATTTCAACGAGTTGCGTGGCTGGCCAAGGAGGACAAAACTGCGAACCACTATGTAATTGAAGTTCCACGCTAATATTGGGTGGGCGACACCGCATCGACCAATCGATTGGGGAGGGCATATCTCCAGCGGCCAACCTGCGCAACGTCATGCCTCCGACACTTGCCTTCCGGAATACAGGAGGGCGGGCCGATACGTCGTGGAAACTGGCCACGGCGACCGTCCTACCAGCTCCAAACGATTGCCAATATCTGGACGGTGACGATCAAAGCCAACATCGTCACGATTCAGAAAATGGGGACAGAGTGCGGATCGTCAATCGTCCTCGAAATAGCCCTTCTCCGCGCCCTGGTGACAGGCCTTGCAGTCGGCTGGAGACTTGGCACCGCGGCGCTTCAGGGTATCGGGAGCGATGCGGCCCTTCTTGTCATGCTTGCGAAGGAACCAGGGCATTTCGCTGATCCGCAACGGCGCGGCACTGCCGGCCATGTCGCGCAAGAGCTTCCCGCCGCGTCCACTCGTGTCTGCGGCGTTGGCGACGAGGTAGTCGGTGATGTGCTTGCGGGTCGCGTCGTCGAGGTCGGCGTTGTCGCCGAAGTGGTTCTTCAGGTTGCCCATCATCGCCTGCCAGGACCGTGCCGGCAGTAGGCCTGCCGGATAGAGCATGTGGCAGGCGCTGCATTCCTTGGCCACCATCGGATCCTTGACGGGAGCGACACTCAGGCCGTCGGCAAGCGTGATGGAGGGGAGAGCGTAAAGCGAGAGAAGCGCAGCAAGGAGAGGGACGGCGGCTCGGCGCGGGTGCATCGTCATGGTTTGGGTTCCTTCACTCGATCGTTCAAAGACTCAGCAAATAAGCGAGCGCGTCGCTTTTCTCGGCCGGCGTGCATTCGCGGCCCAGGACATCGCTGCAATTGCGCTTGAACCACTTCTCGACCTCGGCCGGATCTGTGTAGCGCTTGGAATTGACGGATGCCGCCATCGGCGCGATCTCCTTGCCGGCCCGTGTCTGCCCCGGCTTTTTCAGGTCACTCGTATGGCAGGTCGTGCAGGAGGGCGTCTCGGCCTTGCCGCCGGTGTGCCGGCCCTGGAAGAAGGCTTCGCCCCGCTTGGCGTCGCCCTCCTTGAAGGTTGGATCGGCTGCACGCGCCAGCGCGGCATAGTGATCCTGCACCGCCCTTTGCGCCGAGTTTGCCGCAGCGAAAGCCACCGTCGCTCCGGCGACGATCATTGCGCCGGCTATCATCGGAATCTTGTTCATGGTGTGGCCTTCTCCTTTGGAACGTGGATGGCTCGGGGGGCAAAAAGCCCGGATTCGGCGTCGGTGTGGCAGTTCGCACAATTCAGCTTGCCGCCCACGGCTTTGCGCTTGAACACCTCTCCGGGAAGGTCGCGGTGAATTCGCTTCCAGCCATCGGTCGCGGTGATCCGCAATGGCTCTGCCGCGCTGGCTTTGCGCAGGCGGTTGGCAGCCTTGGTGTCCCAATGCTCTGCGGAATTGGTGGTGAGGTAGTTGACGAGGCTTGCAGTCACGCCTGGATCGAGGCTGGCGTTGTCGCCGAAGTGATCGCCGAGGTTGCCCATGATGCCGGTCCACGTCGCTGTGGACGCGAGGCTCGGATGATGAACGGAGTGGCAGGCCTTGCATTCCCGGATGTAGGCTGCATCCAGCGGCGCGACCGGCACACCGAGTGCGGGTCGCTGCGAGAGAAAGCCGATACCACTTGCTGCCGGTATCAGCACGAGCGCGGCAACACCGGCCGCAAGCATCGGACGTGCCGCCACGGCCTGAACCGCAATCGCTTCGGGTCGATCCCGTTTGGCACCGGTCAGCATGGCCCGCACCAAGTTCTCGCGGCTGCGCAGGCTCTCCACAACAATCCCTGTGACATGCAGCGCGACGAGGCCGAGCAGGCCGAACGCCAGCGCCTCGTGAACCTCCTTGGCCGTTCGGCCCTGAGCGAATGTCGTGAACGCCGCGAGCGGGCCTTCCTTGACGACCCCGCCCAGAACGAAGATGCCGGTCACCACCAAGGCGACGAGCCCGGCGAGGAGCCCCAAGATCATCATGGCGCCGAGTGGGTTGTGGCCGACGTGATGCTCTGCTCGTCGGCAGGCGAGGTTGTGGGCATGGGCGAGCACGGTCGACGGGCGGCAGACGAAGCTCGAGAAGCGCGCGTAGGTCGTGCCGGTAAAGCCCCAGACCAAGCGCAGAACGATGAGGACGGCGATGACGGTCCCAAAAATCACGTGGGCGTCGAGCAGCCATTTCTCGTCGAGAAAGCCCGTCGCTAGCGCCCCGGCAACCGAGCCAACGAGCAGCCAGTGGAAGCTACGCACGCCGCGATCCCAGACCCGAATATCGGCGGAAGCCTCGACTTGCTCGGGGCGGCATATATCCACTGGCTCGATCGACATCGTAGAACCCTCCCCACGTCGCGTTGAGAGAGACCTATCAAGTCTCGGCTGTCGGGCCGCTGGCAGGCGAAGTCAGCGTTTTGACAGGTGAGGCCCAATCGTGCGGGACGCGCGCAGGGTGGACGCGTGCTTCGCGTCAAATCTGCTTCGGCTCGGGCAGTGACACGATCACCTTCAGGCCGTTCGGTTCCCGGGACTCGAAGTTGATCCGGCCGCCATACGCCTCGGCAATTTCGCCGGCAATAGCCAGCCCCAGGCCAGTGCCCTCGACCGTCTCGTCGAGACTAACACCGCGCCGGCCGATTCCGGCCAGCTGTGATGAAGGCACCCCGGGACCGTCATCGTCGATGTGGATTTGAGCGGGATCGCCCCGTTGCGCCGAAATGTAGATGTTGCTTCGTGCCCATTTGGCGGCATTTTCGAGCACGGCGCCGAGCAACTCGCTGAGATCGTCAGCGCCGATGCCGACAATCACGTCGTCGCCAACGTCGACATGCCAATCGAGCTTGGCGCTCTCTGGACCACGCGACATCACCCGAACGAGGCGCGCACAAACTTCGGCGACCGAGCATGATGAAACGGGACGCAATGCCCTTGCGTGGAGGCGCGCGCGCGAAAGCTCGCGCTCGATGTGTCGCCGCATTCCGCCGACGACATCCTCGATCTCGGCTCCGATGTCGGCCTCGCCGCGCTGCTTGAGACGGTCCGCGTCGGTCATCAGAACCGTAAGCGGCGTCTTGAGCCCATGTGCCAGATCGGCGGCGCGGGCCTTGGCGCTCTCGATTGTCTTGGCTTTCTCCTCGAGCAGCGCGTTGACTTCGGCGACCAGCGGCATCACCTCCTCGGGCTCCTCCACAGTCAGGCGATTGCCGGTGCCAAATCGCACGGCTGCGACGCTGCGCCGTAACGCCTCCAGCGGCTTCAAGCCGATCGTGATCTGAATCCAGCTTGCGATCAGTAGGATGGCCGCCAGGAACAGCAATGACTTCGATGTGTCGCCGGCAAAGGCCGATCTTGCGTCGATCACCTCCTTCTCGTCGATGGCCGCTGCGATGCGCAACTGTTGCTGTTTGGCCGACGGGAAGATCACGCGGCGCTCGGCGACGAGAAGCGTTGCACTGGCAGGTCCCATCAGTCGATGACGATGCACGGCGCCGATGTCGAGCGGATCGGTCGGTAGTGCGAGCACGTGGTCCCACAGCGAGCGAGAGCGCAGCTTTGCGCCGGTGCTATCGTCGTCGATCTGCCAATAGAGGCCGCTCAACGGCTCGCTGAATCGTGGGTCGGCCAGCGCGCGCGAGATCTGCAGTGTGCCATCGTCGGCAATCGTCACGTTGGCCGCGAGCTGCCGGACATAGGTCTCGAGTTCGCCGTTGACGCGCCGAACGACATGGCGCTCGAACAGCTCGGTGAGACCGAACCAGGCCACCAAGAGCGCAACGCCGAGGGACACACCCGCCGCAGCGGCAAGCCGCAGTCGCAACGAGCGTGCCTTCATTGCGCCGGCCTATTGATGATGTAGCCGAACCCGCGCCGCGTCTCGATGACATCGAGACCGATCTTGCGGCGCACCCTGCCGATCAATACTTCAATAGCATTGGCATCCTTGTCGCTGTCGTGGGCGTAGAGCTGCTCGATCAGCTCGGTATGCGACACCACCCGGCCCGCGTGGAGCATCAGGTAGCTCATGAGCCGGTATTCCTGCGGCGTCAGGTTGACCGGCACGCCGTCGCGGGTAATCCGCATCTGCCGCGCATCGAGAACGAGTGTGGCGATCTCGATGACGGGCGAGCCGATGCCCGCCGACCGCCTGACGATCGCCCGCAACCGCGCGAGCAGCTCCTCCATCTTGAAGGGCTTCGGCAGATAGTCGTCCGCACCCGCGTCGATGCCCTCGACGCGTTCGGTCCATGTTCCCCGCGCCGTCAGCACGAGGATGGGCGTGTTGCGCCCGTTGGCGCGCCATCGCTTCAGGATCGAAAGGCCGTCCATGCCGGGCAGACCGAGATCGAGGATCACGGCACTGTAATCCTCCGTGTCACCCTTGAACCACGCCTCCTCGCCGTTGCTCTCGCGCTCGACGACAAAGCCAGCCGCTGTCACCGCTGCGGTGACATCGCGCGCAATTCGGTCATCATCCTCCACGAGCAGAACGCGCATCACTTCCCCTTCGTGCGGAGAATGCGTCCCGTCCGGGCATCCACTTTCACCTCGGTCAGCACGCCACCCGGCCCAATCATCTTGATCTCATAGAGCCAAGCCCCGTGCTCGCGCTCGAGCTCGACACCAGCCACCTCGCCGGACACCGATTTGCGTACCTCGGCGAGCACCGCTTCCAGGGGCAGCACCTCGCCCCGCTCCAGCGCCTGCCGGGCGAGGTCGTGATCCCAGCGGTGTCGGTCATCGTCGTCCGCCAGCGCGACATGACAAATCCCGACGCCGCCGAACAGGGTCGCCATGAGGATCAGAAAGGTGCGTCGATATGCGCGCATGCGTGATTCACTACCAGAACGATCCTGTCGAAACGCTGTCGGCGACCGCCAGACGATCGACAGGCGCGGTGCGCTAGGGTCCCCACATCGAGAGCGTTAGGCTCTCTTCATCCGGAGACTAGGACAATGCGCAATATCCTTCCAATCCTTTGCATCGGTGCGATTCTCGGCGCGGCTTCGCCGGCGCTTGCCAGCGAAAGCGACCGATGCGGCACCACGCCCCGCGACCAATGGCTGCCCGAGGCCACCATCAAGACCAAGGTCGGCGAGCTCGGCTACGAGGTGCGCAAGATCAAGGCCGAGAATGGCTGCTACGAGGTCAAAGGCGTCGACAAGAATGGGGCCAAGGTCGAGCTCTACGTCCACCCTGTTACGGCTGAGATCGTGAAGCCCTCCACGCAAGGCAAGGGCAAGTCCTGAGCCAGCGCGCGAACGTTTCCCGCCGGGGTCGCCGCAGATCGGCTCCGGTCGGGAATGCTCGGAGGGGCTCACAGACACAGGCGGATTCCAGGAGAACATCATGATGGTCAAGGCAAGCACATTGGCTCTGTCCCTCGGCATGTTGCTGTCGGCTTCGGCCGCGCGCGCAACGGAGCAGACCTGCCCCTACTATGGGCCGCAGGAATGGATGCCGCGTGCAGCCGCAGAGGCAAAAGCGCGCGAGCTCGGGCATGAGAAGTTCTTTGTTCAGCCCGACGGCGGCTGCTGGACCATCTACACGACCAAGGACGGCTCGCGCTGGCGGATCATGATCGACCCCAAGACCGGGGCCATCGTTCGCCAGGGGCAGACTTGAGGCAACGATGCGGGGAGTTGAAATGAGCACGATCGGACCCATCATTGTCGTTCTGCTGTGCGCCATGGCTGCTGCGCTTGCAGCCATGGCGGTTGCGCCGTTCGGCATCCTGAATGCCACGAGCATCGCCCTTGCCGCGACCGCAACCGTCGCCATGAGCCAGTGCTTCATGCTTGCCACGCGCCCGCGATTTCTGGAGCCGCTGTTCGGCGGCCTCGACCGCATGTATCGCGTGCACAAGTGGCTCGGCATCAGTGCGCTCGCCCTCATGATCGGCCATCAGTTGATCGAGCCCCACTTCAAGCGCTGGATGCGAGAGACGACGCTCGGGGAAGCCGCCGGTGAGCTCGGCGAATTCACGCTCTACGGCTTCATCGGCTTGATCCTGTTGAGCTGGTTCAAGCGGCTGCCGTTCCTGGGATTGGAGCTCCCTTATCAATGGTGGCGCCTGAGCCATCGCCTGACCGGCTTGCTGTTCGTTCTGGTCGCAATCCACCAGCTGTTCACCGACAAGCCGATGGCTGCCGGTTCTCCTCTTTCGGCCTATCTCAACGCATTCTGCGTCATGGGGATCGCCGCCTATGCCTATACTGAATTAGCGGCATGGCGCTTGCGGCGCAGAACCTTCGTCGTGCGCGAGATACTCCGCCGAGGCTCCACGACCCAGATCGTACTGTCGCCGCAGCGGCGGAAGCTGCAATGGACTCCCGGCCAGTTTGCGTTCGTGAGCGTGCCGGAAGCCGGTCTTGCCGAACCCCATCCCTTCACTATTGCGAATGCTCCGTCGGCAGGTGGCGATATGACGCTTGCCATCAAAGCGCTTGGTGATTGGACTAGCCGCTTGCCCGGCGCGCTGCGAACCGGAATGGAGGCCGTCGTGGATGGCCCGTATGGTCGCTTCGACTTTCGCAAAGGGCGGAATCGCCAGCTCTGGCTCGCCGGCGGAATCGGAATTACCCCGTTCCTCGCCTGGGCCCATAGCCTCACCGAAAACGAGGCTCGGCATATCCATCTCGTCTATTGCGTCTCGACGCCCGACGAAGCCATCGGCGTCGACGTGCTGGAGAAGGCCGCAGCGCGAAATGCGCGGTTCACCTTTGAGGTCGTGGTCTCCAGCCGCGACGGCCGCCTGACGGCGCGCAGGCTGACGGAGAAGTTGCCGTTCTCGATCAAGGATGCCGACATGTATTATTGCGGACCTGACGGGCTACGGCAGGCCATGGAGCGGGGCTTGGCGGCGATGGGGCAGTCGCCGCGAAGCGTCAACTTCGAGCTGTTCGAGTTGCGATAATCAGCCATAGTCGGCTTGAGGTTTGCTGCATCAACCAGGGGGAACCGAAATGCGTGCTCTTCACAAAGAAATTCATCTGATCGAGCGGGTTGGATGGCTGCGCGCCGCCGTGCTCGGTGCCAATGACGGGCTGATCTCCACGGCGAGTCTGATTGTCGGCGTGGCTGCCGCTGCGACATCGAGGCACGAGATCCTCGTTGCTGGCATCGCAGGACTCGTGGCCGGGGCCATGTCGATGGCGGCCGGCGAATATGTGTCGGTTAGCTCGCAGGCGGACACTGAGGAAGCGGATATGGCGCGCGAGCGGAAAGAGCTTGCCGAGCAGCCGGACGCCGAGCTCGACGAGCTGACCTCGATCTACATCAAGCGAGGTGTCGAGGCTGGCCTTGCCCGCAAGGTTGCCGAGCAGATGACGGCCAATGACGCCTTTGCCGCACATGCACGCGACGAGCTTGGATTAGCGGCCCATGTCGTCGCCCAACCCGTGCAAGCGGCGCTGACCTCGGCGGCGACATTCACCGTCGGTGCCGCGTTTCCGCTCGTCATTTCGATGCTCGCTCCAGCCGGCACGATCCCGTGGACGGTCTCCATTGCGTGCCTTATCGGACTTGGGGCGCTCGGTGCCATTGGAGCACGGGCCGGCGGCGCAGGAATCCTGAAACCAACTCTCCGCGTCGTGTTTTGGGGCGCCATTGCCATGATATCGACCGCCGCGATCGGCTCCCTGGTTGGCCGGGCGGTGTAAGGAGGTGGACGGAGCTAGAAAATGGGCAAGAACAAGTCACCAAAACGCTACCCTCAATGCACGTGGAAGGTTGAGAACCAGGAAGCACTCATCCGGCTCGCAAGGTGTTGGCACGCATCGCTGCACTTGAAGACGATGAGCTAGAGCAGGAAGAACTACGACGTCGATTGGCGGAATCCGATCCGTCGAGCGCTTCGTCCCGCCCCAAACCGAAGCGGCGCGTGCAATCTTGATGCTTGCTGGTGGTTGCGGGGGCTGGATTAAGCTTTTGCAGTCCTGGCCGCGGATTGTCTTGCGGGCGTGAGCAAGTATTTGATCCAGCGCTGAAAAATGCACGACATCAATTTGATATCACGCTTGCACAGCCTTCCGACAGCAATCCCGGTTCAAGCGGCAACTGCACGCGCGTCGATTGCGTACTCCGCAGCGGAGAGTTCCTTCATCAACGCGATCTTCCATGCGCCCGCCTCGTCGTAGGGCGTGTAGACGACACCAAGGATGTCAGACGGTACTTCGAGATCGCCACGCTTCAGGGCCATCACCCGGTCGCGACCGAGCTTACCGATGAAGTAGCCAAGCTCGAGAATGACGTTCTGTCGGGCCCTTGCGGCAGCGGCACCCCCGGCTGGCCCTCCGAAGTCGTCTGGCGTGAGCAGCACGACGGCGAAGCCTACGTCGGCGTTCTCCTCGAACTTTTCGATGATCGTGCGCCCCCGATTGGCCTTCTCATGCAAGATGACGACCTCGAAATTCAGTCGTTCGAGGAAACGGGCGACGGCCTCTCGGACTTCTCCATCATGCCCATGCACCAAGAAGACACGGCGAGGATACTTGGCCTGCGTTGCGAGAGAGTTCGTGGCAACGCCAGAAGCAGTGCTCCCGCTTGCCCGCAAGACATACGCCGAGAAGTCGCGCTCGAATGGCACGAACACCTGGCTGACCATGTACTGAAGGCTCTGCGTGATATTGCTTGTGCCGTTGTAGTAGAACGTGTGCGCGAAATTGAGAGCCTCCCGGCTGTTGGCTGCGAGATGCCGCGCCAGCAAGATCACCAAGCCGAGCTGTCCTTCGTCGGACTCTGGCCACTCCAGATGCGCGCTGCCGACCATGCTCCCCGCTGTCTCTTCACCGGCCTTGAGCCAACCGGAGAGATCGAGGCCGGACGTCAACCGATCGACGGTCGCCGCAAGGGCCGGGTGACCGAGATTCCGTCCTAGCCGCTGCGCATGCCGTTCGAAGCTCTGGTAGTCCGCCCGCCGTAGGTCTGCGATCGAGTTGCGTACAGCTTCCAGAGCTTCGCTGATGGTGCCCTGGGCTTTGGACGGGGTGACGGGCTGTGCCAAGCGATGCTGCTCCACTCGTTCCAGGATGGCGTCTTCGAAGTGGGCTTTCAGGCCGGCGGCCATCTGGGCGACGAGAGGGTTGCCGTGGAAGCCGGCCAAGCGCTCGTCGATCAAGCTCTTCGCTGTCGAAATTGCCGTCTCGACACTCGCGAGGTCCCCAGGGTCAAAGGCGATCTGGCCAAGCTCTCCATCGAGCCGGGCAGCTGCCTTCTGGGCGTCGTCCAGCTGTCGTGTGAGCTTGTCCAGACCTTTGATTTCGAACTTCATTCGGCGACCTTATCCCAAGGGCTGATTCGGGTGGAGTCTAGTCCGTGCGCGAATCGGTGCATCGGATGCTGCGAGTCGCTAGAATCGGTGTCGGATACGGGACAGAAGTGGCGGCCGGCCATGTGAGCAGACGACGAGGGGGATTGTATGGCGCGGGGACCAGCCAAAAAAGACAACGGGAACAACGGCAAGGGCCAGCTTGGCTTCGAGGCGGAGATGTTCCTTGCCGCCGACAAGCTGCGCAAGAACCTGGAGCCGTCCGACTACAAGCACGTCGTGCTCGGGCTCATCTTCCTGAAGTACATCTCGGACGCCTTCGAGGCGCTCCATTCCACGCTCGACAAGGATGACCGCGAGGATCCCGATCAGTACCTCGCCGAACGCGTGTTCTGGGTGCCGAGGGAGGCGCGCTGGTCGCATCTGAAAGCGAACGCGAAGCTTCCGACTATCGGCAAGCTCATCGACGATGCCATGTTGGCAATCGAGACCAAGAACCCGCAGATCAAAGGCGTGCTGCCGAAGGACTACGCCCGCCCTGCGCTCGATAAGGTGATGCTGGGCGAGCTGATCGACCTCGTCTCCAACATCGGCCTCAACGAGGAGGCGGGCAAGGCGAAGGACATCCTCGGCCGCGTCTACGAGTATTTTCTGTCGCAGTTCGCCGGCGCCGAAGGCAAGCGCGGCGGCGAGTTCTACACCCCGCGCTCTGTCGTGCGCCTGCTGGTCGAGATGCTGGAGCCCTTCAAGGGCCGCGTCTACGACCCATGTTGCGGTTCGGGCGGCATGTTCGTGCAGTCGGAAAAGTTCGTCGAGGAGCACGGCGGCAAGGTCGGTGACCTCTCGATCTGGGGGCAGGAGAGCAACTACACGACCTGGCGGTTGTGCCGGATGAACCTTGCGGTGCGCGGCATCGACGCCGACATCAAGTGGAACAACGAAGGCAGCTTCCACAAGGACGAGTTCCGCGACGAGAAGTTCGATTTCATCCTCGCCAACCCTCCGTTCAACGTCTCCGATTGGGGCGGGGAGCGGCTGCGCGAAGATGGACGCTGGAAGTATGGCCCGCCGCCCGTCGGCAATGCCAACTACGCGTGGCTGCAGCACATCGTGCATCACCTGAGGCCGACAGGCACGGCCGGCGTCGTGCTTGCCAACGGTTCCATGTCGTCATCGCAATCGGGCGAGGGGGAGATCCGCAAGGCACTCGTCGAGGGCGATGTGATCGACTGCATGATCGCGCTGCCGGGACAGCTCTTCTATTCGACGCAGATCCCCGTCTGCCTCTGGTTCCTCGCGCGAGACAAGAAGAACAACAAGTTCCGCGACCGGCGCAACGAGGTGTTGTTCATCGATGCGCGCAAGCTCGGCCACATGGTTGATCGCACACGCAAGGCATGCCTATCTCCATAGTTCAGGCTCAAACTTGTGCGACATGAGCATCAACAAGGAGTGGTGCCATGACTGCAGAAATCCACAACGACTTGTGGCGGGACTTTCCGAAGACGGCGCTGGAGTTCGAGGCGCGTTTTGCGACCGAGGCGGATTGCCGGGCGTACTGGATCGAGGCGCGTTGGGGTGGTGAACCCGCGTGCGGTCGCTGCAAGTCCAAGCGCGTGTGGACGATCCGCGGAGGGACGACGTTCGAGTGCGCCGATTGTGGTCACCAGACGAGCCTGACATCAGGCACGGTGCTTGAGAAGACGAGAAAGCCTCTCAAAATGTGGTTCCGGGCGATCTTCGAGATGACGACGCGGCGCACCGGCATCTCGGCCAAGGACCTGCAGCGGCTCATGGGCTTCGGCTCCTACGAGACGGCGTGGACGTGGACGCACAAGCTGCGCTCCGCGATGGTACGCTCCGACAGCGAGCCCATGGGCCCTTTCGTGCAAGCCGACGAGGCGCTCGTCGGGGGAAAAGGCGGCCCTCACAAGGAACTGGTTCTGGTCGCAGCGGAAGCAAACGGAAGGGTTCGCCTCGCCCACGCTGAGAACAATGACACCGGCACCTGCAAACGTTTCGTCTCCGGCCAGATCGCCGAGGACGCACACGTCGTGACCGACGGGCATGCTGGCTACAACGCGACGAGCCTCGGCACTCGCGGCCACGACGCCGTGATCCAGACCAAGGCCGAGCGGCGCGTGGCCGACGCCGTGCAGGCCTGCCATTGGACAATCTCGTTGCTGAAGCGCTGGCTGATGGCCACCCACGCCAGTGCGGTGCGCGACAAGCACCTGCAAGCCTACCTCGACGAGTTCACATTCCGCCACAACCGCCGCAAGACGAACGGCGCGGTGCGTATCGCCGCGCGGCTGATCGAGAGCATCGTCGAAAAGCCCCCGCTCACCATGCGTCAACTGGTCGACGAAACAAGACGATGCCGATGGTTCGGATCAAATCAGGAAGCAGTCGCCTGAGCTAAAGGGACAGGCATGGCAGAACGACGCATGGCGCGTGTAGCAGGGCTGGCCCCACTTGAGCGCTTCACTCGCGTCAGGCGCCAACGCCAGGATGAGCGCGCGCAACGCATTCAACTGCGACCGCTGCGCCTCCGGCGCTCGGGAGAGCCATTCGTCGACAGCGGTGCTCATCGTGAGTTACCGTCCTCTCAGCCGGCCTTCCTGCGGCACGGCCGGGATCGATTGCCCGCAGAACTCTGCTCCTATGCTCGCTCGGCGAGCAGTATAACCCAGACTCGGCGAAGCAGCCGATGGCGTCGGGCGCGCGGGTTACGACGGGGCAGCGACAAGATGATGAAGAAACGCGCGGGCGCGTGCCGTCGAGGGCACCTCACGGGGCAACACCGCGTGCAGCGTCTTGAATATGTCCGCCTCCTCGAACTCTAGGCACACGAGCGAGCCATGTCGGGCGTCCTCGGCAGCAGCGCTCTGCATGACGATCGATATTCCGAGATCGGCCTTCACCGCCTCCTTTACCGCCGCCGTGCTGCCAAGCTCTATCCCAAGCTTCAGGTGTTGCATCTCGCTGCCGAAGAATTCCCTCAAGATGCGCCCTGTGCCGGTTCCGGGCTCTCCGCCGATCAGCCTGAAGTCTTTGATCGCCTTCTTGGTGACGCGCTTGCGGCGGGCGAGCGGATGTCCGGGCGCAACGATGACCACGAGTTTTTCGCGCCGCCACGCCAGCCAATCATAACCCGAGTGATCCTCGGTCCACTCCGTCAGCGCGACGTCGGCCTCGCCCGACAATGCGGCATCGATCGCCGCGCGGTTGCTTGCGATCTTGAGTTCGACAGAGACCTTCCGATGCGACGTCTCGAAGCTCTTGATCAGCCGGGGAGCAATGAAGATTCCGATGTTGCTGCTCGCGGCGATCTGGAGTGCACGACCCTGCAGCCGGTCCGCGGCGCGCGATGCCGATGACAACAGTGCCCGCGCATGCGGCAGGAAGGCCTCGCCGTCTCGAGTAAGCGTCGAGCGCGTGCGATTTCGCGTCACGAGCCGGACGCCGAGCAACTCTTCGAGGCGGCGAAGCTGCTGCGAGACCGACGGCTGAGAACAGTTGAGGCGCGCTGCCGCCGACTGGAAGCTCCCCTCGTCGACTATGGCAATGAACGTCTCCAGTTGGGAAAAGCTCAGCATCAGAGTGACTTTCGTGAGGGCCGCGCGCGACCTTGGTGCTGAACGCACGGGCGCATTCTGCATACGAGACGTTATATAAGTCTTGAAGAATAATCAAAACTCACTGCTGTTCGCCGCAGGCTGACGATCAAGAGCCCATTTCTTCGGCATATATACGGCCACCTCGAGCGCTACTGCTTCATGAATCTGACATCGATGGGGTTTATAGATCTTGCAGATCTATTGTGCAACATGATCGTTGCGCGGGATCGTTCGTCAATGATTGGGAATGCTAGCGTTGTCAGGAGGCACTCAATGATCACGCGCCGTCGGCTCGGCAGTCTCGCTGCGTCCGCAGCTTCGACCATCGCTCTTGGGACCATGCTACCGCGTGCATCGTCCGCGCAGCAGATGAAGGACGGCAAGCCGCATCTGAGATGCGCAATCGCGCCGCTGCGTCCGACGCCGGCGACGACGCTCAAGGAGTTCGAACCGATCTTCAAGCATGTCGCGGAACAGGTCGGCGCCACCTACGAGATCGTCTCTCCAGAGAGCTGGGCCGCGATCTCGATTGCCATGTCCAACGGCCATGTCGACCTCGGCTGGCTTGGACCCTGGGGCTACGTGCTTGCTCACCACCGCTCCGGCGTCGAAGTGATCGCAACCGCCAAGTATCGCGGCAAACCGATCTACTACGCCATCATCGAGGGCCGGCCCGGACTCGAGATCAAGGACTTCCCGAAGGACGCGAAGGGTCTCAAGCTGTCGCTGTCCGACCAGGGTAACACCTCCGGTTGGCTCATCCCGTACGCGCACATGCTGCGGAGCGGGATCGATCCCAAGTCGCACTTCGAGCTCCGCGAAGGCTCGACCTTCGGCAACAACGTCATGATGATCCAGCAGGGCCTCGTGGATCTCGGCTCGAACATGGATCGCGGCCGCTACGGCATGATCGAGGCCGGTGAGATGGACCCGAAGAAGGTGCACGTCTACTGGACGTCGGAGGCGCTGCCCAACGATGCGATCTGTGTTCCCAAGGGCTTTAATCCCGAGCTCAAGGAGAAGCTCGCGAAAGTGCTGACCGAGCTTTCCGAGGAGAAGGCGCAGTCGATGATGGGCAGCGGGTACAACGGCTTCGTGCGCGCCACCCACTCCGACTACAAGGTGATCGAGGACGCCGGGCGCGTCACAGGAAAACTCAAAGTCTGATCGCCACGAGTGGTGACGCGAAAGGCGTCACCACTCGAACACGTCTGGTACTGGAGGGACCGATGCGCCGCCCCATCACCATCACCGACGGGTACTTCGAGCCACGCGCGCCGGTCCTCTCGGTCACGAATCTGCTGCGATTGCTGGGGTTTGCGCTGCTGCTCGTCTTCCTTGTCGCGTCGTTCGCCGTCGTGAAAATCGATCTCGGAAAGCTGCTGACCGGCCTGCCGAAGATTGCGGGCTGGTTCGCCCAGATGTTTCCGCCCGATCTTTCCGAGATCAATCTGATCCTGTTCGCCGCCTTCCAAACGCTGGCAATGGCAACGATCGGAACGCTGCTCGCGCTGCTGTTCGTCATACCGCTCGTGCCGCTCGCCGCGCGCAATACGACGCCCAACATGGTCGTGTACAGGCTGGTGCGCGGTCTCTTCTCGATGCTCAGAGGCACCGAGATGCTGGTATTCGCATTGATTTTCGTGGCAGCCGTCGGCTTTGGTCCCTTCACTGGAGTTCTCGCGATCGCCTTCAACATGACGGGCGCACTTGGCAAGCTCCTTACCGAGGTCATCGAACCCGCCGACCCGGGACCGATCGAGGCGATCTCCCTCACGGGCGCGAGCCCCATCCAGACCTTCCGCTATGCGTTGATCCCGGATGTGTGGCCGAACATCGTCGCCGTCATCCTCTACATCTGGGAGTTCAATGTGCGCGCCTCGACCGTGCTCGGCATCGTCGGTGCCGGAGGTATCGGTCAGATCCTGAAGGACTCCATCGATCTTCTCGACTTCCCGAAGCTGCTCACGGTGCTGGGTGTCATTCTCGCGATGGTGATCCTGATCGACACTCTGAGTTCATGGCTGCGGCGCCTGGTGTTGAGCCCCGACACGGGCAAGACCAAAGCCGTTGCCTCTCCTCAGCGCGTATCGAGAACAGCTCAGGGGTGAGCACGTGAACCAGATTGCTCAAGTCGGACCTTCGAACTTCGTGGTCGGAAGTGCGTTGGACCCGGCGCGTCCAGCGACGCTCCACGGCGAGGCAGCCGCTCGGCCGGCGATCAGCCGCCCGGCCATTCGTGTCGCCCAGCTTCGCAAGTCGTTCGGCGACAAGCAGATCCTGCACGGCGTCGATTTCGACATCAGATCGGGCGAGTTCACGGTCCTGCTCGGTCCGAGCGGCTGCGGCAAGTCAACGCTCTTTCGTTGCCTGACGCGCCTCGTCGAGCCCGACAGCGGTAGCATCGTCATCGATGGTGTGGAAGTAACGGCACTTCCGCGCCACAAGCTGATCGAGCTGCGCAAGCAAATCGGCTTCGTGTTTCAGCAGTTCAATCTCGTGAAGCGCTTCCGCGCGATCGACAACGTGCTAGGCGCGCGGCTCGGCCAGGTTTCGCTCTGGCGGTCCATCCTCCGTCGCTTCAGCACGTCGGATCGCCAGCTTGCTTTGGCGTGCCTCGACAGCGTGGGACTTCTGGAACAGGCCTACCAACGGGCCGAGCGTCTGTCCGGCGGCCAGCAGCAGCGTGTGGCAATCGCGCGGGCGCTTGCCCAGCAGAGTGACCTCATTCTCGCCGACGAGCCGATCTCGAGCCTCGATCCCGAGTCCGCGGAGAACGTTCTGCAGATCCTGCAAAGAAGCACCAAGGAGCGGAACATCACGGTGCTTTGCAGTCTTCACCAGGTGGATCTCGCGGTGAAGTATGCGGACCGCATCATCGCGCTGAAGGCTGGACGGTTGCACTTCGAAGGACCTCCGGCGGATTTCACGGCTGAAACTCGCGAGCGGCTCTATGCATCGTAGTCTCGGCCGCAGGCAAAGCAGAGCCGAGGGGCGAGGCGGTCCGGAAGTTCGCCCATCTTGGCGGCCGAGTGAGGCGCTCCGATTGATGCTCGAACGGCGCAATGCGGTCGGCTTCGTCGATCGTCCGGCGCTAGACGAGATCGCCGCGACCTGCCGTCTTTCGCGTGCGGAGGCCTACGAACTCGCATCGTTCTATCCCGCAGTGAACTTTTCTGCCGCGCCCAATCCGGCGCCTTTCCTCGAGATCTGCAACGACCTGCCGTGCAAGCTGCGCCGTTCGACAAAGCTCGAAATCGCGCTCAAGACAGGCGAGCTCGACGGCATTCCGTGCAAGGCGGGAGCATGCCAAGGCCGTTGCGCAGCGGGGAACGTCGTCGCCCAGCGGAATGTGCCGGCGGCCCCGCCAACCCACGTGCTCGTCGAAAGAGCCGTCAGCCTCGAGACCTATCTGCTTTCGGGTGGCTATCGTGGGCTCGGGATGAACAACGCAGATGAACTGTCGATCGACGCGGTCTTGCGCCAGGCTGCGGAGGCGACAGGCGCCGCCGCAACACGTTGGGGCACGCTGCTGGCGAAATGGCCCAAGGTGCTTCATCAATCTCGGCGGCCCGTCCTGATCTGCAACGCGGACGAGAGCGATCCCGGGAGTTTCAAGGATCTCTACCTTCTGGAGGCTGACCCGCACGGGGTTCTCGAAGGCGCGATTGTTGCGGCGCGCTTGATCGATGCCGATCGGCTGATCTTGTTCGTCCGGCACGACTACGCCTCGGCGTGCGCGAGATTGGAGGGCGCGATCGAGGAAGCCTCGAAGCTGATCCCCGTGGACTTGAAGGTCGAGCTCATCTCGAGCGGCGGCGCGTACATCTGCGGCGAGGAAACGGCGCTCATCGCAAGCCTTGAAGGGCTGCGCGGGGTTCCAAGAGAGGCACCCTATTCGTCCATCGAGCATGGGGTATGCGGCCAGCCGGCGGTCGTGCACAATGTTGAAACCCTCTATCGCCTCCGTTCGCTGTGGGGCATGACGCCTCACCCGAGCATCGAGGCGTCGAGGCTCCTCGATCCAGAATTCGATGCCGTCAGCCTGTCGGGACGCGTAGCAGAACCTGGCATCAAGCTTTTGCCCTTCAGGTGCAGCATCCGCGAGCTTGTCGAGGCATCTGGCGGCATGGAAAGCGGGTACAAGCTCGGTGGCGCGCTCGTGGGCGGCGCGCTCGGAGCACTCGTCTCGGGAGAGCTTCTTGAAGTTCCTCGCGCCGAACTCGCAAAGCGGTCCCCCTTCTGGACGCCTAGCATCATCGCGTTTTCGACCAACGAAGACTTCCTGGCGATGGCGCTCGATGTCGTCCGGTTCCATGCCCGTGAGAGCTGCGGACACTGCACGCCATGCCGCGTTGGTACCGCCCGCGCCGTTGAGTTGCTCGAGGCTCGCGTTCGGGACTGCTCGACACTCTCGGACCTCGCGTTCGTCATGCGAGAGGCCTCGGCCTGTGGTCTCGGCAAGGGCGCAGGTAAGCTGCTCGAGGGCGTTGTGGCATCGATCAGCGGAGCACGCCCTTGAAGGTCCGCATCACGATCGACGGACAGGAGATCACCGTCTCGGCCGACAGCACCGTGCAAGGCGCGATCCGAGCAGCCGGCCTCGCCGCATCCGGCATCTGCTCGCCGGATCGTGTCGGCTACCCGGCGGCCGGCGCCTGTCGGCTGTGCCTTGTCGAGATCGAGAATGCCGGTGCACTGAAACCGGCATGCCGCACGCCTGTGCGCGACACGATGGTCGTCCATACCAGTTCGAAGCGTGCGCTCCAGGCGCGTAAGCTTGTAGGTGAACTCACCCTATCCGAGCAAACGAGAAGCGCGGCATCGGCGACGCGAGAGACGCCGCTTCGACGGCAGCTCGATCTACTCGCGGTGGAAGAGAGCCGCTTCGGCTTTCGCCGCCAGAGCCACACCCATACCAGCTCGAACGGGGCAATTCGTTTCGACCCGGACGCTTGCGTGCGCTGCGGCGCTTGCTCCTCCGCTTGCAGAGACGTGCAGGTCAACGATGTTATCGCGCTGGCTGGCCGTGGCGGCGATACGCGGGTGACATTCGACGACGACGTGCCACTATCAAAAAGCACCTGCGTGTCGTGCGGTGAATGCGTGGATGTCTGTCCGGTCGATGCGCTCGCCTTCGCGACCGCTGCCCTGCCGGAAACCTCCGAAGAACCCCGGAGAGCGGTGACCATCTGCCCCTATTGCAGCGTAGGGTGTCACTTGACGGTGCACGTCGCTCAGGACCTCGTCGTCCGGGTAGAAGGTGGTGACGGCCCGGCCAATCGCGGGCGCCTCTGCGTCAAGGGACGCTTCGGCCTCGAGGCTGTGGGCCATCGCGATCGCCTCAGAACTCCGCTCATACGCAGGGACGCGCACAAAGTCGTGCCGCCTGGATTGACGTCCGCCGAGGCGATCACAGAGTTGTTTCGCCCTGCATCGTGGGACGAGGCCTTGACGGTGGCCGCAGCCGGACTGTCCGGCATCAAGTCGAGCCACGGCAGCGGCGCGATCGCGGTGCTCGGCTCGGCGAAGGCCTCGAACGAGGACGCTTACGTTCTCCAGAAGCTTGCCCGAAGTGTGCTCGGCACGAGCCACGTGGATCACTGCACGCGCCTATGCGCCTCCGTGCCGCCGCTTGCCGAGGCGATCGGTTTCTCGGCCGTGACTGTTCCCGTCGAGCAGGTTGCAGAAGCGGACGTCGTCCTGATGGTCGGCAGCAATCCTGAGGTCAATCACCCGGTGGCTGCGACGTTCATCAAGAACGCCCTGCGCAGCGGTACGAAACTGATCCTGATCGATCCCTACCGACAGCCGTTTGCCAGGCATGCGACACGCCATCTCGCGCTGTGGCCGGGTACGGACGTCACGCTGCTGTCGGCAATGATCCAAGTGGTGATATCGGAACGCCTCTATGACGAAGCTTTCGTGCGCGACCGCATCGACGGCTTCGAAGACGTTGCGGCCGCCGTCTCGGCAATCACGCCCGAAGCCGCAAGCCGGCTCACCGGCGTCGGCGCGGACGACATCCGCGAAGCTGCTCGCCTGTTCGCTCGCGCGGACAGGGCCATCACGTTCTGGGGCATGGGCTCTTCGCAGCACTTGCATGGCGCGGACAACATCCGCTGCATCGTTGCGCTGACGCTCATCTGCGGACACGTCGGTAAGCCGGGAGCCGGCCTGCATCCGCTGCGGGGGCAGAACAACGTGCAAGGGTCCTGCGATGCCGGACTGATACCGACGACGCTACCTGGTTATCGTCGGCTCGACGATGCCGGCGCACGTGATCGGCTTCAGGCGCTCTGGGGGGCGCCGCCGCCGTCGTCCACCGGACTTACTGTCTGCGAGATCATCGACGCGGCGTGGACGGGATCGATGCGTGGCCTCTATGTCGCCGGCGGCAATCCGGCGATGGCCAACCCGGATCTCCGCCGCACGCGCGAAAGCCTCTCACGCCTCGACTTTCTCGTCGTCCAGGACATCTTGCCGAGCGAGACCGCCGTATTTGCCGACGTGATCCTGCCCGCCGCTGCGATCGCCGAGCGTGACGGGACCTACACGAGCACGGACCGGTGGCTGCAACGGGCGGACGCGGCGCTGCCCCTGCCGGGCGAGGCGCGGCCCGACTGGTGGATCACCGTGGAGATCGCAAGGCGCATGGGCGCCGTGTGGTCACATCGTTCAATTGAGGAAATCTTCGACGAGATGGCCGCAGTCGTCCCGGTCCTCGAAGGGGTGACGTGGAACATGCTCGGGCAAGTGCGCTTCGTCCGCGTCCCGCTTGGTGCCCCGAATGAAGGCAGCCTATTCGATGCTGCCTTTCCGACGCGGAATGGCCGCGCCAAGCTGACGCCGGTACAGGTTCGCGATCCTGGAGAGACCCCGGATGCAGACTACCCGCTCATTCTGGTCACCGGTCGCGTAAGAGAGCATTGGCACACCGGCACGATGACGCGGCGCTCGTCCACGCTCAACTCACTGGCGCCGCGCGCGGTGCTCGGCGTGTCGTCGACGGACTTCGATCGCCTGCTCCTGACCGAAGGTGCGCTGATCCAGCTCGAGACGCGACGCGGGCGCATTCGCGTGCACTGCTCTCGCGACGAGCGGTTGCAGCCCGGCGTTGTTTCCCTGCCCTTCTCCTACATCGAAGCGGCTGCCAACGAGTTGACCGCGGTCCACCTCGATCCGACCACTCGCGTCCCGGAATACAAGCTGTCAGCCGCGCGGATTGTGCCTCTGAACGAACAGTCCTGAACGTGAACCCGCCGCAACCTCGATGCGGCGCCAATCCATATCGGGTATTCATGATCACCACGCCCAAGCCGCACGTCGTCGTCACCAACCGCATTTTCGTGGAAACGCAAGCACTGCTCGAAGATCATGTTCGGCTCTCGGTCAACGACGCCGTCGAACCCTGGGCCGCGAGCGAGATCGTTCAGCGCTGCCGCGATGCCGATGGCATCATGGCATTCATGACTGACCGTATCGACGCTGCGCTGATCGGCGCCTGCCCACGGCTCAAGGTGATCGGAGCGGCGCTCAAGGGGTACGACAACATCGATGTCGGCGCCGCCGAACGGGCAGGTGTCTGGGTCACGATCGTGCCCGATCTCCTGACCGTGCCGACCGCCGAGCTCGCTATCGCACTGATGCTGGGACTGGGTCGCAATGTCCGTCTTGGCGATCTGAACATTCGAAAAGGCGGCTTTCACGGCTGGCGACCATCGCTCTACGGCCGAGGGCTCGAGGGGGCGATCGTCGGCGTCGTAGGCTTTGGCCGGGTTGGACAAGCCATTGCCGAGCGGCTGGCCGGCTTCAAGGCCAAGGTTCTTGCGTGGGATAAGCGCCAGGACGCGATACCTACGGCATTGGCGCGAGTCGTACAGCCTGCGTTGCTCGATGATCTCCTGCGTTCGTCGGACTATGTCGTGCTCGCGCTGCCGCTGCTACCCGAGACGCTACACATCATTGATCGCGAGCGCATTCTGCTCATGAAGCACGATGCGCTGCTCATCAATCCCGCGCGTGGATCTCTTGTCGACGAACAGGCCGTGGCAGCCGCGATCGAGGCGGGACGGCTCGGCGGCTACGCATCCGACGTGTTCGAGTGCGAGGATTGGGCTCGACCCGACCGGCCATTGTCCATCGATGTTCGGCTGCTCTCGGAGCGGGCCCCAACGCTCCTGACACCCCACATCGGCTCGGCGGTCGTCGACGTTCGCCGAGACATCGAGCTCTCCGCGGCTCGAAGCATCATCGAGGCGCTCGCAGGTGAAGTTCCGATGGGCGCGATCAATTCGCCGGAACGGCCTCGGGCTCTGCTTGTCTGAGCTTGGCTTGACCAGAGGAAGGCGCTTGTCGCAGCACTGGCAACCGGCCCGAGTTCGACCTTGGCCAGACCTGCCGGCGTCATCAACCCCGGCATCGATCCGGCGCCCGACGCGGTCGGTCGACTGATGATGCGCCGCCAGCGTGGCGCGCGGCTCGGCCGGCTTCGTACCTCGATGCGCTCGCGGCCGTACGCTCACCACGCGAGGGGCTGGCCATCGCGGAAGAAACCGCGGGTCGGTCCGCCGTCGGGAAGTGTCGCCGCCCAGACGATGGTCGCCGCGCCGTCTCGTACGGTTCGTCACAGCGAGCGGGTTCATGCAGTCGATGATGATCTTACCGCTGAGGTCCCCTAGCCCCTTCACAGCGCCCTCCGCGACAGCGGGCGGCAAGAGCCCGCGCCGCCGGATCGGCGGGATCGCGTGCACCGATCACGACGTCATGACCAGCGCGCGAAAAGGCGCGGGCGAGCGCACTGCCGACATTGCCGGTTCCGACGATGGCGAGCTTCATGGCGACCTCCAGCGCCGCACGTCGTCAGCGGCGAGCGGACCGCCATGACCGACGTGGAGCAGCACTGGATTGCGACCAAGGACGCGGCCGAGGCTCATGTGATTGGCTGCCGCGCTTTCTGCGAAGTAATGGGGGTTCGGACAGCGCGGCAACAGCGCACCGCCCAAGTACCCACCCATCAGCATATCTCCGACAATGGCGTTTCCGTCGTCGCACAGAATGCTGATCGAGCCCGCCGTGTGGCCAGGCGTGTGCATTACGGTACCGGCAAGTTCCGGCGGGCATGCCTCGCAATGTAATCAGTGCTTACTTTATCGGCCGGCGGCAACGAAGTAAACTTCGATGACATGACAACCCACACGCGCTCCAAGCCCACGTACCACCATGGCGATCTCAAGCGAGTGCTTACCGAAGTCGCGCTCGATCTGGTGCGCTCCCGACAGACCTCGACTTTCAGCCTGCGAGAGGCCGCGCGCGGCGCGGGCGTGACGTCCGCTGCCGTCTACAAGCATTTTGCCGACCGCGAGGCGCTCCTGGCTGCGATCGCGCGCGCAGGGTTCGACATGATGGCCGAGCGGGTGGCGGTCGCGGTGCGCCATCGCAAAGGTGAGGCGAGGCTGATCGCCGTTGGCGACGCCTACATCGCGTTTGCCGTTGCAGAGCCCGATCTGTTCCGGTTGATGTTCAAAACGGCGCGGCTTGCGCTGGCATCGCCGCCCGTGCGCGAAATGAATTCCGACCGTCCCAAAGGCGCTTTTGAGCATCTGCACGAAGCCGTGGCGGGCGCCGCAGGTGTTGCCGCCGGCGATGTCGACCAGGGCGTGCTTGGGCTCGCCTGGAGTGTGGCTCACGGCGCTGCCTGCCTCATCATCGACGGCGTCTGGCAGGCCAACGATCAGCGCGCGAAAGAGGCAATACGGTTGGCCGTCCCGGCGATCGTGAAGCACGCCGGCAACGGTGACGGCCGCGAAAAATGACCACGGCTGAATTGAAGGCCGGGTCAGGAGCGTCAGGATTGCGATCGCAGGTGTGGTGGTTCGTCGGTTCCAGCGCCGACAGCGCCGATCTTCATCGCTGGACTAGCCATAGCCGGCAGGAACTTTGTACGTGCCACTGCAGCGCGGTTGGCTTTCAGGCTTGCTGCGGAAGCGCGCCACGAATCTCGACATCGGGAGTAGCGACCGGAGTCCAAGTTCAACAGACTCCCGGACATCCCCACAGCAAGAAGTCGACACGGTAGTGGCCTGACCCGGGGGGGGAACGACGAGTGGTTGCGGGTCTAGATTGGCCTGATTTCAACCAGACGCTTAAGCCATTGATTTTTCATGTGATGGCCAGCGGACATCGTACAAGCCAACCACCAGTGCTTTGAAATGATTGGACATGATTTAAGGAAGTGGTTGCGGGGGCCTGCAACCAGCGATCCAGCCGGGGCGCGTTTTTTGAGGTAAGTGCTTGATGTGATTGCTGTAGTTTCAAAGACAGCTGACGTTGGAGGAACCATTCGTGATGGACCCCGCGGGCGCGGCAAACGTGCTCGTCGTGCGCAGCCCCAGATCCCAGCTCCTGTTGAACAAGCGGGCTCATTCGCTCGCACCGAGCATCGCTATGGGCTATCACCGATCAAGGATCATGACTGGATGGGGACGCCGCCACGGGGATGGCGAACGAAGCCGATACGTGCCGGAAGTTTGTCACTCCCAAACTGCAGGCCGCGGGTTGGGATACGGACCCGCATGCTCTCGGTGAGCAGCGCTACATCACGGATGGGCGGATCATACCAGTAGGCCTGCGCTACAAGCGCAAGGCGCCGAAGAAGGTCGACTACCTGCTCGGGTACCGGCGGGATATGCCGCTTGCCGTGGTCGAAGCAAAGGCGAGCGACCGACCGGCGGCCGAAGGGTTGCAGCAGGCCAAAGACTATGCGGCCATGCTGGGCCTCAAATTCGCCTATGCGACCAACGGGATCGAGATCATCGAGTTCGACTTCACGACCGGGCTCGAGCGCAGCATCGCCGACTACCCTCAGCCGGAAACCCTGTGGCGCCGCTACTGCGTGGCTGCCGGCATTGCCAGTCCGGAGACCGAAGTGCGTCTGCTTTCACCCTATAACCTCACACTAGGCAAGCCGCCGCGCTACTACCAGACGATCGCAATCAACCGGACGGTCGAAGAGATCCTCAAAGGCCGGGATCGGTTGCTCCTGACGATGGCGACCGGCACCGGCAAGACAACGACGGCATTCCAGATTTGCTGGAAGCTCTGGTCGTCGCGCTGGAACCGCAAAGGCGAGCATCGCAGGCCCAAGATTCTGTTTCTCGCTGATCGCAATTTCCTGGTGGACGGTCCGCGAACCAAGGACTTCGCGCCTCTCAAGGACGCTATTCACAAGATCGGCGAGGGCGAGGTCTCACTCGGCCGCGAGATGTACTTCGGCATTTATCAGGCGCTTGCCGAGGATGAGCGCCGAGAAGGGTTATTCCGGCAGTTTCCGCCGGACTTTTTCGACTTCGTGATCATTGACGAGTGCCATCGCGGCAGTGCGCGGTCGGACAGCGCTTGGCGCGCAATCCTCGATTATTTCGGGCCGGCCGTGAAGCTCGGGCTCACGGCCACGCCGCGCTCCGACGAGAGCGCCGACACCTATGGCTACTTCGGCGAGCCCATTTACACCTACAGCCTGCGGCAAGGCATCGAGGATGGCTTCCTCGCACCCTATCGCGTGCACCGGGTGGTGTCGGAGTGGGACGCGACCGGGTGGCGGCCAACCAAGGATCTGCTCGACCGGTTCGGGCGACCGATCCCGGACGAGGAGTATCAGACGAAGGACTTCGAGAAGGCCGTCGCCCTTCGCGCACGCACGCAGGCCATTGCCAAGCATCTGCACGAGTTCATGGCCAAGACCGACCCATTGGCCAAGACGATCGTGTTCTGTGTCGACCAGGAGCACGCGCTCGACATGGCGCGCGAGCTCGGCAATCTCAATGCCGAGGCGCGCCGCAGCCGGCCGAACTTCGTATGCCGGGTGACGGCTGATGAGGGCGAGCGCGGGCAAACGCACCGCGAGAAGTTCGAGGACGTGGAGCTGCGTGACGATTCACCTGTCATCCTGACAACGTCGCAGCTGCTGACGACGGGCCTCGATGCGCCGACCGTCAAGAATGTGGTGCTCGCGCGCGTCGTCGGTTCCATGAGCGAGTTCAAGCAGATCATCGGTCGCGGCACCCGTGTACGGACGGAATACGACAAGCTCTGGTTCAACATCATCGATTACACCGGAACGGCGACCGCCAAGTTCGCGGACCCCGAGTTCGATGGCGATCCGGTTCGCGAGGATGTGACGGATATCGGTGATCCCGTCGTCCAGCCGGAGCCGCCGGAACCGCAGGATGGAGGCGAGATCCCCGAGGATGAGGGTGAAGGCGGCGGTGTCATCGAGCCCGATGCATCGGACTTGCCGCGCAAGCTCTACGTGGATGGCGGGGAAGTGCGCATCGTCCATCACCAGGTCCAGGAGATCGACCCGGCGGGGCACGTTCTGCGGACAACACGCTACGAAGACTACGCTGGCGATCGCGTGCGGGTGTTGTGCCCGACGGTGTTCGATCTGATGGCGAAGTGGGCCGATCCGGCGCAGCGTTCCGAGATAATTCAGCGCCTCAAGGATGAAGGTGTCGAAATCGACGCTGTGATGGAAGCGACGCGGCAGCCCGAGGCTGACCCGTTTGACCTGTTATGCCATCTCGCGTTCAACGCGCCGCTACGGACGCGGCGGGAGCGTGCCCGAATGCTGCGCTCCCGGCGAAAGGACTTCTTCGAGCAGCACGGGCCGAAGGCGCGTCAAATCCTGTCGGACCTGCTGGACAAGTACGCCGATCACGGCGACGCACAGTTCGAGATCCCAGAGATCTTTGATGTCTCGCCGCTTGCCGAGCATGGCACTTTTGATGAGATCGCCCGCGAATTCGGCGGGCCGGAGAAGCTGGGTAGGGCCGTGCGAGATCTGCAGAGCCTGCTCTATCAGGAGACCGCCTGACGCATGGCACGCAAGCCCAAAGCAAACGGAGCCGCAGCGACGACGTCGCAGTCGCTCGGCAGCCTGCTCAAATCTGCGCGCGATATCATGCGCAAGGACAAAGGGCTGAACGGCGACCTCGACCGGCTGCCGATGCTGACCTGGATCATGTTCCTGAAATTTCTCGACGACCTCGAGGCGCAGCGTGAAGGCGTGGCGAAAGCGAAAGGCGAGCGTTTTCGCGCGGCGATCGAGGCACCCTACCGCTGGCGCGATTGGGCAGCTAAGCCCGACGGGATCACCGGCGACGAGCTTCTGGCCTTCATTAATCAGGATAGCGCTGTGGTGCGGCCGGACGGCACCAAAGGCGCTGGCTTGTTCGCCTATCTGCGCGCACTGACCGCCACGAACGGCGACAAGCGGCGCGATGTGATCGCCACGGTGTTCAAGGGCGTGCAGAACCGGATGATCAACGGCTATCTGCTGCGCGACTTGCTGAACAAGGTGGACGGCATCCATTTCACGGCCAGCGACGAGCTACACACGCTGGGCTCGCTTTATGAATCTATGCTCCGCGAGATGCGCGATGCGGCGGGCGATTCGGGCGAGTTCTACACCCCACGCGCCGTCGTGCGCTTCATGGTCAAGGTCACCGATCCGCGGCTCGGAGAGACAGTGCTCGATCCTGCGACGGGTACGGGCGGCTTCCTGGTGGAGGCGTTTGAGCATCTCCGCGGCCAGGTGAAGACCGTCGCCGATCGGCGCAAGCTTCAGTCGGGCTCGCTGCTTGGCTGCGAGCCGAAGCCGCTGCCGTTCCTGCTCGGTCAGATGAACCTGCTGCTGCACGGGCTCGATGCGCCGGAGATCGACCCCGGCAACGCGTTGCGTCACAAGCTATCCGAGATCGGCGAGCGCGAACGAGTCGACGTGATCCTCACGAACCCGCCCTTCGGCGGCGAGGAGGAGAAGGGCATCCAGGGAAACTTCCCACCCGACCGTCAAGCGTCCGAGACGGCGTTGCTGTTCCTCCAACTCATCATGCGCAAGTTGAAGCGCATGCCGAGCCTCAAGGGGCAACATGCGCGCGCGGCCGTCGTTGTGCCGAACGGCACGCTGTTCGGCGACGGCGTGTGCGGCCGCATCAAGGAGGACCTCCTCAAGGAATTCAATCTCCACACCATCGTGCGGCTGCCGAATGGCGTCTTCGCGCCCTACACCTCGATCCCGACAAACATTCTGTTCTTCGACCGCTCGGGGCCAACGAAGAACGTCTGGTACTACGAGCAGCCGCTGCCCGAGGGCCGGCGCGGCTACACAAAGACGCTCCCGATGCAGCTCGACGAGTTGCAACCCTGTATCGACTGGTGGAGCGATCGCGAGGAGAACGAGCGCGCGTGGCAGGTGCCGGCCGCTGATCTGCTGGTCGCCAGCTGCAACCTCGACCGCAAGAACCCGCGCGCCAAGGTCGACGTAGAGCACCTGCCGCCGGAGCAATTGGTCGACAGCATTATCGCGAAGGAGGCGCGCATCGCCGAGTTGTTGGCGGAAATTAAGGCTGCGCTTGGAGAACGCGCGTGATGGGGGCTGGGTGGGAGAGCGTGCCACTCGGCGAGGTGCTGCGCCCGGCGCTGGACCCGCACCCCGTCGACCCAATCGCAAAGTATCCGATCGCCGGCGTCTACGGGTTCGGCCGCGGCATGATCAAGCGCCCACCGACAACGGGGCAGGAGATCGCCGCGCCCCAACTATTCCGCATCAAGGCGGGCCAGTTCATCTACAGTCGACTGAAGTCGTTCGAAGGTGCATTCGCCATCGTGTCGGAAGACGTGGACGGATTCTTCGTGTCGAACGAGTTTCCTACCTTCGATACGAAGCCCAGCCGCCTCGATCCAAGATATCTTGGCTGGTACTTCAAGCAGAAGCGCGTCTGGCAGGCTCTGGCGTCCGACAACAAGGGCATCGGCGCTCGGCGCGAGCGATTGCATCCGGATCGACTGCTGGAGCACGAGGTTCCGCTCCCGTCTCTCGACGAGCAGCGCCACATCGTCGCCCACATCGACGCCCTCGCCGCCAAGATCGCCGAGGCGCGCGGGCTGCGAAAGGAGGCCGAACTTGAGACCAAGGCTGCTTGGTCGCGTTGCGCAAGAGAGTTACTTCTCAGGCTTCCTGCATCTATTCCACGACGCGCCCTGAAGACGTTGATCTCGATGCGAGGCGGGGGCACTCCAAGCAAGAGTGAGCCGCGCTTCTGGCAAGGCACCATTCCGTGGATCACGCCGAAAGACATGAAGCGGCGCGAATTGTACGACGCTATCGACCACATCAGCGAAGCTGCGACCAACGAGAGCCCTGCTAAGTTGATCGAGCCGGGCGCGGTGTTGATCGTGGTGAGGGGCATGATCCTTGCGCACACGTTCCCGGTTGCGCTCTTGCGAAGGGCGGCGGCGATCAACCAGGACATGAAGGCGTTGTTGCCTACCCGTGATGTGAGTCCAGAGTATCTCTCGACAGTCCTTTGGGCAATGAATCGAGATGTCCTGGAGCTGGTCGATCGCTCGTCTCACGACACACGGAAGCTGCTGACTGACAAACTGGAAGGCTTGGCCGTACCCGTGCCGAGCGTGGAGGAGCAGCGCCGCATCGTCGGCGAGTTGGGCGCGCTGCAGGCCAAGGTCGATGCCGTGAAGCACCTCCAAGCGGAGACGGCCGCTGAACTCGATGCGCTTTTGCCCGCCATTCTCGACCGCGCTTTCAAGGGGGAGTTGTGACCACCAAGAAATCGCGCCGCTCCATCAGCGATGAGGAAATAGCGCTCATCAAGGCGATGCTTCGCCGTGGCATGGACAAGACGATCATCCAGTCGTACTTCACTCACCCTGATCGGCCGGTGAACTATGGGCGCGTCACCAACATCGAGCAAGGCACCTATGGCCCTGCTGTGGTTGCCGCCAGCGACGCCGAGCTGGACAAGTTTCTCGAGGAGTGGCGCAAGAAGCGCGACGTCGCTGCTGAGCGGGTTGCCGAGGAAGCGGTCGACCTGTCGTCATTGTCGCCCGTCAATGCAAAGCGGATCGCAGCACTGTTCGACCAAGGTGACGACGATCGCTTCCTATTAAGGGGCGGCGAGACCGATGGCATCGAGTGCAAGCAGTCGTTTCATAGTCCGAACAATGGCGGCCTCCTTCGAGCGGTTGCTGCTTTCGCCAATACTCGAGGCGGGTACGTGCTTTACGGAGTCGAGGACTCCAGTGGAACATTGGTGGGATTGCAGGACGATCGGTTCAGGAACACCGACCCGAGCCTGTTTGCCCAATCGTTTCGGGCGGCAATGGAGCCTTGTCCGCGGTTCGAGGTTGGGGTCGTTTCCCTTGGAAGCGCGACTCTCGGCGCGGTGTATGTCCATGCTGAGCCCGATGCTCCCGTTCTCGCAACAGTCGACCGGGACAACTTCAAGGCCGGAGTCGTCTACTACCGCTATCCAGGCGAAAGCCGTGCGATTGCCGGCGCAGATTTTCGCCGATTGCTGGCAGCTCGCGATCGTCGAGCCCGGCAAGAAGCGGCAGAACTGGCCCGTCGTGTCGTAGAGATGGGAAGCGACGCTGCATTGCTTGATCTCAAGAGCGGCCAAATCGAAGGCCGCGCTGGTTCGCTATTCGTCAGTCCGGACTTGCTGCAGAAGATGCAGTTCATTCGGGAGGGCGAGTTCGTGCAGAAGGACGGTGCTGCAGCTCTCCGGGTCGTCGGGGACGTCGCGGTCGCGAATGCACCTGCTGACGTACTTGTCCGCGAAAAGATGATTTTACAAGGTGTTACGGACTGGGATGTTCTTGATCGCTTTCTGAAGCAGGAGCGTGTTCAGAGCCCCGCTGCCTTCATCCTGCACTCCTGTCATTCAAATAAGCGATGGTTGCCGATCTTTTTCTATGCGAGCTTGGTCGGCTCCCCCATCGAGGAAATCGTCGAATTGGTTCGGACGGAGGAGACCACGCACTCCGCGACACGAGGAGCGGTTCTTGACCGGCTCGGTGGGCGGGTGTCAGCGCATACCAAGCCTTCGATGGCCTCTTCGGCAATTATCAAGCAGGTGGTCGAAGGGAAGTTGCCACAACCTTCAACGCTTGCAGACATCAGGAAGCAGGCCGTCGCCCTTCAGGGATGGACTGACCGAACCTTCGATATTGCCAAGCTGCTGCAGGTTCTTTCGACACTTCGATTTAAAGTGAAGGAGCTGTCCTCAGATGCCGACCGATCGTCCGAAATCCGGAAGGCAGCCGCTTGGTTGGATGAGCTGTACTTCCGGGACGCTGTGCCGACTCCTGCTAGTTGGCCTTCGGGCTCCGGTTGATGCAACGGAAGCATTCATCTCGGAGGGGACGGTCATTGAGATCGATACATCATCTTGGTTCGAGTAACAGGGCGATGCGGATCGTGGCATTGTAAGACGGCCACGGTACGTGAAATTTGAACAGCGACTAATACAATGTGACGCCATGTCCGAATATTTCAGAGACGCCATCCGATTGCTTTACATCCTTGTCGAAGGAAGCCGTCCCCTTGCCCAAAGCGAAGGCGGTGCGTCCCATATTTTCCGGAGCGAGGCTCGACTGCATGCCATGGATTTCTGGGTTCGTTATCCAGACTATCTCGCAGCTGAGTTGCTCGACCGCTACAGCACGGAAGGTCGTCCGGAAGACCTGGCTTTGGCAGCCCACATTATAAACTCGGAGGAGCCGGACCTTCGAAGGCTGCCGATGATCCGCTACTTCTTCGGTGCGTTCGATCCGATTGACAACGCAATATCGATCCTGAAGTCGCGCGAGCTCGTCACGATCGCAGGACGAAAATCTGGTGAGCGCGTCATCGAGACGAACTTCCTGCTCTATCCAAGGGCGTTCGTTGTCTGCGAGAAGGCTGTCAAGTCTGCCCCGATCCTTCGTTGGTATCGGGATCGAGCGAAGGTCGTTTGCGACGTGGCCGGCGCAACGACAGGAGGGGCACTAAAGAAACGGCAGTACGAGCGGTCTCAGTATGCAGGGACCGAGCTTGGCTACCTAATCCCTTCGATCGCCGACGCTGTTCGACAACGCCTGGAAGCCATCAAGGACGGGAGTAGGTAGCGATGGCGCGACGTCCTAAACGAGACAGCAACGCAAGTTGGGTGGCCAATATCGCTGCACGCAGCGGAGCTGATGCAGTGACGGTTGAAGACATCCTCGATCGCAGAAGAATCAAGGCTGCGCCGGCGATGACTCGTCCGCGTCGCCTGACGCTGAAACACATCGAGTTCAGCGGCGAGAAGCATGGCACTGTCACCGAAGGGCCATTCGGTTTCGATTGGCCCGATCTCGAGCCGGGCCTATACGCCATCCTTTCTGACGGTAACCTCAAGGGCAAGTCGTCTATCCTACACGTCGCCCGCTGGCTGCTGCGCGGCGATCCAGCAAGCGGCTTCCAGCAGGACGTGAAGTCCTGGATTCAGAAAGCGCTGCTTCGATTTGAACTGAACGAGGCCCTTTACGAGGTTCGTCTTGAGGAGCCGGACCAGGGTGTCGGGACGTTGACGCAGCTGGTGGGCGAAGAAAGGACCGAGTTGGCACATTTTGCCAGCGCCGCCGAGTTCAAGTCGGCGATGTCGGCATTCTTCCTGAGGGAGCTTGGTCTGGACGCACTGCCGACCTGGAATGATGAATTGGGCAAAGAAGTGGTTCAGGATTGGGCGGCATTGTCCGGTGCCCTGTCCATGGGGCCCACATTCACGTCGTTGCTGGGCGAAGTGAATATGGCCGGCCTGCCGACGCGGCTCATGCAGATGTACCTGGGATTGCCGTGGGTCTCGACCTATTGCGCGGCCCGGGTGGCAAAATCGGTGCTCGAACGCGAAGAAAGTGAGAGGGTTCGCCGCCAGGAGGCGGCGCAGCGAGAACAAATGACGCGCATCCTGGAGCTGGAAAGCCAGCTTGACCGTGCACGCGAGAACCTAGCTGCGCTTCCCAAGCTCGCCGATTATCAAACGCAGTACACTGCCGCCAGCTCTGCCTTGCTGGCGGCACAGGCAAACCAACGCGCATCGAAGCTTGCAGTCGAAAACGCGAGGACAACGCAGGCGCAGCTCGACGAAGTTGATCGCTTGGACCGGCGCCGAGTGGTCGAAGTCATGGACACAATTGCGGCAGGGCGAATCTTCCGCGCGCTCGATCCGAAGTGCTGCCCGCGGTGCGACGCCCTTGTAACCGACGAGCGTCGGCAGCGCGAAACCGACAAGCATGCCTGCGCCATGTGCGGAGAGACGATGCATGCGAACGAGGACGGTGAAGCGGAGCTTGCCGTTGCAAAGGACACCGCGGCCAAGTCCAAGGCGGCGGCTGAGGCACATCGGACCCGCTGCAAAGCCCTAGATCGCACGAGCACGGCAGCAGACGACGAAGTGCGCCGTTGCGAAGCGGCTGTCGCCTCTCTGGAAACACTTCTCGAAGCAGGTGATCGTCGGGGAGAGTTGACGTTGGAGGTTGCGCGACTCGAAGCGCGTCTCGAGGAAAATCGCAGACCAACGGTCATGCCGCCAAGCGATCGAGCGACAGAAATCGCCATCGTCTCCGCGGCGGCCGACGAATGTGAGGCACGATTCAAGGAAATCCAGGAAGGGCTCCTGGCCGAGGTCTCGAAACAGATCGTCGAATACGCTCGGCGCTTCGGGATGGTCCAGCTCTCGGAGGCAACGCTCAAGGGCAATGCATCGCTCAAGATCGTCAAAGGAGGGAAGTCAACGACCTTCAGAGACGTCACCGTCGGCGAACAGCTTCGCCTGAAGATCGCTACCGTGCTGGCGATCCTGAAATCCGGTGAGCGGAGAGGAATCGGCCGTCATCCTGGGCTCTTGTTTGTCGATTCACCGGGCGCGCAAGAGCTTGCGGACGACAATCTTGGAGATCTGATGCGCGAGCTCAAGGCAGTGTCAGCCGAGCTGCAGCATCTGCAGGTTTTCGTGGCAGCGGTCGCATCTCCGCCGATGCTGGCGCATGTCGATCCGAAGCGCCTGCTGCGCAAGGAAGGCGAAGACTGGATGTGGTGATGCGTCCAATCGAAACCATCATTGCGGAGCACCGTGAGCGTGCGGAGCCGTTGCGCCTGGAGGCCATCGGCGGCGTCGGGGCGGTTGTCGCGGATCGGGAGCACCTCTGCGTATCGCCTTTTGCTGCCGATCTCGTAGCGCTTCTAGTCGAAGCGGATACGCTCGCGGGTGTGACCATAGATGCGCCAGCGCCAAGCTACGTCATCGCCTGTTTTGCGAACGTGACCGATCCGTTGACTTTGCTCGAACTCGGCGATCTCCTGGAACCTATTGCGAGAGCATCGAAGGGCGCAACGGACGCGATATTTTCCGCGCTTATTGCAAAGCTTGAAAGCAATACCTCCAAGGAGCTTCGCCGTGTGGCCTTGCGCTCGGCGCTGAGCCTGGCGCTTGGCGTCAGATCGCGCGAGCTGCGCTTGGCAGCGGCGCTCCTCGACGTGGGGCTGTACTGCATTGACGCGGCGGCGATATCGAAGGCTATGGGGCTTGTATGGTCGCGTGTTCGGGAGGACGGCCTTGAACAGCGCCTACGCGCGCTGGATGCAGAGAATTGCCCAACCGCGAGCTATGAGCTGGGTTGCCTGATACTCGTAAGGGCACTCGAAGGGACGTTGCCTTTCAGTGATCTTTCCTCTCAGCTGTCCAATGCGAAGGCTGCATTTCAGCGCGCTTGCGGCTTGAGCGAGGTCGCGACCGAAGCCCATCTGATGCGGCTTGCCTTAGAGTCGCTTGAGGTGCTCACTGCACGCTCGGAACCGACGCAATTCGTATCGATCGCGGCAGAACTCCAGCTGCAAGCGTTTGCGTTGCAGGCGGTGCAACGCCCGGAGCCCCCGATCGGGTGGCAGGCGGCCGAACGTGAGCAAATCGCATGCTGGACCCGCATGGCGCTGACGATGGACGCGCTGGCCAAGAGGTTGTGGGAGCCGAGTTGGTGGGAGCCGGCGGCCGTCATCGGCGAGCAGTTATTGCGGGCCTATGCAGCATCGCAGTCGTTCTTCCGCAAGGCGTCGCCGGGCGGCCTCGAGGCCATCATCGCGCCCGCGATCGAAGCGAGCGTGTTCAACTCGGCCGCGAAGCTGCACCTCGTTAGGGAATGGCTGCGGCACAACCCCGACAGTCCGCAAACTGCAGCGGCAAGCGCGTTGATCGCCAGGGTCGAGCAGATGGGGGAGGCGGCCCTACCCGGGACTGGCATAGGCGGCACGTCGGATGTGCCCCTACTGTCGCCTCCGGACGTCATTGCGAACCTGATGTCGGCTCTGTCGTTGGAATTCGATGCATCGTTACCTGACGCATTACGGGTGACTCTGAAGGACTGGCTGGAACAAATCGATTGCCACGCTGATCTTCGGGACGACGCAAGTGCGCGCCAATTCGTCGGCCAGATCGTCTATTTTCTGTTGCGCTTCCTCCATACCTGTACCGACAGGGCGTCGCCGAACGATGATCTGTCCAGCTACCTGTTCGAGCGAGGCATCGAGAACCTTCCGCTGGAGGACGCGCTGCACAAGCATTTCCTATTGGTTCTGTCTGGTTGGATGGGATCAATCGGATATGAGGTGCGCGGGGTCGCCGGTGGGCGCTGCGATGTTGTGTTCAGCCGGGGCGCCGAGCGCTTTGTCGTCGAGATCAAGAGAGAACTCAAAGATGCCTCGACCGAGGCACTTTTTGCCGCCTATGGCGCACAAACGGAGGAATACCAAAACTCCAGTTGGCGGCTCGGCATTCTCCTCGTACTTGACTTGACGCGGGTGGATGGCAAGGGCCTTCATATGAGAGACGCCGTGGCCAGTCGCTCGCTCCAGCGCGAGGGGGAAAGTGCGATGCGCACGGTGTTTCTTGCGAAGATTGCAGGCCGCCGACTTGTACCAAGCGATCTGAGCAAATTTGCCAAAAAGAGCAAGAATTCCGGCAGCCCAGAAAATCGCCAAGGGTGACATTCCCGACTGATCGCAGCTGCAACAGCCTGCCGTATAATGTATCTTATGATAAATAATGCTTATGTTTCAAGACGTAGGCCGCAGTTTTGAAATGGCGTTATGTTAAATCGCGTAAATAGCCTGACCTATTTTTTTGCCAGAGAAAAGCATTTTGTGAGATCAGGTAAAATAGTATAAAAGCGGCTTGTTCCACTATAAAAAATTGCGCGCCACCATGAAAATCCCTGAAGAACTCCACGACTCACTGAAGGACTTGACACTCGCGGCAGCAACAAAGCGCCTCTCGGTGCTGATCCTGTGCCTCATCAGCCTATTCATCGGTCTCACGGTTGGCTTACTGTGCGGCCTTTCCCTGGGACGCGGGGCGTTCTGACGCCCTCGTGAGATACTCCGTTTTTGTAAACTCCTTCCGTATCGGCGTTCCGTGATTCGACCCTTCGTACTCAACCATAACACGTTCCTTCGTTCAGACAGTGCCACACACCAGCCTGACCTCGACCAGCTGCTTCGAGACATCGGCGGCAACTCAGGAAACACATACATTACGTACTCGCTCGCGCGGCACACGCCTATAGCGCAGCTGGAGGGCGTGGCGAACATCTTCGCCAATGGCGCCATAGCCAACGTCGACGCTGACGATGTGAACTCTCGATACACGCACGTTTTTCTCGTGCTGCAGGACCACTTACGACTGAGCGCTGGCAATCTGCCGTGGCAGGAGCTTGCAGCGCTGTTAGGCAAGTTCAGAATTCCGGTTGTCGTATTCAGCCTCGGTGCGAACAGCTTTGGCGAGTCGGCGCGGGAGCTGGCCGAAGCTCTGCCGGCCGAGATGGTCCGAGCGGTTCGGACGATCGCGGGCTGTTCGCTCTCGCTAGGCATCCGCGGCGCGTTCACCGCCGCTGTGCTCGATCATCTTGGGATTTCCAATTACGCCGTAGTCGGCTGTCCGGCCTGGTTCGAGGCGGGCCCCGGCAGGGTCGTCGCGTTCCCCGAGTTCGACGCGTCGAAGCCGATCGCGGCGACGGGATTGTTCTCCCATGCCCGGTCCGACCAGATCCACTTCCTGCTTCAGGACGAGGCACTGTTCCTGCGCAGCATGTTCATGGGCGAGCGTCCTGAGCACGGAGCGGCGGCAGGCCTGATCGGGGGATATCCACATTACGCTTCGTGTGCCGTGGCAGCCTTCTATGCGGGACGCATGCATTTCCATCACGACATGCGTACTTGGAAGGCCCGTTTGGCAGAGGGCTTCTCGTTCGCCGCGGGAACCCGCGTCCACGGAGCCTTCGCAGCCATGAATGCCGGCCTCCCGGCCTTGTGTACGTCTGGTGACGCGCGATCGAAAGAAATGTGCAAGCTGTTCCAGTTGCCACATCGTCCGGGACTATGCGCCGCCGATCTTCCCCTCGAGCAGCTGTATGAACTCGCCGACCCTTCAGCGGCCAACGCTGCCTATCCCGCAGCCTACGAGCGGTTCGTCAGCTGGCTAAAAGGTCTCGACATCTATTCCAGTGGTGGCTTAGGCGCAGAGCCGACATGGCCAATCGGCGATATTCAGCGCCGCCCGAAGCTAGAACAGGACGACCTGATGGTTTCGGCGCTAACACTGGCACGCGGTAAGGGCGATCATCACCACGCACAAGCCGGAGACGATAAAAATGCGCCTGGCAAGGCCAGGGCGGCTCCTCTGCTTTCCATCTGCATTCCAACGTACAATCGCGCGGGCCACCTGGAAAAACTGCTCCGCTTCCTGGGGGCAAACATCCTTTCCAACCCGCGCTATTCGATCGAGGTTATCGCCGTCAACAATGCTTCGACAGACGACACTCGGTTGATGCTCGAAGGATTGCAGGACGAGCGCATTCGAATTGTTCACCGCGAGGACCACCTACCGACCGCAGAGGAGAACATCTTTCACAGCGTCCCGTTCTGCACCGGAGAATTCGTCTGGTTTCTCGGCGACGACGATGTTCCTGTTCTGGAGAACTTCGCCGACCATTATGCATTGATCGAGGCCTCCTCGCACGACTTCCTCCTCTTCAATCCAGCCATCACAGATAGTCGTGGTACGATCGCAGTGCTCCAGAACGTGAAGATGAATCGCCAAATGCTGGAGCTACCGATTGCCGACATGGTCGCGATGATCGGCTGCTTCTTCACGCTCGCGGGCATCTCGAACGGCATCATTCGCCGGTGCCTGGTCACGACAGAGCGCGGCCTCCATTTCATGGCCGTATCGCAGATCTACAGCATGGTGGCCTGGATGATCGACGCGGCCAAGACAGCGCGGTGTGCGTTCGTGAATTCGCCCCTCGTGTACTACCGGGAGAACGACTACAGCGACGGCCATTGGCAACGCGTTGCCGCACGGCTCGGTGTTGGTGACCAATATTTCTGGTCGACAGGCGTGCTTGCGCTGCTTCGGGAACTCATCGTTCAGGGTGCCCTGACACCAGCTGACATTGGCCGCATCAGGGAAGTCAACCGGGACGGCCAGCGGCACAAGCTGATCGACGACATACTGTTCAAGTACTACCTCCAGCACAAGACGGCGTTTACTGATTCAGAACCCCGCCAGCAACTGCCGGTTGCCGAGATGGCGAGAGCTTCGAGGTTCTTCGCAGAGGTCGATCCCACGACATTCGATCTCGTCGAGTGCCTCAAGAGAATGTCGGCAGGGCGCGACGATTTCGAACAACAGGAACAACAGTTCCTGCAGCGCTTCGGGGAGCGTCAGGCCGTCGGCGTATGGGTCGGGTCGGTCACGCGGATTTACAAGGGATATGAAGTCATCAAGACGCCTGTGCAGCTTACGGCCATACGCCAGGGGCTGGGCGCCGCAAACCGCGATCGCACTATGATGGTGGTCGACCCCATGCCCTGCCCACCCGACGTGATAGTTGCGCCGACGTGGCCTGAGCTTGCTGCTCAGCTCGATCTGCTGTCGTATGTTCCCCCAGCTGTCACCGAGGCACCGGCGGCAACACAGCCGATCCATGTTCACGTCCCGCCGATTGGCGAGGAGCAGGCAAGGCAGGCGGCGCTCCTCAGCGAAGCGCTTGGCCGCTTGAGCGCGGTCTATAATTCGAGCTCATGGCAGCTCACCTACCCGCTTAGGGCGGCTCGAGTGGTTGTCCGTCGTTTCGTGCGCACACTGTTTGGGCGTGCTTGATCGATCCATTCTGCGCTCACCGCAAACTGATCGCCCCGACCAGCACGCCCAGGAAATCCCGCCGCGGATCGGTCGTGACGGTCGATTTGAGCGGCATGGCGAGCACCGGCCGGCCGTGACGGAGGGCCGGCTCGCCTTCGAGGTCCCGATTGAGGAACAGGTGACAGACGTGCGGCTCAGCCGGCGGGAAGCAGACGTACCAGACCGAGATGTTGAAGAAGGTCTCGAAGTTCCGGAAGGTGCGATGCTCGGAGGCGTCGATCAGAATGTGGTCGTCGTAGATCGATTTCGCCTTCACGTCGAAGGCGAGCGTGCCGATGGTCGGTAGCCCCACCAGAAAATCCGGCCGCTTGATCTCGCCGCGCAAGCTCTTCGGCACGGTGAGTGGCGACTGCTCGACATACATGTGCGGGAGCACACAGCGGTCGAGCCATGCCCGGAAGCGCGCCTCGGCGGCATCGCCCTGCTCCTTTCGCGCCTGTCGGGTAAGCCTTGCCATGGCGCTAGCCGTTGTCGGCGGATGTGCCGCGCTTGGCCTTCCGCGTTCCTGCCGGTGCCTTCGGTTTTGACGACCGGGGCTTGAGCGCACGTTTGCGAGTGCCAACCTCTGCATGGGCATCGGCCCATGCGAACAGATCGCCCTGCGATTTGGTGTTGACCGCTTTGCTCCATCCCTTGCCCTTGGCCTCTGCATCGAGCCAAGCGGTAACGAGGGTGACGGGACCTCCGGCATTCATCAACTCGAGCGGCGGCAGGAAATGCGAGCGGTATCCCGTTTCGCTGATCGGCAGCGGTGCCTTCTTCGGCTTCAGGCTTTCGATCTCCAGGTGATCATTGCCTGAGCTCAGATAATCGCGGGCATGCGTGATGCGAACGGTGATGCTGGTCTCGCTTGCCGGATCGCGCCATTGGATCTCGTAGCGTGTCTTGCGCGGTGCGTTGCCGCCGAGCGGTTGGCGTTCTGCGGCCGCTTCCCCTGGCTGCCGCGTGATCTCGTCGGCGATGCGCTTCCTGGCTTCGTTCAGAGTGCGGGCACGCACCGTGATCTGATCGCTGCCGTCCTCCGACGTTGCGATGAACACATCGGGACCGGCGCCCCAGTAGGCTCCATCGCTGTCATAGCCTTGCGCATCGACGCGGATGCGCTGGATATCCTGCTTGGGTCTGCTCATGAGCCGTTCCCCGGCTTCGGAGCAGGTCGAGTGGCCGGGCGGCCATTCAGGCGGGCATCGGTTTCCGGGTCGCGCCGCGGCGCATCACCGCCGTCATTGCCCGAACGAGGGTTCGCCGCGGCATAGGCCATAACCCGCTTGGCGATGGTGGCGGCCGGCATGCGGATATCGTCGACCAGCTTGAAGTACCGGTTGCCGAGGCGCGCATAGATGTCGGTGAGATTGCCCCACAGGCGCTCGGAGATGCGGAAGCTCTCGACGCCGTTTCTGGTGGTCCAGCCGACCGGCGGCAAGACGTTGAGCGCATCGTTGAATTGCGCCTCTGTGACCTCGGTGATGTCTTGTCTGTAACGCGCGGTGCCGGCGGCATCGGCAAGCTTCCAGGCGTCTTCGAAGGCCAAGCGTTGCGCCAAGGGATAGCGGGCGTGGATCTGCGCCGCGTTCTCGTGGGCGTGCAGCGTCAAACCGTCATCGGGATGGATGAGATCGACGATCGCGGTTTCGCCGGGGACGTACCAGCATTCGGTGAAGGCCTCGAGCGGCAGCTTGCGGCGCGGTGTCGTGGCACTGCTCATTGGGGCGGCCCTCCAGCATTGCGGGCGGCGCTGACGCGCTGTGAGGGATCATCGGCAGGCCGGACCGGCGGCTGGCCCTCCTCTGCACCAACATCGGGACGAGCCGAAGCAACGACATCGGGATCGTCATCCGGCTGCAGGCTGTAGAGATAATCGACGGCCTTGGTGGCGAATGAAGCGGCCGTGAAGATCGCCTTGGTGTCGCCCTTGAGCACTTCGAGCCAGTTGGCGATGTACTGGGCGTGATCGATGCGCGGCGCGTTGGTGATTTCGAGGCCGGCGCAGAGATAGGCAGCAGAAAGCTCGGCGACCAGTTCCTCGAAGGCGTAAGCGTGATCGCCGAAACGGCCGAAGTCTCGGGCCAGGCGATGGTCGGCGCCGCTCCAATGCGCGAGCTCGTGGAGGCGCGTCGACTCGTAGGCTTCGGTCGGTGTCGAGGTGACCGTACCGGTGAACAGATTGCGTTCGGGGATCTGGATGAAGTCGCCTTCACCCGTGCTGTCGCGATGCCGGTAGAAGGCGCGCTGGCCGCCCTCGCGGAATTCAGCGCCAGTCGCGGCGATGAAGGCGTCGACATGCTCCAGCCGCTCGGTCAGATCGGATCGGAGCGGAGCGGTCGGCAGCAACCTTGCTCGCAATTCGGGCGGAGCATCAACCTGGTCGATGTTGAAGACCCAGGCGGCCTTGGCATAGAGGCGCTTGCCGTTCTCCTCGTCGGTTTCGGCGGCATTGCTGGAAACGGATTGTGGCCGCGCTTCGGGCTTGCCGCCTTGCGACTGCTCTTTGGGTACCCACTCGCCATACTTGACGATGAGCGAGCCTTTCTCGCCCTTACGGACGGGGGCCTCGAGTTCCAGCCACTGCTTGAAGGTGGCCCAGACCGGGTGCTCGAACTTCTTCGCCTCGGCGTCGATCCAGAGCGAGAGTATGTTGGAGCCGCGATAGGCCTTGTCGGTCGCGGCGTTCTTGGGCAGCGCGAGTGCGACGCCAGGGCGATGCCAGGGCATTTCGAACGTGCCGGCGCCGGCTTCGATGGCGGCGACGATCTTCTGCGTGATGGCCTCGTGCACATCGAGGCGTTGGCGCGCCTCCGGTTCGCCTCGTGGCTTCAGTTCGTCGTACGTGCGCGGCTTGCCTGCCTTGGATCGTGCCGACTTGGATCTGGTCGTCTTGGCTTTGGTGGTCTTCGGTTTCATGGGGAAGTGCTCCTTTTTTTGCGGGGGTTCGCCCCCAAAGGGCCCCGGCAAAAAAAGGAGACGCCCGGCTGGCGAGCTGACGGCCCGGCGCCGAACGTCCCTTTCCCAAAAGCAATTGGAATTGCCTGCTCAGGCTTCGGCGGTCGGAGCCTTGTCGCGGCCCTTCTTGGCGCGCGCCGTTGCACTGCCGCGGGCCGCTGCAGCATCGGGGGCGGTGTCAGTCGATGCCTTGGCGCTGCGTTCGGCTTCGAGTTCTGCCGATGATTTCCAGTCGAGCACGTTGCCGGCGAAGCGCAGGCCGCGCTTGCCTTCGAGGTCGCGGGCGAGAACGGTGAAGCGGCCCTTGGAATTCCAGAACGAGCCGATATCGGAGTAGCCCTTGCCGGGGCGGTGACGCAGCGTGATGTAGAGCGGGATGTCCTTGGACTCCGGTTGGAACAGTTCGGCGGGACGCTCGCCGGTTTTCTTGAACTCGCCTTGCAGGATGGCGTCCCTGGCGGCGAGTTCTCGTTCGCGCGCTGCGGCATAGCCGCCCCAGATGGTGGTGACGGTGCCGTCACGCGGATCGGTCACCTCGCGGGGTTCGAGCTTACGGATGTCGTAGATGTCGCCGGCGGGTGTCTTGAACCAGCCGCTATGGGTGCCGGCGTTGATGAAGAAGCCGTTGTCGGTTTCGGGGTAGTCAGGTTTGGGTTCGGTCGTGCTCATGAGAAGTTTCCTTGCAGTCTTGGGTTTGTCTGCAACGAAACTAGACGCGGGCTCCTGCAAGCTGACAGCTGGCATCGGGGGGCCAGCGAAAATGGTGCAGCCCTTTGAGCCACGGAGCTTGGCCGATTGGTCGGCGCCCTCTCCTCTTCGTCATTTTCGGTGACGAGCCCCGTGGAATTCGGGGCTGTTTTCCTGGAGCCGGCCATCGCGCGCCTTCACCCGCCCGGGGGGTGCGCGTGGACGGCTCCCTGCAGCCCCGGGGCTGTTTTCTTGGTGAGGCCTGAGCCGCCGCTTGGGCGTGCGCGTGACTGTGCGATGGCACGCAGTACCACGCTGCCTGCGTCAAGGATCGTCACCTGGATAGGCGGAGACCGCGGCCTGCATCATCACGGTATCCGCGGGCTCCGGGGCGCTCCTTCCGGCGCCCTAGAGCCTGGCCCCGCGCACTTCGTGCGGGGAGACGCCCCAGCCCACTATCCGATCATAATATCGAACGGCGATCGATTGATCACTTCGGGGAGGCCAGCAGGTCGACGCCATCCTTGCGGAAGAAGCGGTCTGCGAACGCGGGCACATCGGCGAGTGGCCAGCGGCGCTTGCCGATCTCGACCATGAGGTAAAGCTGTGCAGCCCCCGGCGCGGTGAACGTCCCATCCGCCCTCGCCGCGACGTGAGAGCCGTCCTGCAACAGTCTGATCCAACCAAGATAGCGCCGCGACGGGATGTGCCAGAGGTGGATGGTGGCGGTTGAACCCTTATCGGCTACAGCTGCAGCGAATATGCTCTCGTCCGGCGAAATGGCGCGCGCAGTTACCTTCCAACGTGCGGGAGGATCAGTTGGGCGCTCCAAAATGTCCTCGTCGGCGGCGCGCTCCCGGCCTCGTTGGGTCGAAATGATCGAGAACGGCATCGGTTTTGGCGGCAGCGGTATCGAATCGTCTAGCCATGACAGATCCGTCGGATCTTTGCTGGGTTTGCTCGGCGGTTCCTTTGGGCTGGCCCGCTGCATTCCATGTAGACTCGTCTCGATCAGGATGCGCTTTTGATCCGCGAGCGCGAGCATGTGGTTGATCTGATACCCTTCCGAGGTGGCGCGCAGGTTTTTGAGGACGAAGGATCCAGCATTGTACTCCGGCCGGATGGTGCCATCGCTATAGGCTACCAAGAGATGGCCTTCGCTCCAATGCAGAGCCGTCGGCTCAATGGCGACCTTCTCGGGCTTGGACGGAAGGATTTCGCTTGTTCCGACCTCACCGGAGACAAAGGCTCCAGGTGTTGCAACCTGCGAGCGCCGCGTAGATGCGGTGGTTTGCTTGTCGAGCGTACCGCGCTCGATATTGTAGATTCGCAAGTCGGTTTTGATGTCATGGGCAGTCGGAAGCCCGATTGAGTCACATCGAAGACTGTCTTCGGGACATAGTCGACGGCCGTTCTGTCGCTCGTCCCATGACACGATCGAGGCAAGCCATTTGCCATCAGGCGAAAGCGAGATGACCTGGGGGTTTGCGCCTTTCTCCTTCACGACGATGCTTCGCAAAGGGCTGTCGGAGCCCGCCTTCTGCACCTTGATCGCGCCACTCTCGAACCAAGCGTAGGTGTCCCGGCCGTGCTGGATGTAGCCGGGCGCCACATCGTCGAAAAGAGCGATCCACGACTGAGATGACGTATCAAACACACCGCGAACAAACCCGCCCAGCTGCTTCCAGCGATTCATGATCTCCTGATTGCAGTCGACCGCCGCTTTGTGGAATGCCAACGGCGAGTCAGTCTCCGGCCCAACCGAGCACGCCGTCGAAACACCAGCATTTCGGATTTCCCAGCGGCTCGGAGGCACAGGCTTGCCCGCAACCAGATCAAAAGTCAGCAGCTCTGCCCCGCGAACGATGGCCAGTGCTTTGCTGGCATCGAACAAGAGGCCGCTGACTGGGTGTGGGCCGACTTTGGTTCGGGCCGGCAGTCGCTTTTCTCCAGGTTTCCTCTTTTTCTCCGCCTCGGCCAGCTCTCGTTCCTCGCGCGCCTCGGCCGGCGTCTTGTCGAGGACCACCAGCCGCGCGGCCGTGAGGTCCGTGGGCGGCGCGATGAGCGCGGCTATTTTCGCGTCGCAGCGGCCGGGCGAGAACTTGGCGCGATAGGCTTTCATCGCATCGACGTCGTCGGTGTCGATCGCGGCATTGCAGGCGGCGAGGTCGGCGATGGCTCTATCGGCGTCGACGCGTCTTTCGCCCTCAGGCAACAGGGTGCGATAGGCTTCGAATCCTTTGGCCTCGAGCGGCGTCTTTTCCGCCGCGGCCCAAGCCTTACGGTCCATGGTCAGGCGCTGGTCGTGCAACGCTGCGATTTGTCGACGCCGGTCGTCACGCTGAGCCGTCGCGTCGCCGACAAGCCTGCCGCCGGCGCCGTTCGGGTTGTCGGCGAGGAACCTATCCAGCACTGCAATCACGGCCTCTTGCTCGCCAATCTGACGGCGCAGAGCGTCGAGTTTAACCTCAATAGGGTCAATGCCTTTAGGGGGCGGCGACTTAGCAGCCTTGTCGGCCGAGGCATCGAGCTCGGCCAGCTTGGCATTCGCGGTAGCCCATGCGGCTGCTTCCGCCCGGTCGCGGGTGCACTGCCCGAGCAGATCGGCACGCTCCGCAGTCCGCTTCTGTCGGGCCTCCGGCGTGCGCAATGCGAGACACTCGTCGCTCTGCACGCTTTCGCGTGACGACCAGAGGTCGCCTGAGACGGCGCAGGACAGCTTGGCGGCCTCTGCCGCATGGGCGAGCGCCGTGCGCGTGAAAGTCGTGCATGCCTCTCGCTCGGCGGTCTCTGCGAGCTTGATCTGTAAAGCGCGCGCCTCGGGCGCCATGATGGGCGAAGGGGTGCTCGCGAGGTAAGTCGTCAGCGCAGCCTCGTTCGTTTTGTCGGTGCGCTCCCACAGTTCGAGGTCGGCAATCGCGCGCCGCGCCTCGTCGCGATGACGTCCTTGGATGATGCGTCGGCCGATCTCGGTCAGGTAAGCTTCATAGGCGGCGATGGACCTGCCCTCGCGGGCCTTGGCGATGGCTGCATCGTCGGCGATTCGAGCCTCGTCGCGCACGATCGGCGATGGTGGCGCGCGCTGCGGCATGACGACTTGTACGACGTAGACGGCGCCAGAAACGGCTACTACGGCCACCAGCGCAGCGCCCAACATGAGGGGGGATCGAGAACGTTCGGTTGTGCCTTGGGTGCCGGTCGAGGTTGTGGCTGCAGCGGCAATTCGGTTCTTCTTCCGAACTTTGGCGATTGCCGCCATCAATTCGGCCGCGTCAAGGTCTGCTCTGCCGATGGAGAAGGTGTGCTTCTGATAGAAGACCAGATCGCGGATGTCGTCCGGGAGTTGTTCCGCTGCGGGAAGCTCGGCGCCGTCGACCAGCACCGGCACAACGATGATACGGCGGCGCAGCGCCGTGGTAATCTCCTCGCGAACGTAGTCACGTTCGCCCTTCGCAGCTCTATCCTGCAACAGGGGGAGCCAGGATGGCCCAATGACCGCGAGCAGCACGTCGCAGCCATCGAGTTCTTTGGCCAGCCGCTCGGCAAAATGCTCGCCCGGCAATAGGTTGGCCACGTCCATGAATATCTTGTCGGCGCCATAGGTGGGCACAAGTCGATCACGAAGTATGATGGCGTGCGGTTGTCGGTCGTCGCGCCGGTAGTTGATGAAAATCTTGCCCGTCATGCGACCCTGCCAACACTGCTGTTGCCATATCTTTGGGCGCCAGCATGCGTGGTTTACGCATCGTCGACGCGCTCGCGAGCCGGCTTGAAATTTGCGCGATGCCCGGTAGTGTCCTGCCCTTCGTCCGTGTAGCAAGAGAGCGGCATGAATGTCGAGCGAGAGAACTTGCATGATCGACGACCTGGACGATCCTAAGATCATCAACTCCCGTCACAACGGCAGGCTGACCCGCGAGGGCATCACCGTCGAGATCGTCATCTGCCGGCTGGCTCACACCAAGTGGTCTCTGGAGGTGGTCGACCGTGACAACAACTCGATCGTCTGGGATGGCGAGTTCGACACCGACGATGCGGCCTATGCCGAGCTGATGCGCTCGATCGACGAGGAAGGCCTCGACGGCATCCTGCGCGATCCGAAGCGGCTGAACTGACAGGATCAGCACGCCTAAATTGCTTGCGCCCTCTCCGTCGCAGCCATCAGGAACGGCCTGATCACCGCGATGACATCGGCGAGCGTGCCCGGCTGCATCGCCACGTTGGCGACAAATGCGGTCCACTGCTGCTGCTTCTGCGCGTCACCTGCAAAGTCCGGCGTCAAGGCATCGGGCAGCGCCTCGGGGATCGCCGTCCCTCTGCGGTCGAACGTGGCGCGTATGGCTTCCGCCAGACGATCGGCGTCGACATCGCCAAGCGTGGCGAGCACCCAGATGTCGTAGAAATCCTTCATGCGGCTGTTGGCACGGCCGAGGATAACCATGGCCTGGAACTTCTCGGCAATAACAGCTTCTGGCGGATAGACGCGCAGCCGTGGTGCAGGCAGATCAAGCAGCACCGGTAATTCCCGTTCCTCAGGAATCGCAGCGTCGCCGAAACCGACATCGACCAGCACGCGGATGCGCGCGCCATCGAGGGTGGCGAAGGTCTTGAGTCGCAGCCCGCCGTATTCCATGTCCTCGCGGATATCCTCGACAGTCAGAGCTCCCACGTCGAACACGACGCCGTCGTCCATGGCTACGGCGCACACCTCGCGGAACACGGCGAGCATGGCGACGGGATCGGCAGTGCCGAAGCCCAACAGATCGAGATCCTGCGTCGGCCGGTGCGGATCGTCGAACCAAGCGGCCATCAGCATGGCGCCCTTCAGCACGAAGCGATCGCGATGGGCAGACTGGCTGAGGCGGAAAAGCAAGCGCTCGAGCACGTACCGTGTGAGCAGTAGCTGGAACGGCTGGTGGCGCTCGCGCGCCAGATTGAGCAACCGCGCGCGCACGGACGCGCCGATGTTGGCGGGTTTACGCATGTGAGGTCAGCGCCTCCACGTAGGGCCGCATCGCCTTCCAGACGCCGAGCCGTTCGGCGATGCGAGCAAGTTCTGCGGGCGTGGCGCGCCGCTGGCGCAGCAGTGTGCGCAGGCCTTCCAATGCCAGCGTCAGACCGGGGCTGCTCTTGAAGCGCGGCCCCTGGCGCTGACGATAGCGAAAGAGATCGACGACGGTACGCGCGGGCGTAGTGACCGGTACGGAGACGCCGTCGATGACATGCCGCTCGATATCGACGCCGAGCATCTCTGGCGCGAAGCGCACGACCTGAACCGGCGGATGGGCAATGGCGGGCTTGCGATCCTTGGGCGGAATAGCGATCCACACCTTGGCGGGGATGGTATCGGTCAGTTCATGGAAGGCCAGCGCGGAGACGAGGCAGATCACGCCGGACGGCACCAGCCCGGCAACGACCGCCAGATCGTGGTTGGCATCGACCGCCTGATCGGGCAGCTGGTAGAGACCGCGCCCAAGGCGCACGACGTCGCCCCGCTTCAGCATGCGCGAGATGGTGGCCGTGGTGATGCCGGCATCGACGAGCTCCGACAGGCGCACGATGCCCTTTCGCGCAAGGAGCGCGCGGGCCTGCTGTTCGAGAGAGCCTGATCCTGCCGTCATGGTCGCCTACTATGATGCAAAACGTCGGATAAGTCAAGATATTATCCTGCATTCCACATCGCGCAATCAGCGAGCTCTCTATTGCGGATTAAGCGTCGAGTGCATCTCTTGACGCACGTTGCATGCCTTCTGAGCGATAAGGCATCGACCTACCGCCCCACTGCTCTCGCCGCCCTTGTTCCCCACGGTTTCACATCGACGCTGAGCGGGCCGCGGGCATCGTTCCACAGCGAATGGAAGATGGCGCGCTGCGATTGGGCGGTTGCCTTGTCCTCGATGATGATGGTGCGGCGGCGCAGCGTGCCGGTATGGTAGGCGATCCGGTCGCCGTAGATGTAGACGGGCACGGTCTTGCCGAAGCGCTCGCGTGGCAGGAGGCGGTAGGCCGTGGTCTCTGCGAGGAATTCGGTCGTTCCCTCGCCCACCAGAATCTTCTGTGTGATGCCAGCGCGTTGCAGGCGGGCGTAGTGCTGCTCGACGCGGGCGAGGCCGTCGTACTGGACGGCGAAGGCTTCATCGAGCCCGAGCACCAGGATCTCGCGATCATCGCTGGCGTGTGCGGTCGTGTAGAGACTTTCGAACAACGCAGACGTGGCCGACTTGCCGTCGATGGTGGTGACGACGTCGGTCTTCAGCTTGACGCCGGAGCCGGGCAGGAACTCGATGCCGTTGCTTTCGAGTGCGTCCTTGATCTGCAGGATGGTCTCGCGGCGTGCCGACGTGTTCTCGTTCTCGACGTTCTTGATCGAGGAGTTGGCCATCTGGGCGGCCTTGGCGAGATCGGACTGGCTCCAATTCAACAGGGCGCGCGCGGCGCGTATCTGGCTGCATTCTAAAATCATGAAATCATTATCTTTACGGCCCCATAACGAGTCAACGCCGGAATTACTCTCAAAGGGCCACGCACGATGGACGAATTCGCCAATTGCCGAATTCGCTGCCATTTAGCCAGCCACATTAATCTTCATGAATGCCGTCATCCGCGGCTGCGCAAAGGCGGTCCGGTTGCGCCCGCCCTGGTGATGGCGGTGCGCGCGCCTGTGGTCAGGCTCATTTCGAGCCGCAAGGCTGATGTATAGGCCATGGTGAGATCGATGAGGCCCGCGGGTACGTTGCCGGCCTCGAAGGCGGCCCACAGCGCTGCGCGTAGCTCGGCAAGCCGCGCCGCCTCCTCGTTCGCCGGACGCGGCAATGCGCTCGCAGGCGGGTCGCTTGCAGTCACGGTGTTTACCTCAGCGTCCTGCGTGTTGGCATGCAGCGCGGCGTAGGGGCTTGCCTCGTAGGGCTTGCGTGTGTGGCTCGAGGAAGTGGACAGGCGGAACCTCGTCGCAGAGTGCGGGAACGAAAGGACCACAAGTATCCGGCACTGGCCGGTGCAGGGTCAACGCCAGATAGCCTCCGCAACACCGATGTGCCAACGTTTGGACCGGCGGCACTGGCCTTTTGAGATGGCGTGTCGGACTGCCGCGATGAATCGGTCAGGATCGACCGCGCTACGCAACACTTCACCGCCGGAGTCGCCGCGCGAGAGTGCGCACAGCTTGCAAGGGCTGGCGGTACTGACCGAGGAGGCGTGTGCGGTTATGCAAACCAACCGACAGAGCAGCGCGCTCGCGGCGATGACGCATGCGCTGTGCCGAAGACGTCTGGCGCTGGCCAGCCTTCAGGGACGCGATGCGGGATGAGCGCAGGGCAGCGGCGCGGTGGTTTTCTTCGAGCAGCATGGCGGCAAGTTCGGCGGCTTCCTCGCTGCGGATGCGGGTGATGGCAGCGGCTCTCGCTTCGGGTGTGAGCGATGGATCGAGCGCTGCGCTGCGAGAGGCATGATGCGCGCTGATCGCTTGTGACTTGCCGGCCATGGCTTGCGCGGACTCGCTCGCCAGCATCTGGAGCAGTGCCGACAGCGCGGCGCGGTGTGCGGCCCATAACAGATCGCGTTCGGCGGCGTGCACGGCCTTGAGCGCCCTGCGCAGGCTTGAACCATCTTCCGATTGGGCCTTCCGGGTTTCGAGGGTGCTTCGGCTCGGCCTTTCCGATGCGCCCGTTACCGTTCCCGTCGTCGCTCCAGGGCATCGTCCCAGTAGCGCTCGCGCTCCTCACGCTCGCGTTCCTCGCGCGCCTTCTGCTCGGCGTCACCGATATGGCGCAGATACGGATTGGCGGGCTTGGCCTGCTCGGCCGCTTCACGCGCCTTTTCGGCTGCCTTGGCTTGCGCCTCACGCACCTCCGGCGGCGTCGGCGCAAAGGCCTCGCCCAGTTGATCGGCCAGATAGCTCGCTGCCCCGCCGATCATGCCGGCGCCGAGATCGGCAGCACCGGTCAGCGCATTGTCACGGATCTGCGCCGCATCACGCTCCTCCGGCGCCGCGGTCGGCATCTCGAGCGCGACCAGCGGCTCGGCGGTCTTGGGCGCGGTGCCGATCGGCTCCGGCACGCCATCGATGATGCGGACATCGGGCCCATTGCCGACGCGGGCGGCAGCAGCATCGCGCTCACCATTGCTGTTGGCCGGAACCGGCGTGCGGGCGGTTGGATCGAGGTTCTGGTTGGCGGAGCGGACATCGAAAGTTTGGGCGACGAGGTGGGCGGCGCGTTCGCCGCTGGCATGAAGCTCGCGCATTTCGGCGCGATCTGAGGCTTGCCGCGCAAGCAGCTCCTTGTAACCGACCTCACGTTCGAGACGCAGGGCATCGCAGGCGAGTGTCTGGCGTTCGCGCACCTCGTCACGCTGCTCGGCCCGCAAGGCCTGTGCCCGGTCGGAGAATTCCTCGCGCACCACGCGCATGACCGCATCGCGATCGCTGAATGCGGCGCGCGCGTTCTCCCAGTCACCAGTCTTGGCAAAATACAACGCCCTACCGACCGCACTCGATGACGCCTCCCGCGCTTCCTCCTCGCGCGCGGCCTTCTCGGCATAGAACTGCTTCCAGTCCTCGCGGTACTCCTCTTTTACCTCGCGCCATACGGCGTTGCGGGTGTCCTTGAAGAGCGTGGCTCCATCGGCGAACCAGGCCTCGCGCTCGGCGCGCTGATCGGCCTTCAGAAGATCGCGCTCGAGCCGGTCCAGCGCCTCGCGGGACATTTCCGACTGCTGGAACTGCTGCTCCTGCGGGCGCGTCAGCAGGACGACATCGTGCGGGATGTTGTCATTGGCGGGCGCATGCTGGCGCTCATGCGGCGCGCGCTCATAGTCGAGCCGCTTCTCGCAGAAGATACGACCGTGCTCCTTCTCGTAGTCGAGCGCCCATTCCTGCGCGCGCCGATAATCCTTGCGATCATCGAGCACGCGGCCGGTCTCGGGATGGACGCGGTTGAGGATGATGTGGATGTGGGGATGGGCGGTGTCGTTGTGGCCGACATAGACAGCTTGATGCTCGTTCCAGCCCATCCGCGTGAGATAGCTGTCGGCAGCGGCGATCATCTGCTCCGGCGTCGGCGTCTCGGAGGGATGCCAGCTCAGTGATATCGTCTTTACAGGATCGGTGCATTTGCGCCCGCCGAGCGACAGGCCGGCGGCGCGCTTCAGTTCCGTCTGCGCGGCGGCCGTCGCCCACATCTCGTCAATGGCATGATGAGGATCGTCGTTGACGCAGTTGCGTGTGTCCATAAACGCGACGCGATCGTCGGTCTTCGGCTTCAACTCGCTGGGAACATCACGGTCGGCAGCCTTATCGTGCAGGTAGTATTTGCCGGCACCGCGAAAGCTCTTACCGCTCTTGGCGATGTTGGGCACCATGGCGTCACTCGCGCGGACGTGACCAGGCGGTGTTCAAAAGCGAACGGATCTCGGCGAGCAAGGGGGCGAGCTCTGCCGGCGGCGGCACCTGGAAGCGATTGCAGTGATGGGCGATCTGGTTGACGTTGACGCCGATCTTGCGGAGCTGCTGCGCGAGACCAAGCTCGCCCGGCAACGGCGCGGCCACCTCGATCTCGCGCGCCTTGCGCTTCCTTGCCTGCAGGGCACGCGCGCGCAGGAAGTCGCCGACGCTCATGCCGGATTTTTCTGCCTTGTCCATCAACTTGAAGTGCTCTTCCGCGCTGAGGCGGAAGCTCACATGCTTGTCGCGGACCGTCTTGGTTGCTCTGGGTCGAGCCATCTTCGACGCCTCTCAAAATGCGTGTGGGCCGAGTGCAACGTCCGGGGGTTTGGGGCGCGTTCGGGCGTAAGCCCGTAGCCCCAACAAGCGGGCGACACAGTCGCCGGTTTCGTGAAACGAAACCCTAGCTTGCTACCCAGCCCTGAAAACGTACATTATCGGAGAGGCTTGCTTAAAGATTGCAGAATGAAAACGCTTCGAAAGTGAAATGGATGCGGGCTATCGAATTGAATTAGTTGAGGCAGGGAATCGCACGGACAAAAATATCTGCAATCACGATGCTGGCAACTGGTTAAAAATGATTAAGACGCGCTGAGGCTGGGTCACTGCCCTGGCGCTTGCGTCTCGCCTGTTCAGTCGCGCACGGCCCTACCGTTCCACCTGCACGAGACATGGACGCTTGCGTCGATACGGCAGCCCGACTGGCGGCGCGTGGCACCTCTCGATGAGGGGGCGCGCGCCAAAACGGGCAAGCCGCGCGAGGGTTGGCGTTGCCCACACGCCACGCGGCATTCCTCCGCCTATGCCATCATCATGAAGGCTTCGGGCTATCTCTGCGATAGCAAGACGCAATCACACGACGGGCAGCGGCGTACCGCTGCGCTGAATTATTGGGGAAATTTCCGGTGCGGGGGCAATCCCATTGTCATCACGGCGATAGCACGGCGCAATCCCAATGCATGCAATAGCGCGTGTGAAACCGGCCTACCTCACGCGCTGCGGCATTCACGCCACGGCATCGGCGGCGTGAAATGACCTTATGCGTGCTTGGTGATAGCGATGCAATTCGCCAAAGCTCAGAACAAGATGCACCGCCCGCAAATCTCGCGGCGGCTCTGGTTGAACACGCATTGCCACATGGAAAGCACCATGCCCAGCGTCCACGGCCGGCCCTCGTCGTTCAGAAACAGAACAGGGTTTTTGCTGCTCGGCGCAAATCCCACCTGCGGGTCGTAGCAGGCGGGGTTGCGGGTCAGTTCATCAATGATGCGCATGGGTGCCTAGCCTTGCGCTGCGCCGCGTCGGTCGCGGCGCATGACGTATTCCGCGCCTTGGCTCGGTGCCTCGTTGAAATTGAACTTCACCGAAAAGCCGTTGCCGTCCTTGTGTGCCCAGCAGGCGGCAATCTCTGTCCAGATGTCTTTGTCGAGATTCCCGCGCCCTCTCACCACGCGGTAGAGCTTGTGCGTTGGCGGGCTGCCCTTTGCTCTGCGGTTCGGGTTCGGCGGCAAGTTGGTCTTGGGAAATGTGGTCATGGGGTCTTCTCCAAAATGATGATTGTGCGAGTAAGCGAAGCACGCCTCGCATAAACATCATGGATGCCCCTTCACGCCTCGAAGAGCATCGGCGGTCAACGCCCCTTGGCCGCGAGGCGTGCAGTGCAGCACCTGTGATGCGCTGCACGGGCTTGACGGACGATGCGCGAGGCGTATCTGGCGAAAGTGCTGTCAGACGAGCGCGGCGGCGATGTCGGTCGCGGCGAAGTCATTGCCCTTGTAAAGCAAGGGTACGTTCATGCCCTTTGCCAAGGCGTAGGCGGCGCAATCTCCAAGATTGAGGCGCGCCTTGGGGTGAATGCCTTTGCCGAAGGTGCGAAACGCGTCGAGGGAGGCCTGCGCGCTCGTCACATCGAAGCTGACGATGTCGATGCCCATGGCGTCGACGAGATCAGCGAGATCGTTCGTTCCGTCACGCCCACGACGCGCATGCAGAACGATGCCGGCCTCGAACAAAGTGACTGCGGAGACGAAGACACGTTCGGCGCTGCGTATCAGTGCGAGGAACGGGACGCACTCCGGTTCTTTCTGGATGATGGCGAGGAGCGCCGAGGTGTCGACGACAATCACTCGGGGACCCCGTGCTCGTTGTAGCCGAGGATTTCGTCATCGCTGCGGGTGTCGAGAACGGGCAGCGCTGCAACGCGATCGATAATCTCTTGCACGCGCGCGGCATCGAACGGGCGGCGCCTGCCTACCGCCACGCCTGCGGCTTCGGCGCGCGCTTCGATGGCTTCTTTGACAATGGTCTCCGGCGTCTTGCCGGTTTTGATTGCGACAAGGCGTGCGAGTTGCTCGACCTCGGTTGGTATCTGCATGGTCATGGGACACTCCTCGATGCCAGTTTACCACAAGGCCGCGGCGCGAAGCTAGCGCATTGAACATGAAGCAGAATATCGCGCATCAGGGCCTCACTGGTACACATAATCCGGCTGCCGCTCGTCATCGTCGGTCCACGGCACGGCGCAGCGGATATAGGCGAAGCGGTTCACGAACCGGAATCCGGGCGTGACGAATAAGCGACCATCGCAGTCCACCACTGTCCACCAGTAGCGATGATTGGCATCGGCCGGCAGCTCGCCGCGCAACTCCCACAGCACGTCATGGTTCGGCGCGGGCATCGGTTGGAAGCGCCGCTCGAAGGTCCGCCAGCTGCCACAGCGGGTTCGCTGTTTCGAAGTGGGTGCACTTGTCATGCTGCCTCCCCGGACGGAACGTCCATCTCGTAACTGTCATAGGGAGCGCCGACGGCTTCGATCAGCTCGTCGTCGGCCAGCGAGGCCAGCCGCGTCAGGATGGCGGCACGCAATTCGGCCGGCGTCACGTCACATCCCGATGGGTTCGACGAGACGAGGCTGAACGCGATGGTGAAGGCGTGGTCATAGCGTGTGGTCATGAGCGCACCTCGCCCAGTCTAGCGATGGCGCGGTCGGCCACTTCGATCATCGCTTCGAAGCCGTCATCGCTTCGGTCCCAGCGACCATCGAGCGCTTCCTCGCAAGAAGATCTGAGGGTCTCCAGCGCCGCGCGGACACTTCCGATGGCGCTTGGCGACGCCCAGGTCACCGGGGCCATTCCCGCAAACGCACCGGCACTTGCCTCGTAGTTGCAAGTCAAGCAGGCGCAGCCCGAATCCGAATCCCAGTAGTAGTCGCTTTCCACACAGGGACCGCAGGCATCGACATAGGCGGTTGCAATGATGTCGATGTGGAAGGAGCCACGATGCCCGCACCGCGGGCAGGTCAACTCGTCGATGAGCAGGCGCTTCATACTGCACCGCCTTCCGCCGCGCGTTCGGCGTCGGTCGCCGGACGTCTGCGGATCTCCTGCAGAGCATCGATGGTCTCCTCGGCCCAGATGCGGCCGGCGCGGTCGAGCGCTGAAGCGAAATCGATGCCGACAGAATCCGCATAGTGACCAAGGTCACAGATGAGGTCAGTCACGCCCTCCTCGCCTGTGCCGGAACCGGTGTCGCGTGCGAAGGCGTGCAGCGCGCGCCTGGCCCAGCGGGCACGGTCTTCGTTGACGACGTCGGCAAGCTGAGCCGTCGCCTCCTCGTCGACCTCGAAACGGACGGGCTGGTACTCCAGAAGCGCGTGGAACTGCTGCTGCTGACCGGCCTCCCACAGTCTCTCTGCGCGTGAAACGGCGGCGATATCGTCGCGGGCGGCGACGTCGACGAACAGCGTCTCGGTTTTGTATAGCAAGACGCGATAGGTGCGATGACGGGTCATTTGGCACCACCTTCCGCGACCAGCTCCGCGTCGGACGGCATGCGGTTGCGCCAGCTCTGCAGGTTCAGCACGGCACGCACGAGCGTCTCGCATTCGGGAATGCGCTGCTCGAGCGGCATGATGGTGCCGACGGCGAGATTGAGCTCGTGCCGCTCCATGGCGTTGCGGGCATCGATGGCCATCTGCTGCGCTTCGGCCAGCTGATGCACGAGCGCTGCGAGGCAGGCGTGCATGGCCATGCCGCAGGCGAAGACGGCTTCGGATTGTTTGGGTGTTCTCATGAGTAACTCCGTTTCTTGTTGTTGTTGGGAACAGACTGGCGCTGGCGGAACTCCGCCGACGACAGCCACCAGAAGGCTGAGGGGCCTTCGTGATCGGGTGTCCAGACCGCCCAGAAGTAGCGGTGCCTGGTGAATTGCGTGGGCGCGGGGCCGTACTGCCGCTCCGGCCAGCAAACGATGTCGTCGATGGCGTAGAGCCGTGCCGGCGGATGCGCCTGCCACCACCTTGTGCGCGTGCGATGCGCGAGCGATGAGAGGTTCAGCAGCATGGCGACGGTGCCGCGGGTTTCGCTGGCGAAGGCCAGCGAGCGTTCGATGAATGCATCGGCCAATCCCGAACCGTAGGGCGGATTGGTGACGATGTGTTTGGCGCGTGGCCGCGTCTCTTTGAGGAAATCCACGCGGGGGATGCCGTAGCCGTAATCGACGAGGTCCGTGGCGACGACACTGTGGCCAGCTTCTGTCAGGACTGATGCGATCGCGCCTTCGCCGCAGGCGGGCTCCCAGATCGAGCCAGCGAATCGCTCGACGGAGAGCAGCGCGCGCGTTGCCTCCGGCGGGGTCGGATAATACTCGTTCGGGATACGAGCTGCGCCCAATCGAAAGGCCTGAGGCAGCGGAGAAGCCTTCACGAGCTTCGCAACAGGAGCACTCCGCGGGCGGCTCCCGAGGATGATGCCGATACTCATGGGACACCTCCCTCGATAGAGGCACTGCCGCACGCCTTCAGCGCGAAGGTGCGGAGCTGCTTCTGTGAGGCTGGTCTACCGGTTCGAACCGCATGGCGGACAACGCGCCCGGCAAAATCATCGACGATTTCAATCCATGCATCGGAGACGAGGCCGTCACAGGCTTTCGCCAGGACCAGGCCCGCCTCGCCTGCGTGGGATGCGAAGCCCATGAAGCCGTTGAAGATGCGCTCCCGGTCGCAATTCGGGAACATCTCTTCGTGGATGCGCTCCAGTTCCTCGCTCATCGCTATCGTCACGAAGGCGATGTCGCGTGCGTATTCGGCAAGGGTGTCCGGGTTCATGACCGCACCTCCTCGACACCGGCGATGCCGTGGGAATGGTGGACGCGCCTGCTACCGTCGAGAACGTCGGCTTCTTCGTCCAGACGCTGCCGAACGATGCGCTCGGCGTCGTCGGCCGTATCGGCCTGCACGGTGAGGGCGTAGCCCTGCTCGACGAAATAGGCGACCTCGAAGAGTTTCGGCGGGTGACCGGTGATGAATACGACTGTGCTCATGGCTGCACCTCCGTCTTCGCTTCGTCGCAGACGATGAGATCGGTGCGGCCGAGGGTTTCGGTGTGGAAGCACCCGACACCGTCCTCGTCCCACATTTCGCGGGCGAGTTGGTTAGCGGCGGTGAGGCCATCGGCTTCGATGGTGGCGCGGTGCACGAGCACCTCGACGATGGTGATGTCGTAGGTCTTCATGAGCGCACCTCCGGGCCGATATGGACCGCATTGGCGATGGCGAGATCGATGGTGTGCGCGACCGAGTAGTGGTCGTGCGGCGGGCAATCGAAGCGCCGGCCGGACCGAAGCAGCGCGTAGCGCGCGAGCTTCAGGGCATCGACGAGCGCCGCGTAGCGGCGGCGCTCGATGGTGATGACGGGGGTCTCGCTCATGCGCGGCCTCCGTTGTA
>CAYYGO010000028.1:0-54400 GCA_964471635.1 uncultured Hyphomicrobium sp.
ATTAAGAGTCAGCTGCTCTACCAACTGAGCTACTCGCCCAGCCGACCCTGCCGGGATACGCACGCGCGAACCCCGACCACGGACGGCAAAGGGGCCCGACGACGGGCCCCACGCTCGTCGTCTAGCACCGGCCCCTGGCCCTGTCCAGTCCCCGTTTTTGCCGCCGGCACGTCGGGTTCGTGAACCCGTTCCGATGGACCTCGGCCACGCTCAGAGCCACAGCCCCCAGGGCTGGCGGGGGAGGCGGGATCGCGAATGAACGTGCACCGACATGGCCAGACCGAGGCCCGCCATGAGCGTCATCTGCGCCGTGCCGCCATAGGAGAACAACGGCAACGGCACCCCGACGACGGGCACGAGCCCCGCCACCATCGCCATGTTGACGAATGCGGTCAGAGCCACCACGACCGCCAGACCCGCCACCACCAGGCGGCCGAAAGCGCTGGAACTTCTCAGTGCGATGCGGAGCAGCAGCACGATCATCAGTACGAACAGCGCGATGATCGCCACCGCGCCGACGAAGCCCCACTCCTCGGCAAAAATAGTGAAGGCGAAATCGGTGTGTTTTTCGGGTACGAAATCGAGCTGGCTCTGCGTGCCGCCGAGAAATCCGCGCCCGGTTAGCCCGCCTGAGCCGAGGGCGATCTTGGATTGGGTGATATGATAACCGGCCCCGAGCGGGTCCTTGCCGGGATCGAGGAAAATCTCGATGCGACGGCGCTGATAGCCATACAGCAGCCCCCATAGCACCGGCGCCGCAGCCGCGGTGCACACGGCCGCTGCGGCGAAGTACACCCAAGAAACGCCGGCTAGAAACATCACCGCGAGCCCGGTGGCCCCGAGCAGGATCGCCGACCCGAGATCGGGCCCGATGAGGGTCGCGGCCGCAGGCAGCGCAATGAGCCCGAGCGGCGGCACCAACCAGAGGGGATGCGACACTTTTGAGCGTGGCAACCAATGATAGTAGTGCGCCAGAGCCGCCACGAGCGCGAGCTTCATTGGCTCGGACGGCTGGATGCTGAGGCCTCCGATCTGCAGCCAGCGCCGCGCGCCGAGTTGCTCCGCGCCGACGACCGGCACGATGGCAAGCAGCGCCAGAGCCGCGACATAGGCCGGACTGGATAGCGCGAGCCAAATGCGCGGGGGTGTCGCCGCCATGGCGAGCACAAGCGCCAGCCCCACGAGGAAGCGCAGCGCATGCCGCTCGGCATAGGGCTCGAACGTACCACCGGAGACCGAGTAGAGTGTCGCCGTGCCAGCAGCCGCAATCAGGGACGCCACAAAAAGCAGCGCCCACTCGACCCGCCAGAGCTTCTCGGCCAGCGTGGCCGGAAGGCCCGAGCCGAACATCGTCGGCATCACTCGGTGCTCCCTGCCGCCAGCGTTGCACCCTTCGCGCCAGCCCGAGGCGCCCGCGGCGCCGCCTCGTGGTCGAGGAGCGCCGACAGCACGTCACGGAACAGCGGCGCCGCTGCCGCCCCTCCGCCTCCGCCGTGCTCAACCACCGCTGCGATGGCGTAGCGCGGCGCCTCGACCGGTGCATAGCCGACGAACAGAGCGTGGTCGCGCAGCTCCCAGGGCAGCACGCTCGATCCACGCTCGGACGACGTGCGGCTGACCTGCGAGGTTCCCGTCTTGCCGGCGACGCGGATGCCGCGGTCTTCGGGAGCCGCGTTGGCGCCCGTGCCGCCCGCGTCGTTGACGGCCGCCTCCAGTCCCTCGCGCACCACTGCAAGCCAGCGCGGATCGATCCCCAGCGGCTCGAAGCCCGCGTTCTCCGCGCGCCGCCGCGCCTCGGCGTCCTCGGCCGCGATCGTCGGCAAGACCGCGCGACCGCCGGCGAGCCGGGCGGTCATGACCGCGAGCTGTAGCGGCGTCGCCGTGACATAGCCCTGGCCAATCCCGGCAAGCAACGTCTCGCCGCCGAGCCAGCCGCGGCCCGTGGCGCCCCTCTTCCAGGCGGCGTCCGGCACGATGCCCGGCTTCTGCTGGGCGAGCCCGGCCGGATAGGTAGCGCCAAGCCCGAGGCGCCGGGCGGTGCGAGCGATGGCGTCGATGCCGGACCGGCGCGCGGCCTCGTAGAAGAACACGTCACAGGATTCGCAAATGGCGCGATTGAGATCGACGCGCCCGTGTCCGCCTCGGCGCCAGCAGCGAAAGTGCTGCCCGCCGTAGTCGATGCCGCCGTCGCATCGGATCGCTTCGCCGGGGGCGATGACGCCAGCTTCGAGCGCGGCCAGCGCGGTCACGATCTTGAACGTCGAGCCGGGCGGGTAGAGCCCGCCGGTCGCTCTGTTGAAGAGCGGCTTCTCGGCATCCGCGATGCGGCGGCGCCAGGCGTCCGCCGTGCCGGTCGCGACCGCGTCGGCGGGATCGTAAGCCGGCACCGAGGCCAGCGCGAGGATGGCCCCCGTCGCAATCTCGAGGGTCACGATTGCCGCCCGGCGTTCCTGCCGCAGCCTCTTCAGCACGACCGCCTGCAGCCGTGCGTCGATGGTCAGCGCCGCGTCGCGACCATGCAGGGGCTCGGTGCGGTCGAGCGTGCGCAGCACCCGTCCGCGCGCGTCGACCTCGAGCCGCTCCGCGCCCGCCACACCGCGCAGTTCCTCCTCGAGCCCGAGCTCGACCCCCGCTTTGCCGACGCGAATTCCAGGCAGCCGCAGCACCGGCTCGTCGTCGAGCGCCAACCGCTCGATGCCGCCGACATAGCCTACCACATGCCCCACGGCCTCGCCGTGATGATAGCGCCGCCGGTGTGCGATCTCGGTCGACACGCCGGGCAGCCGCGGCGCAAGGAGCGACAGCTCCGCCACCTGCTCGAAGGAGAGGTTCTCGGCAATGACGAGTGGCGCGAAGTGGCTCTGGCGGCGGCTGCGGGCCACAAGCCTGTCTTGCTCGTCGGCGGTCAGCGGTACGATCCGCGAAACAAGCGCCAGCGTGTGGCGAATGTCGCCGCCACTGCGGCCGCGGATGAGCACCGCGCGGAAGGTCTCGACGTTGTCGGCTAGGACGGCGCCTGCCGCGTCCAATATGCGCCCGCGGACCGGGGCCAGAACGTGCTGACCGATGCGGTTGTCCTCGGCGATGAGCGCGTAGCGACTGCCGTCGACCACCTGCAGGCGGTAGAGCTCCGCGGCGATGGCCGAGAACGCTGCGAGCTTTCCCGCTCCAAGCAGTAACACTCTGCGCGAGAACCCCGACCCTGCATCGCGGTCGCCGTCCCCGTCCACGTCCCCGTATCGCGGCTCGAAGGCCGGCATCGCGCTAGCCCTCCTCCGCCGCGCCGGCTCGGGGCGCGCGTCCTCCGCCGCCGACGAGGGCGAGCGGTCCTGCCACCAGCGGGTAGGCCGCCGCGACCAGTACGACCGCCCGCACCAATGGTCCGGCGTCCGCCCAGGCACCAAAGTACAGCGACGACAGCAGCAGCTCGAGCACGGAAACGCCGGTCAACACGGCCACGAACAGCAGCCATCGAGCCACGGCGCCGCCGCCGGCCAGAGGTGCCGACAATACCGTCAGGGCGTGACCCAGGAGATAGACCAGCGCCCAGTAGCCCAGCGGGCCGTCGGTAGCCACGTCGACAAGCAGCCCAGCAGGGAAAACAACCCATTCGGTCATGAGGGCGGGTGCACGCAGCACCCAGCAGTAGATGGCCACAAGCGGCAATAGCGGCAGCATGAAGCGGCTCGAGGAAGGCACACCCCACGGCAGGATGGCCGCCAGCACCAGCGCGGCCAGCGACGCCGCAGGCACGAGCCTCGCCAATGGGCTCATGTGCGCGCCCTCCATCGTCGGTGGCCGGAACGAGGGTCCTGCTGTTTCGGCTGGCGGCTCCCGCCGCGCACGATCGTCACTGGATGCGCCCGGGCAGCGGCGCGGTTGCCGTCGGCGACGGCACAGCCGCGTTCGCCGGATCGGCGTAGAGTTCGAGGCCGGCCGAGTCGAACAGAAGCACCGCAACATGCTCGAGTGCGTCGAGCGCCGCGAACGGCTCGACACGCAGACCGCCCGCCTCGCCGATCACGCGGCCGACACGCAGCCCGCGCGGGAACACGCCACCAATACCCGACGTGCGCACCTCGTCGCCCGCGGCGAGACCCTGCCGCTCGGCGACGAAAACCAGATGCGGCAAAGGTCCGTTGTCGCCCGCCAGCACTGCGCGCACGCCCCGCTGTCCGATCTCGACCGGCACCTTGCTGTTGATGTCGGTCAGCAGCAGCACGCGGGCCGCGCTCGAGCCGGTCTCGACCACCCTGCCGACAACGCCGTTACGGTCGATGACGGGATGCCCGCTTCGGATGCGACGGGCGTGGCCGGCATCGATCGTCACCGATCTCACGAACGCACCCGTCGATTGCGACACGACCCGCCCCGACACGAACGGCAATGGCTGCGCGCGGACCACGCCCGCGAGGTCCGCGAGGTCGGCATTGGCCCGCTCGAGTTCCGCGAGGCGACCTGCCGCTGCCTCGAGCCGGCGGTTCTCCTCGCGCAGTCGCCCGGCGTCGGCCAGAGCCCGTTCCTGGTCGGCCACACGCCGCACGAGGGCGCGGACCGGCTCGAGCGGAACGGCAGCGGCCGCGAGTACCGGGGCCAGCCATTCCGCGATCTGCCACCGCATCGCACGCAGCGCGGAGTGGTCGAGCCGGCTCAGCACGAGAAGGGCGACGGCAATCAGTACCAATACGGCAAACGAGGAGCCCGTGCGGGGCGCCGGGCGTGTCTCCTCGCCGCGCCGCGTCAGGTTCATGTTCTGCTCGCGCAGCCGCCTCATCGCAGGCCTCCCGGCCGCGCGCCGTCACATCGAGCGGGCCGCGGCGTCATGGATGTATCAAGAGGTGCTCGCGCGCCTTCAGTTGCGCCAACACCGCCGCTGAACCCTTGATGACGCAGTGCATCGGGTACTCGGGCTTGATGAACCGCACGCCGACGCGCCGTTCGAGCTCGCTGTCGAGACTGTCGAGGAGCGCGCCCCCGCCGGTCAGGTGGATGCCGCGCTCGCAGATATCTGTCGAGACCTCGGGCGGGAGATCCTCGAGCGTTCGCTGGATGAACTCGGCCATCTCCTCGACCGGTCCTTCGAGCGCCTCGGCGATGTCGTGGGGGCCGAGAACGATGCTCTTCGGCCGGCCCTGGCGCAGGTCGCGTCCGCGGATATGGATCTCCGCATGCCGTCCGTTCGGCGTCAGCGACGCGGTGCCCGCCTCGATCTTGATGCGCTCGGCATTGGCCTCCCCGATCAGCAGATGGTGGCGCCGGCGCACATGGCGAATGATCGCCTCGTCCATGGCGTTGCCCGCGAGCCGCAACGAACGCGCCTCGACTACGCCGCCGAGCGACAGCACCGCTATGTCGGTCGTGCCGCCGCCGATGTCGATCACCATCGAGCCCTGCGGCTCGTCGATCGGCAGGCCGGCGCCGATTGCCGCGGCGACCGGCTCTTCGATCAGATACACCTTGCGCGAGCCGGCCGACAGCGCCGTCTCGTACACTGCGCGGCGCTCGACCGGCGTCGCGCCGGCGGGCACGCAGATCAGGATGCGCGGGCGGCGGAAGCCCAGCATGGTTTTCGCGCGCTTGATGAATTGCCGCAGCATCTCCTCGGTGGCGATGAAGTCGGCGATCACGCCATCGCGCAGCGGCCGGATCGTCTCGATACTCTCCGGCGTACGCCCGACCATCTGCTTGGCGCGCTGACCGACGGCCATCACCTCTCGCGTCGCGCCGCGGATACGGACGGCGACCACAGACGGCTCGTCGATGACGATGCCGCGCTCGGGCACGTAGACGAGCGTATTGGCCGTGCCAAGATCGATGGCGATATCGTCCGAGAAGACACCCGCGACACCCAGTGCCATCGTCCGTCGCTGCTCCAGATGCGGTTCGCGGCGCGTCCGTCGCGGGCTGCGCCGTGCGCCTCGCCGTGGTTCGAGTCGAGTCACGGCGACAATAGCCGGAACCGGGCACCGCGTCTTGCGCCGCCCGGTTAACCCCCTAACGCCCGCGCAGTCTTCTGCGGGCTCTGGTTGCAGATCAGACCCCCTGCTGGGCCTGGGCGGTCTTCTGCCGCTTGACCATGAGCTTGCCAAGGGCCGCTACGTAGGCCTTGGCGGAGGCGACGAGCGTGTCGGTATCCGCGCCGCGACCCGTCACGGCGCGTCCGTCCTCCTCGAGGCGCACCGACACCTCGGCCTGCGCGTCGGTGCCCTCCGTGACTGCCGTCACCTGGTAGAGTTGCAGCTTCGCCTCGTGAGCGACGAGCTGCTTTATGGCGTTGAACGTCGCGTCGACCGGACCGTTGCCGGTCGCCTGCACCGTATGGTGGCGGCCGTCGATGTCCAGCGTCAGCGTGGCCGATTGCGGACCCATGGTGCCCGCGATCACGGTCAGCGCCACGACCTTCATGCGATCGTGGGCATGCGCGACACCGTCGTCGACCAGCGCCTCGATATCCTCGTCGTAGACATGCTTCTTGCGATCGGCGAGCGCCTTGAAGCGGTTGAAGGCGTCCTCGAACTGGTTCTCGCCGAGCTCGTAGCCGAGGTCCTTGAGCTTCTGGCGGAAGGCGTTGCGGCCCGAATGCTTGCCCATCACCAGCGATGTCTTGCCGACGCCGACACTCTCCGGCGTCATAATCTCGTAGGTGTTCTGGTGCTTCAGCATTCCGTCCTGATGGATGCCGCTCTCGTGGGCGAATGCGTTCCGGCCGACGATGGCCTTGTTGTACTGAACCGGGAAGTTGGTCACGGCCGATACCAGCTTCGAGGCCCGCGACAGCATCGTGGTGTCGACCCCGTTGGTGAACGGCAGAACGTCGTGGCGCGTGCGGATCGCCATCACGATCTCCTCGAGCGCCGCATTGCCGGCCCGTTCGCCGATGCCGTTGATGGTGCACTCGATCTGGCGCGCGCCCGCCTTGACGCCCGCGAGCGAGTTGGCGACCGCGAGGCCCAGATCGTTGTGGCAGTGGGTGGAGAAGATCGCCTTGTCGGCGTTCGGCACCCGCGCGATCAGCATCGCGATCAGCGCCTCGTACTCCTCGGGCACCGTGTAGCCGACCGTATCTGGGATGTTGATCGTTGAGGCGCCGTTGCGGATGGCTGTCTCGACGCACCGGCACAGGAAATCGTGCTCGGTCCGAGTGGCGTCCTCGGCACTCCACTCGACATCCTCGACCCAGCCGCGCGCCCGCGCGCATTGCTTGGCCACGAGCTCGAGCACCTGCTCCGGCGACTTCTGGAGCTTGAACTTCATGTGCACCGGCGAGGTCGAGATGAACGTGTGGATGCGTCCACGGCGCGCGGACTTCACCGCCTCGCCGGCACGGTCGATGTCCTTCTCCGAGGCTCTCGCGAGACCGGCGACGGTTGCCCGCTTGACGCGGCGCGCGATGGCCGAGACGGCCTCGAAGTCACCGTCGGAGGCGATCGGAAAGCCTGCCTCGATGACGTCGACGCCGATGGCATCGAGAAAGTCTGCAACCTCGAGCTTCTCCTCGAAGGTCATCGTCGCGCCGGGGCACTGCTCGCCGTCGCGCAACGTGGTATCGAATATCACGACGCGGTCGCCGGACAATGGGGCGGTCTTGTGGGCATCAGCGGTCATCGGGTCGTCCTCGGTGGCCGGGACCGATCTCGCGAGGCGGGAACGGCTGCGGCAGAAATGGGGTTTGGCTCGGTCGCAACGTATCCCCTGAGCGCCCGTTCACGGCCGAGGCCGGAAGCTGGAAGGCTCAGGGGCTGGTAAGGAGCAGACCCGTGGTGCGGCCACATGCGCAAATAGCCGCCCCGGCGCCGAGCGCCAGGCGGGTGATTGCGACGGTGCTCAAAACGACACGCGGCATGGCAAAGCCGGATTCCGGACGACACACGCCAGCGAACGCAAGGCGCGGTTCGAGACTAAGCCAAAGCCGCCCGCAAATTGCAAGCGCAATCAAGCCTTGCCGCCGGCGCAGTCGACTCCGACCGACAGCCGGCCCTCCGTCACCGCGACGGCGTTGCCACCGATCCGGACCGTCGTCAGCTTGCCCCCGTCCACCACCAGCGACAACGCGATCTGGCTCGGCCGCCCCATGGCATAGCCCTGCTCGACAATACGCTTGTGGACGCCGTCGGGCAGGTCGTCGAACTTGTGGATCACGCCGGAGAGGGATACCGCAGCGGAGCCGGTGGCAGGATCCTCGGGAATGCCCGCGGAGGGTGCGAACATGCGGGCGTGGAATGCAGACGTGTTGTGCACGCACTGGCGCGTGTAGAGATAGGCTCCCACGAAGCCCTGATCCTCGAAGGCGGCCTGCCAATCGCGGCCATTGACCTGTGCCCGCTCGATGGCGGTGCGCGTTGCGACAGGAACGAAGGCGAAAGCGCTTCCAGCCGCGAAGCACGTCGGCCTGTGGTTCTCGAAGCCGATCTCGCTCGGGATAAGCCCGAGGCCGGCGGCCAGCTTGTCGGTCGGCTGCAGCGCCCCCGCCTCCGCTGGCAGCCGTGGCGCATCGAACTCGGCAAACGCGATGCCGCGCCGCGTCCTGACGCCGACGCGCACGGCGCCGATCGCCTCCTCGAGCACGACCAGCGCCTCATGGTCGTCGGCATTGCCCGCCTTGGCGGCCGCCAGCAGGATAGCCGTGCCGACGGTCGGATGGCCCGCAAACGGCATCTCGCGAGTCGGCGTGAAGATGCGGATCCGAGCCGAGTGCGCCGGGTTCTCCGGCTTCATCACGAACACGGTCTCAGAGAGATTGAATTCCCGCGCGATGGTCTGCATCGCCTGGGTGGTGAGGGCGTCAGCGCCGAGCACCACCGCCAGCGGATTGCCGCCGAAGCGGCTCTCGGTGAATACGTCGAGGGTGTGGAAGGCGAGCGTCATCGCGGCTCCTGGATAACGGCTCCTGAGCGGGCACCGGCCGGCGCGGGGTGGGAGGCGGCACTGTGCCCGAACGCACGGCCGCGGGAAAGCGCGTCGTCGGCCGCATGAACGATATCGGGACCAGGCGCGTCATGTGAGAAGGTGGCGCATCAGGACGGCGGCATAGAGCGGCATACGGCGCGGGTCGATATCCGAGCCGCTCTTGACGACTACGATGTCGGCAAGCTCCGGGGCCGCCTCGGCGGCAATGAAATCGAGCATACGGGCACGAAGCGTCTCGGCGGGCAGCGCGGACCTCAGCTCGACGGCGAGCGAAACGTGCGGCCCGGCCCGCGTCACCCGATAGCCCGGAACGCGCTCCAGTTCTCCGGCGCCGAGCCCCGTCTCCTCGGCAACCTCGCGGCGCACGTTCGCCTCTATATCGATACAGCCGTCGGCGCCAACGTCGCGGGCGTCGATGAAGCCGCCCGGCAAGTAGGTGAGGCCGGCATTGAGATTACCGGCGCTCTGCCGGCCGAGCAGCACATGCCCTTCCGACGAGCGGATCAACGCCGAGCCGAACACGTCGCGGACGCCGGTCTCGGGATAGCCTTGGTCGCGCCAGTAAAGGTAGCTCTTGAACTCGACCGGTGCGAGTTCGCCGTTGAGCGTTTCGCCCGCGATGCCCCCGTTTGCCAGCACGTAAACCTTGCCGTTGAAGTAGCCCGGGTTTTCGGCCACGCTCTTTCGCCAATGGCGCTCGACGGCGCTCTGATTGTTGTCGGCGAAAGCCCAGCGCGCCGACCCGACAACGAGCCGGCAGCTGGCGATCGCCTGCACCTCGCCACCGTCGGCGGTGGCATCCAGTGATCCGAGCTGCTTGCCCACCCTGCACTCCCCCGATTGAACGCCGGCCCGTCGCGGCGCCGGAAGCTCCAACCTGGCCCGTCGCTCGAACCCGGCCTATCGCCGGGACCCGGATAGTCCGCCAGAGCGCCACACCGCAAACGCAATCTGCGAGCGCTGGCCGAGAGGGTCGGCGCGCGAATTCCGAGCGATTATAATCGAGTGAGCATATGCCCCAAGAATAAATCACAATTCGGCCTTGGGTGCTCCACGCTACGAACACGACCCGCCGGTCAAATGATTGTCATCGAGCCGGCCGACGCGACATCCGTCGGCAGCATCATCACAACAAGGCCATCGCCGGGGGCACACGGCGCAGGCCGGAGAGGCTTCGCTGGTTCCTCCTTGCGAAGCCTCACTCTTCAGCCCGGGACGGCGCTTCGCCTTCGGCATCGAACGGGGAGCGCCGGGGAAGCGCAAGGATCCGGGGAAGCGCAAGGATCCGGGGAAGCGCAAGGATCGAAACCGCCTGCCGACAGCGCCCTGTGAGGCGGCTTGCCGGCGCGACAGTTGAAAGGACGAGGGCTCGACGCTGTATCGCGGTAACCGGATTTCCGCACCGGCCCACGCCAGCGTCTTGTCCTCGAACTCGGGCGGCGCCGCATTGCGGTAATCGCCCGGAGCGGACGGCGGGGGTCCCCGCTTCCTCGTCGTCCGCTTTCAATCTTGGCCGCCCGGCCCCACCGTCGGACCCCTGGTCCATCGGCGCCGGTAGCGTCCGAGAAGACGGAAGGCCTGCGGCGGTCGCCCGCCACACACCTCCCTCCCCGACGCGTCTGTCGTGGGCCTTCCGATCTGTCTCCAGTGTACCCCCGAGTTCAGCTGACGCGAGGGACGCGTGGCCGGCCTGCCCCGCCGGGTTGGTCACGCGTCCTGTTGGCTGTTCACGTTCGGCTGCGCGCCAGTGCATGGCCCCGGTCGGGCGTGGGACCTGCCCCGAGCGGCGGCAAGACCTGCCATTGGTGCCACCATCTCCTGAATGAGGCATACCCCGACGCGCCGCGGCGCGTTGCCCGACCGGCAATCGGATTGGCTCAGAGGCAACCGGTCACGGTCGAGCCGCACTTGACGTAGTAGTTGAGCGCTTCCCACTCGCAGCACGGCTGCGCCTTCTCGCAAATCCAGACGGTCCTCTCGCCGTTCGAGAACTTGTGTTTGCAAACCTTCTCGTTGGCCTTCACCGCGCGCGTGGGCTTCGGCCATGCGGCTTTCGAGCGCGCCTCGCCGTCGGCCGCATCGGCGGACGGGATCACGGCGATCGACAGCGAGACGGCGAGTGCGGCGATCAGCATTTGGCGCAGCATGGCATCCTCTCCTCAGTGGTAACGGGGGTGCGACTAAGGTTTGAGTATGCGCCACCGCGGGCGCCTTGGCTGTAGCCGGGCCGCCGCAGGACCATCTGCTCGCGGTGCGATGCACCCACCGGCAGACATTAACCCGGCGCCCGCGGCCGCGACCTCGTCCTCCGCCTCTGTATCGGCAGCGAGAGACCCAGCCGAAAAGGCCTAACCGGGACGCCGACGCTCCGCCGGACGGGACCGAAACGAAGAGCCACGGACGGCAGCGCCCGCGGATCCGGGATCCGCGGGCGCTTTGTAGTGACAGGGCGCACATGCGCCGGGTTCGCGCCTCAGTTTCGGCCCTTGTCGACCAGCTTGTTCTTGGCGATCCAGGGCATCATGGCGCGGAGCTTGGCACCGACCTCCTCGATCTGGTGCGCATCGTTGAGGCGCCGCGTGGCCTTGAAGTTCGGCTGGCCCGCCTTGCACTCGAGCATCCAGTCGCGCGTGAAGCGGCCCGCCTGGATGTCGGCCAGGACGCGCTTCATCTCGGCCTTCGTCTCGGGCGTGATGATGCGCGGCCCGGTCTGGTACTCGCCGTACTCGGCCGTGTTCGAGATCGAGTAGTTCATGTTCGCGATGCCGCCTTCGTAGATGAGGTCGACGATGAGCTTCACCTCGTGCAGGCACTCGAAATAGGCCATCTCCGGCGCGTAGCCCGCCTCGACCAGTGTCTCGAAGCCGGCGCGGATCAGCTCGACGAGGCCGCCGCAGAGCACGGCCTGCTCGCCGAACAGGTCGGTCTCGCACTCCTCCTTGAACGTCGTCTCGATGACGCCCGAGCGGCCGCCGCCGACGGCGGACGCATAAGAGAGGAACAGATCGTGGGCATTGCCGCTCTTGTCCTGATGGACCGCGATCAGGCACGGCACGCCGCCGCCCTTCTGGTACTCGCCGCGCACGGTGTGGCCCGGGCCCTTCGGCGCGACCATGCCGACGTCGAGATCGGCGCGCGGCTCGATCAGATTGAAATGCACGTTGAGCCCGTGCGCGAACATCAGCGCCGCACCCTTTTTCATGTTGGCGTGAAGGTGCTCGCGGTAGATGTCGGCCTGCAGCTCGTCCGGCGTCAACATCATGATGACGTCGGCCCACTTGGCGGCCTCGGCCACCTCCATGACCTTGAGCTTCTCGGCCTCGGCCTTCTGCGCCGACGCCGAGCCCTTGCGCAGGGCCGTCGCGATGTCCTTGACCCCCGAATCGCGCAAGTTCAGCGCATGCGCATGCCCCTGACTGCCGTAGCCGACGATGGCAACCTTCTTGCCCTTGATGAGATTGATGTCGGCATCACGATCGTAGTAGACGCGCATGGGCTCTCCCCTCTGAAGTCGTGTTCTCGGATTGTGCGGTTCGCAGGCCCGGGCGGAGCCAAGAGCGCGGTGGCGCGGCAGCGGCCTCGGGACGGAGCCTCGAAAAGACGCCGGACCTAACACCAGCCGGCGGCGAAGATCAACGCCAAGATGGGCTGCCGGCGCCCGGAATTGGCCGCAGCCGGCGGAAATTAGCTTCCCGTTAACCGGTTCCTAACAACCTCCTGCTATCCACGACAGACGCTCAGCCGGAGGTTCGTCCCATGCGTCGCCACCCTCGCGTCATCGCCGTCACCGCGCTCATTCTTGCAGCATCCGCGCTCGCCGGCTGCGGCAACAGTGCGCCCAAGACCAGCGCGCCGCCCCCGTTCCGCGGCATCTTTACCACCTCGTCGGACTGCGCCGCGAGCGGCAAGCTCACGTCCGAGCAGTGCCTCGACGTGATGGAGAAGGCGGTTGCCGAGCATGAGAAGGCGGCACCTTCGTATTCGAGCCTCAAATCGTGCGAGGCGACCGAAGGCGTCAACCGCTGCGAGCGCACGCATGCGGCCACGTTCCGCCCGGTCCTGCTTGCGATCCTGGTCACCGCCTCGACGCCGCCGGCCGCGATCCCGCTCTATGCGATCGGCGACAAGAAGGTCGGGTTCCGCTCGGCCAAAAAGGAGATCTTCCTGGCCGACGACGACAAGATCCGCATGTCCGAGCACGCCCAGACGGTCGCCGAGGCCAACATGGACAAGAAGGCCAAGCAGAAGTCGGCGTTCTGAGCCGACAACCCGTCGGGCGCCCCCCCCGAGCCCACCGGCGACCTGCGACCGCTACATGCTCGACGCGCCGCGGCCGATGGCGGCGATACCGGTCCGCGACACCTCGACCAGCCCGAGCTCCATCATGATCGAGATGAAGGTCTCGATCTTCGACGACTTACCCGTGATCTCGAAGACGAAATGCTCGGTCGAGGTGTCGATCACCTTGGCCCGGAAGATCTCCGCGAGCCGCAGCGCCTCGATGCGCTTGTCTCCCTTGCCCGCCACCTTGACCAGCGCCAGCTCACGCTCGAGAGCTGCCCCTTCGAGGGTCAGGTCGCGGACACGATGCACGGGCACGAGCCGCTCCAGCTGATGCTTGATCTGCTCGATCACGGCCGGCGTGCCGCGCGTCACGATGGTAATGCGCGAGACGTGCTTCTCGTGCTCGGTCTCGGTCACCGTGAGGCTGTCGATATTGTAGCCGCGGCCCGAGAAGAGCCCGATGACGCGAGCCAGCACACCCGGCTCGTTGTCGACCAGCACCGACAGCGTGCGCGAAACGACGTCTTGCTTGACGGCCGGGGCGGAGTAGTGGGTCTGGGGGTTGGCATTGGGCATGGCGGGCTCTCTTCGTCGTCAGCGCTGATTGCTTGGAATTCGGGATCTCAGGTCGTCGCCGGCTCAGGCGCCAGCACCTCGGTCACGGCGTGTCCCGTCTCGTAGTCGGGGATGCGCCACGGCTCGCGGAAGGCATCGGCCTTCCAGGCGAGGAACGAGGGATGGGCGAGGATCGCGTCCATATAGGTGCGGGTGTCGGGCGCAACGGGAAGGTTGTAGGTGTCGAGCCGCGTGACGACGGGCGCGTACATGGCGTCCGCGGCGGTGAACGCACCGAACAGGAACGGGCCGCCGCTGCCTGCGAAGCGCTTGCGCGCGTCGCGCCACACCTCTTCGATGCGCTCGAGATTCGACGCGAGCTCGGCGGTCATCGTCGGCGCGGCGAAGCGCTTGCCGAGGTTCATCGGGCACAACTGGCGCAGCGCCTGGAAGCCGGCGTGCATCTCCATCGAGATCGCCTTGGCATGCGCCAGCGCCGCGTGACCCTTGGGCCACATCGGCTTGTCCGGGAAACGGTCGGCGAGATACGAGATGATGGCGAGGCTCTCCCACACCACTGCGTCGCCGTCGATCAGCACCGGCACCTTGCCGGTCGGCGAGTGGCGGAGGATGCGGGAGCGCGTGTCGGGCTGCCGGAGCGGAATCACCGTCTCGTCGAACGGGATCCCGAACGCATGCATGACCATCCAAGGCCGCAGCGACCACGAAGAGTAGAGCTTGTTCGCGATGACGAGATGCATAGGGCCTATCCCCCCTTCCCGCTGCGCGCCGCAGCCGGGAACACCGCCTGCATGAACAGCGGCACGCCGTGTTCCTCGGCACTCGCCTTGAGTGCCTCGCCGTCGGCAAGTGCCAGCCCATACTGTTTCAAGATCGCGCCAAGCCGCACGTTGAAGGCCCCTACGACGACCTCCGGCGTGGGTATGCCGCGTTCGCCGCGCGCCTCCGCCGGAACCTTGGCGTAGATGCCCGCGAGCACCCGCGAATGCACATAGTCCTGCACGAGGCACCCCTCGAGCGCGCGACTGTAGCTCGATGCGAGGGTGTGCGTCCGATAGCACGCGTCGAGAAACTTCAAGACCGCCCCCGAGCCTTGGCGCTTGTGCAGCGCCGCCAGCCGCTCGGCCGCCTCGCGAACGTTGGCGGCGCGGTCCCAGCCGGGACCCGCGCCACGCGAAGGCGGCGCCAGCAGCATCGCCAGCGTGGCCGCCGCCAGCAATCGCGCGAGCGGGCGTCTGGCGGCTCGCGACCGATCTGGCGGGGCTTGGCGCGCGGTCACACCAGCACCTTGCCTTCCTTGCCGATCGCACGGCCGACATCCTCGTCCGAGACGTCCTCGCCGAGCAGCATCTCGTTGTGCGGCTTGCCCGAGGGGATCATCGGGAAGCAGTTGGCAAGCTTGGCGACGCGGCAGTCGAAGATCACCGGCACCGGCGTATCGATCATCTCGCGAATGGCGGCATCGAGGTCGGAGGGGTGATCGCAGCGGATGCCCTTCCAGCCGTAGGCGTCCGCGAGCTTGACGAAGTCCGGCAGCGCCTCGGTGTAGCTCTCGGACAGCCTATTGCCGTGCAGCAGTTGCTGCCACTGGCGCACCATGCCCATGTACTCGTTGTTGAGGATGAACACCTTGACCGGCAGGCGGTACTGCACTGCCGTCGAGCACTCCTGGATGTTCATCAGGATCGAGGCGTCGCCCGCCACGTCGATGACGAGCGCCTTCGGGTGCGCAAGCTGCACGCCGATCGCCGCCGGCAGGCCATAGCCCATGGTGCCGAGCCCGCCCGACGTCATCCACCGGTTCGGCTCCTCGAAATTGATGAACTGCGCGGCCCACATCTGGTGCTGGCCGACCTCGGTGGTGACGTAGGTGTCGCGATCTTTCGTCAGCTCATAGAGGCGCTGCACCGCGTACTGCGGCATGATCTGATCCTTCGAGGGCTTGTAGGCGAGCGACTTCTTGGCCCGCCAGCCCTCGATCTGCTTCCACCACGCCTTGAGCGCAACCTTGTCGACCTGCGGGGCCTTCGCCTTCCAGATCCGCAGCATGTCCTCGAGCACATAAGCGCAGTCGCCGATGATCGGCACGTCCGCACGCACGTTCTTGTTGATCGAGGACGCGTCGATGTCGACGTGGATCTTTTTTGAATGGGGCGAGAACGCGTCGAGCCGTCCGGTGATGCGGTCGTCGAAGCGCGCGCCGATGTTGATCATCACGTCGCAGTCGTGCATGGCGAGGTTGGCCTCGTAGGTCCCATGCATGCCGAGCATGCCGAGCCACTGGCGATCGGAGGCGGGATAAGCGCCGAGCCCCATCAGCGTCGAGGTGATCGGATAGCCGGTGAGCCTGACCAGCTCGCGCAGGAGCTGGCTCGCCTTGGGTCCCGAGTTGATCACGCCGCCGCCCGTATAGAACACCGGCCGCTTGGCATTGGCGATGAGCTCCACCGCCTCGCGCACTGCTGGTTGCTCGGGCTTCAGCTTCGGCTTGTAGGTCTTGTGGGCGATGTTGGAGGGACCGACATAATTGCCGGAGGCGAACTGCACATCCTTCGGGACGTCGACCACGACCGGTCCCGGCCGTCCGCTTTTGGCGATGTAGAAGGCTTCGTGCAGGATCCGCGCGAGGTCGTTGACGTTCTTGACCAGCCAATTGTGCTTGGTGCAGGGGCGCGTGATGCCAACCGTGTCGCACTCCTGGAAAGCATCGTTGCCGATGAGGTGCGTCGGCACCTGTCCGGTGATGCAAACGACGGGGATCGAATCCATGAGCGCGTCGGTGAGACCGGTAACGGCATTGGTTGCGCCGGGGCCCGATGTCACAAGCACCACGCCGACCTTGCCCGTCGATCGCGCATAACCCTCCGCGGCGTGGACCGCACCGCCCTCCTGGCGGACCAGGATGTGGCGCACCTTCTCCTGCTGGAACAGCTCGTCGTAGATCGGCAGCACCGCGCCGCCCGGATAGCCGAAGATGTGCTCGACACCCTGGTCCTGCAGCGCCTTGATTACCATCTCGGCGCCCGTCATCTGGCGAGCCATGGCATCCACTCCTTCGCGATCCGGTTCGTTTTTTTGCGGTGCACACCGTATGGCCGGCATGGAGCCTGGTCAACGGTGAAAGATCAATTAATAGAATGCCAGGCGTCGCAGGATATTGCTTTTATTGCGGCTCTACCCAATCCCACGCCATCATATTGCGTCGTAACCACGTCATCTGCCGCTTGGCGAGGCTCCGCGTCTGCCGCTGCGCCTCGGCGACGGCCGCCTCGAGACCCAGCCGCCCGGCGAGATGATCGGCAAGGGGGCGCACGCCGACCGCTCGCATGGCCGGCAGGCCCGGATCGAGGTCGAGCGCCATCAGCCGCCGGACCTCCTCTAGCGCGCCCGCTGCAATCATGGCGTCGAGGCGGGCGTCGGATCGGCGGTGGAGCACGTCGCGCGGCGGCGCGACGACGATGCGACGGCAGTCCCATTCCCGAACGACCGCCGAGCCCCGAATGGCCTGCCAGTCTGCCAGCGAGCGACCGGTCGCCTCGAGCACCTCCAGCGCCCGCGTCACGCGCTGCGGATCGCTGGGCCGCAGGCGCTGCGCCATCTGCGGATCGCGACGCGACAGCTCGGCATGGAGCGCGGCTGCACCGAGCCGAATGGCCTCGCCGCGCCAGTGCGCCCTGACGTCCCGCGGGATCTCTGCGATGGGCGACAACCCGTCGGTAAGGGCTTTGAAATAGAGCCCCGTGCCGCCGACGATGACCGGCACCCGGCCTGCGGCATGCGCAGCGGCGATCTCGGCTGCAGCCTCGCGCACGAAGCGGCCGGCGGAATAGGCGTCGGCCGCAGCCGCATGCCCGTAGAGCCGGTGCGGCACGGCGGCCTCGTCCGCCCGCGACGGCCGCGCCGTGAGGATGTCGAGCTCCCGGTACACCTGCATACTGTCGGCATTGATGATGACGCCGCCCTCGCGGGACGCCAGCTCGAGCGCCAGCCGGGACTTGCCGGAGGCCGTCGGGCCGGCGATGAGAACGGCTCGGGTGGAAGCGCTGCGTGCTGTCATGACAACAGGTGTAGCGGGCAACGCGCGAGCGCGCGATAAGCGCCGAGTGGACCAAAGAAGGTCTCGACCACAATCGAAGTTGCGCCCCTCGAAAGCCCGGAGCACCGCGATGATCATTCCGAACCTGATGGTTTCCGATATGCGGAGCTCGCTGGCTTTCTATCGCGTTGGGCTTGGCATGGAGCTCGTCACCGCGATCACTGCCGGCCGCACGACGCTCGACGAGACCGACGGCAGCGATGCGGTGTTCGCCATTCTCGCGACGGCGGGCGGACAGCTGATGCTGCAGACCATCGCTAGCTTGCGGGATGAGTTGCCGGGGCTGCCCGAACGCCCGGCATTTTCCGGCACGGTCTACGTCCGCGGCGTCGATCCGCGGCAGGTCGCGGCGCGGATGGAGCCCGACGACGTCCTGAAGCCGGTTGTCCGACAATGGTATGGTATGCTGGAGGTCTACGTTCGCGATCCGGACGGCTATATCGTCTGTGTCGGCATCGCCGACGGCCCGCCCGTCGCGTGACCCTGGCGGGTCGAAGACGTCGCCAAGATGCGCGGCACGCAAGCTGCGCAACACGCCAGATGAGCAACACCACGGGCGCGCGGACGCCCGGCCGATCGGGGGGCCGCCATGAGCGAAATGTCGAGCCGCGCGCTGCTGCTCGGGGCGGCACCGGGCGAGGCTCTGCCGGCCGCGGCTCTCGATGCTGCGCGCGCATCCCTCTCCGACTTCGTCGTGATCGAGGATCGGGCGCTCGATCCAGGTGTCGCCCACGAGTTCCTTTTCGCGGCCGCCGGTGACATGCCGATCCCGACGCTCAGGGCGCGACTGGCGACGGACATCGCCCAGCCGGGCCTCGACGTGGCGGTCATTGCCGACGACAGTGCATTGAGGGCGAAGGCGCTTCTCGTCGCCGACATGGAAAGCACCATCATCGAGCAGGAGATGCTCGACGAGCTCGCGGATTTCATCGGCGCGCGCGAGCGGATCTCCGAGATCACCGAGCGCGCGATGCGCGGCGAGCTCGACTTCGAGCAGGCCCTCGACGAGCGGGTCGGACTGCTCAAGGGGCTCGACGCCGGCGTCCTCGACGCGGTCGCGGCCCGCATCACGCTGATGCCCGGCGCCGAGACGCTGGTCCGCACCATGAAGCTCCGCGGCGCCCATTGCGCGCTCGTCTCAGGCGGCTTCACAGTATTCACGGAGCGTGTCGCGCGGCGCCTCGGCTTCGACGAGCATCAGGCGAACGTGCTCGAGATCGAGGATCGAAAGCTAACCGGCCGCGTCGTTCGGCCGATCCTCGGGCGGCAGGCCAAGAAGGAGGCGCTGCTGCGGATCGCAGCACAGCTCGGCATCGATCCTGCGCAAGCAGCGGCGGTAGGAGATGGTGCCAATGATCTCGCCATGCTGGAGGCTGCGGGCCTCGGCGTCGCCTTCCGCGCCAAGCCGGCGGTGCGGGACGCGGTAGCGGGCTTGCCGGGGGGCGCGGTCGTCACACACGGCGATCTGACCATGCTGCTTCATCTGCAGGGCTTCGAGCGAAGCGCGTTCGCGGACCGCTAGACGGGCCCGCTGCGCGAAGCCGTTCGCAGCGGTGCAGAACCCTCGCGGCCCAACTTTCGCGCTGCTACAGAGTATTGCCAGCGAGCGCGCCCTCCCCGCATCAATAGCTGCAATGCGAGATGACCCGGATCGTCACTGCATTTTCCATCTCGACGGACTCACCGGCTTTAGGCACCATCCGACCGGTATCGCTCCTCCGTAACCCGTACCCGCCTGAAGCTCGCCCCTTCGTCCGCCAGATCCCGGATCCTGCCATGCTGAGAAACACGCTCTGCGTCGGTCTTCTCGCCCTGAGCCTCGTCGGCACTGCCGATGCGGTTCGTTCCGTCAGCACTCACCTCGCGATGTTCCTCGCGGCGTCCGCTGCCGATGCGGCAACGGCTCCCCGCCTCCGCGAGGCAAGCCGTTTGGCCTGCGAGCCTGGCCGGCCTCTGTCGGCCGGCTGCCAGCAGCGCTGGCAGGTCGCCAGCCGCTCCTGAACGCGGGCCACTGAGCCTTACCGGCTCAGGATCCTAGTCTTGACCTCAGCGCAGCGATGAGCGTGCGTGCCATTGTGCATGCCGTCTTGGCGGCGCTATAGACGGCGGTTGCAATCGTGGCGCGCCACTGCGTCGCTATGGGTGCGTAGCGCACCCAGATCTTCCTGGCCTCGGCCCGAACTTTCGTCTTCACCATGCGGCCGTAGCGCCAGACCCAGGATGCTCGGATGCGCGCGAATAGGGCGTCTTTCCATGGCATCACGCGGCCGTAGACCCAGGCAAACCACCGGAGCTGCATCAGGGCAGGCTTCGTGAGCAGGAAGATGCGGGCCACGAGGGCCGTCGACAAGACTTTTGCGCCGGCCAGCAGCAAGGCGGCAAGCACCGCCTGCCCCTTGGCCAGTAGCCACAGCCCGGCAATCTTCACCGGCAGCAGGATTGCGCTCGGCAGCACGAACACGACGAGCGCTGCGTAGGGTGGTAGTCCGGCAATCCACAGCTCGACGCGCGCCCACGGTCTGAGCCGGGCCAGGTAGCCGATCAGCTCCGACAGCGGCCGCCAGCCCCACTCCTCGAACAGCAGGATCAACGCCGCCAGGATCTCGAGCGTGCCGATCAGGAGCCGGCGGACGAGGCGGAGAGCGCCGAGCGCTGCGCGGCTCGGGCCAGAACCGGGCCCGCCCGCGCCGTCGCCGCGTCCACTCAAACCTTTGCGTCCTCGGGCCGGAGAGCGCCCGTCCGAGCCGCCTCCTCGAGCGTCCGCGCCAGCTCCTCGCGCGCCTTCTCAGCCTGCCGCTGCCGGTTCCAGAGCGAAGCGTAGAGACCGTCGCGCGCCAGAAGCTCGGCATGGGTCCCCTGCTCGACCAGCCGGCCCTTCTCGAGCACCAGGATCGTGTCGGCGTGCACGATGGTCGAAAGCCGGTGGGCGATGACGATCGTCGTCCGGTTGCGCGACACGCGATCGAGCGCGTCCTGGATCTCTTTCTCGGTGTGGCTGTCGAGCGCGCTCGTCGCTTCGTCGAGAATCAGGATCGGCGGTCCCTTGAGGATTGTCCGCGCGATGGCAACGCGTTGTTTCTCGCCGCCGGAGAGCTTCAGGCCGCGCTCGCCGACCATCGTCCTGTAGCCCTGCGGCAGCGTGGCGATGAAGCCGTCGATCTGCGCGAGCTTGGCCGCCTCGTGGACCTCGGCCTCGGTCGCGTCCTCGCGGCCGTAATTGATGTTGTAGAAGATGGTGTCGTTGAACAGCACCGTGTCCTGGGGAACGACGCCCATCACCGCCCGCAGCGATTTCTGGGTCACGTCGCGGATGTCCTGGCCGTCGATCGTGACGCGGCCGCTCGAGACGTCGTAGAAGCGGAGCAGGATGCGCGAGATCGTTGACTTGCCAGCGCCAGACGGACCGACGATCGCCACCATGCGGGCCGCCGGCACCTCGAACGAGAGCCCGTCGAGGATGGTCCGCCCGCTGTCGTAGCCGAACGTCACGTTCTCGAACCGGATGGCCCCGCCCGTCACCCTGAGTTCCGTCGCACCGGGCCGGTCGGCGACCTCAGGCGCCTGCGCCACCACCTCCATCATCTTTTCGATGTCGGTCAGCCCCTGCTTGATCTCGCGATAGACCATTCCCATGAAGTTCAAGGGAATGAACAGCTGGAGCATCAGCATGTTCACCATCGCGTAATGGCCGACCGTCCGGGTGCCTGCGATGACGTCCTGCGCGGCCATCACCATGCAGAGCGTCAGTGCCAGCGTGAAGATGGCGGCCTGGCCCATGTTGAGCGCGGCGAGCGAGGTGTAGGTCTTGATGCTCGCCGCCTCGTAGAGCGCCATCGATTTGTCGTATCGGCGCGCCTCGCGCTCCTCGGCGCCGAAGTATTTCACCGTCTCGAAGTTCAAAAGGCTGTCGACCGCTTTGGTGTTGGCGTCCGTGTCGCTCTCGTTCATGGAGCGACGGATCTTCACGCGCCATTCCGTGGCGACGATGGTAAACCAAAGGTAGGCGATGATCATGCCGAGGATCGTCAGAACGTAGCGCCAATCGAACTCGATGGCGCACACGACCAACACCAGCGCGAACTCGACGATCGTGGGCAGAAGCGTCATGAGCGCCATGCGCGTCATGTTCTCGATGCCCGTCCTGCCACGCTCCAGCACGCGCGTCAGCCCGCCCGTCTTTTTCTCGAGGTGGAACCGCAGCGACAAGCGGTGCATATGCTCGAACGTCGACAGCGCCAGACGCCGCACGGCATGCATCGCGACCTTGGCGAACAACCCCTCGCGCGCCTGAACGAGTGCCGTCATCACGATGCGCGATAAGCCATAGAGCAGCGTCGCGGCAACCGGCGCGCCGACGAGCCACACGACCAGCTCGCGCTCGGGCACCTTGCCGCCCGAGGCGAGCACGAGCGTGTCGGTGGCCCATTTGAACGCATAGGGGTTGGCCACCGTCACCAGCTTGGCAACGAGCATCAACCCGAGCGAGGCGATCACGATGCGCTTGAGGTCCGGCCGGTCGGCCGGCCAGATGTAGGGCCAGAGCGCATCGAGCACCTGGCGCGGCGAGAGGCCGCCATCCGGCGGTTGCGTCGCGCCGGCGGGAGCGGCGTCTTTGGCGTGTTTCTGCATCAGCGACGTTTAGGTCGCGGGCCGGATGTTGTCGAGAGGACGAAATCTGAACCCCGGTCGGGCGAGCGGCTGGCAGGTTTTGCGGCAACCGGTCGTGGCAAGCGATCAGGGCAACCGGATCCGCTGACACACACGGATCAGATCCGGATCGCGGATCTTGCGGTTCGCCCGGAGAATGCGGACCAGGCGCCGGCTGCTTCCGTAGTGGCGCTCGGCAATCTCGGACAAGGTGTCACCGTTCCCGACGACGTAAGTGCCTGGCGGGCGGATCTGCCGGCCGGCGCGGGCGCAACTCGCCGCGCCATCCGTCGACCCCGCCGCAGCCGTGCGACCGGCTCCGCCGCCCGGCTTGTCGACCGGACCGCGCTCGCCGCTGCCCTCCTCGACGCGAGTGTCCTTCGGACGCGAGGGCCGCACGGCCGGCGGCTTTTCGGGCTCGGGTCGGCCGCCAGACGGACCTGGCCTCGGCGGCTTAGTCCCCGACTTGGCCTCCGTTTCGGCTCGCTCCGCCACAACCTGCCCGGCCTCACGGCGCTGCGGTCCGGCACGTGCCGCCTCGACCGCCTTGCGCGCGATATCGGCGGCGTTCAGCGCTGCCTCGGCCGGCTTTCCAGGCTCCCCGGATTTGCTCGCATCGGCGGCCGGCTGGGCCTTGGCAGCAGCGCGCGCGCTCGCCTCCTTCGCCAGCCGCGCCGCCTCGTCGGCCTTCGCCCGCGCCTCTGCCTCCGTGGCCCGCCTCTCGTCGGCCGTTTTGCGGGCGGCATCGGCATCAACCCTCTGCGTGTCCTGACGCGGCGTCTCGGACTTCGGCGTCTCGGACTTTGCCGTCTCGGCAGGCTTCAGGGGCTCGACCTTTTGCGGCGCGAGGCGTGCGGCATCAGGTTTCGTAGCGTCTGGTTTTACAGGCTCGGGCTTTGCAGGCTCGGGTCTCGTCTCCTCGGCTTTCGGCGGCGGCGATCTCGTTGCAGCCGACTTGGCGGCCTCGGCGAGCTTGGCATCTGCCAGGCGCTTGTCCTCCGCGATCCGGCGCTGCTCGGCATCGAGCTTGGCTCGCGCCTCTGCCTTTTCTCGCTGCTCACGCGCCGGATCTGCCGCTTTGACCGCAGGCGGCGCGGGCGCAGCGGGCACGGTCTGTCCGGTCGCGAGTTTGCGTATGACCTCTGTCTGGTAGTCGCGATTGGCACGCATCAGCCAATCTTCCACCGCGCGACCGACATCGGTCAGTGCGTCCCCGCTGCTCTCCGGGTACAGCCCCGACGTGACGGGCGGCCCTGCGGTAGACGGCTCTGACTTCGCCGCCGGGGACGGCGGTCGAACCGCCGTAATGGCGTCCGACGTCGCTTCCGGCGTGGCGAGCCCCTTGACGATGGTGCCCTGGTAGGTTCGCGAGGCGTGCTCGAGCCAGTCGACCACGGGAGCTGCCAAGCCGCGGTCGCCCGCCTCGGTCGTGGAGGGACCCTTCTGTGCGGCAGGAGCAATCGGCTTGCCGCTACTGGCCGGATCGGGCGTTCCCTTGGACGCGCCGGGAGCCTGGGCGATGCGGGGCCGAGCGATGGCCGGCGGCTGAGCGGGCGGCACGATCTCGGTGAAGCGCTCGGTGGCCGCCGCCGCCAGATCCTCGGCTTGCCGGCGCAAGGGGTCGACGACCCGGTCGCCCGAGCCGCCAGCCACGCCATGGCCGCTCGCCGTGCCGGCAGCCGGTGCCTCGTAGGCGACAACCGCGCGGTCGCGGCGCACGTCCGGGATCGCCAACCACAACTCCTGGCCGATGGCGGGCGACAGGCTCGCCGCGATGCTTGCGCTCGAGGCGATCCGGTGATCGCCGGGCGGCAACGGCGGCTCGACGGCAATCTGCCAGCGCCCGTTCGCATCGGACGTCGTTCGCCCGATCACGGCCTCTCTCGCGCTGAGGGTGATGTCCGCGTTGGGCGCCGCGGTGCCCTCGAAGCGGGCAACACCGCTTGTCTCGATGACGACGCGCGTGAAAAAGGGCGCAGAGATCATCCTGTTCGCGCGCGGGGCCACATCCGCGCCCATAGGCACGTCTTGCGCCCGGGCGGCGGCAAGGTGTACCCGCCGCCCGTCGGCAACCGGCCGCACGCCCTCGGCAGCAGCGAGATGCGCACGCGACCGCGCGGCGAGATCCTCGGCGCTGACAGCAAGCAGCGGGGCGGCACCCGCGGCGGTGACGATCGCAATGAGACGCAGAATGCTCATCAGACCCTGACCCGTCCCATACCCCGCATAATGATCCTCAATCCCGCCTGTTCGGCGGCACAATCGGATTGCAACTCATGCGCGGCAACAGTCACTTACGCTGAATTTCTCATACAGTCTGACAATCTACGCCTCGCCATTAAGCACAGAACCCACCGGCGCGCCAACCCGGGCTCGGTCGCGCGTCGGCGGTCCATGCCCAAATACGGCCGGCGCCGCCCGCTACGCTGCTCGCTCGGGAGCGGTTGAAATGTGGGCGCAATCATTCCTTGTCATGCTGCTCATTCACGCCGACATAACCCTCAAAGGTAGAGACCAAGACCGGTCCATGAAGAACAGACAGAAAACTACCGGGAGAACCGGCGCAGCATCCGACACCAGCGGCGCCAGCGGCGATCCGTCCCGACGGCCCGCCGGATCTCGTGCCGGCGCCCAGATCAGGCGGCCAGCCCGCAGCATCTGCGTCTATTGCGGCTCAGGGCCGGGCAACAAGCCCGTCTACGCAGCCGCCGCCCGAACGCTCGGCTGCGCGCTCGCAGGTGCCGGGATCGGGCTCGTCTACGGCGGCGGCGGCCACGGCCTGATGGGTGAGGTCGCCCGCGCCACCATCGCAGCCGGCGGCTATGTGACGGGCATCATTCCGGAGTTCCTCATCAACCGCGAGCATATGTTGCGCGAGGCCGACGAGCTCGTGGTGACGCGCGACATGCACGAGCGCAAGCGGCTCATGTACGAGCGTTCGGATGCCTTCGTCGCCCTGCCAGGTGGCATAGGCACGCTGGAGGAGTTGGTCGAGCAGCTGACCTGGTCGCAGCTTGGCCAGCACGCCAAGCCCATCGTCGTCGCCAATATCGAGGGCTTCTGGGCGCCGTTTCTCAGCCTCCTCGCTCACATGAAGGCCGATGCCTTCATCCGCAATGGGCTGGACGTCTCGTTCGCGGTGGTCGAGACCGCCGAGCGGATTGTTCCCGCGGTCTCGGCCGCATGGTCCCGCGCCGAGGATGCAGGCACCGCGCCCCCGACCGATCTCGCGGTCATGGCGAAGTTCTGAGACGCCGGCACCGCAAGTTCGTCATTTTCGCGGGCCAAAGTGTTCGGCCAATAGGAATTCCGCCGGCACCGGGCCGATTGCCCCTTATGCCCCAGTCGGTCTGTTCTCGCTGCATTGCCGGCCTCCCGCACCATGGCCGGTCGGAGATCTTTGCGCTGTGACCGATGCTCAACAGATTCGCGCCGCCACCCCGCTCGCGGGAGGAACACTCCGCAACGGGCTGCATACGGTGCTGCTGCTGGGCGGGATCGGCGCCATTGTCGCAGCTGGAGCGTACGCCCTGGCCGGTAGCGACGGGCTTCTCGCCGCAGGCCTCGTGCTGGCGGGAATCGCGATCGGCGGTCCGCGCCTGCCACCCGAGGCCGTGATGCGGCTTTATCGGGCCGAGCCGCTGCCGCCGGCCGGCGGCTCCCAGCTGGTCCAACTCGTGGCGTTGATCGCCGACCGCGCGGGCCTGCCGGTCCGGCCGGCTCTTTACGTCGTGCCGAGCGCCGCGCTCGCCGCGTTCACCAGCGGCTCGCCCGATCGCGCCGCGATCGCGGTTACCGAGGGCCTTCTGCGACGACTGACGCTCCGCGAGCTGGCCGGCGTCCTCGCCCACGAGATCAGCCACATCCGGAGCGGCGATCTCGGCGTGATGGCGGTTGCCGACATCCTGACGCGCATTTCGCAGGGCTTGGCGTACGTGGCCGTGCTGCTCGCCTTATCGAACGTGATCGCGATCGTGAACGGCGACCGCCTCGTGGCGTGGTGGCTCATCGTGCTGCTCTATCTGGCGCCGCTGGCCTGCAACCTGCTGCAACTCTCGTTGTCGCGCAGCCGCGAGCTCGAGGCCGACCTCGACGCCGCGCGTCTCACGGGCGATCCGATGGGTCTTGCCTCGGCCTTGAACCGCATCGACCCGGACCGCGGCCAGCTCTGGGACGACGTCTCGCTGCCTGTGCCCGCGCGGCGCATCCCGCACCCCTCCCTGCTCAGGTCGCACCCGCCAAGCACCGAACGGGTAGCGCGGCTCGTTGAGCTGTCGCGCCAGCCCATGCCCGATCCGATCGTACTCGCGGAGGAGCCGATGGTGTCGATGGTCGGGTGGGGACCGGCCAGCATGCGACCGCGCTACCGTTGGCCCGGCATCTGGTACTAGCTCCGACGCGTTTTCCCGGAGTTTCGGCACCCTCCCCCCTGTTCCAGCGCCCGTCTTGCCGTATTCATGCCGGGTTCAGCGTCGAAAGAGCAGGTACAATCGCCGGGCCAAGCCGCCAGCGGCCCAGTCAGCGACCAGCGGCCCAGTCAGCGATCTGCCAGCGATCTGCCCAAGCCCGGTTCCCGGCCGCGGTCTCCGGCACCGATCGACGCACGGCCGTGTCGCGTCCGGAGCGGCAACCTCGACCGAAGGAGCATGCCGATGAAGCTCAACGCCGTGCCTGCCACCCGGCTCCTCGTCGCGGCTGCCCTGATCTCGGTCGCGAGCGCCATGGTCGCCGTGCTGCCGGGCTCCGCCGTGGCGCAACGCTACGACGAACAGCGCTACGAGGACGACGAACAGCACTACGAGGACGACGACGACCGGCGCGACGAGGACGATCGGCGCGATCGGTACGACGACGCCGAACGGGAGGAGGTCGGGGATCTCGACACCCGCGACGAGGTCGATGTCGAGACGTTTTACGACGAACTCGACGATCACGGCAGGTGGATCCGCCATCCGCGCTACGGCTACGTCTGGAGCCCCGATCTCGACGACGACGACTGGCGCCCTTACTCGCGCGGCCGCTGGGTCTGGACCGACGAGCACGGCTGGTATTGGGAATCGGAAGAGCCGTTCGGCTGGGCCGTCTACCACTACGGCCGGTGGGCGCTCGACGACGAGTTCGGATGGGTCTGGGTACCCGGCCGGCGTTGGGGGCCGGCCTGGGTCGCCTGGCGCCGCAATGACGACTACGTGGGCTGGGCGCCGCTTCCGCCCGAGGCCGAGTGGGTCCCGCGCCGCGGCCTCGTCTACGAGGCACGTCTATTCGAGGACGAGCGCTACTTCGGCCACTGGTCGTTCGTGAGCTATCGCTATGTCACCGCGCCGCGGGTGTGGCGCCATTGCGCGCCGCGCAGGAATGTCGTGGACATCGTCTTCCGCACCCGTCCGGCGACGATCTATTCGACGCGGGACCGGCGCATTTTCAATCGTAGCCTCGATCCCCGGCTCGTCGCACGCTTCACCGGCAATCCCGTGCGGCCGGTACGGTTGCGATCGGTCGAGGACAAGCGCCGCTCATGGACCGGGCACGGCGGCGACGGCCGGCCCTCCACAATCGTCAACGTGTTCAAGCCGAAGCATCGCGAGCGCCGCGAGGTGGCGCCTTCGGCCACGATCGTGGCTCCGAGAAAGCTCGTCGCTCCTGCGGAGATCGTGAACCTGCGCCGCCCGGGCGTCGGCGACGGCGGTCGCGGCCGCGGCGAAGGCGGCCCACCCAGCACCATCACCACTCCGGTGCGCGGTAGCCCCGACCAAGGGCCGGCCACCACGCCAAGCGGCAGGCCGCCGGCCGAGATCGTCAACCCCGGTCGCAACAGCGGCGACCCCCGTCGCCGCGGACCGCTCGACAGCGGTGCCGACCGTGGCCCGCCGCGCGACAAGCCGACGCCGCTCGCCGACCCCGGCAAGGGGCGACCCGCCGAGATCGTCAACCCCGGTCGCGACAGCGGCGACCCACGCCGGCGCGGACCGCTCGACAGCGGTGCCGACCGTGGCCCGCCGCGCGACAAGCCGACGCCGCTCGCCGACCCCGGCAAGGGGCGACCCGCCGAGATCGTCAACCCCGGTCGCGACAGCGGCGACCCACGCCGGCGCGGACCGCACGACAGCGGTGCCGACCGTGGCCCGCCGCGCGACGTATCGGCGCCGCCCATCAAGCCGCCGGCTGGCCAAGTGCGCGCCCCTGGCGCTGCCACCGGCGGGCCTGGCTTCGGCAACGAAGGCCCGCCCCGTGCGGTCAGATCCCAACCGCTTCCGCCCCCTGACAGCGGACGCGCACGCCCCGCCGAGAGCAGCCAGCGGCCGGGCCGCGCCGAGCAGGCAGGCGGCGGAGCCGGTCCTGCGGTCGGCGCGGCCAGTGGCGGCGGAGGCGGCCGAGGCGGACCGCCCCCCGAAGCGCGCAAGCCTGCCCAGGGCCAACCGCCACAGCAGGGCGGCGAGGATCAGAAGCCGAAGCTCTTCGGGCGGTGATGGCCGCTGGCGTCGCCCGCCGGCACGTCGGTGGGCGACGCCGCACACTGCGCGGTGCATGTCCGCCTTTCCCGCGTTGCGGAGCGCCGCTGCCTCGCGTTAAGTGCGGGGCATGACGCTTGCCCCCCCACGAGGTGCCGCGGACAGCGGTGCCGCTGTCGTACCGCCCGACACCTCACCCGAGGCGACCCTCGCGCGCATCCGGCGCGGCGAGCGTCGCGCGATCTCGTTTGCCGTGACCGAACTCGAGCGGTTGTCGCCCGGAGCACCGGCGCTCCTTGCTGCCATGCAGCCCCATCTCGGGCACGCGCTCGTGGTCGGATTCACCGGGCCACCGGGAGCCGGCAAGTCTACGCTTGTCAACGCCGTGATCTCCCACGCCAGGTCGCTCGCCCGAACGGTCGGCGTCATCGCGGTCGACCCGTCGAGCCCGATCTCGGGAGGTGCGATCCTCGGCGACCGCATCCGCATGACGGCGGCACTCGACGACGATGGCGTGTTCGTGCGCTCCCTGGCGAGCCGGGGCTACCTCGGGGGGCTGTCCCCGGCGGCCGTCCGGGTCATCGACGCACTCGACGCTGCGGGCTTCGATCTCATCCTGCTCGAGACAGTCGGCACAGGTCAGAGCGAGATCGACGTGGCCGAGGTGGCGGACGTCAGGGTCGTCGTCTCGGCTCCGGGATTGGGTGACGACATCCAGGCGATGAAGTCGGGTCTGCTTGAGATTGCCGACATCCTGGTCGTCAACAAGGGAGATCGGCCGGGCGCAGAGCAGACCCTGCAGCAGCTCGCGGGCGCTCTCCACATTCGCGCCACCGTGCGCCACGACATCCCGGTTCTGAAGACGACCGCGACGGACGGCTCGGGGATCGCGGACCTCTTCGCGGCCGTGGAGCAGGCAGGGGGCCGGGTGATGTCGGACCCGCCGCTCGTGCGACGTCGGCGCCGCGCCCGATACCTCATCGCGCGCGCCGCAGCCGACATCGTGGCCAGGCGCATCAAGGATGGCCAGGGATCAGGGCTCGATCCCCTCGCCGATCGGGTCCTGTCGGGAGATATGGCGGCCGATGCCGCCGCTCGCGCGCTCTTGTCCCGCTAAAGCGTTTGCCGGCGTCCGACGTTAGCGTCGCACGGCCGTCAACGCACGCGGCACGGCCTTGAACTTCACGCCAAGCTCGCGGTCGGCGCGCCAGGCCACCTCGCAATCGACCTCGATGCGATCCACGCGCAGCACCAGCGTGAAGCTGTCCGGCACGCCGGCGGGAAGGCCGCGAAGCCCGTCCGAGGTTGGCATCAGCTTGAGGCGGGCGCCCGTCGCGGACATGTCCATGATCTTGCACGGGCGTTCGGCGACCATGCTTGCGGCAGTAATGGTGCCGCCGATCAGGGACGACTTGCGGGGTGCGCGGCGGCCGTCCCCGGTCGAGATGGCCGAGACAGCGGCGGGCTCGATCCGGCTCGCCACACGCTCGGTTGCGCGCTTCAGACGGGCACGTGCCAGCTCGTCGGTCCGTTCCTGGGCCTCGCGCGCGGCGTTACCCTGGCTTGCCGCCGCGAGGCGGGCTGTCCGGCGCTGCTCCATAAATTCCGTCGCTCCACCCGCCAGGCCCAAAACCCGCCCGAGACAATTGATGGACATCGTACACGACGCCGGTGGACGGGCGGTTAACGACTTGCTCACAATGCCGACGATCCGGCCCAAAATCGGGCCGAATGCGGCACACAACCTCAGGCTACGGCCGCGCCCGACCGCATGAGCTTGAAGTTGATGCTGTCGAGCAACGCCTCGAAGCTTGCGTCGATAATGTTCGGCGATACGCCGACCGTCGTCCAGCGCTCGCCGGTAGCGGTGTCATGGCTCTCGACGAGCACGCGGGTGACGGCCTCCGTGCCGCCCGTCAGGATACGCACCTTGTAGTCGACGAGCTCGACGTCCTGGATATGGCGCTGGTAGCGGCCGAGGTCCTTGCGCAGCGCCCGGTCGAGCGCGTTGACCGGACCGTTGCCCTCGCCGACCGACCACAGCGGCTCGCTGTCGCCATTGACGAAGACCTTCACAGTGGCCTCCGAGATCGTGACGAGCTTGCCGACCGCATTGTGACGCCGCTCGACCATGACGCGAAAGCTGTCGACGGAGAAATAGCGCGGCACCTCCCCGAGCGCGCGGCGCGCGAGCAGCTCGAACGACGCGTCCGCCGCCTCGTAGGCATAGCCGTGCGCCTCCCGCTCCTTCACCTCGTCGAACAGCGTCGTCACCCGCGGATCGTCCTTGTCGATCACCACACCGATCCGCTCGAGCGCGGCCAGGATGTTCGATTTCCCGGCCTGCTTCGAGACCAGGAGGCGCCGCTCGTTGCCGACGCTCTCCGGCGGGACGTGCTCGTAGGTCTCCGGCGCCTTCACGATTGCCGATGCGTGGATGCCCGCCTTTGTCGCGAACGCGCTCTCCCCGACGTAGGGCGCATGGCGGAACGGAGAACGGTTCAGGATCTCGTCGAGCACGCGGCTCGCATGCGTCAGCATCCTGAGCCGGTCGGGTGTGACGCCGGTCACGAAGCGGTCGGCGAACTCGTTCTTCAACAGAAGCGTCGGGATGATCGAGGTCAGGTTGGCGTTGCCGCACCGCTCGCCGAGGCCGTTGAGCGTGCCCTGGATCTGGCGGCACCCCGCCCTTACCGCAATGAGCGTGTTGGCGACCGCGTTCTCGGTATCGTTATGGGTGTGAATACCGAGGTGAGAGCCAGGCACGACGCGGGCGACGTCCGCAACGATGCGCTCGACCTCGTGCGGCAGCGTGCCCCCGTTGGTATCGCACAACACCACCCAGCGTGCGCCGGCCTCGTAGGCGGTCCGCGCAACCGCCAGCGCGTAGTCCCTGTTGCCCTTCCAGCCGTCGAAGAAGTGCTCGCAATCGAGCATCGCCTCGCGCTGACGCTCGGTGATCGCGGCCACCGACTGGGCGATGCTCTCGAGGTTCTCCTCGTTGGTGATGCCGAGCGCCACGCGCACATGGTAGTCCCACGCCTTGGCCACGAGGCAGACCGCATCGGCCTCGGCCTGCAAAACCGCCTGCAATCCGGGGTCGTTCGACACGGACCGTCCGGCGCGCTTGGTCATGCCGAACGCCGTGAAGCGGGCCGACTTGAAGCGCGGGCGGGCCGAGAAGAACGCGCTGTCGGTCGGGTTTGCGCCGGGGTAGCCGCCCTCGACATAGTCGATGCCGAGGTCGTCGAGCACGGCCGCGATGCGCCGTTTGTCCTCGAGCGAGAAATCGACCCCGGTCGTCTGCGCCCCGTCGCGCAGCGTCGTGTCGAACAGAAAGAGGCGCTCCTGCGTCATCTCACAGCGCTCCGACGAGCCGCAGCCCCACCAGCGCGGCCAGGGCCAGCACCGCGAGCTTCAGCAGCAGATAGTAGGTCTTGTGGCGCTCGAATGGAGGCCCGCTCTTCGGATCGGTCATCGTGTCGCGTCCTTCGTCTGCCCGGCGAGCGCTTTCTTCATCGTCGTGTTGGCGAGCCATTCGCCGGCGCAGTGCACCGAGTTCCGCCGCACCTGTTGGTAGCCGCGCCCCTCGAAGAACATCACCGCCGTCTCGCTCGAATCGAGCGTAATCTCGGCTGCTCCGCGCGCCCGTGCCAGCGTCTCGAGCGCCTCCGCGAGCGCCGTTCCGACCCCGTTGCCCGCATGCCAAGGGTGCACGTAGAGCATGTCGATGTGCCGGTTGTCGACGAGCGATCCGAAGCCGGCAACCTCGCCCTCGATCTCGACGACCAGCGTCGTTGCCGCCTGCAACCGCCGCGCGAACGCCTCCCCGTCCTCGGCCGCCGCCGCCCAGGCCGCGCGCTGGTCTTCGTCGTAGTCCTCCTGAGTAAGCTCCTCGATGCTGGCCGCCATCAATTCGCGCAATGCGGGCGTATCAACGGGAAGAAACGGGCGCAGCGGGTGGCGCGCAGCGTTCACGACCGGACCTCCCACGTCGTCACGATCTCGCCGGTTCTGGGATCCTTGGCGTCCTTGAGCTGGATGCCCATCGCGGTCAGCTCGTCGCGGATGCGGTCGCTCTCCTTGAAGTCCTTGACCCTGCGCGCGGCGAGGCGGGCTGCGATCAGCGCCTCGACCTTCGCACCGTCGACATCGACAGCGCGCTCGTCGAGCAGGATCTCCGCTCGGCTCTCGCCGCCGTAGAGCCCCATGAAGCGCAGCGTCGCGGAGAGCTCGGCGGCGGCGGCCGCGTTGCCGCGCCGGGCGGACTTGGCGATACCGTGGAGGATCGACAGTGCGCTCGGCGTGTTGAGATCGTCGGCAAGCGCCGCCACGGCATCCGCCTGGGGCGCTTCGGCCGGTGCGACACCGGCAAGTATCTCCGCAAACTCGGCCAATGCCGCACGCGCTTGTGCCAGCCGCTCCACGGTCCAATCGATCGGCTGGCGGTAGTGGGTGCCGAGCATTGCGAGACGCACCGCACGACCGTGCCAGCGGCGTCCGCCGAAGCGGTCGCTCGCCAGAAGCTCGTTGATGGTGATGAAGTTGCCGAGCGATTTCGACATCTTCTCGCCCTCGACCTGAAGAAAGCCGTTGTGCATCCACACCTGCGCCATGACCGGCGTGCCGTGGGCGCAGCGGCTCTGCGCGATCTCGTTCTCGTGGTGGGGGAACGCCAAGTCTATGCCGCCGCCGTGGATGTCAAACACTTGTCCGAGATGCTTCTCGGCCATCGCCGAGCACTCGATGTGCCAGCCCGGACGACCTCCCGCGGCAATGCCCGAAGGCGAGGGCCACGACGGCTCGCCCGCTTTCGACGGCTTCCAGAGCACGAAATCCATCGGCCCCTTCTTGTAGGGAGCGACCTCCACGCGGGCGCCGGCCTCCATCTCCTCGATCGAGCGGTTCGACAGCTTGCCGTAGTCCGGCATCGAGCCGACGTCGAACAACACATGGCCGTCGGCTACGTAGGCGTGACGCGTCTCGACGAGGCGCTCGCACAGGGCCACCATCTCGCCGATATGCTCGGTGGCGCGCGGCTCGACCGTGGGCTCAAGAACACCGAGCGCGGCAATGTCGGCGTGGAATTGCGCCGCCGTCTCACCGGTCAGCTTCCGGATCGCTGCCTCCGGCGCAAGCTCGGGATAGCGCTCGGCCGCGCGCGCGTTGATCTTGTCGTCGACGTCGGTGATGTTGCGCGCATACGTGACATGGCCCTCGCCGTAGACCTGCCGCAGCAGCCGGAAGAGCACGTCGAACACGATGACCGGGCGCGCATTGCCGATGTGGGCATAGTCGTAGACCGTCGGCCCGCACACGTACATGCGCACATTCGCCGGGTCGAGCGGACGGAACGGCTCCTTGCGGCGCGTCAATGTGTTATAGAGCGTCAGCGACAAAACGTCCCCCTCTCCGGCTGGCGGGGGCGTTTCTCTGTCTCGGGATCAGGCAAAGAAGGTCCGCGCGCCAGCCGATGGACTAGCGAATGATCTCGGAGCCGCGGCAGATCAGCCCGGCAAACTGGCGGTTGGCGCGGTGCATGGCGGCTCTTATGCTGGCTCGCACGCCGAGCGTCAAGGCCCCGACGGGTCCGTCGGGGCCGATGACGAGCCGAGAGAACAGCCGCCCGGCGCCCAATTTCACGCGCATTGACCCGCTACCTACCCGTCGACATAGTATCGTGGCTTGAAGCCTCCCGAATCGATCCGGAGCGCATGCGCCCCTTGACCGACAGCACTACCAAGCCCGCCAGGGCCAGCCTGGACGACCACGCCGGCTGCTCGCACACCCGGCAGCGGGTCCGCCGCCTGGCGGGCGCATGGCCATCGTCTGTTGCTCTCGCGGTTGTCGCTGCGGCTGCCGTCGCCGTCCCCCTCGCTGCGGCCGTGGCGCAGGGCTTCTCCTGGCCCTGGTCGGAGCCCGAGCGGAAGCCTATTCCGCGCGAGCCCGTCTACCGTGCACCGCCGCAGCCCGCGCCGGGTGCGCAACCTTCGCCCGGCTACCAGACGGCACCGGGCTACCAGACCCAGCCCGCTCCCTACAACAGCGCCCGCTCCAACATCTGCCTTCAGCTCGAGCAGCGCCTCGTCCAGGAGAGCCAGAAGGGCACACAGTCGCGCGATCTGTTGCCGAAGCTCGAAGCCGACATCAAAGCCGCCCAAAAGGCCGCGCAGTCGAGCGAGATCCAGCTCGAACGCCAGGACTGCTACGAGTACTTTCTGTTCTCCAAGACCTTGCGGCGTACGCGCCAGTGCGTCGAATTGTCGACCCAGGCCGAGGCCGCCAAGCGGCGCGTGTCCGACCTCGACGTGCAACGCCAGCAGATCGTCGCCTCGTCCGGGCGCTCGTTCCAGGACGACATCGTGAAGGAGTTGGCCCGCAACAACTGCGGCGCCAACTACGTGCAGGAGGCGCGGAAGCGCGAGGGCGGCTTCTGGGACAGCGGCGAGGACAGCGGCCCTTATGGCGGCAGCGGCAATCAGTTCGGCGCGCTGCCCTATGCGACCTACCGCACGGTGTGCGTCCGGCTCTGCGACGGGTTCTACTTCCCGATCAGCTTCGCAACGCTCCCTAACCATTTCCAGCGCGACGCCGATGCCTGCCAGTCGAAGTGCGCCGCCCCGGTCGAGCTCTACTACCACCAGAACCCGGGTAGCAGCATTGAGCAGGCCGTTGCCGCCAAGACGCAGGAGCCCTACACGCGGCTGAAAAGCGCATTCCGCTACCGCAAGGAATACGTCAACGGCTGCTCGTGCAAACAGGCCGAGTACACCCCGCCGGCCGGCACGCTGTCGCCGACGTCAGGTCCAGGCACAACCGTGCCGCTCGATCGGCGCTCGGAGGCCGGCGGCGGAGCGGGTTCCGCGCCACCGGCGGCGACGGCCGCGACGCGCATCGAAACAGGTGCGACCTCGTCCTGGGAGACGAGCAGCACGGGGCAGCGCTGACCCCCAGAACGCCCGGGCCACGGCGCTCGTGGCGTCGGCGAGGCGCCACACAAGAAGCGATTTCTTTCCCGGGCTTGTTTCGTATTCCTTATCGAATTTGAACGACCCTACTTCCCGCATGGCATCCGTTGGGAATGGCTGATGGTTGTGCCGCTAACCGGACCGGCGCGGTGCGGCGCGTTCCACTCGGGCTCGCTCCTCAACTCGACGACCCTCAACTCGACGACCCTCAACTCGACGACGATGACCGTGATCTCGAGCACATTCATCCACGACGAGATACAGTGGAGCCTCGCCGGCGCAACCCTCGAAGCGGTCGCGATCGGCGGCTCTAGCATGCCGGTGCGCCGTGCCAATCTGACCGACTGACATCCACGAGGAACGCGCTGCGACCGCCATGCTCGCCCCCCTGACGCGAAACAACCAGCCACCCAAATGGTGCATCACGGCCGAGCGCGACCTGCGAGGCGAAAGGCATGTGGTGCTCACGATCGGCGAGCGCCGGCCGATCCCGATCGCCGACATCGCCTCCGTCAGCCTCGACACCATCTCCGAGCGCGGCGACCGTGGCCTCTGGACGATGACCGTCTTTTTCGGCCTCGCGGCTGTCGCCATCCTGATCGGCGTCATCGGCCATGACTGGCGCACGCGCTTCCTGATCGGGGCCGGGCTGCTGGCTGCGCTGGCCGCAACTTCGCTCGCGGAGGCTTTCGCCGCCGCGCGGATCGGCTATCGCCGGCTCAGCATCGTGACGCACCGCGGCGAGCGCACCGTATTCGCATCGGCAGAGCCGGGCGAGGTCGAGCAACTGGCCAGGGCGCTGGCGTCGGTCGGCTGTCACGCACGCGCGTGACCCCCGTACACCCGACGCCGCCCAGCAAGCGCGCCAACACCGCGCGCGACATGGCGCATCGAGATGAGCTAAGGTCCAGCGGCTCAACCACAGGCGAGCCGCACCCACCACATGACACCGACTGTCCGCTTTGCGCCAAGCCCGACCGGGCGGCTCCACATCGGCAACATCCGCACCGCTGTTCTGAATTGGCTCTTGGCGCGCCGACAAGGCGGTATATTCATTCTGCGCCTTGACGATACCGACCGAGAGCGCTCGACCGACGCGTTTGCCGAGGCCATTCGGGACGATCTCCGGTGGCTCGGCCTCGTGTGGCAGCGGGAGGAGCGCCAGTCGGCTCGGACCGCGCTCTACGAGGCAGCGGCAGAGGCGCTGCGCGCAGCCGGCAGGCTCTATCCGTGCTACGAGAGCGAGGACGAGCTCGACCGCCGCCGCAAGCGACAGATGGCGATGGGCCGCCCGCCGATCTACGACCGCGCGGCACTGAGGCTCGACGACCGGGAGAGGACGCGCCTGGCCGCCGAGGGGCGACAGCCCCATTGGCGCTTTCGGCTGGCCAACGGGGAGCCCGGGCGCCTGGAGCCCCTGCCGACCATCGTGTCTTGGAACGACCTCATCCGCGGCGACCAGACGGTGGACGCGGGATCTCTGTCCGACCCCGTCCTGATCCGCGAGGACGGCACGTTCCTCTATACTTTCACGAGCGTCGTCGACGATATCGACCTCGAGATCACGCATGTTGTGCGTGGCGAGGATCACGTCACCAACACCGGAGTGCAGATCCAGATCTTCGAGGCGCTCGGCGCCGTGCCGCCAGCCTTCGGCCACCACAGCCTGCTTGTCGGTGCCGATGGTCAGGCGCTGTCCAAGCGGCTCGGCGCACTTTCGGTGGCAAGCTTCCGCGAGGCCGGGCTCGAGCCGATGGCGGTGGTAAGCCACGCGGCCCTCGTCGGCACATCGGACGCGATTGCGCCGCACGCCGCGCTCGACACGCTCGCCGCCGGGATGGATCTCGCCAAGATCTCGACGGCGCCCGCACGTTTCGACGTGACAGAGCTCGAGGCGCTCAATGCCAAGCTGCTCCATGCGCTGGACTATCCCGCGGTGGCCGCTCGCCTCGAAAGCCTCGGAGTCGGCGGCGGCGCCCCGTTCTGGCACGCGGTGCGCGGCAATCTCACCGTACTTGCCGATGCGCGAACCTGGTGGCAGATCGCGACCGGCGACATCACGCCCGTCCACGAGGATGGCGCGCTGCTGGCGGTTGCGGCTGCGTCGCTTCCGCCCGAGCCATGGACCGAGGCGACGTGGACCGCATGGACGAGCGCGGTGAAGGAGGCGACGGGCGCTAAGGGGCGCGCGCTGTTCCATCCCCTGCGACTTGCGCTCACTGGCCGCGAGGCGGGCCCCGAGCTGAAGGTTCTGCTCCCCTTCATCGGCCGCGCGCGCGCGCTTCGCCGGCTCCGTGATGGCGACGGCTGAGCGGCTACCGCGCGCTCATCCTGCGTCGCCGCTGTCGGCGCGGGGTATCACAACGCGCGACGGCGTGGCCCCAACCGGGTCGGCCGGAGCCCCACCAAGCTCCTCAACGTAGCGGTTGGTGATCGGATAGCGCCGCTCGCGCCCGAAGGCGCGCGAGGAGATCTTGACCCCTGGCGCCGCCTGCCGCCGCTTGTACTCGGCAAGCCTGAGCAGTCGCTCGACCTTGCGCACCGTCTCCGGCGCGTGCCCCCTCGCGACGATGTCGGTGAGCGGCATCTCGCCCTCGACCATCAACGCCAGAATGTCGTCGAGAACCTCGTAGGGCGGCAGACTGTCCTGATCGGTCTGGTTGGCGCGCAGCTCGGCCGTCGGCGCTTTGGTCAGGATGCGCTCGGGAATGACGACACCGCCAGGACCGCGCCCGCCCGCCGGCACGTTGGCATTGCGCCAGCGCGCCAGCCGGTAGACCTCCATCTTGTAGAGATCCTTGATCGGGTTGAAGCCGCCGTTCATGTCGCCGTACAGCGTGGCGTAGCCGACCGACATCTCGCTCTTGTTGCCGGTGGTCAGCACCATGCCGCCGAGCTTGTTGGAGATCGCCATGAGGATCGTGCCACGAACCCGGCTCTGGATATTCTCCTCCGTGGTATCTGGCTGCCTGCCGGCGAACAGGTCCTTGAGACCCCAGGTCAGGCCCGCAACCGCAGGCTCGATCGCCACCTTGTCGTAACGCAGCCCGAGCGCCGCCGCGCAGGCCGCTGCATCCGCCAGGCTCTCGTCGGACGTGAAGCGCGAGGGAAGCATGACCGTGTGGACTTTCTCGGCGCCGATAGCATCGGTGGCCATGGCGGCCACGAGCGCACTGTCGACGCCGCCCGACAGCCCGAGCACCACGCCCGGAAAACCGTTCTTGGTGACGTAGTCGCGCAGACCGAGCACGCACGCGGCATAGGCCGCGGCATCCCGTTCCTCGACAGGGGCAAGGACCGTCGGTGCGCAGACCCAGCGCCCGTTCGTCTTCGACCACTCGGTCACTACGACCGCCTCGCGCCAAGCAGGCAACTGTGCCCCGAGCGTCCGGTCCGCGTTGAGCACGAACGACGCCCCGTCAAAGACCAGCTCGTCCTGTCCGCCGACCTGATTGACGTAGGCCAGCGGCAGTCCCGTCTCGATCACGCGCTCAACCACGACGCAGAACCGAACGTCCGGCTTCTTCCAATCGAACGGCGAGCCGTTCGGCACGAGAAGGATCTCGGCGCCGCATTCCGAGAGACACTCGGTCACCTCCTCCTTCCAGATGTCCTCGCAGATCGGCACGCCGATCTTGACGCCGCGAAAGAGCACCGGGCCCGGCAGGGGACCGGCGTCGAACACGCGCTTCTCATCGAACACGCCATAGTTCGGCAGGTCGACCTTGGTGCGAACCGCGCGGATCTCGCCGTCCTCGATCAGCACCACCGCGTTGTAGAGCTTGCCGGCCTCGGGCCAGATCGTACCGACGAGCACAGCCGGCCCCGCTCCGAGCCGCCCGGCCAGCGCCTCGAGCTTGGCACGCGCCGCACGCTGGAAGGCCGGCTTCAGGACGAGGTCCTCGGGCGGATAGCCGGTGACGAAAAGCTCGGGATAGACGACGAGATCGGCGCCCTGGGCGTGGGCGTCGTCGCGCGCGGCAATGAGCTTGGCGATGTTGCCGTCGAGGTCGCCGACGGTCGGGTTCAACTGGGCGAGGGCAATGCGCACGGCGGGCGGGCAATCCTGATGTGGCGGGATGTCTTCCGAGCCGACCTTAGCCGGGACCGGCGCCGGAGCAAGACCCGCCTGCCGCCGCTCGGTCAGCGCCCGGCGTCCTTCCGTGGCCGCCATGTGAGCAGCTGGCGTGCCTGCTCGTCGCTTTCCGCCGGATAAACGAGGCCGTTGCGAATGATGTAGACCCAGCGCAGCCGGGGCGATGTAGCAAGGTCCTCGGGCGTCGCGGCTTCCAGCTCCTGGCGGAACCCCGAGACGAAGTCCCACATGATCTCGAGCTGCTCGGCGTCGGTGAACTGCTCCCAGTCCTGCGGCAGGAACCGCTCAAGGTCCTTGCGGAATACGACCTCGGCGATGCGCGATGGGGGCAGCTCCGTCTGGCCGATCAGCTCGGCGACCGCGTGCACGTAACCCAGCTGAACAAGTCCCGAGCAGATGAACTGGTTCGGCGGGGCCAGCGCATGCTGGCGTCGGTCGGCGATGGCGCGCTGCGCACCGAACACGCGGCTCTTCACGCCGAATGCCAGCTGATTGGCGAAATCGTAGACGATGTTCGCGGCGGTCCGGTAAGAGTATCGCGCCTTGATGCTGTTCAGCATCCGCCCGCGGACCAGCGTATCGATCCGTCCGGCCAGAGACGCAGACGAGAGCCGCCGGATGCCGACCACGGAGCGACGGTCGTTCAGGTAGTCGGCGAAGTTCGTCAGATCGACACCGCCCGAGGCCGCCTCGATCACGAACGAGTTGTTGAAGCCCTGCTCCTGGTGCGGCACCAGAAACATCAAGGCGGCGTGCGAGAAGCTGCCGTTCGTCGCCCAGCGGATCAACAGCGACCGGAAATCCCGTCGCTTCCGCGTCAGCACCACGTCCGCGCGCCGCACATAGCCGCCGGCCAGAAACTCGGCGACCGGCATCGGCCAACCGCCCCCCTTTGCTGCGATGGCGGCGGCCGCGGCATTGGCCTCCCCCGCTCCGGCCAGTCCGCCCGACGCCGCACCGTCGGCGGCGAAGGCAGGCATGAGGTGGTTCTGCTCAACCATGGTCGATCCCCGCCAGACACGCGCACACGATGCCGTGGCTAGCGGATGATCATGCCGTTGCTGTGACGGCCGCCGGTTGGCCGTGTGCCACGCGATCCTGCTTCAGCCGCTCGGCGACGAGGAACGCCAGCTCCAGCGACTGGTCGGCGTTGAGGCGCGGATCGCAGTGGGTGTGGTAGCGGTCCGACAGGTCCGTCTCGGAGATCGCGGTCGCACCGCCCGTGCACTCGGTCACATTCTGACCGGTCATCTCCACGTGGATGCCGCCCGCATGTGTACCTTCGGCACGGTGAACGTCGAAGAACGACTGCACCTCCTTCAGAATGCGGTCGAAGGGGCGCGTCTTGTAGCCGGTCGCGGCGCTGATGGTGTTGCCGTGCATCGGATCGCAGGACCACACGACGGTCCGGCCGGCCTTCTCCACGGCGCGAATGAGCTTCGGCAGGTGCTTCTCGACCTTGTCGTGGCCGAAGCGGCAGATGAGCGTCAGCCGCCCTGCTTCGTCCTTGGGGTTCAGAAGGTCGATGAGGCGCAACAGACCATCGGGCTCGAGGGAGGGACCGCATTTCAACCCGATCGGGTTGCGGACGCCGCGGCAGAACTCGACATGGGCATGGTCCACCTGACGCGTGCGATCGCCGATCCAGATCATGTGCCCGGACGTGGCGTACCATTCACCGCTCGTCGAATCGTTTCGCGTCAGCGCCTGCTCGTAGCCCAAGAGCAGCGCCTCGTGGCTGGTGTAGAACGACGTCGCGCGAAGCTGCGGCGTGTTGTCCGACGTGATACCGCACGCCCGCATGAACGACAGCGTCTCGGCGATGCGGTCGGCGAGCGCCTGGTAGCGGTGGCCCTGCGGGCTGTCCTTGACGAAACCCATGTTCCACTGGTGCACGCGCTCGAGATCGGCATAGCCGCCCGTCGCGAAGGCGCGGATCAGGTTCAGCGTTGCGGCCGACTGGCGGTACGCCTCGATCTGACGCTGCGGATCGGGGATGCGGGCCTCGCGTGTGAAGTCGGCGCCGTTGATGATGTCGCCGCGATAGCTCGGCAGCTCCACGTCGCCCTTCTTCTCGTTGGGAGCCGAGCGAGGCTTCGCGAACTGACCGGCAATGCGCCCCACTTTCACCACGGGGCTACCGCCGGCATAGGTGAGCACAACCGCCATCTGAAGGAAGACGCGGAAGAAGTCGCGGATGTTGTCGGCGCGATGCTCGATGAAGCTCTCCGCGCAGTCCCCGCCCTGCAGCAGGAAGCCGTTGCCGGCCGCGACATCGGCGAGCTTGCGCCGGAGCTCGCGGGCCTCGCCTGCAAAAACGAGCGGCGGGAACGTCGCGAGCTTGGCCTCGACGTCCGACAGCACGCCGGCGTCGGGATAGTCGGGCACCTGGACGATAGGCTTCGCTCTCCAGCTGTCGGGGCTCCAGGTCGTTGCCATGACGTTCTCTCCGCGGATGACGCCGCACCGACGCTCCGCCGGTGCCGGCGGGCCATGCGTGCGCCCTGTCTTTTGCAGGCCTGTCCGTACAGGCGTGTCTGGTTCAGGCAGTCGATTGCCGAGACCTATATGACAAAGAGCGTCACGAGGCCAGTCCGCGCACCACCCGTTCGCGCAGCCACGCCGCCGGCAGCCCGTTCGTCCGCAACCCGGCCCCGCCCGTGCAGCCGGGGTGCGCGGCTACTGCGCCGCGGAGGCCTCGAGCGGCCGTTTGAACTCCGCCTCGATCGCGATGCGGATCTCGTCGGAGACGTAGGGGGCGAAGCGGGAGATGCCCCAATCGCTGCGCCGGATCTCGCCCACGGCCGAGAAGCCCGCTACGTACTGTCCCGTGAAGACGGGATTGATCTTGGCCAGCGGATGCTCCCCGCCGAAGTTCCACGTGGCCTGCAGCACCACCGGACGGGCCACGCCATTGATCGTGAGGTCGCCGCTGATCTCTGCCGTCCGCGATCCGGTCGGCCTCACTTCTGTGCTCTCGAAGGTGATCGTCGGGTGAGCCTGGACGTTGAAGTAGTCGCGCGTCTTGACGAGCAGCGCATCGAGCGCCGCTGCCCCGGTCCAGAGGCTCGCCACCTTCATGATCGCCGACACCTTGGCCGCCTCCGGACGTTCCTCGTCGAAATCGAGCGTACCCGTTACATCGACGATACGCCCGCTCTGGCGCGAGATGCCGAGATGGTCCCACGTGAAGCGGACCTCCGTGTGATCGCGATCGAGCACGAACGTCGCGGCCCGAGCGCCTCTCGAAATGGACCCCTCGAGCGCCGGAGACAGAACGGTGAGCGGGATGGCCAGAAGTGCCGACAGCGCCGCCGCGCCGAGCGTGTTGCATCGCATCGGATGTGCCTCCGGAAGGAACGATCGACGACGATTTAATGCTGCGACGCCGAAGTTGCCAGCGGCAACGCACCGGCCGCTCGCTCCGCACCCCGGCAATGCCCTGTCAGAGTGCTGCAGCCATGCCGCCATCGACGACCAGCTCTGCGCCTGTGACATAGGAAGCGTCGTCCGAGGCGAGGAACAGGGCTGCCCGCGCGATCTCCTCCGGCGTCCCGAAGCGCTTCAGCTGCGTACGGTCGAGCAGCGCCTTCGCCGCCTGTGGTATCCTCAAAACACGCTCGGTAAGCGCGGTCTCGACGTACCCGGGTGCCAGCGCATTGACGCGGATGGCGAACGGCGCGTACTCGACCGCCAACCCCTTTGTTAGTGCCGTCACCGCACCCTTGGTCGCCGAGTAGGCCGCCAGCGGACGGAGGCCGCGCTGTCCCATGATGGACGACACGTTGACCAGTGACGCCCGCCCCGACGCCTTCATGAGATCGAACGTGTCGCGCGCTACGCGCACCACACCATCGAGGTTGACCTCGCGGATCCTGACCCAGTCGGCGTCGGTGAGGTGGCGGAAGTCGGACCGCACATTGAGGCCCGCATTGTTCACCACGATGTCGAGCCGCCCTGGCCCCGCGGCGACCGCCCGCAGCACCGCCGAGACATCCTGTCCCAGCGTCACGTCCATCGTGGCGGCTGTCGCCTTGCCACCCCGTTCCACGATGACGTCGGCGACCCTGGCCGCAGCATCGCCCTGAATGTCTGTAACGAAGACGTGGGCGCCCTCGGCCGCAAACAGCTCGGCGATGGCCCGGCCGATGCCGGCGCCGGCGCCTGTCACGAGCGCGATCCTGGTGTCGAGCCGCATGGCGCTACCTCGGTTGTGGCGGAAGCCTTCGCATACGCCCTGCCGCGCGGCTCTTCAATGGCACCCTTGACGCACGCTGGTCCCTCAGCCTGCCCCGTCTTGCCGCCTGCTATTCGGCGGCCGCAGCTGGCGGCACCCACTTTTCGCGCATGGTCACGAGCTCCTCGGCGGCCGAAGGATGCAAGGCCATGGTCGAATCGAAATCCGACTTGGTGGCGCCGAGCCGCATGGCGATCGCTGCCATCTGAACGATCTCGGCCGCGTCGGTGCCAAGCACATGGCAACCGACCACCTTCTGGCTGGCCCGGTCGACCACGAGCTTCATCACCATCCGCTCGTCGCGCCCCGAGAGCTGGGCCTTCATGGGACGGAACCGCGCCTTGTAGAGATCGAGCGCGGCATAGCGTGTCGCCGCCTCGGCCTCGGTCAGCCCCACGGTGCCGATCTCAGGCGTCGAGAACACCGCAGTCGGGATCATCGCGTGATCGACGGTCCATGGCTTGTGGCCAAAGACGCTGTCGGCAAACGCGTGGCCCTCGCGGATGGCGACCGGGGTCAGATTGACCCGGTCGGTCACGTCGCCAACGGCGTAGATCGAGGGAGCCGACGAGCGGGAGGTTGCATCCACCTTGACCTCGCCACGCGCGCCCAGCGCGACGCCCGCCGTCTCGAGGCCGAGGCCTGCGGTGTTCGGCACCCGTCCCGTCGCCAGCATCACGGCGTCGGCGGCGATCGAGGTACCGTCAGTGAGATGGGCCATGCGCGCCGCGGCCGCGCGCTCGATCCGAGCGATGGTCGCGCCGGTGATAATGCGGATACCGCGATTGCCCATTTCTTCGGCGAGTGCATCGCGCATATCCTCGTCGAAGCCGCGCAGGATCTTTTCGCCGCGATAGACCAACGTCGTCTGGGCACCGAGGCCATTGAAGATGCCGGCGAACTCGACCGCGATGTAGCCGCCGCCGAGAATAACGATGCTGGCGGGCAGTGCCTCGAGGTGGAAGGCCTCGTTCGACGTTATCGCATGCTCGTGCCCATCGATCGCCGGGTCGACGTAGCTGCGCCCACCCGTCGCGACGAGGATGCGGCCTGCCGAAATGGTCCGACCTTGGCGCACCAGATGCACCGCGTGCGGGCCGGCGACGGTCGCGCGCTCGTCGAATACCGTGACGCCCGCACGCACCTGCCCGCCGCGGTAGATTCCCTCTAGCCGCCCGATCTCCCTGTCCTTGTTCGCGATCAACGTCGACCAGTCGAAGCGCGGCGACGGGACGCTCCAGCCGAACCCTGCAGCATCCTCGAACTCGTCGCGGTAGCGGCTGGCATAAACGAGGAGCTTCTTGGGCACGCAGCCGCGGATGACGCAGGTGCCGCCGAACCTGTCCTCCTCCGCGATCGCAACGCGCGCTCCGTGTCCGGCCGCGATGCGGGCCGCCCGAACGCCTCCCGACCCGCCGCCGATCACGAAGAGATCAAAGTCGTTGCTCATGCGACGTCCCCGTCATTGAGATCGAAATCGTGCTCGATGGCCTCGAGCCCGTCCGGTCCACCAATCAGCGCGAGGTCGGCGATGCCGAGGAACAACCCGTTCTCGACCACCCCAGGTACGATCTTCAACGCCTCGTCGAGCGCCTCGGGCTCCTCGATCGCACCGAATGAACAATCGAGGATGTAGTTGCCGCTGTCGGTGACGAACGGCTGGCCGTCGGAGCCCTGCCGCAGCCTGATCTCGCCGTCGCATCCTGCATCGCCGGCCAGCATGCGGATCATGTTGCGCGTCGCGGCAAGCCCGAAGCGGACCACCTCCACCGGCAACGGATAGGCGCCGAGCATCGCCACCTTCTTGGTGTGGTCGGCGATCACCACCATGCGCTCCGACGCAGTCGCGACGATCTTCTCGCGCAACAGCGCACCCCCACCCCCCTTGATGAGGCGCAGCGCCCCGTCGAGCTCGTCCGCGCCGTCGACCGTCAGGTCCAGCATCGGCGTCTCGTCGAGCGTCGTCAGCGGTATGCCAAGTCCGCGTGCCTGCGCCAGAGTCGCTTCCGAGGTCGGCACGCACAGCACGTCGAGCCCGTCGCGCACGCGCACCCCGAGAAGGTCGACGAAATGGCGCGCCGTCGAGCCCGTGCCCAGTCCGAGCTTCATGCCGGGCTCCACGAGCTCGAGCGCCCGCTCTGCCGCCAACCGCTTCCATGCCTCAGCCGACATGCTCCCCGCCTCTCCGCTCGCAACCGGCACGCGCCCTGTCAGAGCCCGCCCATCATCGTATATTTCATCTCGAGGAACTCCTCGATGCCGTGATGTGAGCCCTCTCGCCCGAGCCCGCTCTCCTTGATGCCGCCGAACGGTGCGAGCTCGGTCGAGACGACGCCCTCGTTAACGCCGACGATGCCGGCCTCGAGCGCCTCGGCGACACGCCACGCTCGCCCGAGATCGCGCGTGAAGAAATAGGCGGCCAACCCGAACGGTGTGTCGTTTGCCAGCGCCACAGCCTCCGCCTCGCTGTCAAAGCGGATCAACGGCGCCACAGGCCCGAAGGTCTCCTCGCGGAAGATCCGCATATCCGGACGCACACCGCGGAGCACGGTCGGCTCGAAGAACGTGCCGCCCCGCGCGTGCCGTCGGCCGCCTGCCATCACGGTGGCGCCGAGCCGGACGGCGTCGGCGACATGCGCTTCGACCTTCTCGACCGCGCCCAAGCTGATGAGCGGCCCGACGGTGACCCCGCTCTCCACGCCAGCCCCGACCTCGAGGCGTGCCACCTCGGCCGAGAGACGTTCGGCAAACGCGTCGTGAATGCTCGACTGGACCAGGATGCGGTTGGCGCAGACGCACGTCTGGCCGGCGTTGCGGAACTTCGAGGCCATGGCGCCCGCCACGGCGCGGTCGAGGTCGGCATCCTCGAACACGATCAGCGGCGCGTTGCCGCCGAGCTCGAGCGCCACCTTCTTCATTGTCTGAGCAGCACCCGCCATCAGGATCTTGCCGACCTCGGTCGATCCGGTGAACGTGATCATGCGCACGAGCGGGCTCTCGAGCAGCGCCCTCCCGACCGGCACCGGGTCGCGGCAGGTCACCACGTTGAGCACGCCAGCAGGCATGCCCGCCATCTCGGCCAGAGCCGCAAGCGCCAGCGCCGACAGCGGCGTATCCTCGGCCGGCTTCACCACGACGGTGCAACCCGCCGCAAGCGCCGGCGACACCTTTCGCGTAATCATGGCGACGGGGAAATTCCAAGGCGTGATCGCGGCCACCACGCCGACCGGCTGTTTCATGACGACGATGCGGGCGTCCGCCTTGGGCGAGGGGATGGTCTCGCCATGGACACGCTTGGCCTGCTCGGCGTTGAGCTCGACGAACCCCGCGCCATAGAGGATCTCGGCCTTGGCTTCCGCCAGCGGCTTGCCCTGCTCCCGCGTGAGCAGCAAAGCCAGCTCGTCGGCGTGGGCCACGATCAGGTCGTGCCAGCGCCGCAGGAGGCGCGCACGCTCCCGCGCCAGCAGCCGCGACCAGCGGCCGAACGCGGCATGGGCTGCCGCAATCGCCTGCGCGGTCTCGGCGGCGCCGAGGTCGGGTACGCGCGCGATCTCGCCGCCCGTTGCCTTGTCGAGCACCGGAAGCGTCGGCTCGCCCACCCACGCTCCCCCGATGAACGCCGAAGTGCGCAGCAGCGGGATGACCTTTTGTTCCATCTTGAACCTCGGCTCGCTCGCCCTCCGGTCCGCCGTGCGGCACCGGCAGGCGCTGTTTAGTAGTGCCGCGACCCTTCGGTTGCAATGCCGGCCCGTCCCGCGTTCGCATCGGCCGCCGTGACAGACCGCCGCCCGCCGTCTAGGGTCACGCGCTTTCGAACCCAGGATCGCTCTGCACCGATGTACGGCCTCACCATCGCCTTCGATCTCGACGGCACGCTCGTCGACACCGCGCCTGACCTCGTCGGCGCCACAAACCATGTCCTCGCCGATCTTGGCCGCGGCCCCCTCGACGGGGCGCTGGTCCGTCCCTGGATCAGCTACGGAGCTCGACGGATGATCGTCGAGGCCGCGACCCATGCGGGCCTCGCGCCCGACGAGAACGAGATCCTGCGCCAGCTCGACCGCTTCCTCGAGTACTACGCGGCCAACATCGCCCGCGAAAGCCGACCGTTCGATGGTGTCGCGGCCGCGCTCGACGAGCTGGCCGTCCGCGGCGCCACGCTCGCCGTCTGCACCAACAAACGCGAAGATCTGGCCCGAAGCCTGCTCGGCGAACTCGGTCTCCTGCCGCGCTTCAAGGCGATCGCCGGCCGTGACACGTTCGCCTACTCGAAGCCCGATCCGCGACATCTGACGGGCGCCGTCGCGCTGGCAGGCGGCACGGCGGAGCGGGCGGTGATGGTCGGCGACAGCGGCGTCGACATCGAGACCGCCAAGGCCGGCGGCATTCCCGTCGTGGCCGTCACCTTCGGCTACACGGAAACGCCTGTGACGGACTTCGCCCCCGATGCCGTGATCGATCACTACGATGCCCTTGTTGCCGCCGTCACGGCCATCGTCGACGCCCGCCGCCCTCCATCCGGAGCTTGACGCGGGGCAATCGGGTCACTCTGTGCCGCCGTCGAGCCGTCTGTTGCGAAATCACCCGGCCTCCGCCGATGTGGCGCCACATTCGCCCCCGAGATTGGTCGCCGTGGCGCGGGCGATGGCTGCGCCGAAACAGAGGACCGTTCAAAATGTTGAGATCACTCGCCCTGTCACTGGCCTTCGCTGGCGCCGCGAGCGTCGCGCTGGCGCAGGGTGCCCCGGCTCCCTCGGAAGCCTCCTCGGAGACCTGTCTCAAGTCGGCGTTCGACCTCGCCAAGGCAGCCGAGGCAAAGAAGCTGCCCGAAGCCAAGCTCGATTCGCTCGAAGAGATGCTCGCCAAGCTCGAGAGCCTTTGCGATGCCAAAAAGTTCGCAGAGGCCGCCGGCGTTGCCAAAGACATCAAGACGGCAATCGAGGCGAAGTAGCCGGCGCGACCATCCGGGAGCCCAAGGCCGGTGCCGGTAGGCGCGGCAAGCCGCCTCCGCAGTCAGGCGGCTCGCCGTCGGGCCACCAGCCGCAGCACGGTGGACGGTCCGACATGGCGTGAGCCCTCGCTGAGCACTGTCTCGACCTCCTCGAGCCGTTCGACGTCGTCATCCCGGACATCCGCTGCGAGATCGGCAAGGCTCGGCAACATCTCCGGCGGCGGACCGCCCACGCTGCCGGACTTGCGCCGCGTGAGCTGCCTCTCCGCGTAACACTCGAGAACCATCACTCCGCCCGGACGTAGAGCGGCTAGCATCCGGCGGTGCATCGCCCGGCGCTCGTCGGGCATGAAGTGCAGAAAGATCGAGGCCACGGCATCGAACCCACCCAGTGGCCAGGACCAGTCGACGAGGTCCGCCACGTGGGCCTCGAGGGTGACGCCGCGGGCGGCGGCAAGTTGGACCGCTTTTCCGACACCGACGCGGGAAGCGTCCACCGTCGTCACCCGCGCGCCGAGCGCTGCCAGAAACACCCCGTTCCGCCCCTCGCCGTCACCCGGGACAAGCACGCGATCGCCCGGCCTGAACAGCGGCCGGCACGACTGCAGGAAGGCATTCGGCTCGGTGCCGAACGCGAAGCCCGGCTCCCCGTATCTCCGATCCCAGATCGAAGCCGTCGTCCGCTCGCCATCGATCATCCGGCGCCTCTCGCTTCACGCCTCGTTGAGCGGCCGTCGGGCCACCCGGTGACGGTCGAAGGAAACATACTTTGCGCAACAAAAGAATTCCGAAAATGAGGGCGTCCTTCTGATCTTCCCGGCAAGTTTATTCCTCCTGGCAGGCGTCTGCGGAACGCATTTCTATTCTTATTTGGCTCGCCCTCTGCCCCTGCCACCCCGCCGCTGCTATATCAACCGGCAACGGAGAACCAACATGAGCATCACGTCCCTCGGGCTCGCCGAGCCCCCGTCGCCCGCTGCCACCCAGCCGCCCCTCGACACTCTGTCACCCGATGCGGTCGCCCTGCTGGATGCCGCACTTGCGGCTGAGACGAGCCTCGAGCGGCGCATCGCGATCATCAGACAAGCCGTTCCCGGACGTGTGGCGTTCTCGACCAGCCTCGGCATCGAGGACCAGGCCGTCTTGCACGCCATTGCGGCATCGGGCGCCGCCGTCGACGTGTTCATGCTCGACACCGGCCGCCACTTCCAGGAGACGCTCGACACACTCGACGCCAGCGAGCAGCGCTATGGACTTGGCATCCGCGTCGTCGCGCCCGATACCGCCGAGGTCGAGGCGCTCGTCGCACGAGACGGCATCAACGGCTTCCGTCACGCAATCGAGAACCGCAAGGCCTGCTGCGAGGTGCGCAAGGTGCGTCCGTTGAACCGCGCGCTGGCGGGCGCCGCGGGCTGGGTGACGGGGCTGCGTCGCGAGCAGTCGGCCGGCCGTTCCTCCGTCCCGTTCGCCGCCCTCGATTCCCTGACCGGCCGCATCAAGCTGAACCCGCTCGCCGACTGGACGCTCGACCGCCTCGAGCGCTACCTCGCCGAGCACGACGTCCCGGTCAACGCGCTGCACGCCAAGGGCTACCCCTCGATCGGCTGCGGTCCCTGCACGCGCGCCGTCCGTCCGGGCGAGCACAGCCGCGCCGGCCGGTGGTGGTGGGAGAACGAGGACGGCAAGGAATGCGGGCTGCACAACCGGCCCGCCGCCGCCGACACCGTAGGAGCCGCCGCATGAACGCCAGCGTGTCGCACCTCGATCTCCTCGAGGCCGAGAGCATCCACATCTTCCGCGAGGCGGCAGCCCAGTTCCGCAAGCCGGTGCTGATGTACTCGATCGGCAAGGATTCGACCGTTCTCCTGCACCTTGCCCGCAAGGCCTTCTTCCCCGAGCAGCCGCCGTTCCCGCTGCTCCACATCGACACGACGTGGAAGTTCCGCGACATGATCGCCTTCCGCGACGCGACCGCGCGCCGGCTCGGCCTGGACCTCATCGTCCACACGAACCAGGACGGCCTGTCGCGCGGCATCAACCCGATCGACCACGCCCCCTCCACCTACACTGACATCATGAAGACGCAGGCGCTGAAGCAGGCACTCGACGCGCACGGCTTCGACGCCGCGTTCGGCGGCGCACGCCGCGACGAGGAGGCCAGCCGGGCCAAGGAGCGGGTGTTCTCGTTCCGCGCGCCGGGGCACCGCTGGGAGCCGCGCAAGCAGCGCCCCGAGATGTGGAACCTCTTGAACGGCCGCCTCGGCGCCGGCGAGACGGCCCGCGTGTTCCCACTGTCGAATTGGACCGAGAAGGACGTCTGGGCCTATCTCCATCGCGAGAAGCTCGACGTCGTGCCGCTCTACTTTGCAGCCGAGCGCCCGACCGTTGAGCGCAACGGCCAGCTGCTTGTGATCGACGACGAGCGCTTCCGGCTGAAGCCAGGCGAGCGCGTCGAGATGCGGCGCGTCCGCTTCCGCACGCTCGGCTGCTATCCGCTCACCGCGGCGGTCGCATCGGAAGCCGACGACATCGGCAGCGTCGTCGCGGAGACGCTTGCCGCCCGCACCTCCGAGCGCATCGGCCGTCTCATCGACCACGACCAGGCCGGTGCCATGGAAAAGAAGAAGCAAGAGGGATACTTCTGATGACCGCGCTGGCCAAGATCAGCGACGCCGATGCCCTTCCGGCCCCGGCCCCTGCCCCTGGAACGGCCGCGTCGGTGCCCGGCGCGAGTGTGCGCGCCGTCGGCTCTCTCGACGGCATGCTGCGCATCCTCACCTGCGGCTCGGTCGACGACGGCAAGTCGACGCTGATCGGGCGCCTCTTGTGGGACGCCTCGGACCTGTTCGACGACCAGCGCGAGATGCTGAAGCGGGGTCGCCGAATAGACGGTGGCAACCCGGATTTCAGCCTTCTGGTCGACGGTCTCGTGGCCGAGCGCGAGCAGGGGATCACGATCGACATCGCGTGGCGCTATTTCGACACGCGCTCGCGCCGCTTCGTCGTGATCGACAGCCCTGGACACGAGCAGTACACGCGCAACATGGCCTCCGGCGCCAGCCATGCCGACGTCGCGATCATGCTCGTCGATGCACGCCAGGGCGTGAAGCGTCAGACCCGTCGTCACGCGGCGATACTGGATCTGATGGGGCTCCGCCGCGTGGTGCTGGCAGTCAACAAAATGGACCTCGTCGATTGGTCCGAGCAGCGCTTTCGGGACATCGAGAGGGCGTTCCGGGAGATCTCCGAGCACTTCCATTTCGAGCAGGCGGTCGCAATCCCGGTTTCTGCCGCGATGGGTGACAACGTGGCCCAGCCGTCTGCCCACATGTCCTGGTATCACGGCCCGACGCTTCTCGGACACCTCGAGGGCCTGCCGGGCGTCGGTTCGCGCGCGGCCGAGCCGATGCGCTTTCCCGTGCAGTCGGTGGTACGTCAGGGCGTCGACTTCCGCGGCCTTGCAGGGACAGTCGCACAGGGCACGGTGCGCGTCGGCGACGCCGTCGCGGACATTGCTAGCGGTCAGCGCGCCTCGGTGAAGCGCATCGTCACGTTCGACGGCGATCTTGCGGCGGCTGCCGAAGGCCTTGCCGTCGTGCTCGAGCTTGACCGCGACATCGACGTCTCGCGCGGCAGCGTCCTGGCCGCGGCCGACAGCGCGCCGGCGCCCGCACAGACCTTCGAGGCCCATTTGGCGTGGCTCTCGGACGCTCCGTTCGACACCGACTACGGCTATATCGTGCGCACCGCGACCGACGTGGTGCCGGTGTCGGCCATGGAGATCAGCGCCAGGCTCGATCTCGAGACCCTGTTGCAGCATCCCGCGGCGTCGTGCGCCACCAACGACATCGTGCTGGCGCGCATCGACCTCGGTCGGGCCACCGCCTTGGAGCCGTTTCGCGCCAGCGGCGGCACGGGTAGCTTCGTCATCGTCGATCCCGTCACCGGAAGCACGGTCGCGGGCGGCGTGGTGCGCAGCGTCGCGCAGGACCACGGATCCACGGTCGCCAACCGGTCGCAGGGCTTCGTTCTGAGCCGCGCCCTGCTCGAGCGTGGTCTCTGCGCCGATCTCGACGACACACCCGAAGCCCGCGCCGAGTTCAAGCGCCGCGCAAGCGAGGTCGCGCTGATCCTCAAGGCCGCCGGCATCGCGGTGACGATCGACGTCTGACCCAGCGCCTCGATCCGCGCAGGCAGCCTGCGGCATCGGACGAACAGAGAACCCCGGCAGGCGCGAGCCTGCCGGGGTTTGATGCGTACGGGCGCGTGGGGCGCTCTACTCGTCCTTCTTGCGCGGCACCGACGGCACGGTGCCGCTGCCGCGAGGAGCGCGCTCCTTCTTGTCCTTCGGACCGGGCAATGCCTTGCGCGTCTCCGGCTCGGCGAGTGCGGCGAGCGGCTCGACATCCGCCTCGTCGTCCTCTTCCTCCTCCTTCGCCTTGTTCCGCTTCGTCGGATCGGACGGCATGAATGCGAAGGCCAGCTTGCGCTCGAGACCTTCGCCGCTGAGCTCGATCTTGACCGTGCCGCCGTCCTTGAGCTTGCCGAACAGCAGCTCGTCCGCGAGCGGCTTCTTGATGTGCTCCTGGATCACGCGGGCCAGCGGACGAGCGCCGAACTTCTCATCGTAGCCGATCTCGCCGATCCAGCGAGCCGCCGCCTCCGACAGCTCGATGGTGACGCCACGGTCGGCAAGCTGCGCTTCGAGCTGGAAGATGAACTTCTCGACCACCTTGGAGATCACCGTGTGGTCGAGACCCGAGAACGCTACCACCGCATCGAGCCGGTTGCGGAACTCGGGCGTGAACATGCGGTTGATCGCATCCGAATCCTCTCCCTCCCGCTTCGACCGGTTGAAGCCCATCGGCGGCTTGGCGAGGTCGGTCGCACCCGCATTCGTCGTCATGATGAGGATGACGTTGCGGAAGTCGACCTGCTTGCCGTTGTGGTCGGTCAGCTTGCCGTGGTCCATCACCTGGAGAAGAATATTGTACAGGTCGGGGTGCGCCTTCTCGATCTCATCGAGCAGCAGCACCGAGTGCGGGTGCTGGTCGACACCATCGGTCAGCAGCCCGCCCTGGTCGAAGCCGACGTAGCCCGGAGGCGCGCCGATGAGCCGCGAGACCGTGTGCTTCTCCATGTATTCGGACATGTCGAAGCGCAATAGCTCGACGCCCATCAGGTTGGCG
>CAYYGO010000029.1:0-53297 GCA_964471635.1 uncultured Hyphomicrobium sp.
TGCCGACGCCAGTCCGTTCACCACCAGCCGGAGCTGAGGCTCAAGCGCGGCAAGAAGGCTTTTCGTGTCCTGATCCTCGAGTCGGACCCGTCTCAACGTCGCCGCGTAAGCGGCCAGCACGAGATCGGCGACCGCCGCTACATTGCATCGTGCAATCTCGCGCTGCTCGACCGCGGCTCGAACATGGCCGGCAATCAATTCCGCGAACGCACTGCGCTGCCGGATGCACACCGTCGCCAGCGGCGCATCTTGACCAGACCGCCAGGCCGTCGCGTGGCACGCGCGCACCAACTCGATATGCGCGAGGTCGTGCGCCGCAAGTCGCCCGAGCAACGCCATGAGGCGTGCGCTCAGCGAGGCGCCGCGCGGCGGCGATCTGCGGCAACCCTCGCAAAGTCTCCGATCGAGCCACGCCAATACCTCGAACAGCAGCGCACGGCGCGAAACGAACAGCGTGTCGAAGGCGGTCGCGGGAATGCGCGCAGCTTTGCAGATCTGCTCGCGGCTTAGCCCGCGGACGCCACCTCGCTCCATCACCTGCACGGCAGCGGCGACCACCTCATCGCGCGAGGGCCCCGAATCCGCCAGCAGGTCGTCGACGTCGATCTCCACGTGGCGGGCTATCCGACGGAGCTGCGCTCTGGTCGGAACGGCGCGACCCTGCTCCCAGTCGAGGACGTCCGCCTCGCGCGCGCCGGCAATGGTCGCGAAACCCTCCCGGGACAGTCGCGCGGCCCTTCGGACCTCCCGCAGTATCAGACTGAGCTGCATGGCATTCAACGCAGTCGCTGGAGCGGATCGGAGCTACATCTTCAACTTTAGCCCACCGCCGGAATTGCGAATAGCCGCAAAAGCGGCTTAGCTTTCTGATTGTTTAGATTATTCTTTTGCTCGTCTCATATCGAAGCACCAGACCTGCGCATTGGTGATTGGCCGCCCCGGTCATCCAACATTTTTTATCTGGCGCGCATAATGCCACGAGCATTTGCCAGGCCGGCGACATGGAGCCGGCCGCGCTCCAGTGGCGCCGCTAGTCGGCCAGGACCCCGCCGCTGAAGCTTGAACGGAGTCGCCGAGTCGGTGTCGGCCGGAGCGCCCGGCCCAGTACGACGGCGGCGAGCGACGATGCGGAACCGTGGCCCCGGAGCGGTGGACGCTTGAAGTTTGCCTCGCGGTTGGCCAACCGACAGGAATGAACGCCCAGGCCGATACCGAGCCCCCGCACGCCCGCTTCTCCGAAGAAGCGTGGGTCGACCTCTTGAAGTCGGTGGATCAGACCTACTGCGAGCTGGTGAACCACCAGGTCGAGCTCGAGCACAGAAATGCCGAGCACGAGGGCATGCGCTCCTTCTTGGTGTCGATCCTGGCAACAATGACCGACGTTCTCATCGTGTGCGGTCCGGAAGGCCAAATCCTGGAGGTCGACAAGGCCTTCCTCGACGTCACCGGCCACCGCAAGGAGGACGTGCTCGGCGCGCAGATGGTCGAGGGCTTCGCGGAGCCGGAGCGCGAGCCCATGCGACGAGCCTTGACGGTTCTTGCCAGCGGCCGGCCCGTCAAGCACGCGGAGCGCCTGCTGCTCACGGCCTTCGAGCCAGTGCCGCTCGAATTCAGCGCCACGGCGCGCCGCGACGGCCGAGGGCGCTATGTCGGAGCGGTCCTGATCGGTCGGCCGGTCGGCGAGCAGTTGCCGCGGATCTGCTGAGGCACGGTCGGCGAAGGTCCTCAACCGATGCGGTCGAAGGACCAGCTCGCATCGGCGCCGGCAAGGTCGATCAGGGCGCGGACCTTTACGGAGAGCAGCCGCGCGCTCGGGTAGACGAGCTGGATCGGCAGCGGTGGCGGCTCGAAGCCGGCGAGCACGATGCGCAGCTTGCCGGCCGCGACCTCGGCAGCGACCTGGTAGCTCAGCGCAGTGACAAGTCCGCCGCCGTCGACAGCGAGCCACACGGCAGCGGCTGCGTCGTTGACGCTGATTTGCGCCGTCGCGGGCACGTCGAACGGACGGCCGTCGCGCCAAAAGCGCCAGCGGCTGGCCGGCGTCTGTTGATAGAAGGCGACAAGATCGTGCTGCCGGAGATCCTCCGGCGCCGCGGGTTCGCCACGGCGGCTGAGATAGCCGGGCGCGGCCGCTACCACACGGCGCACGGCGCCCACGCGACGCGCAACGTCGCTCGAATCCCCGAGCGCACCGATACGCACGGCGACGTCGATGCCGTCGTCGACCAGATTGACGAGGTGGTCGGAGAGGCGGAGATCGACCTCGACCGCGGGGTATCGGCGCCGGTAGGCAGCGAGCAGCGGGGTTACGTGGAGACGTCCGAACATCACCGAGGCTGCGACCGTGAGCCGACCCGACGGCACCGCGCGCTCGCTTTCGGCCAGCCGCTCCGCCTCGTCGAGATCGGCGAGCAGGCGGCGGGCGCGCTCCAGGAACCGGGCGCCGGCATCGGTGAGGCTGACGACGCGCGTCGTGCGCTGAAGGAGGCGGACGCCGAGCCGATCCTCGAGCGCAGCGACAAGGCGTGTCACCGCAGACGGCGACAGCCCGAGCTCGCGCGCCGCCGGCGCGAAGCCGCGATGCTCGGCGACGAGCACGAAGGCAGTGATGGCGTCGAAGCGGTCCATGCTTTTATTGCGTATCACGCAATTATCCGGTGTCAATCGAATGGATTATCAACTTGGACTGCACGACCCATTGTCTGGGGGCAAGGGCATCCCGCCCCGGCACCAGTCACAGGAGACATACCAAATGGCTCGTATCGCCCTGCCGGCAACGCCGGATGCCGCCCCCGCCGCCGCGCAGCCCCTGCTTGCCGACGTCCGCGCCGCGCTCGGCTCCGTGCCGAACCTTTTCCGGCTCGTCGCCAACAGCCCAGCCGCACTCAAGGGCTACCTCGGGCTCAACAGCGCACTGGCCGGCGGCACGCTCGACGCACGCACGCGCGAGCGGATCGCGCTGGCGGTGGCCGAAATCAACGGTTGCAGCTACTGCCTCGCAGCCCACACGTACATCGGCCGCAACCTCTTGAAGCTCGACGAAAGCGAGATCGCCGCAAACCGCGCCGGCCGCTCGGGCGACGCAAAGGCCGACGCAGCGGTGCGCTTCGCAGCCCTCGTCGCGGAGCGCCGCGGCCAGGTTGACGCCACCGATGTCGCCGCAGTCAAGGCTGCAGGCTACGGGGATGGCGAGGTCGTGGAGATCGTCGCCCACGTCGCCCTCAACGTGCTGACGAACTACATCAACGAGACCTTCCAGACCGACATCGACTTCCCCGCCGTGACGCCGCGACAGGCCTGAACCCCAGCGATCAAGCCGCCGAGGTGGCCTCGGCGGCGGACGCCCTCGCAACCAGGACGACCTGCAGCGGCACCCGGCGACACTGGGAGCCGCAAGGATCTCTCACGTCCAACTCGCCATGGCAAACCCACAGAGGAGAACGATCATGACCCGCCGCCGTCACATTGCACTCGCACTGGCACTCGGCACGACCATGCTTACCGGCCTGGCCGCCTACGAGCCGGCTGCCGCAAAAGCCCAGCGCACTGTCGCCGCCCATTCGATCCCGGCGGCGCCGATCTACTACCGCACCGTCAAGGTGGACGGGCTCGACATCTTCTATCGGGAGGCTGGCCCCAAGAATGCGCCGGTGATCCTGCTGCTGCACGGGTTCCCGTCCTCGAGCCACATGTTCCGCGATCTCATTCCGCTCTTGTCTGACCGGTATCGCGTGATCGCACCCGACTACCCGGGCTTCGGCTACTCGAGCCAGCCGCCGCGCGACGCCTTCAGCTACACGTTCGACAATCTCTACGGCGTCATCGACAAATTCACGCGCGCCGTGGGCGCCGAGACGTTTGCTTTGTACGTGCAGGACTATGGCTCACCCGTAGGCCTTCGCTTCGCGCTCCATCAGCCGCAGCGTGTCACCGCCATGATCGTGCAGAACGGCAATGCCTATGACGTCGGGCTGGCGCCGATCTGGGATCCGATCAAGGCGTACTGGGCCGAGAACACGAAGGAGCGGAGGGATGCCCTGCGCGAGTTCGTCCAGGAGCGCACCACCGTGTTCCAGTACAGCGAAGGCGTACCCGCCGAGCGCCGCAACCCGGACGCGTGGAAGCACGATCAGGCTGGCCTCGACCGTCCCGGCAACGATGAGATCCAGCTCGACCTGTTCGGCGACTACCGCAACAACCTCACTCTGTATCCGGCTTTCCAGAGCAGCTTCCGCAAGCACAAGTTCCCGACGCTGGTCACGTGGGGCAAGAACGATCCGATCTTCACGGTGCAGGGTGCCGAAGCGTTCAAGAAGGACCTGCCGAACGCAGAATTGCATCTGCTTGATGCCGGCCACTTTGCGCTGGAGACGCATGCGGGCGAAATCGCAGGCCTGATCCGCGAATTCCTCGGCCGCAAGGTGAAGTGATCGACAGTCTGTGTGCGGCCACTGGTGCCGGGGCCGCACACAGACGCGACGCTTCCGCGTGCAACGTTGTCTTTGGAGGTCCCCCATGTCGAAGCCACCCTTCCCGCCGTTCACCCTGGACACCGCAATTCAGAAAGTGCGCATGGCCGAGGACGCCTGGAACACGCGTGATCCCGAGCGTGTGTCCCTCGCCTACACTGAGGACAGCCGCTGGCGGAACCGCGCAGAGTTTCCAGTTGGCCGGGAGGAGATCAGGCAATTCCTCGCCAGGAAGTGGTCGCGGGAACTCGACTACCGACTGATCAAGGAGCTCTGGGCGTTCGCCGGTAATCGGATCGCGGTGCGCTTTGCCTACGAATGGCATGACGACCGCGGCCAGTGGTCTCGCAGCTACGGCAACGAGAACTGGGAATTCGACGAGCACGGTCTGATGCGGCTTCGCTTCGCGAGCATCAACGATTTGCCGATCGCAGAGCATGAGCGCAAGTTCCACTGGCCCTCGGGCCGCCGCCCGGACGATCGCCCATCGCTGACTGAACTCGGACTCTAAGGAGCCGGCCATGGCCGACAAAAAAGCCTACTCAAGCGACGTGGCCTTCACCGAGCAGGTAAAGGCGATCCAGGCCCGGAAGGGATCGCGCCGGGGCTACGAGGCCATGGAAAGCCGTGGCGGCTGGCAGACCGAGATCTCCGACGATCTCGCGGCCTTCATCGCGGAGCAGCGAAGCGTTTTCCTCGCGACGGCAAACGCGGACGGGCAGCCCTACATCCAGCACCGCGGGGGCCCGCCGGGCTTCCTCAAGGTGCTCGATCGCACCACCATCGGCTTCGCCGACTTCAAAGGAAACCGCCAGTACATCACGCAGGGCAACCTCACCGAGAACGCCAAGGTGCACCTGTTCCTGATCGACTACGCCAACCGGCGGCGGATCAAGATCTGGGGCACGGCGCGTGTTGTCGAGGGCGATGCAGAGCTTGTCCGGCGCCTGATGCCGGACGACTACGACGCGCGGCCCGAGCAGGTCATGCTGCTCACGGTTTCGGCATGGGACGCCAACTGCCCTCAACACATCCCCCAGCGATTCGAGGCCGACGATGTCGCAGCGGCCCTCGCCGCCCGGGAGAGCCGCATCGCGGAACTCGAGGCGGAGGTGGCACGGCTTTCGGCGCGATGACGAGCATGAGGACGAGATCGCGCGGGCGGTTGAGCGGTGGCCGATGGCTGGACGACGCCGCCATGTCGCAGGGCACCACGGCCGCCATGTCGCAGCGCACCACGCGCCCGCTGCGCCGAGTCTGCCTGCTCGTGTGGCCGTCTGGCGGTCTGGCCGCCCGCGCAGCCGAGACTTGACCCGCGCTTCCCGGCACCCCTAGACACGTTCACGGCCACACGACTTCACGGCCACACGACGGCATAGTTGCAAGACCAGCACCGCTCAGCGCCGGCCCGGCCCCGAGCGCGAGGGCTGCGACCGCCGCACGGCAGCACGGACCTCGGCAGCAAAGCCACAGGCCGGTCGGAACAAGGTGCGTCAGCAGAAGGCCACGAAGGGGAACGCGATGAACACCCACACCACGCCGGACGCAGCCGGCACCGAGATCGGCGCGATCGGCAACATCATCGGCGGGCAGCGGCGGCCGGGCGGCAGCGGTCGCGTCCAGGACGTGTTCAATCCGGCCACCGGTCGGGTGACCGGGCGGGTCGCCCTGTCGTCCGCGGCGGACGTGAACGCGGCGGTCGCCGCGGCGGCGCAGGCGTTTCCGGCCTGGTCCGAGACGCCGCCGATCCGCCGTGCCCGCTACATGAACCGCTTTCTCGCACTGCTCAACGAGCACAAGGAGGACCTCGCTCGGGCGATCACCGCCGAGCATGGCAAAGTCATCACCGACGCCCGCGGTGAGGTCGACCGCGGCATCGACATCGTCGAGTTCGCGTGCGGCATTCCGCAGCTCTTGAAGGGCGACTTCACCGATCAGGTCTCGACCGGAATCGACAACTGGACGCTGCGCCAGCCGCTCGGCGTCGTTGCCGGCATCACGCCATTCAACTTCCCCGTCATGGTGCCGGCCTGGATGTACCCCATCGCCATCGCGGCCGGAAACACCTTCGTCCTGAAGCCGTCACCGATCGACCCGACACCGTCGCTGATGGTTGCCGACCTGATGCGCAAAGCGGGCTTCCCGGACGGCGTGCTCAATGTCGTCCAGGGCGACAAGGAGGCGGTGGACGCCATACTGACCCATCCGGGTATCGAGGCGGTGTCGTTCGTCGGCTCGACGCCGATCGCCAACTACGTCTACGAGACCGGCGCGCGGTGCGGCAAGCGCGTGCAGGCCCTCGGCGGCGCCAAGAACCACCTCGTGGTGATGCCCGACGCCGACATCGAGAAGGCCGTCGACGCTCTGATCGGCGCCGCCTACGGATCGGCCGGCGAGCGCTGCATGGCGATCTCGGTCGCGCTGCTCGTCGGTGACGCAGGCGACCGCGTGATGGCACGGCTCGCCGAGCGGGCGCGCGCTTTGAGGATCGACGACGGCGCCGAGGAAGCCAGCGAGATGGGCCCGATCGTGACCGAGGCGGCCCGGCAGCGCATCGTCGGCTACATCGAGACTGGGATCGCGGAGGGCGCGGCGCTGGTCGTCGACGGCCGCCGGCGGGCCGTGCCGGGATGCGAAAGCGGCTTCTTCCTCGGCGCGACGCTGTTCGATCACGTCACGCCCGGCATGACGATCTACCGCGAGGAGATCTTCGGCCCGGTGCTGTCATGCCTGCGCGTGCGCGATTTCGAGGAGGCGCTGCATCTCGTCAACACGCACGAGTTCGGCAACGGCGTTTCCTGCTTCACCCAGGACGGCAACGTCGCGCGCGAGTTCGGCCGGCGGGTGCGGGTGGGAATGGTCGGCATCAACGTGCCTATTCCGGTGCCGATGGCCTGGCACGGCTTTGGCGGCTGGAAGCGCAGCATGTTCGGCGACATGCACGCCTATGGCGAGGAAGGCGTCAGGTTCTACACGCGCCAGAAGTCGATCATGCAGCGCTGGTCGGAGAGCATCGGCAAGGGTGCGGAGTTCGCAATGCCGGTGTCGCGGTAGAGTGCGGCAGCGGTCCAGGACCAACGTCAGCCGGCAGCTCCCCCCATGCCGCAGGCGCCCGCTCCGGCGGCAACCGCGACCTGACATCGCGACCGGTACGCATCGAGGCGCCGCTCTAGCTTGGCGTCGGACACCTGGGTGCTGGCCAGATCCGCGCTCGCGAGCGCGCCGATGCAGGCGGCGATCGACAGGTCGGTCCGGATGCGCTCCAACTGCTCCTCCGGCGTGAGATGCTGCAGCAGTGGGCAGAGGCTCGGATCGAACCTGCCTGCACCCGTCATCGCCTGACACATGACCTGCCTGCCCTTCGGTAATGTTCATCTAGCGCGGTTCGGGGCACGGCGACCCACCGGCGCGGCGCGCCACCCGAAGGCGCGCACCTGTCTATGCTTAAGGGGCTGGACCGTGACCCGGATTGATCGCGATCAACGAGGCCGGCGGTTGCCGGGTAGGGCGGGGTAGAGAGATAACCGCTGCCGAACTATCCGGCAGCCGACGGCCCGGCGGCAGGCGGCGTGCCGAGGGCGGGTGCCTCGCAGCACTCGATCTCGGCAAGCTCGGCGTCGGTGAAGACCCGCGAGCGGGTCAGGAAGCGGACGCCCTCGGGCGCCTCGATCGAGAAGCCCGCGCCGCGCCCGGGCACCACGTCGATGTTGAGCTGCGTGTGCTTCCAGTACTCGAACTGATCGCGCGTCATATAAAACGGCTGGCCGGCGATATGTCCCATCAACACGTCGACCTGGCCGACGCGGAACTCGTCCCGCGCGTAGCACATCGGCGCACTGCCATCGCAGCAACCGCCGGACTGGTGGAACAGCAGCGGGCCGTGGATGGCGACGAGGCGGTCGATCAAGTCCACCGTGGCTCGTGTGCAGATCACACGCTCGATCATGATCGAAGCCTCCACAAACAGGCTTGGGGCGGCACACGATGTACCGCCCCGCAGTGTCGTCAGAAGAAGCCGAGTGCCTTCGGGCTGTAGGACACGAGGAGGTTCTTGGTCTGCTGATAGTGGTCGAGCATCATCTTGTGGTTCTCGCGCCCGATACCCGACTTCTTGTAACCGCCAAAGGCAGCGTGCGCGGGATAGAGGTGGTAGCAGTTGGTCCACACGCGGCCCGCCTGGATGGCGCGTCCGAAGCGATAGGCGCGCGTGCCGTCGCGGCTCCACACACCGGCGCCGAGACCGTAGAGCGTGTCGTTGGCGATGCGCAGCGCGTCCTCTGGCGTGTCGAAGGTCGTGACCGCGAGCACAGGCCCGAAGATCTCCTCCTGGAACACCCGCATCTTGTTGTGGCCCTCGAGCACGGTGGGCTGCATGTAGAAGCCCATGGCCAGCTCGCCATCGAGCGCCGCCCGCTTGCCGCCGGCAAGCACCTGCGCACCCTCTGCCGCACCGATCTCGACGTAGGACAGGATCTTCTGGAGCTGGTCGTTCGACGCCTGGGCGCCGATCATCGTCGAGGGATCGAGCGGATGTCCCTGCTTGATCCGGGCGACGCGCTGCAGCGCACGGTCCATGAACTTCTCGTAGATCGAGCGCTGCACGAGCGCGCGCGACGGGCAGGTGCAGACCTCGCCCTGATTGAGCGCGAACATTGTGAAGCCTTCGAGCGCCTTGTCGAAGAACTCGTCGTCGGCGGCGGCGACGTCCTCGAAGAAGATGTTGGGCGATTTGCCGCCGAGCTCGAGCGTCACCGGGATGATGTTCTCGGAGGCGTACTGCATGATGAGGCGACCGGTCGTCGTCTCACCCGTGAAGGCGACCTTGGCGATACGCGGGGAAAGCGCGAGCGGCTTGCCCGCCTCGGTGCCGAAGCCGTTCACCACATTGAGGACGCCCGGCGGGAGAATGTCGCCGATCACCTCCATCAGCGCCAGGATGCCCATCGGCGTCTGCTCGGCTGGCTTCAGCACGATGCAGTTGCCGGCGGCGAGAGCCGGAGCGAGCTTCCAGGCCGCCATCAGCACCGGAAAGTTCCACGGGATGATCTGTCCGACGACGCCGAGGGGCTCGTGATAGTGATAGGCGACCGTGTCGTGGTCGATCTCGCCGATCGAGCCTTCCTGAGCGCGAACGCAGGCGGCGAAGTAGCGGAAGTGATCGGCGGCCAGCGGCATGTCGGCGGCCATTGTCTCGCGGATCGGCTTGCCGTTGTCGATGGTCTCGACCAGAGCGAGAAGCTCTAGGTGCTCCTCCATCCTGTCGGCGATTTTGTTGAGCAGTCGCGCGCGCTCGGCCGGCGAGGTGCGGCCCCACTTCTCGCGGGCGGCGTGGGCGGTGTCGAGCGCGGCCTCGATGTCCTCGGCGGTCGAGCGGGCGATCTCGCACACCGGCTGGCCGGTGATCGGCGTCAGATTGGTGAAGTACTGGCCGCGGATGGGTGCGACCCACTTGCCGCCGATGAAGTTGTCGTAGCGCGGCTTGATGGCCAGCTTGCCGGAAAGTTTCTGCATGGCAACATGCATCATGGGATTTACTCCTTGTCGCAGCGTTCCTCGAGGGGTCGCGTCGTCGCGATCTTTCGTTATGTGTCCTAAGACATAACGCACGTGAGTAAGTCCCGCCAGAGGCAGGTTGTGAATTGTCCTTTGGTGCACAGTGGCGCCGCAGCGCGGATTTCGGAGGTGGATCAAGGGTGGTATAAGGGGCCCGAAACACCGGCGGCAGACACGGAACGCAGGCCTCGGCCATGACCAACCTCATCGTGCGCATCGACCTCGGCGAGGCGGGCCGCATCGGGCCCGGCAAGGTCCTGCTCCTTGAAATGATTGCGGAGCACGGCTCGATATCGGCGGCGGGGCGGGCCATGGGGCTGCCCTACCGCCACGCCTGGGAACTGGTCGAGCAGTTGAACACGATATTCAAAGAGCCGGTTGTGGCACGGCAGACCGGCGGCAAGAGGGGAGGCGGGGCAGCGCTGACGGCATTCGGAGCCGAGCTTCTGGCGCACCTTGTTGCGCTGCGCAAAGACGCCGAACGGGTCTCAGCGCGCCACCTCGATGCGATCGCGGCGGCGCTACGCACGGACGGAGCGCCTGAACCCACCCCAAAGCGCCCGCGAACGGCCGGTTGACCGCCTCCCCTCAACCGCTGCAAACGCCAGGTCCCCGGGCCAGGCACGGGACGCGGCGGCACGGATCAGGCGGCGCTGGTCCGTGCCAGCGTCTCGCGCAGCGCGAGCAGGATCTGCCGCTTGCTGTCCTCGAACTCCGCCGACAGACGGTCGCGCGGGCGTGCGAGGGCGTTCTCGAACACGCGCGCAACGCGGCCCGGATGCGGCCTCATCAGCACGATGCGGGTCGCGAGCGCCAGCGCTTCCTCGATGTCGTGCGTCACGAGCACCATGGTTGGACGCGAATCCGCCCACAGCGTCAGGAGCTGGTCCTGGAGCTCGGCCCGGATGAACGCGTCGAGAGCCGAAAACGGCTCGTCGAGCAACAGCACGCTCGGCCGCGGTACCAGTGCGCGGGCGATGGCGACGCGTTGGCCCTGCCCGCCCGACAGCTCGCGCGGCCAGCGATCACCATAGCCCGAGAGCCCGATGCGCCCGAGAGCCGCCTCGACGCGTTGGCGCTGCTCGTCCTTCGGCAGCCCTGCCAGCCCGAACGCGATATTGCCGGCGACGGTCAACCAAGGCAGCAGCCGCGGCTCCTGGAACACGATGCCGACCGCTGGGTGCGGGGCGTGGATGATGGCCCCGTCGACCTCGACGTGGCCATGGCTCGGCTGGTCGAGACCGGAGATAAGACGCAAGAGCGTGCTCTTGCCGCAGCCCGAGCCGCCGACGACGGCGACGATCTCGCCGGCGTCGACACGCATCGAGAATCCCTCGAGCGCAACCGTGCCGTTGGGATAGGTCTTGGAGATGTCGGCGATGTCGAGCATGGACCGGGCGTGCTCACATACGGCCGACGTGCGTGTCCTGCCAGCGCAGGAAAGGGGCGGTCGCCGCAGCGAGGAATGCGTCGGTGAGCTTGCCCAACACAGCGAAGGTGAGAATGGCGGCCACGATCTGGGCGGGCTTGCCGACCTGTTGTCCGTCGACGAGGAGATACCCGAGGCCCTCAGAGGCGCCCATGAACTCGGCTGCGACAACGAACATCCAGCCAAGGCCGAGGCCCCCGCGCAGAGAAATGACGTAGGCCGGCAGGATCGCAGGCAGCAGAATACGGCGCACGAGCCCGAACGACGACAAGCGGTGCGCGCGGCCGACCTCCACGATCTTGCGGTCGACCGAGAGGATAGCACCGAGCACGCCCAGATAGATCGGGAAGAATACGCCGACCGCGATCAGCGTCACCTTCGAGGCCTCGAAGATGCCGAGCCACAGGATGAACAGCGGCACCCACGCGATGGAGGGTACGGCGCGCAGCCCTTGCAGGGACGGATCGAGCAACTGACGAACGATGCCCGAGTAGCCGGCGATGGCGCCGACGATCGTGCCGGCCAGGGTGCCGAGGATGAAGCCAGCCGCAACACGCCAGGTGGTGGCCCACATGTGACGCACGAGCTCGCCCGAGGCGGCAAGCTCGTACAGTGTGGCGGCGATGCGCGACGGCGGCGGCACGAGCCGTCCGTTGGCAAGACCTGCGGCCACGGAGGCTTCCCACAGCACGGCGATGGCGACGGGCACGACGAGCCCGATCCACCACTGAAGGCCCCACCCGGCGCGCGTGCGGTGCGGCGGTGGAGACGCCGGGCGCGACTCGGCCTCGATGGCCGCGCCATCCGCCAGCGTCATGGTTACGGTGCCGTCGCGATGCATGGGTCTACTTCGCCGCCACACTGAGATAGCTGCCGTCGATCAGAGCGTCGACCGTTGCCTTGACGTCGACATCCGCCTTGATGACGCCTGCCTGCTGCAGCGCGAGGCCGGCAGCGAGGATCGACTCCCGTTGCGGCTGGCCGATCCGCGAGTGCGTCAGCTCGGTCCGCTCGCCGAGCTGACGCGCGATGACGGCGTCGGGCAGCTTCGTCACCGCCACGAGGTAGCCCTTGACCTTGTCGGGGTTGGCCAGCGACCACAGCCGCGCCTTCTCGTAGGTGGCCAGCACGCGCTTGACGATCCCAGGGTTCTTCTCAGCGAACTCCTGGCGCACGTTGAGAATGCCCCAGGTGTTGGCCTCCTTGTTGCGGAAGAACAGCTTCGCGCCCGCCTCCACCTCGGCGGAGGCCATGATCGGATCGAGCCCCGCCCACGCGTCGACGTCGCCGCGCAGAAGCGCCAGCTTACCGTCGCCGTGCTGCAGCAGCACGAGGGTGATGTCCTTCTCCGTGAGGCCCGCCTCCTGGAGCGCGCGGACGAGAAAGATGTGCGGGTCGGTGCCTCGGGTGGCGGCCACGCGCTTGCCCTTGAGGTCGGCCACCTTGGTGATCCCAGTCTCGGGCCGGGTAACGAGCGCGGTCCACTCGGGGCGCGAGTAGACGTAGACGGACTTGATCGGGTTGCCGTTGACCTTGGCGACGAGGGCGGCCGCGCCTGCCGTCGAGCCGAAATCGATCGAGCCGGCATTGAGGTACTCGAGAGCCTTGTTGGAGCCGAGCGACTGCACCCAGGTGATCCGGATGCCGTCGGCCTCGAATTCCTTCTCGAGCAGTCCCTGCTCCTTCAACGTGAGCGAGACCGGATTGTAGGTCGCCCAGTCGATGCGGATGTCCTTGATCTGGGCGACGGCGGGGCCGGACAACCCGAGTCCGAGGAGCAAGCCAGCGAACAGTGCGGTGCGGACAATGGCCGCCGCTATAGACCTGAGCCCGTCCGCGAACGAGGTCATGCGCATCACGTCACTCCCGATCTGGCTGAGACGACGGCGGACGGTAGTGTGTCCTTGCCAGCCGGCTAACCAATAAAATCTGCGTTGCAATGCAAAGGGCCGCCGCCTGACGACGGCCGTCATGGGTACATCGGCCGGTCCGGGACGTGCAATGCGGATATTGGCGGTGCAATGCACTTTGCCATAGGCGTGCGGGAACGCCCCGTTCGGCGCAGCGGGGGTGCCAAGAGCACGCCTCCGCAAGAAAGGCGTTTCCAGAGAACGGTGGAACCGCGCAAATCCGACGGGCCGGATCGCGCCCGATCGCAGCGACCGCGGGCCTGCGGCGGGGTCGGAAACGGGCCGGTCGGCAACCCTTACTGAACTGCTAGCGCGCTCTCCGCGGCTCCGGAGCGGCCGACGCGGGGGCGGAGCCGGGGGCGCCGACGAGCCAGTCCATCAGGGCCGCGCCGGCGAAAGCGCCCGCGAGCTGCACGGCGACGAAGGCGGCGACGTGCGCCGGGGCGATGCCGGCAAACGTGTCCGTCAAGGCGCGGGCGACGGTGACCGCCGGATTGGCGAACGAGGTCGAGGCGGTGAACCAGTAGGCGGCCGTGATGTACAGCCCGACGGCGGTAGGCACACGCTCGGGGCGGGCAGCAAGACAACCGAGGATCGTCACGAGGAGGCCGAACGCCGCGACGAACTCGGCGAACCATTGGGCCGGTCCGGTGCGCGCGGTGGTCGACAGCTGCAGCAACGGCAGATCGAACATCGCATGCGCGACGAGCGTGCCGAGACAGCCGCCAGCGACCTGCAAGGCGACGTACGCCAGCGCCTCGGAACGCGCGAGCGCGCCGCGCCAGGCCATGACCAGGCTGACGGCGGGGTTGAAATGGGCCCCCGATATCGGGCCGAGGATCGTGATGAGCACCACCAGGATCGCGCCAGTGGGGATTGTGTTGGCAAGCAGCGCGATGGCCATGTTGCCGCCCGCGAGCCGCGCAGCCATGATGCCCGAGCCGACCACGGTCGCCACCAGCAGACCGGTGCCGAGCGCTTCGGCCGCCAAGCGACGGCTGATATCGTACGTCACGTGCTCCCCCTTCCGACGTTCCCCGCCATTGCCCGTGCCAAGCTCGAAGGCGGCCTTGCGCCGCATCGGATCAGCGGATGCGGCGGCCCGCCTCGTCGATGATCTGCTCGCCGTCCTCCTTCGCGAACGGCCCCGCCTGCGGCAGCGGCAGGATGTCGAGCACCGCCTCCGACGGGCGACAGAGTCGCACGCCCCATGGCGTGACGACGATCGGACGGTTGATGAGGATCGGATGCGCCTCTATGGCCGCCAGGATTTCCGCTTCGCCGACACCATCGCGACCGAGCGCCAGCTCGGCGAACGGCGTGCCGCTCTCGCGCAGAATGGATTTCAGCGGGACGCCCATTCGCGCGACGATACGCAGCAGCAGCTCACGGGTCGGCGGCGACCGCAGGTACTCGACGACGTGCGGCTCGACGCCCGCGTTGCGGATCAGCGCCAGGGTGTTGCGCGACGTCCCGCAGGCCGGGTTGTGGTAGATGACGACATCGGTCGCCTTGGGATCCGGCATCATCACGCAGCCCTGCCGCGGCGGGCCAGCTCGGTTGCTCCATCCATGCTGCCGATCTCCTCGAGCCGGGCCTTGAGTGCGCCGAGCGACAGGCGGTCGATCGGCAGGTTGACGAAGGCGGTCACGCGCGACATCAGGCGGCGGTAGGCGTCGTGGAACGCGGCGCGCTTCTGTTGCGGCATCGGTGCACCGGCTGACGGGTCGGGGATTCCCCAATGCGCAACAAGCGGATGTCCGGGCCAGGCCGGACATGTCTCGCCAGCGGCGCGATCGCACACCGTGATGACAAAATCCAAGCGCGGCGCACGCGGCCGGGCGAACTCGGTCCACGACTTCGACCGGAGCGCCGAGGTGTCGTAGGCCAACGACGCGAGCAGCTCTATTGCCATCGGATCGGGGCGGGCCCGCGGATGGCTGCCCGCCGAAAAGGCGCGGAAGCGGCCGCCGCCCTCGCGATTGATGAGCGCCTCGGCCAGAATGGAGCGGCCGGAGTTGCCGGTGCAGAGCACCAGCACGTTCTGGATCCCGCCGTCACCCACACGGACGCCGCCACCCCGCGGTCGGATTGCTGGACGAGCTGCGGGGCGGGCGACGGGCACTGGCCGGTGAGCAGGCCCGTGAGCAGGCCCCTCTGGCGAAGGGCGCAACAGGTCGGCGTATAGACCTTCCGAGAGAAAGCCCTCCGCAGCGGAGAAACGCTGCGGCACAGCGGCAAAGATGATCGAGCGGCCCTCGCGCCGCGATTGCGTGAGACCGGCGGTCTGCAACAGCGCGAGATGGCTGGACAGCGTGTTGTGCGGCACCGCAATCAGCCGGGCGATGTCGCCGGCGGCCAGTCCGAACGGCTGATAGCGCAGCAACAGCCGGTAGACCTCGAGCCGCGTCGGCTGCGACAGCGCATCGAACACGAGTGCGGCCTCCGCCGCCGACAGCCGGTCGCGAAACGCAGCGCCGGGATGGTCGGTCATCACGCACCCGCCTTGAGGTCGCGCGTGCGGCCGATCTCGTCGAGACGGCGCTGAAGCGTCAGCTTGTCGAGGCTCGCAAGCGGCAGGTTGGCGAACACCGAGATGCGCTGGCCGAGCATGCGGTAGGTATCGGCGAAGGCGAACCGGCGCTCGGCCTCGGTGCCCTCTGCTGCGGCGGGATCGGGCACGCCCCAGTGCGCTGTCATCGGCTGGCCGGGCCAATAGGGGCAGGTCTCGCTGGCGGCGTTGTCGCAGACCGTGAACACGAAATCGAGCTCCGGCGCGCCGGGTGCGGCGAACTCGTCCCAGCTCTTCGAGCGCAGGCCGGACACGTCGTGATTGAGGTGGCGAAGGAGGTCGAGCGTCATGGGATGGATGACGCCCTTTGGCGAAGAGCCGGCGCTGAAGCCCCTGAACTTGCCAAGCCCCTCCCGGTTCATGATCGCCTCGCCGATGATGCTGCGGGCGGAATTCCCGGTGCACAGGAAGAGCACATTGTAAGGACGCTCGGTCATTGCATGCACCTATATGTCGATACCTTTCGACATATAGACAAAAACCTGGTGCGAGGCAAGCACGGGGCTGACGGACCGAGGGCAGACCGCCGGTGTGGACGGGGCATCGAGGTGACATCCGGCCGGCCGCGGGTGCGGCCGGCCGGCGCATCGCCGGGCGCTCGGGTGGGGAGCCTACTTCCGCTCGACGATGTCCTTGCGCATGGGGCCGAGCAGCGCCAGAAGCTCGCCCTGCTCGCGCTTGGGGACGTTGAAGCGCTTGAGCGAAAGTTGCAGGTCCTCGACGAGCGCATTGAAGTCCATGTTGGCGACGCCCATGCCGCGGTGGGCGTCCTTCATGCTGCGACCGCGGTACGTGCAGGGACCGCCCGAGCCGGCGCAGATCTGCTCGACCAGACGCAACTTTAGGCGCGCGATGTCCGTCTTTGCGAAGAAGCGGTTGATCCGCTTGTCGGCGGCGACGTTAGCGACGAAATCGTCGACAACCGCGCGGATCGCGGGCTTGCCGCCGAGGCGCTGATAAAGCGAGGGATGGGGCGACGTCTTGGCGGCGGCAAAGCCGGCCGATCCGGCGAGGACGACGAGCGCCATGGCGACGGGCGCGACGGCGCGGGGGACGAGCCTCATGAGGGACGTGTGCATGCGGTGAACTCCGTTCGAGGGGCGGCCCGTTGCCGGGCGCGGTTGCAGGGCCAGGACGCGACGCCTGGCGCATGGAAATGCGGGTTGCTGGGCTTGTTTCATGTGTTCGGTTCGCTCGGGCGTGGCTCGGTCGCCGCCGCCAGGGCGCATGCGCGGGCAGTGGTAGGTGCAGGGCGGGCGCACGGGGGCGGTCTTTCGACGCCTCCCGTGGCACCGTGTGCATTGCCGCCGCGAAGTTCGCGGCGTCGACCGTCGTCAAGATCCGGGCAGGATCGCGATGTCGGTGACGGTTCCGGAGAGCCCGGCGATCTTGGCCGCAGGCTTCGCTGCACCGCTGGCGAGATCGACGCTGTGCAGCGTGCCGCCAGTGAGCAGCCACCCGACGTTGGCGCCCTTGCCATCGGCGAGAATATCGAACGCGACCGGTCCCTCGATCTTGACGCCGAGGCTGCCGATACCGGCCAGGATGCCATCATTGGGCGGCGCCTGCTTGACCAGCATGCCGGTGGCGGCGTCGATGTCGTAGAGCGCGGTCTCCTTGGTGCCGGCGAAACTGTTCGAGTAGCCGCCCGCGGTCACCATCGGCGTCTTGCCCTTGCTGGCGTCGGTCTCGGCATATTTCAGCGCGCCGTCGACAACCGCCTTGCCGTCCTCGACGTTGACGCGCAGGCTCATGCCGGTGCTGGTGAGGATGCGCATGCGGTCGGCGACCGGATTGAAATCGATGGTGACTTTGGCGCCGCCTGGCAGCTTCTCGCTGAGCTGGCTCTTCTTCTCCCATTTGCCGGTCTTGGGGTCGACGACGACGATGAGGCCATCCGGCGTCACGCCGTAGAGCTTGCCGTCCGCCGGGCGCACGTCGATGCCGACCAGCGACGCCCCCTCGGCGAGGGTTGCCGAGCCGACGACCTTGGCTGCGACGGTATCGATCCAGACGATCGACTTGCCGTCGGCGAGCGCGGCCAGCGTTGCCGCCTCGGCGTGTCCGGCGGAGAGGCCGCCGGCAACGGCGGCAGCCATCAGAAGTGCAGTCTTGATATGGGGCATCGTCGTCTCCCTTTGTGTGCTGTGCTCGTCGCGCGAGCCGTGGGAGATACGGGCGTGTCGCGCCAAGGTTTCAGAACACCGGAGCGTTTCGGAGCATCGAAAGGGTACCGGCTCGGAGCGGGTTTTGCGGCAGCGTCGGTCGGACCGGGCTCGACGGCGATGGCGTGCGCCGCGTGCCGGGGCGACGGCGGCCAGAAGCATCAGCGGGCGGCGCGCTCAGTTCGAGACGGGCAGCAGCTTGGCGTGCAGCGCAGGCGAGGTCGGCCGCCCGGTGGGCGAGCCGCCAGATGGCTCGAGACTGACGCCGTAAGTGGCCTTCTGCAGCAGCTCCGGATCGAAGCTCGCGAGCGATTTCCGCGTCGGCGCCAGCGTCTCGTCGACAAGGCCCAGTGAGCGCGGCCCCGGCCCGAGCTGATCCGACGCGATCCAGAGCTGATACGTCTTGCCCGGCCGACGCTCCGCGCCGACGGGGCGGATGGTCAGCTCGCGGCTCTTCAGGTCGATGGTAAAATAGAACGCCGGCAGCACGTCGTCCTTGGCGAACACCGCGACGTAGCGTTGCGGCGCCTCGCGCCAAACCGTCTCGCGCAGTCCGACGAAGAGTGCGAGCGAGGCGGCGAGCGCAGAAGCACTGGCGGCCACGGCTCGCCAGCGGGCGGCGCGGCGGCGAAGGGACTCGATCTCGACAACGCTGGCCCCGGTCGCGCTCGACGGTCCGCCGGCGCGGGACGCAATCTCGGCCTCGATGCGCTCAAGGAGGCCGGCGGGCGGCTCGACGGACGGCATCGCTGCGTCGAGCGGCGCAAGACGCCGCTCCCAGTCGCGGATCGCGGCATCGAGCGCGACCTCGCGCGACCTCCGCGCCGCGACCGCAGCACGCTCGGACGGGCCGAGCGTCCCGAGGACGTACTCGCCGGCCAGCGCGTCGATGTCGTCGGTCGCGGTCATGACGTGAGACAGGTCCTCAGCTGCTTCAGGCTGCGGTGCAGCCAGGTCTTGATGGTGGCGGCCGGCGCGCCGAACATCTGTCCGAGTTCCTCGCGCGAGCGGCCCTCGAGGTAGGCGAGCTTGACGATATCACGCCGCTGCGGATCGAGCGCCTCGAGGCACTGCTGCAGGCGGCGCTGGTCCTCCGACTGCTCGAGCTGCTCGGAGGCGAGCGGTTGGGGATCGCGCACCTCGGCTGCTTCGGGCAGCTCCTCGATGGACGACGGCCGCACCTTGCGCACCTCGTCGAGCGCGCGATTGCGAGCGATCGAAACCATCCAGGTGATGGCCGAAGCCCGCTCGGCATCGAACGAGCCGGCATTGTTCCAGATGCGCACGTAAGCCTCCTGCAGAACCTCGTCCGCCAGGTCCCGCCGCTTCAAAATACGCAGCACTACACCGTAGAGTTTCGACGACGTGGCAGCATAAAGCGCACGGAAGGCGGCGTGGTCTCCGGTCGCCACGCGCTCCAGCAGGGCAGCGAGCTGTGGAGGCGAGTTCAGCATGACAGGTGGACGTGCCCGCTCCTGGAGACCAATCGGTGCGGCCCGGCAGGTCGGGCGGCCGGTTACGTACAGCATGTGCCGAAGGGCAGCGCAATGCAAACCGGCAAGCGGGGCGGGCGGCAAAAAAAGTCCGCTGTTGGGGGTGAAACCTCGGACACGGCGGCTCGTACCTTCAGACTGGTCCGGCGTCGCCGCCGGAAACAGCGATGTTGCCCGCCGTCAGGCGAACCGCGGAGCGGAACGGGCCCCAGAGACCGGTGGGACGCAGAGACGGTTGAACCAGAGAATTGGATGGACCAGAGATCGGTGGGTCAAAGGCCGCGACCGCCGCCATCCCGCCCTGCGCCGTCCCGTCCGGCGCCGCGCGAGCCGTCGTCACGTGCACCGACCGGCGCCGGGCTGAACGCACCGCTGACGAGCGTGAAGAACACGACGGCCGCCGACGCGACGCTGCCGTCATAGGGGAAGCCCGCCTGGCCGAGCGTGAACGCGCTGCCCTGGATGGCGTAGGCCCAGACCAGGAACGCGAGTGTGGCGATGACGGCATGCGTCACCCAGGGCGTGCCGGGCCCCGACTGGCGGGCCACATTGTAGATGTAGATCGGCGTGAACACGATGCCGACCATGAGAATGCCGAGCGGCAGCATGGCGAACGCCTTCTGTGCAAAGAGCGCCGGATCGCCGCCAGCCGACAGCGCGGTCGCGGTGCCGGTCTCGGCCGTCCGGCCGATCGTGCGCACCTTCTCGAGGAAGGCCTCCTTGCTCGGGATCAGGTTTCGGTCGAGCGCGAGGTATGCGGCGATCACCTCGCCGGGGATGTATTTCGCGACCCGGTCGGCGTAGGTGTCGCCACCGTCTCCGCCGGCCTGGCTGCCGCTCGCCTCGTAGCTCCCGCCCTGCGCGCCGCCCACCGTGCGCCGCGCCGGCTGCACCAGCCTTCCCATGGCCTACACTCCCTTCAAGCACCCCGTCCCGACGGTGTCGTCGTCGCTGCGCCGGGTCCAACCAACCAAGATCCGTCGCCTCACGCCACAGGTATCACCCGCACCTGAGGCTCTATCGCCTCGGCCAGTTGCTCAAGGTCCCGCCGGGCAATGTGCGGCACAAGCCCCATCTGCCGCATGCGCTCGACGGTGGCAGCGATCTTCCGCCGGTCCTCCGGCCAGTCGAGCAGGTACTCGACGGCAACGATCGGGATGCGGTTGGCAATGGCGATGCGCAAGTGGCCGGCGATGGCCTCGATGCCATTGTCGCCGGTCTCTGGCCGCGCCTTGACGCGCGGCTTCATGTTGGCCTGGCCGATCTGCTCGTAGAGGATGTCCTCCTTGCCGAGTGCGGAGATGGCGGCGCAGTAGCGAGGAAACACGAGCAATCCCTCGCCGTTCTGGGGAATGACGGCGAACTCGGGCTGGCCGCGAACCCGGCGCGCGTGGTCCGCGATGCGGGAGACGAAGCTGACCATCTCCTCGGCGGCGGTCGGGCGGCGCTGCGCGCCGCGCGCGTCGTCGAGCCAGAAGTCGTAAGCGTCGACGATGTCGAGATAGACCCCGTCGAAACCCTGGTCGATGATCCGGTCCAGAAACGAAACGGGCGTGCCGAAAATGATGCGCTGCCAATCGGGGTCCCAGAAGCGGACCTTCCAGTTGCCCTCCCAGCCCTGATCGTTCAATGCGTAGAGCCAGGATGGCGCTTTCGGCGAACGCTTCTTGCCGGCAACCCATTCCGGCTTCCAGTAAAAGCGCCGCTCCTCCGCCTCGCCGATGCTCATATAGGAGATAACCCGGCGCGGTGGCCGACCCTCGCCTCGCGATTTCATGAGCGCCAGGTCGGCTGGCGTGAACGCGGTGGCCGGGTCGCCGTCGGCCGAACTGTCGATCACGATGACGTCGGCGGGGCAGGCGGCAATCACCTTCGGATCGATCGACTGAAGCTGATAGACCCAGGACCTAACGGGCGACAGCCGCGGACCAGGGGCAGGCACTGGCTCGGCGCTTTCGAGCGGCGGGCGGCCGGAGAGCGGAAGGTGCGGACGGGGCGCGCTTGCGCCGCGCCGATGCCGGAGGGTGGCGCGGCCGGTCGCGCTGGAACCGCCCCCCGATGATCCGAACAGCCGGGAAAACCAACCTTGCGGTACCGTCGTCATACGCATCACAACCAGATCTGAGAGCCTCGGAGGCGCTGTCCGAATGCGGACAGGATGAGGCCGAAATGAAACAGCGAAACGACACCATAGCGATTGCAGCGGCTGCGCGTCGGCCAATGCGAGCGGCGCCGAAGTATGCTGCCCTAGTGTTCCGTCTCAGACATTTGCTTCCCATTCCGGCTAGGTTCCAGGCAAATGTCTGAGACACAAGGAACACTAGCAACTCCATGATTCTCGTGTTGCTTGGTCACCGACGCTTGGCAGATCACCCGGCAGCACTCGGGAACCAAGCGTCAGTGACGCAACACTAGCATCACGCCCAGCAATTAGCCGCGCTACTCGTGCCCGCACCGCCCATTCAAGTCGAAAACGGGATATCCGGCGGCGTGTCATTTGCCGGTGCGGCCGTCTTACATTAGGATTGTAATGTACCGTGACGTTGGACTGCCTTCCAGGATTTTTGTCTCACCCGCCGCGTCGCCGTTCTGAAGCAGCACTGCGCGCCCGGGTCCATGTTGCCAAGTGCCGGAGGGGGATGTGAGTGGAGCAGATGCACCGGCCGACGAATTTTCGTTGCGCCCGAGCGAAGAGGAGATCGCCCAGAACCACGCCTTCCGCGAGCGGTTCGAGGCCGCTCCGGAGCTCCTCGAGGCGGCGCCGTCCGCCGTCGCTCGCACGGCCGAGGAGATCGCCGCCCGGGTCTCGGACGCGGGCCACGATCTGATTTTACACTTCGAGGTCGGCGGCCGCGCCTACTACGACAAGACGTACTGCCGCCCGTGCCGCCCGCCCGATCCCTCGGGCATCACCATCGGCATCGGCTACGACCTCGGATACTACAAGCCCCAGGACTTCGCGCAGGACTGGCAGAGCCTGCTCAGCCCGGAAGACTACGACTGCCTCAAGGGCACCATCGGTGCCACGTCGGGCGCGGCGGAGGCGATGCGCGGCGCGGTCCAGCACATTGTCATCCCATGGGAAGCGGCGGTTTCGGTCTACCGCAAGGTGACCGTTCCGCGGTTCGGCACGTTGATGCTCGGCATCTATCCCGGTGCCGATGCACTTCACCCGCACTGCTTCTCGTCGCTGCTGTCGCTGGTCTTCAACCGCGGCTCCAAGCTCAGCGGCGACGGCCGCGCGGAGATGCGCAACATCAAGTCACACATCGCTGACGGGCGCCTCGACCGCATTCCGGGCGAGCTGCGCGCCATGAAGCGGTTGTGGCCGGACATCACGGGCCTGCGCCGCCGCCGCGACGCGGAGGCCAATCTGTTCGAGCAGGGCCTTGTTGCCGCCGAGCGCGAGCGCCGGTTGACGCGGCCCGACGCCTTGGCCGCAACCCCGTCCGTCGTGACCGGTCCCGGATCGGGCAATGGGTCGGGAGCCGGCCTCGGCACGCTGGCAAGCCGTGATCGCCCGATCGAGGCGCCAGCGTCGCTGGAGGCACGGGCCTCGCTCGAAGCCATGGCCGGCGCTCCGCCCGCAGGCGACGGCGACGGCGACGCCCTGCCCGACGATGCCTACGAGGCCAAGGCGCCACCGCCGTTCAATCCACTCGAGGCGGTGCCCGAGTGGGCCAAGGTGCACTGGGTGAAGGACGACAGCGTCAGCACCGAGTACCGGCACGTGCTCGCGGCGGACCGCGAGCGGCTCGATGAAGCGGTGTTCGCGTTCTCGGCCGAGGACCTGAAGCTGCTCATCAGCGCCAACCACTTCCGGTTGCTCCTAGACCGCGAGAAGCGGGTCATCTTTGCCCTGCGCGGCACCGTGCTCAACAACGAGCCGGCGCAGCCCGACGAGCGGCTGGCACAGATCAACCGGCACAGTCTGAGGCTTCGCGTAACGCGGCCGAACCATCAGCATTTCCGATGCGTAATCGGGGTCTGGAACACCGAGACCGACATGGTGTCGGGTTTCATCGCGTCGACCGTGCCGAACCGGGCCATCGTGCACAGCTACGCCAACGGCGGGAACGCCGGCAACATGCTGGCGACGGGCGCCTACCGCTACCGGGTCGGCGCCCACAGCAAGGGCCGCTACAAGGGCTGCCTGCGTCAGGACGAGGAGAGCGCCGTCCTGCGTAGCCGCGACAATCTCTTCTACAATACGGCCGACGCCTGGGACGTGCGCAGCGACCCGATGCCGATGGACAACATCCATCCTGCGTTCGGCGACAACACCGGTTCATCCGAGTTCTCCTCGTTCGGCTGCCAGGTGATCCGCGGCCGTTTCGAGGACGACGCCTACACCCAGGAGTTCGCCAAATTCCGCCAGGCCCTCGGGCTCAGGGCGCCGGGCACCGACAACGACCGTCTGTTCAGCTACGTGCTGCTGACCGGGCTAGACGCCGCGATCGCCTCGGACCTTCGCAAGAGCCGGCGCGATACCGACCACATCGCCCTGCGCGAGAGCCTGGTGCGGATCCGCCAGGGCTCCCAGGGCGACGTGGTCCGGCGGCTCGAGGCGGCGCTGCGGCTCAAGGTCGACGGGCACTTCAGCGCGCTCGACAAGCAGGCGCTGGCGAAGGAGCAGCGGCGGCGCGACGGCCCGCTGGCGGGAGACGGCGTGTTCACACCCGCGATCGACCGCAACTGGGGCACTGGCGTCTTCGCCGATCCGGCTGTGGTCTCGACCGCTCCGCCGATCGTGGTCTCGGGCCTCGCTGCGGGCGGTGCGCTCGAGACGGCGGGCGGTTCCGGCCAGGACGGGCTCGAAGCGGTCTATTACGAGATCGGCCGCCGCGCCGGCCTCGCTCGCAGCGAGCCGTCGCTGCTGACGGCGCCGGCGCTGCCGCACTACGAGGCCGTGACGCTCGAAAGCTGGGCCTCGGCCGTGGCGATGGGGCGGGCCATCGCCGGTCGCGTGGAGCGGACACTGCACGAGCTCGTGTGCGGCGACGGGACCGGAGACAAGGCGGACCGCCAGAAAGTGCACGACGCGCTTGCGACGGCCGTCGAGCATGGGCCGAGGGCGTTGGTAGCCGCCGTGGCCACCGTGCTGACGGGCTGGCTGCTGCTGCCGCCGATCGTCGCCGCGCCGGTGGCGGAGATCATCGTCACGCGGGTTTGGGGCGCGATCTCGGCCGAGACAGGGAGCGCGGTCGCAGCGCGGATGACGGGTATGTGCGTGGCGTGGGGTCATGCACTCTATCCGGCGCCGCAATTGTCCGCCGCCGCGCCGCAAACCGCTCGTGCAGAGCGGCCGATGGCGCAGCCGGGCTCCGGATCGCAGGTCCAGGCACGGGGCGAGACACCGCGTCCGGGAGCGGAGCTGGCGCAGGCCGCCTCCGAAACGGCTGCGGGTCGCTTGATATGAGCGCGCTCGCGCCGGGCACTCCGCATGGCCGGCACCGCATGGCGAACGAGCGAGCCGGTGTCCGAGGCGGTTCGGGCCAGGATTGGGGCTAGGTTGGTCTGGACGAGGTCCGGGGCGGCAACGAAGGGAGCGGGGAGATGACTGTCGAGGAGCTGATCGCCCGCATCGGGACAGCGTCGGTCGCCGGCGACTGGCGCCAGGTGCAGCCGCTGGTCGTCGAGCTGAAGCGCCTCATGCGCGAGCACGGCCGCCCGCTGCACGCGCACGCCGCCGCTCATCTGGTCGAGGCGCTGGCCGCCGGTCCGGAGCTGTCGGCGGCGATGTCGGGCGGAGCAGAGGCTGCCGCGCTGGTGCGCGAGATCAGGAAGCAGCTCGAGCAGAAGGACGTCGACCGCTCGGCATTGATGGCGAGCTGGGACGCGCTCTATGCGCTGCTGGCCGATCCGACCGCGCGCGTCGAGCGGAGCGATATCTCCGCGCTGCTGGCCGCGCTGAAGTCGGCTCGCGAGTTCGAGCTGATGGCGAAGATCTCCGATCGCGCGCTGACGACGCTCGGGGACGACGCGCACCTGCGCAGCCTCTACGGCCAGGCGCTGATCGACAGCAAACACGTGCTGGCGGGCCTCGACGTGTTGGAAGCGGGCATGGCGCTACCCGGTGTCGAGGGAACGGCGGACGCCACGGAGCTGATCGGGCTCGTCGGCCGCGGCAACAAGCAGCTCTATGTCGACTACGTGCCGAGCGCTTCGGCGCCGCTGAGCGTACGTTCGCGCATGAAGGGCCGGCTGGCGAAGGCGATCGGGAGCTACGGCCGCCTCTATGACGTAAGCCAGCCGCAACGAAACTACTGGCATGGGATCAATCTGGTGGCGCTGATGCTACTGGCCCGCCAGGACGGGCACGGCGACCTCGCCCGCATCGAGGGACCACAGCCCGGCGAGATGCTGCCGCCCGAGGAGCTGGCACGGCGGATCGCCGAGCGGCTTGAGCCGACAGCCGCCGGCAGCGACGACCACTGGCTGCTGGCGACGCTCGGCGAGTGCTTCGTCGCCCGCGAGGAGTGGGACAAGGCGGCCGACTATCTCGGACGCTACGTGCGCCATAAAAAGACGGATACGTTCGCGCTCGCCAGCACGATCCGCCAGCTGGAGCAGGTCTACCGGCTGAAGGCCGGCCGCGGGCCAGGGGGCAACATCCTGGCCATCATGAAGGAAGCGCAGATCAACAAGGCCGACGCACGGTTCACGCTCGACGGCGATTCGCTGCAGCAGCTCGGCGCGTTCGCCAACGGACGCGAGCACGGCCGCCTGCTCGAGACCATGGTGCCGGGTGGCGATTTCGTGAAGCTCCAGCTTCTGCAGAAGGTGGTCGCGCGTGCGAGCGCCGTGGTGGCTCTATGCGATCTCAACGGCGCGACGCGCGGAACGGGCTTCCTCGTCCGCGGCGGCGATCTCCGCACCGGCTGGGGCGACGACCTCGTCATCGTCACCAATGCGCACGTGTTGAGCGATCCGCGGCTCAAGGACCACGAGGAGCAGGCGCCGTTGCAGCCCGGAGCCTGCCGGGCCGTGCTGGAAGGCGCGGGCGGCGTGCCGCTCGACGTCGGCGACCGCGCGCTGTGGCAGTCGTCGAGCACGCGCTTCGACTGCGCCATACTGCCGGTGACGCGGCGACCGGCCGCCGTCGCGCCGCTCGAGATCTGCCATCCGGAGACACGGCTGCGGTCGGCCGCCGCCGACGGCAAGGGCAACCTTTCCGGCGGCAGCAAGGTCAGCGTGATCGGCTACCCTCTGGGCGGCCCGCTGTCGCTTTCGGTCGTCGGCACGATCGGCGGCGCCAACGGCATGGTGGTCGACATCGGCGCGCGCAAGAAGGACATCAAAGACCCGGTCTACCTGCACTATCGCGCGCCGACCGAGCCCGGAAACTCCGGCAGCCCCGTGTTCGAGACCGAGGGCTGGACGGTGGTCGCGCTGCACCACGCGGGCTTCGACATGTTCGAGGGCCGCGACCGTCTGGACGAGAAGCCAGGGAAGTCCCACGCCAACGAGGGCGTCTCGATCCACTCGATCCGCCGGGCGCTGAAGCAGGCGTGAGGACCTGGGCCGGGCGTTGCGGCGCGCGCAGGGGGCGCGGCGATCAGCTCGCCTCGGCCCGCTCGAGCGAGGCGACGAGGTCGTTGAAGCGGTCGCCCTGCACGTTGACGTGGTTGTGCGCCGCGAGGCCCGCGGCCTGAGGATCGCCCGCGCAGATCGCCGCGACGATCGCCTGATGCTCGGCCTGCGAGATCCGCATACGGTTGCGAACGCGCAACTGAAGCCGGCGATAAGGCGCCAGCCGCTTGTGCAGCGCAGTGGCCTGCTCTGCGAGGAAGCGGTTGCCGCCGGCAGCATAGAGCGCCCGGTGGAAGAGCTCGTTCTCGCGATAGTAGGAATCGGTATCGCCGCCGCGGGCGGCGCGCTCGCATGCCTTGAGCGTGCGCGCCAGCTCGGCCTCGGCCGCGTCGGTCAGGCGGCGTGCGGCGAGCCGCGCCGACATGGCCTCGAGCTCGGCCATGACCTCGAACATCTCCATCATCCGGTAGGGATCGGGCGCGCTGACGACCGCGCCGCGGTGGGGCCGGATCTCGACGAAGCCCGCTGCCGCGAGCTGCCGCAGCGCTTCCCGGATCGGCGTCCGCGATACGCCGAAGCGCCCCGCGAGCGACTGCTCGTCGAGCCGATCGCCAGGCTTGATCCGCCCCGCGACGATGTCGTCCTCGAGCACCTCCCGTGGAGGCTGAGCGCGCGTTCCAACACTCATTGTCGCTCTCCCGAAACAGGAACCCGAGGTCCGGACCAGGATCGCTGCCGGCGGCCTATGGCCGGCCGATCGGTAGCGGGCACGCGAGCGAATCGCGGCCTTGGCGAGACCATCGCATCTCGTGAACCGCCGCACAAGTAAATTGTATACAATATTGTTGACATGGAATGCAATATTGTGCTGTCAGGTATGCGAGCGCCACAAGCATCAGAATGGCGCCAGGGGAAATGCAGCCAGCGCACGCGGCACGCCGTGGCGCTCCAACGGAGGTAGATCCATGTCCAAGACGGTTCGATCTAAGACGGCTCGGGGGCTTGCGGCAACCGCAGCGGTGCTGGCGGCGCTGGCGACGCAGGCCTCGGCTCAGACGGTGCTCAAGGCCTCGCACCAGTTCCCGGGCGGCAAGGGCGATCCGCGCGACGAGATGGTGCAGATCCTAGCCCGCGAAGTGAAGGCGGCCAACGTCGGTCTCGATATCCAGGTGTTCCCAGGCGCGTCGCTCTTCAAGCCGAAGGAGCAGTGGGGCGCACTGACCAAGGGCCAGCTCGACTTCGCGCTGTTCCCGCTCGACTACGCCGCAGGGCGCCACCCGCAGTTCTCCGCCACGCTGATGCCGGGGCTGGTCGGCAACCACGACCGCGCCATGCGTCTCAACGGCTCGTCGTTCATGACCGACGTCAAGAAGATCATCGAGAGCGCCGGCGTGGTGGTTATAGCCGACAGCTGGCTGTCGGGCGCCTTCGCGTCGAAGAAGGGTTGCATCACCTCGCCCGATACGGTGAAGGGGCAGGTGATCCGCGCCGCCGGACCCGCCTTCGAGCAGATGCTCGCCGCCGCCGGCGCCTCGATCAGCTCGATGCCCTCGTCGGAGATCTACACGGCGATGCAATCGGGGGCGCTCGATGCCACGAACACGTCTTCCGAGAGCTTCGTCTCCTATCGCCTGTTCGAGCAGGTCAAGTGCCTGACCGCACCGGGCGAGAACGCGCTGTGGTTCATGTACGAGCCGCTGCTGATGTCGAAGCAGGTGTTCGAGAAGCTCGACGAGAAGCAGAAGGCGGCCATCCTCGCAGCCGGCAAGAAGGCGGAGGCCTACTTCCTCGGCGAGGTGAAGAAGGGTGACGCCAAGATGGTCGAGGCGTTCAAGAAGGCCGGCGTCCAGGTCGTCGAGATGTCGAAGGCCGACTACGATGCGTGGCTCAAGGTAGCCGAGGGATCGTCCTACAAGAAGTTCAACGAGGACGTGAAGGGCGGCGACGAGCTCATCAAGAAGGCACTGGCGGTGAAGTGACGATGGCGCGGGAAACCTCCGCGGCCCATCAGGGAGGGGCGGGCGGCTATGCTGCCGGCCCCGACGCCGCCGTGATCGAGGCGCTCGCGAACGCGGGCGTCGAGATCGAAGGCGTCACGCCGGCGGCGCATGTCGCGACGAGGAGCCCGCTGGTGCGAGCGATCGAGGCGATCACGGGCCTATTCGGCTTCATCGCGGCGCTGTTGCTCATATCGGCGACGGTCGTCGTCTGCCAAATGATTTTCGTCCGCGCCGTGCTCGGCTGGTCGACGATCTGGCAGACCGACTACGTGGTTTATTCCGCGACCGGCTCGGTGTTCCTCGGCGCCGCGTATGTGCTGTCACAGAAGGGGCACGTGGGGGTCGACTTCGTCCAGTCCTCGCTCAAGGGCGGAACGCGCCGCCTCGTCGACCGCGCGGCTATGGCGATGGGCTTCCTGTTCTGCGCAGTGATGACCTACGCGTGCTGGCACTATTTCCACGAGGCGCTGACCGAGGGCTGGCGAACGGAGACGATGTGGGCGATCCCGTTGTGGATCCCGACGCTGCCGCTACCGCTCGGCTTCGCGCTCCTCTGCCTGCAGTACGTGGCCGAGTTCATCAAGTACGAGGGCTCGCACCGATGACACCCGTTGTTGCCGGCACGCTTCTGATGTCGGGCCTCCTCGTGCTGCTCGCGAGCGGCATGCCGATCGCTTTCGCGCTCGGTTTGGCAGCTATCGGCGGCCTGTTGCTCGCCAAGGGACCCGGCGTGACGGACGTTCTCGCCGAGACGATCTTCGGCGGCATCGCCAATCTCGCCTACGTCTCGATCCCGATGTTCGTGCTCATGGGCGCAGCGGTGGCCGCGACGCCGGCGGGCCGCGATCTCTACGCCGCGCTCGACCGCTGGCTCGGCCGGGTGCCGGGCGGGCTCGTGCTGTCGAACATCGGAGCGTGCGCGGTGTTCGCCGGCATGACCGGATCGAGCCCTGCGACCTGCGCCGCAATCGGCAAGATGGGCATCCCCGAGATGATGCGTCGCGGGTATCCGGCGTCGGTGGCCACCGGCTCGATCGCGGCGGGCGGCACGCTCGGCATCCTGATCCCGCCGTCGGTGACGATGATCGTCTACGGCATCGCCACAGAGACCTCGATCGGCCGGCTGTTCCTGGCGGGTGTCATGCCGGGCCTCATGCTGACGGCGATGTTCATGGCCTGGGCGCTGTTCGACTGCTGGCGCAAGGGCTACCGCTTCGACGACCAAGGGCGCCGCTTCTCGCTTGCCGAGAAGGTCGCGGCGCTGCCGCGCGTGCTACCCTTCATCATCATCATCGTCGGCACGCTCTATGTGCTCTATGGCGGCATCGCAACGCCGTCGGAGGCAGCGGGTGCGGGTGCGCTCATCACGCTGCTGACGGTGACGCTGATCTACCGCCTCTTCACTCTGAAGCCGCACGTCTCGATCTTTCAGGCGACGATGAAGGAAAGCGTCATGATCATGATGATCATGGCTGCGGCGGAGCTGTTCGCCTTCGCGCTTTCCTCGCTGTTCATCACCCAGACGATCGCACAGACGATTGCCGGCCTCGGCGTCAACAAGTGGGTATTGATGGCAATCATCAACGCGTTTCTGCTGGTCGCGGGCATGTTCCTGCCGCCGGTGGCGATCATCGTGATGACGGCGCCGCTGCTGTTCCCGATCGTCACCACTGCCGGCTTCGATCCCTACTGGTTCGCCGTCATCCTGACGATCAATATGGAGATCGGGCTCATCACGCCTCCGGTCGGGCTCAACCTGTTCGTCATCAACGCGATCGCGCCATCGATCCCGACCCGCGATGTGCTATGGGGCGCGCTGCCTTACGTGCTCGTAATGCTGCTCGGCATCGTGATTCTGTGCGTCTTCCCGGAGATCGCGACGTGGCTGCCGAACCACGTGATGGGACCGATCAAATAGCGCCAGACGAGAGAGGCACGGCCGTGACATCGATACATCAGGCAGGCACGTCCGGCGGTGCGGGCCGGAGGACGGGCGACGACCGGAGCCGCAGCCGGGGCGAGGGTGCCGAAGCGGATACGGCGCGACCGACCGGACCGCTCTCGGGCATCACGGTCGTCGACCTGACGCGGGTGCTCGCCGGGCCCTACTGCACCATGGTCATGGCTGACCTCGGTGCGCGCGTGATCAAGGTGGAGCAGCCCGGCTCGGGCGACGACAGCCGCGCGTTCGGCCCGTTCCTCAAAGGCGTGTCGGCGTACTTCCTGTCGCTCAACCGGGGCAAGGAATCGATCGCGCTCGATCTCAAGACGCCGCCCGACCGGGCGATCTTCGAGAGCCTGCTCGCGCAGGCGGACGTGCTCGTCGAGAACTACCGGCCGGGCACGATGGAGAAGCTCGGATACGGCTGGGAGACGCTGCACCCCCGCTATCCGCGTCTGATCTACGCCGCTGCATCCGGGTTCGGCCATACGGGGCCCTACGCGAAGCGCGCGGCCTACGACATGGTCGTGCAGGCGATGGGCGGCATCATGAGCATCACCGGGCATCCCGGCCAGCCGCCCGTGCGCGTCGGAACCTCGATCGGCGACATCACGGCGGGGCTGTTCGCTACGATCGGCGTCAACGCGGCGCTGCTGCACCGCGCGACCACCGGGGAGGCGATCAAGGTCGACGTCGCCATGCTCGATTGCCAGCTCGCCATTCTCGAGAACGCCATCTCGCGCTACGCCGCAACCGGCGAGGTCGCAGGCCCTATTGGCGCGCGCCATCCCTCGATCACGCCGTTCGCCGGCTTCGAGGCGAAGGACGGCTGGATGGTGATCGCCGCCGGCAACGACAACCTGTTCCAGAAGCTCTGCCAGACGATCGAGGCGCCGCGGCTCGCCGCCGACTCGCGCTTCGTCACCAACGCACTGCGCACCGAGAACTGGGCGCCACTCTTCGACGAAATGGGCCGCGCGCTGAAGCGCCGCCCGGTCGCCGAGTGGCTGGCGCGCCTCGATGCGGCTGGTGTGCCGTGCGGGCCAATCAACACCATCGACAAGGTGCTCGCCGATCCGCACGTGCGCGCCCGCAACATGGTGGTGACGGCCAACGACCCGGCAACCGGACCTCTCATGATGGCGGGCAATCCGATCAAGCTGTCGGGCTTCGCGGACCCGGACGTGCGCCGGCCGGCGCCGGCGCTCGATGCCGACCGCGCGCGCATCCTCGAGGCGATGCCGGCGGCCGCGCCCTCGACCGCCGTGGCCCTCGCGCCAGAGCCAGCACCGGGACCGGTGCCTGGACCCACACCCGGACCGAGCGGCGCAATGCGCCTGTTCGACCAGATCCTGCGCGGCATCCTTCGCGCCACGCCGCCGCCTGCCAAAATGCCGTCGGAGGCGCCGTTCGCGGAGCGCGCCCAGACGCTGGCGGATGCGCTCTTGTCGGAGCGCGGCGAGGTGCTCGGCACGGTCATCGCCAACGACCTCGTGCAGCTCGTGCGGCGCGCGGGCGGGGCGGAGCGCTATCAACTGCTGCAGCTCTTCGCCCGGCGCTACGGACCCGACATGAAGCGTGTCTCGGCAGCCGCCGAGCGGTGGAAGTCGGACCCGTCGGGCGACACCTTCGCGGCGCTGTCGGCGGCGATCGAATCGCCGCGCCAGGAGCTCTTCCGGCGCATGAACATGGCGCCCGACGGCACCGTGACGCTCGTCAAACTGCGCGAGCACCTGCTCGCCCAGCTGTCGACGGCACCGGATCTCAAGAGCGTCGATGCCGACCTCAGGCACCTGTTCGGCTCATGGTTCAACCGCGGCTTCCTCGAGCTCGAGCGGATTTCCTGGAACACGCCCGCGGCGATCCTCGAGAAGCTCATCGCCTACGAGGCGGTGCATGCGATCGACGGTTGGGACGATCTGCGCCGGCGCCTCCAGTCCGACCGCCGCTGCTTCGGATTCTTTCATCCCGCGCTTCCGAACGAGCCGCTCATCTTCGTCGAGGTCGCGCTCGTCGACGAGCTGTCGGACCGGGTCGAGCCGATCCTCAGGGCCCCGGTGCCGGCCGGGGAGACCGGGCCGCGCAAAGTTGCGGTGTTCTATTCGATCTCGAACTGCCAGCCGGGCCTCAAAGGCGTCTCATTCGGCAACTTCCTGATCAAGCAGGTGGCGACGAGCCTCAAGCAGGAGCTGCCATCGCTCGAGACGTTCGCCACGCTGTCGCCGATCCCAGGCTTCCGGGCCTGGCTCGCCAGCCCGAGCTTCGACATTGCGGATCATGTGCCCGCCGATCTCGCCGAGCGCATGGTGCGAACGACCGGGCGAGATACTCCGCGCGCGGCGTTGGCCCACCTGGAGGCGGAGGCCTCGGCCGACGGCTACAAGCGCACCGGGATGCTGCGCGACGTGATGGTGCGGCTCGCCGCGCGCTACCTCGCCGGACAGGGATCGGATACGGGGCCGACCGACCCGGTCGCCCGCTTCCACCTCGGCAACGGCGCGCGCATCGAGCGGGTCAACTGGATGGCCGACCTGTCGAAGAAGGGCATTCGCGAATCCCACGGGCTCATGGTCAACTACGTCTACGACTTGCAGCAGACCGAGGTGAACCACGAGGCGTTTGCCAACCGACGACCGGTTGCGGTCTCGAAGGCCGTGGAGGAGCAGTTGGCGGACGCGACCCGCGGCGCCGGCCGCGGCAAGACGGATCCGGGTCTCGGGCTGTTCGGCAAGCGTAGCTAACGGGCTGCGATCGCGCGGCGAGGGCGTGGTGCGGCACGACCTCGGCGCATCGGCGAAGGAGTGGGCGGGGAGCGGGTTCGCTGGCCAGGCGGCACCCGTCGGGGTAGGCATTCGTTGCACGTCGACCCAGACCGAGCCCGACATCTCTTTCAGAACAACAGGCAGAAGACCCCTTGGCTGATCGGCCGCGGCATCCGATATTCAGACTATGACGCTTTTTGCCATGCCGCCGCCTCTTTACCACCCCACGCCAGCGCCCTCGCGGGTCCTTGCCGTGACTCTCGGGTTCGGGCTCGTGCTCTCTTTTGCCGGAGCGGGTTCCGTCGCGGCACAGTACGACCGCGAAGGCCGCTACGTGCCCTCACCGCTCGGCCAGCCGGCCGATCCCTATGCGCGTCCGATCCCCAACTACTCGGGGAAGCCCGGGGCGGCGATCGGCACGCCCAGGCTGCCGCGCGCCTACGAGATCCAGCCGCCGACCGCTCCACTCCTCTACCGCGCCCCGGAAACGGTCAAGGTGCCGTCCGCCTCCGCAACCGTGCCGCTGGTACCGCTCAGCCGCCAACAATGCGACGAGGGTTGGTTGCCCGAGAGCAACGTGCCGCGGGTGGAGTTCAATCGCCGCTGCGCACGGATGCGGCGCGTGAGCCCCGAGCAGCGGCCGTAACGGACGCGCTGGACGGCCAGCGTACCGGCCACCCTCGCCTGCGACGCCATCGGCGCCGGGGCCTCTGTCCATTTGCGAACTCGGGATGACGGCGCTATCTAGTGACGCGATCCAGCGTCGCGGTCGCGAGCCTCGTCACTGCCCAGGCCGGGCGATGAACGAGGTTCGCGGTCCGAGCGGCGCCAGTCGACTGAACCCGCTCGTGTGCCCGATCGTGTGACCGGTATCGCGATGTCCACCTGCCAGAACGGCCGCCAGAACCGGTCACATGGCAAGTAGGAGTCGCCGCAATCGTCACGCCCGGCACCCGTTCCCTTCACCGAGGACGATCCGGCCATGGCCACCACTGCCGCCAAGACGCTCTACGACAAGATCTTCGACGACCACGTGGTCGACCGCCAGCCGGACGGCACCTGCCTCATCTACATCGACCGCCATCTCGTGCACGAGGTGACGAGCCCGCAGGCCTTCGAGGGCTTGCGCATGGCGGGCCGCAAGGTGCGTGCACCGGAGAAGACGCTAGCTGTCGTCGATCACAACGTGCCGACGACCGACCGCACCAAAGGCATCGCCGACGATGACAGCCGAATCCAGGTCGAGACGCTGGCCCAGAATGCGCGTGATTTCGGCATCGAGTATTTCAACGAGCTCGATCGCCGGCAGGGGATCGTCCACGTCGTTGGACCCGAGCAGGGCTTCACTCTTCCGGGCACTACGATCGTCTGCGGCGACAGCCACACGTCCACTCATGGCGCATTCGGCGCGCTGGCCCATGGTATCGGCACGAGCGAGGTGGAGCACGTGCTCGCCACGCAGACGCTGATCCAGAAGAAGGCCAAGAACATGCTGGTCCAGGTCGACGGCGTGTGCCCGTCGGGCGTCGGCGCCAAAGACATCATCCTCGCCATCATCGGCGAGATCGGCACCGCAGGCGGCACCGGCTCGGTCATCGAGTATGCGGGCGAGGCCATCCGTGCGCTGTCGATGGAAGGCCGCATGACGGTCTGCAACATGTCGATCGAAGGGGGCGCGCGCGCCGGCATGATCGCGCCCGACGAGAAGACTTTCGCCTTCATCAAAGGGCGTCCGAAGGCGCCGAAGGGCGCCGCCTGGGACATGGCGATGACCTACTGGGAGACGCTGCGCAGCGACGAGGGCGCCCACTTCGACCGCGTGGTGAAGCTCGATGCGGCCAAGCTGCCGCCGATCGTCACCTGGGGCACGAGCCCCGAGGACGTCGTCTCGATCGCGGGAGTGGTGCCGAACCCAGCGGACGTCGCCGACGAGAACAAGCGCGCCTCGATGCTGCGCGCGCTCGACTACATGGGGCTCACGCCCGGCACGCGGATGACCGACATCCCGCTCGACGTGGTGTGGATCGGCTCGTGCACCAACGGGCGCATCGAGGACCTGCGCGCGGTGGCCCGGATCGTGGAGGGCAAGAAGGTCTCGACGCGACTCGCCTACGCGATGATCGTGCCGGGCTCCGGCCTCGTGAAGGCGCAGGCCGAGGCGGAAGGCCTCGACAAGATCTTCAAGGCCGCCGGCTTCGAGTGGCGCGAGCCCGGCTGCTCGATGTGCCTCGGCATGAATCCCGACCAGTTGAAGCCGAAGCAGCGCTGCGCCTCGACCTCGAACCGCAATTTCGAGGGCCGACAGGGGCGGCTCGGGCGCACGCACCTGTTGTCGCCCGTGATGGCTGCTGCCGCCGCCATCGAGGGCCGCTTCGTGGACATCCGCACGTGGGGCGGGTGAACCCATGAAAATTGAGCGGATGCGACTCAAGAACTTTAAGCTCTTTAGAGATGTGACGCTTTCTGGCGTGCCACCCTATTGCGTCGTCGTTGGAGCCAACGGCTCCGGTAAGAGCACGCTTTTCGATGTGTTCGGGTTTCTCCGCGATTGCCTGAAGGATAATGTGCGCTCTGCATTGGCAAAGCGCGGGTCATTCAAGGACGTTGTGTCTCGCGGCGCGAAATCAGATGATAGCATTCTTTTTGAAATCAAAACGCGAGCACGGCTTGCGGTCGGGGACCGCACTGTCACATACTCTCTGGAAATCGGAAATCCGGACGGGCGGCCAGTTGTCGAACGCGAAATATTACAATATACGCGATTCAGCGGGGGTAAGCCATTTCAATTCTTAAATTTCAGCCGCGGCAGAGGTGACGCGATCACGAATGAGGAAGAATTCACCGGAGAAACAGATGTAAAACGTGAGCAGCAACAACTCGACTCTCCAGACATTCTGGCAATCAAGGGTCTTGGCCAGTTTCAGCGCTTTCAGGCTGCCAGTGCCTTCCGCAGCCTCATTGAAAATTGGCACGTATCCGACTTTCACATTCATGCCGCACGCGGCAGCCAGGATGCTGGCTATGCTGAGCACCTTTCGCCCAGCGGAGAGAATCTTCCCCTTGTAGCCCAGTATTTGCGCGACCGCCACCCAAAAGAATTCGAGAAGGTTCTGAGAGCGATGGCCCGTCGCGTGCCTGGCGTCGAGAAAGTGGGAGCAACTGAGACCGCCGACGGACGTATTGTGCTCCAGTTCCAGGATGGCTCGTTTAAGGACCCTTTCATTGCGCGCTACGTTTCGGACGGAACGATTAAGATGTTTGCTTACCTGGTCCTTCTATATGATCCTTCTCCACATCCTCTGTTATGCGTCGAGGAGCCCGAGAACCAGCTATACCCTACGCTTCTTGGCGAACTTTCGGAGGAGTTTCAGAGCTACGCCCGCCGCGGCGGCCAAGTTCTAGTCAGCACCCATTCTCCTGACTTCCTCAACGAGGTTCCCCTGAATTCGATCTTTGTATTGTCCAAGGTTAATGGTTTCACTCACATCCGACGGGCCTATGAAGACGAGAATTTCAGAGCCCTCGTCGAAGGTGGCGACAAGCCAGGTTACCTTTGGCGTCAAGGACTGTTCAAGGACGCCGACCCCCGATGACGTCGCTCGTCGTGCTCACTGAGGAAAAAAGCGCGAAGATCGTGGTTGAGAACCTAGTCGGGCGAATTATCCCCGATTGGTATTCCGTTGTACTCGTCCACCAGGGCAAGACTGACTTGCAGCAGTCTGTCACTAGAAAAATCCGTAGCTGGCGTCATCCAGTCGGCACTCGATTTATAATACTAAGGGACAATGACGGCGGCGATTGCGTATTGACCAAGAAGGAGTTTACAGAGCTTATCCCGCAGCAGCAACGACCCCGAACCAGCGTCCGGCTTGTGATGCAGTGTCTTGAGTCATGGTATCTTGGTGATTTACCGGCACTGACGGAGGCCGGCTTGCTTGATGCCAGGAAGGCCGAGAGACTGAGAAACAAAAGTATTTATCGCAATCCGGATCGCGTTCCTAATGCTAAGCAGATTTTCATGAATTTGCACGGAGAGCACGGGCAGGTAAACCTTGCCCAGAAAATTTCTCCTTACATGAGCCTCGACGATAATATGTCGCCCAGCTTTAGGCTTTTCGTTCGGACACTTCGATCTCTTTAAGTCTGCCATCGCAGGTCTTGATGGCGCTCCAACGCCTCCACCGCCCGGCCGGCGGCGGCAGCACTAGGCACCTCGTAGAGCACGGTGGCGTCCTCGACCCAGTCGCCGTCCGAATCCTTGCCGTAGCCTGTCACGATCCGGATCGTGCCCGAGCCGTCGCGGCGCTCGGTCCGCGCGAGGCGCCTAATGCGCTCGGCCGGGATCGCTTCGACACGCGTCTCACGGCCGCCGACGACCGTCACCACGCGCCGGTCGGTCACGACATGGACGGTGTTGCGGGCCTTGCGCCACGCCCACCATGGCGACACCAGCATGGCGAGGCCCAACGCCGCGAAGACGAACGCGAACACCACGGCCGCTCCCATCATCCAGTATTCCCACATCGGGATCGGACGCGGCGGCGGCTTGCCGGACAATGCGGAGGCGAACAGCGCGCCGAACACGGTGAAGGTTACGGCACACCACGGCACGGCGATCACGTAGATGCCGAATGCTGCGCGAAAAGCCCGTCCGGCATGCGGGCGGCCCATCCATCGGATGATCTCACCGCGCGTCTCGCGCTTCACAATCTCGGCGGTGCCACGGGGCAGATCGCGGATCGGGATCATGGAACTGTGCTACCATCGATCCGTTAGGTTCGGATGAACCCAAATGGTTAGCGCGCGTTTCGGTCCGGCAACGGCCGGGCCAGAACGGGCTTCGCGAATGCGGCCGATCCCGCTGGCGGTGGCGACGTCCGTTTGCCGGGCGTCCGGAAAAATATCGCCGCATGCCACATGCCCCACGCCCGACGACAGCCACTAGCAATGGAAGCCGCCATGTCGACATCCCTCGTCCAGAACCAGTTCGGCCCGAACGCCGCTGCCTATGCCACGAGCGCCGTGCATGCCACGGGCGAGAGTCTCGCAATGCTCGTGCGGATGGCCGGCCCTCGCGCGAATTGGCGCGCGCTCGACGTCGCGACCGGCGCCGGGCACATGGCGCTGGCCTTCGCGCCGCACGTCGCGCACGTCACGGCGAGCGACATCACCGCCGAAATGCTGGCCGAGACGCGCGCGCTCGCCGCCGGGCGCGGCATCGCGAATCTCGAGACCGCGCTGGCCCCGGCCGACCGGCTTCCCTTCGCCGACGCGACATTCGACCTCGTCTCGTGCCGGCTCGCCGCCCATCACTTTGCCGACCCGGCCGCATTCGTCTCGGAAGCGGCGCGCGTGCTGAAACCCGGCGGCACCTTCGCGCTCGTCGACAACGTGTCGCCCGACGGCGCGCTGATGCCCGATCTCGATCGCTCCGCGATCCGCGCGGCAGTCGTGGTGTACAACCAGTTCGAGAAGCTGCGCGATCCCTCGCACGGCCACGCGCTCACTGTCGCCGAATGGCTCGAGCTGGCCGACGACGCCGGTCTCGAGGTGTCGACCCACGAGGTCATCGCCAAGGCCATGGAGTTCGGTGCCTGGACAGCGCGCATGCAGTGCACGCCGGAGACCGTCTCCCGCCTCGCCGACATGATCGATCCCGCACTGCCATCGTCGGCAAGCCTCGCGGCGTTCCTCATGCCGCGCCGCGCCGACGACGGGCTTTGGATCTCGCTCCGCGAGCTGCTGATGGTGGCCAGAAAGCGGCCTTCTGCCTCCGACGCGTGATTTGCGCGACGACGCACCTTCCCCCTGTTCAAACGCCGCGGTTTTCCCTATCACTCGCCCTCCCTTGGGGCGGAACCGGGAGGGTCTGGACCATGTCGAAAGCCGCTTGGCACAGCGCACACGCGCCGACGCTCGAGGATATCGAGGCGCTCGCGGCCGACGCGTGGGGACGATTGCCAGCCGAGTTCCGCCAGATGTGCGGCGATCTTGTGATCCGGGTCGACGATTTCGCGACGGACGAGGTGCTCGACGAACTCAGCATCGAGGATCCGTTCGACCTCATGGGCCTCTACCAGGGCCTCAGCCTCGACAAGAAGAGCGTGCTCGACAGCGCGCGCGAGCCCGACATGGTGTTTCTCTACCGGCGCGCCATGCTCGACTATTGGGCCGACAGCGACGAGACGCTGGGCGATGTCGTCACGCATGTTTTGGTGCACGAAATCGGCCATCATTTCGGCTTCTCGGATGCCGATATGGAGGAGATCGAGGCGTCCTTGACCGCTGCTTAGCGGCAGCGGAGGTCAGGGGCGCCGCGGCCACAGGCTGCGCACACCGTTGGGGGCGGTTGGCTTGTGCTCGGCGGGAAATCGGGTCAAGGTAGCCGGGTGGCGGTGCAGCAGGGGGCGAACACGTGAACGATGTGGGGCGCGGCCGAACGCTATGGCGGTCTGGAGCGGCGCTCGCAGCTCTTGTGCTCGCCGGAAGCCTATCCGTGCGGCCGGTCTCGGTGCACGCCGAGGGTCCGCCGACGCCAGAGGAGTACGCCGCACACGTCGGAGGCGACGCGTCGATCGTGCCGTCCGGGCAGCTTAAGCTCGACAACTACAAAATGACCTGCGGCCACCGGCCGACCGTTCTCGACAATCAGCTCGACGACTACGGCGCAGCCTATCCGGGCTTCCTCATCCTCAATCCGAAGCTCTTGTCGCGCATCTCGACGCCGGTGAAACTTTGGATCTTCGCGCACGAGTGCGGACACCAGTTCCGTGGCCCGGACGAGGAGACGGCCGATTGCTTCGCCGTGCAGCGCGGTCGCCGTCAGGGCTGGCTGACGCCGGAAGGACTGGAAGAGGTGTGCAAGTTCATCTCGCCGGCCAAGGGCGATGCCATGCACTTTTCGGGCAGCCACCGCTGCGAATACATGCGTCAGTGCTACGACGATCCCTCGATCCGGTGAGAACCGGTCCGGGCGCCGGGACGCGGGTCGATACGCGCGTCTCGAACCGTCAAAGACCGCCGCAGCGGTGGCCCGCTCGGTGCCGCCAAAGGTCGGTTATCCTCCCACACCTTGGCCGGATCTACTCTCTGGACGCCGCCGCACGCCGCGCGGCCACACCGGGAGCGATCTGGCGCCATGCGCCTTGCCGAGCATACACGTCGCCTTCTGGCCCTGGCCCGAACGCTGCACCGCTGGGCGGCGGCGCTTGCCGCGCTTGACCCCGGCCACAAAGAACGGATCGCAGGCTATGCCGAGACGATAGCCGCGACGCTTTCTCGGGCGGCGGACGCACTCGCCCGGCTGGAGGCGGTCCCGGGGGATGTCCGGGCACGGCGGGACGCGCAGCGCGAGCTCGGCCGCATCACCGGCTACGTCGAGACGCTGGTCGACGTGCTCAAACATCACCTTGACGGACGAAAGCTTGCGGGCGTTAAAAGGCGTCTCGAGCAGCTCGCATCCGATGGCACTCCGATCGACGGGGCGCCGGCCGGATATGGGCGGCTCGTCGAGCGCCTCGGGGCGGCGGAAGGCTACGTGCGCGCCCTGGCAGACGGGTTGCGCGCCTGATGCCGCTGAGCGGGCTCGGGTAGCAACTGCACGATCCGGCGCACGCCTCCAAGACGCTAATGTTTCAGGGCGCCACGGCTTCAGGGCGCCCAAGCATCACGACGCCTCGCGGCTCGATAACCGACCCAAGGGAGACTGGTCTCGATGGACAAATTCACGCGATTGACCGGCATCGCCGCGCCGCTGCCGATCAGGAACGTCGATACCGACATGATCATCCCGAAGCAGTTCCTGAAGACGATCAAGCGGACAGGGCTCGGGAAGTCGCTGTTCTACGAGATGCGGTTCGACACCGAAGGCAAGGAGATCGCCGACTTCGTCCTCAACAAGCCCGCCTACCGCACGGCGACGATCCTCGTCAGCGGCGACAACTTCGGCTGCGGCTCCTCGCGCGAGCACGCGCCGTGGGCACTTCTGGATTTCGGAATCCGCTGCGTCATCGCACCCGACTTCGCCGACATCTTCTACAACAACTGCTTCCAGAACGGCATTCTGCCGATCAAGCTTGCGCAGTCCGAGGTCGACAAGCTGATGGACGACGCGAGCCGCGGCGCCAACGCGACGCTCACGGTCGATCTCGAGGCGCAGGAGATCCGGGGACCTGACGGCGGCGTCATTCGCTTCGACATCGACCCGTTCCGCAAGCATTGCCTTCTGAACGGCCTCGATGCCGTAGGCCTGACATTGCAGAAGGACGGTGCGATCCGCGACTTCGAGGGCGCAGCAGCAGCCAGCCGGCCATGGGCATAATGACAATGGCCAAGACGATCCACATGATGATCCGCGTGCTCGACGAGGCGCGGTCGGTGGCGTTCTACCGCACGGCGCTCGGCCTCGACGTCGCCGAGCGCATAGACTTTCCCGACTTCACGCTCATCTATCTCTCGAACCCGGAAACGGGTTTCGAGCTCGAGCTGACGGTCAACAAGGGGCGCACCGAGGGTTACGAGCTCGGCAACGGTTACGGCCACCTTGCGGTCTCGGTGCCCGACGTCCAGGCGGAGCACGCGCGGCTGGTCGCGGCAGGGCTCGCACCTAAGGATGTGAAGCAGATGACGCGCGATGGCACGCCATTTGCCAAGTTTTTCTTCATAGAGGATCCGGACGGCTACAAGATCGAAGTTCTGCAACGGGGTGGCCGCTTCCAGTAGCGCGCGCTGCCTGTTCCCCGGGCGGCCCTGTGCCTGCGGTTTGGCCACACACATCCCGCTCGTTGGATCCCGCCAAGCCAAGGTGCCGCCCGAGGGGCAGTCCGCGGGGCCAATCATAGAGGCAGGGAGGCATGGCGCAGACATTTATGGACTTCGACGGCGCATTCCTCGCGACATTCGTTCTCGCGTCGTTGGCCATCAACCTATACCCGGGACCCAACAACATCTTCGCACTCAGTAACGCCGCGCGCGGCGGGGTGGGCCCTGCCATGCAAGCAAGTCTCGGTCGCCACGTGGCCTATGCGGCGCTCATCGCACTGCTGGCGCTCGGTCTCGGCAGTCTCATCGTCGCGATGCCGGCCGTGTTCGTGACGCTGAAGGCGGCCGGCGCGGCTTTCCTGGTGTGGCTCGGGGTGAAGATCCTGGTCCGCTCGGCATCGCCCGCCGACACGCCCCGCTCGGACGGCATCGCCATGGCACCCGGAGCCGCGTTTCGCGACGAGCTCGTCGTGGCCTTCGCAAACCCGAAGCCGCTTCTGGTGTTGCTGCCGTTCCTTCCTGGCCTCGTCATGCCCGGCCAGTTGCTGAGCCCCAAGGTGGCGGTCGCGGGTGGATTGTTCCTCGTGCTCGAGGCCGCGGCAGCGCTGATCTATGCGGGCGCAGGATTTTACTTCGCCGCAATTGCCGCGAGCGAGCGCGGCAGGCGCTGGCTCGACCGGGCTGGCGGCGTGGCAGTCATTGCGTCGGCGGGGCTGCTGATCGGGGCGGGCTGACGGCTCAGTGGAACGCCGGGCCGGCGCGCGCGGTGGCCAGCGCTCCGGTCAATGCTGCGGCGAAATCGCGCCGCTCGTCATCGTTGAGGAAATGACCGAAGGAGAACTCCGCGCCGTGCGAGGCGAGGCGCAAATCCGTCCGTCCATCGGGTTTTTCCGACAGCGCCACACGCACCCAATACGGGTTGAACGCGAACTCCTCGCGGCGACCCGAGGGATGCACGCGCGTCACCGTGAGGCTCGCCGGCGTCAGATCGACGAGCTCATAGAGCCGGCCCGAGCGATAGTTGAGCCGGAATGCGACGTAGAGCAGCGCCACGTCGAGACCGAAGAAGCCCATCACCGGCCACGCGCCGATGGACAGGAAGACGATACCGGCAACGAAGCTCACGGCCCCGAACAACCCCATCAGGATGAGAAACCCTTTGGGTCCGAGCGAGCGGTGCGGCGCGAGCACGGCGTGGAACTCGCGCGGATCGGGGGGAGGGGCTGTGCTATCGGTCATCGGAGAAAGCTAGCGGCTCGTAACGGACTGTCAAAGGGGGGACGCGATGGGTGCGGGAGGGCGACGGGGCAATGGCGGACGCGGGGCGCGCGCTGACGGTCGGGCCGCAGCCCGGCGAACGGAGAAAGGCTCTCTCACGACGCGCTTCCACCAGACGGAGGGTCCCGTGGCTAAGAACGGCCCGGCGCACACGGTCCGGCCCGCCGCACCGAGGAACCGAACCCGGCGCCGAACCTTTACGTCTGGAGACGTCGCGGAGATCTTTCGCCGTTTCGCTGCCATAGATCCTCACCCGAAGGGCGAGCTCGAGCACGTCAATCCCTACACTCTGCTCGTCGCCGTCGTGCTGTCCGCGCAGGCCACCGACGCGGGCGTCAACAAGGCGACGCGGGGGCTTTTCGCCCTCGCGGATACGCCCCAGAAGATGCTAGCGCTCGGCGAGGACAAGGTGCGCGATCTCATCAAGACGATTGGCCTTTTCCGCAACAAGGCCCGGAACGTGATCCTATTGTCGGAGCGGCTCGTCGCCGAGCACGATGGTGACGTGCCGCGGAGCCGCGATGCGCTCCAGAGCCTGCCCGGCGTGGGCCGAAAGACGGCCAACGTGGTGCTCAACATGGCGTTCGGCGAGCCGACGATGGCTGTCGACACGCACGTGTTCCGCGTGGCGCACCGGCTGGGCCTGTCGGCTGGAAAATCGCCCGACGCGGTCGAGGCCGATCTCGTGCGCCTCATCCCGCCCGAGTACGCGCTTCACGCTCACCACTGGCTGATCCTGCACGGCCGCTATCTGTGCAAGGCGCGCAAGCCCGAGTGCCCGCGCTGTCCGGTCCGCGACCTCTGCCACTTCGACGCGAAGACCGACGGTGCGGCGTGACCTGGCTCGGGCTCGCCGTCAACATCGTGGCCTTCCAGGCGGCCTGGTTAGCGCTCGTCCTCAGCGCGGCGGACGGCCGCACGGCGCCAGGATTGGCCGCAGGTGTCGCAGCCGTGCTGATCCATCTGGTCCGGAGCACGCACCCGGCACGCGAGGCAGCGGTCCTTCTGGCGGCGGTGCTGATCGGATTTGCGGCCGAGACAGGCCTCTTGCGATCCGGGCTCATCGGCTACGCCGCGCCACAGCCCGCGGCCGGCACCGTGCCGGTCTGGCTATTGATGATCTGGCTGGTTTTCGCCACGACACTCAACGGGAGCATGGCGTGGCTGGGCACGCGGCCTTTGCTGGCGGCGGTGCTCGGTGCGATCTTCGGCCCGCTGGCCTATCTTGCGGGCGAGGGGCTCGGAGGTATGGAGATCCGCGAACCGCGGTGGCTTACGCTGGCTGCAATCTCGGCGATCTGGCTCGTCGCGATGCCGATCTTGCTGGCGATCGCGCGGCGCATGAAGGGCCAGGCACCCTAGGCCGCGCCAGGCAAAGGGCAAAACAGTTCAATGGACGTTTGCAATCTGGGGGCTCGGGCCGAAACGGCCGAATTTCGGGCGGCGGGTATCGCGGACACGCGACACCCAAAGTCAGGCAGCGGCAACCGCTTCGCCGGACTTCGCCTTCGACAGCTCACGTTTGAGCTTGAGGCACTGCGGAGACAGCTCCTCGTCGCGCGCTTTCATGAGAAAGGCGTCGAGGCCGCCGCGGTGCTCGACCGACTTCAGTGCGTGCGCGCTGACTTTGACGCGGATCTTGCGGCCCAGCGTCTCGCTCATCAGCGTCACGCTGCAGAGGTTAGGGCGGAACACGCGGCGCTTCTTGTTCTCGGCATGGCTCCGAAGGTTGCCGGACATCGGCAGCTTGCCGGTCAGTTCGCAGCGCCTGGTCATGGGTCTTGAACTCCCTCGCGTCGCCGGTGGGCTATGCCACGCGCCGCGCTTCATGCGGTCAATGGTTATGAAAACGAGAAACCCGCCGGCAGCCGCCAGCGGGCGTTCGAAAGGCATATACTTCGCCCGCCCGCGAGGCGTCAAGCACGCTTCGCCCGATGCCAGAGGTCGCGGGCGGGACCGGCCGGGGACCTCCCGGCCCTTTCGCCGGCACGAGCCGAGCGACCGCGGGAGCCCGCAGCCCCGGAACGGCACGACGCTTAACTTCAGCTTAACCAATGGTTGCCACCGTGCTCGTCTCGCGGTCCGCGTCGGCCGGGACAAAGATTTGACTTAAACCGACCGTACCGCCGGAGCATTGTCTCCAGCGTAGATCGGGGGAACAGGTCCATGACGTCGAGACCCGCACATGCAGAGCTACCGCGCCGCCGCCTTGGCCGTGCACGGCTCGGCATGGTGCTGGCGCTCGCTCACGTCGTGGCGGCCGGTCCCGCCTCGGCCGAGCCGGTCTGGCCATCGGAGGTGTCGGCGAAATACCGCATCGTGTTCGGCGGCATCGATATCGGCTCGTTCCGCTTCCAGTCGAAGTCGGGCGCCGGTACCTACTCGCTCAACGGCAAGGCCGATGTCCGCGCCCCGCTCGGCGCGTTCGAATGGTCTGGCTCGACCAACAGCGCCGGCGCCGTGGCCGACAGCGGGCCCAAGCCCTCGGCCTACAACTTCGATTTCAACTCGTCGGCCATCATCGGCAAGGACAAAACCGGGCTGGTGCGCATGGCATTCAAGGACGGCGCGGTGGCCAACCTGGCCGTGCAGCCCTCCAAGCCTCCGCCGCCCGACATGGTGCCGCTCAAGGACGAGCACAAGCGCAACGTGCTCGACCCGCTAAGCGCGGTGATGGCGCTGGCCGTCGGCGGCACACAACGGCCATGCGACCGGAAGTTGTCGATCTTCGACGGCAAGCAGCGCTTCGACCTGACGCTGAGCTACCGGGGCCAGCAGCGGATCGCCGAGGCGCGGCCTTCGGGCCAGCCGGGCATCGGCTTCGTGTGCCGCGTCCGCTATCAGCCGATCGCCGGTTTCAGGAAGAACGAGGAGACGAAGACGTTCGCCGACAACGCCAACATCGAGATCGTGTTCCGGCCAGTGCCGACCGCGAACCTGGTCGTGCCCTACCAGGTCTCGATCCCGACGGGCGCAGGCACGGCCGTGCTGAAGGCCGAGCGGATCGACATTACGACGCCGAACCGGAGCCTCATCGCGTTGTCGCACTGAAGCGCACGCGGCTCCCGACGCGAGCCCCACTCGGACGCGCGTCATGCGCACTTATCGCGATCATCCGCATGGCGTGCCGGGGCGTATGCAAGTAACCGCTTGATCTCCAAGCGGCCCAATGCAATGCCAGGGGCCACGACCACTCGGAGGCCACACGATGGGCAGCGAACTCGAGACACGCATCCGCCATGTGACGGCGGTTCTCGGGCCCACCAACACCGGCAAGACGCACCTCGCCATCGAGCGCATGCTCGGCCACGAAAGCGGCATGATCGGACTGCCGTTGCGGCTCCTGGCGCGCGAGGTCTATGACCGCATCGCGGCCCGGGTCGGCGCCGACAAGGTCGCGCTCGTCACCGGCGAGGAGAAGATCCGGCCCGAGCGCGCTCGCTACTGGGTGTCGACGGTCGAGGCCATGCCGCGCGACATCGACGTCGATTTCCTCGCGATCGACGAGATACAGCTTGCCGCCGACCCCGAGCGCGGCCACACCTTTACCGACCGTCTACTGCATGCCCGCGGTCGCTCCGAGACGCTGCTGCTCGGGGCGCAGACCATGCGCGACGCCATTGCCGACCTCATTCCCGGCGCCAACTTCATCTCGCGGCCGCGACTGTCGAAGCTCACCTATGCGGGCGAGAAGAAGATCACGCGGCTACCGACCCGCTCGGCCGTCGTCGCCTTCTCGGCCAACGACGTCTATTCGATCGCCGAGTTGATCCGACGCCAGCGCGGCGGCACCGCTGTCGTGCTCGGGGCATTGTCGCCGCGCACCCGCAACGCCCAGGTCGCGCTCTATCAGTCGGGTGACGTCGATTTCCTGGTCGCAACCGACGCCATCGGCATGGGCCTCAACCTCGACGTCGACCATGTCGCGTTCTCGGCTACCCGCAAGTTCGACGGCCAGGCACACCGCAACCTGACGCCGGGCGAGCTCGCCCAGATCGCCGGCCGCGCCGGGCGCCACATGAACGACGGCAGCTTCGGCGTGACCGGAGGCGCGGAGCCGTTCGATTCCGACCTCATCGAGCGGCTCGAGACGCACAACTTCGACAGCGTGCGCGTGCTGCAGTGGCGCAACCGCGACCTCGATTTCCGCTCGCTCGAGCGGCTGCGCGAAAGCCTGCGGGCGTTGCCCGGCGAGCAGCGGCTGACACGGGCCCGCATGGCCGACGACGTCGCCGCTCTCGAAACCGTCTCGAGCGACCGCGAGATCGAGGACATGGCCTCGACGCCCGCGGCCGTCATGCGGCTGTGGGAGGTCTGCCAGATCCCCGACTACCGCAAGATCTCCTCGCAGAACCACGCCGAGATGGTCGCCACGCTGTTCAGGTTCCTGATGGCCGAGAAGGGGCGCATCCCGGAGGACTGGTTCGAGAAGCAGGTCGCGTTCGCCGATCGCACCGATGGCGATATCGACACGCTCGCCAACCGCATCGCCCACATCCGGACGTGGACGTTCGTCGCCAACCGGCTCGATTGGCTGGCCGACCCGCAGCACTGGCAAGGCCGCACGCGCGAGATCGAGGACCAGCTCTCCGACGCGATGCACGAGCAGCTGACGCAGCGCTTCGTCGACAAGCGCACCAGCGCGCTGATGCGCGGCATGCGCGACAAGGACGAACTCAACGCCGAGATCCGCGACGACGGCGCGATCGAGGTCGAGAACCATTTCATCGGGCGGCTCAAGGGCTTCGTCTTCTTCCCCGACGCGCAGGCCGAGGGCATACACGGCAAGGCGGCGCGGTCGGCGGCCGTGCAGGTGCTGTCGCGCGAGCTGTCGATGCGCGCACGCCGGGTTGCCGCAGCCAAGCCCGACGCCTTCAAGCTGAAGCGCAGCGGCCGCGTCTTCTGGCGCGACGACGAGATCGGCAAGCTGGAGCCATCCGAGGATCCGCTGAAGCCGCGCTTCGTGCTGCTGGCCGACGAGCACATCGCCGCGCCGGACCGGGACAAGGTGCAGGCGCGCCTCGACCAATGGATCGCCGAGATCGCCGCGGACAAGCTGAAGCCGCTTGTCGACATCCAGAAGGCCGAGGACATCCAGGGCCTCGCGCGCGGCATCGCATTCCGCCTGACCGAGAGTTCAGGCGCCCTGAAGCGGGAGGCGGTCGCCGACGAGATCAAGTCGCTCGACCAGAACGCCCGGGCGCAGCTGCGCAAGTACGGCGTTCGCTTCGGAGCCTTCAACATCTTCTTCCCGCTGCTCCTCAAGCCCGCGGCAGCCGATCTGCTGCTCGCGTTCTGGGCGATCCGCAATGCGGAGCGCAGCGGACTCGACGTCGAGGCGCTGCCCGAGCCGCCACGCCCCGGCCTGACCTCCGTCGCGACCGACCCGGCAGTGCCGGAGCCCTTCTATCGCGCCTGCGGCTTCCAGCTGTGCGGCCCGCGCGCGGTCCGCTTCGACATCATCGAGCGCCTCGCCGACCAGATCAGGCCGCTGCTGGCATTCCGCTCCAACAGCGAGAGCGGAGCCATGCCCCCACGGGGCTCCACAGGCGACGGCGGCTTCACGGTGCTGCCCGAGATGATGTCGATCCTCGGCTGCTCGCCGGACGAGCTGGCGAACGTGCTGAAGGCCCTCGGCTTCTGGGTCGAGCGCAGGCCGGTGAAGCCGGCGGCGCCGGCCGTTGCTTCTGCCGCTGCGGCGGCCCACGCAGTGCCGACGGCCACGCCAGAGACCGGCGATGCGACGCCCGCAGCAGACGCCGACGAACCAGCCGTCACCAGTGGTGCGCACCGCGCATTGCCCGAAGCCACAGAGGCAGTTGGGTCCGTTGAAGCCATGGCCGAGACCGTCGCGGCGCCAGCCGACACGACGACGGACACGCCAGTGGACGTACCAGCCGTTGAACCCGACAGCTCAGCCGCCGCAACCGCCGAAGGCGCAGCCGAAGGAGCTGCCCCTTCTGCCGCTGCCGACGTGGCTCCCGAAGCCGCCGAGGAACAGAAGTTCGAGGAGGTTTGGCGGCCGCGCCGTCATCGTCACGAGGATGGTGGTCGCGGGCGCCACCGGGGACGCGGACGCGAACAGGAGCGGGGACGCGACCAGCGCGGTCGCGCGGATCGCCGTCCCGGAGGCCGCGACGCCCCTGCAATTGCGGCGGCCAGCGGAGACGCGGCGGCTGCCGCTCCCGACACCGCCTCCGACGCCGTGGCAACGGCAGGCGGTCCGACGCCCGACCCGCACGGTCGCCGCAGCGGCGACGATCGCCGCGGACGACGGCCGGAGGGTGAGCGCCGCGTGCCGCGCCGCGACGGCGACCGCCCGCAGGGCCAGAATCCGGGCCAGGATCGGAGCCAGTATCAGGGCCCGAGTAAAGGGCAGGCTCAGGGTGCGGGCGCGAGTGACCAATCCGCACGCGAGAAGGGCCGCGAGGGCCGCGATCAGCGGAGCGATAGGGGTCGCCCGGGTGGATCGCAGCAGCACCGCCGGGACGATCATCGCCGCCGCGACGAGCCGCGCCGCCGTCCCGACGTTATCTCCGCGTCTCCGCCGCGAAAGGCGGGTGCGGCACCCGATGCCGACAGCCCGTTTGCCAAACTCATGGCCCTGCGTGAGGCGCTCGAGAAGTCGTCGAAGGAGCAAAGCTCGCAATGAGCGCCTCGCCGCGCATCGACGGCGGTATAGCCCGGGCGCCGGGTGCCTCAGAGGCAGCGATCGGCGACGGCCACTCGGGCGCCGCAAGCGACCCAGTGCGCGAGGCGCCTTCTGCCGCGGGCCCTCAGCGACTGGACAAGTGGCTCTGGTTCGCGCGGCTCGCCAAGACGCGCACGCAAGCGGCCGCACTCGTCACCGCTGGCCGCGTTCGCGTCAATCGCGAGCGGATCAACCGTCCGAGCCATTCCGTCAAACGCGGGGACGTCGTGACCGCAACGGTAGGCCGCGATATCCGTGTTCTGAAAGTCCGCGCCTTCATCGAGCGGCGGGGGCCCGTGTCCGAGGCCCAGGCCACCTACGAGGAATTGACAGCAGCAGCCGTTCCGACCAAACGTCTCGTGTCGGGCAGTGGGCGCCAAATAGGCGGCGCGGACGGAGCAACAGCGGTCGTTACTCACGCCGCGCGAGCACCGGGCGCAGGTCGTCCGACGAAGCGGGACCGGCGGGCCATCGACAAGCTCGACGAGACGTCACGGTGACGTCGTCGCATGGCACGACGACGCTGCAGAGTTGTCGGGGTAGCTTTCAGTAGAGCGTCGCGCGGATGTCGCGAGCGGCGGCGGCTCTTGCGGATGACAGGCGAGAGTGACACGTTGCTGCGTCAGGGCCGGTTGAGCGCGTCCGCGGTCTCCGGCCAAGAGGCGTCCGGCGTTGCGGAACGAGGTGGAAGCAGGCAGGGTCGTATTGTCAATCCATGAGGCCTGCGCGAACAAGGACTGGCCAAAGTGATGACTGGTAACTGAGCACACTGGGCGAAGTGGCGAAGACAGAATTCCGAAGGCCGGGAAAGCCACAAGCCCGGCAGCGAGCGGACGAGATCGAGCAGGCGGACACGGATGACTTACATCGTCAACGACAACTGCATCAAGTGCAAGTACACCGACTGCGTGGAGGTGTGCCCGGTCGACTGCTTCTACGAAGGCGAGAACATGCTCGTCATTCATCCGGACGAATGCATCGACTGCGGTGTATGCGAGCCCGAGTGCCCGGTCTCGGCGATCAAGCCGGACACCGAGCCGGGTCTCGAAAAGTGGCTCGAAGTCAACAGGGTCTACGCCGAGCAGTGGCCCAATATCACGGCCAAGAAGGATCAGCCCTCCGACGCCGACAAGTACCGGGACGAGAGCGGCAAGTACGAGAAGTATTTTTCTCCCAAACCCGGCTCGGGCGATTGAGCGCACGCCCCCATCACACGTCCAACAAGTCGGTCCAAGCCTTTGAACAAGAATAGATTTTTTTGATTCTTCTGGATCAACTTAACGCTGCTTCTTAATGGGGCGGGCACTCTTTGTTGCGCCTGCCCTTCATTTTGCATGAAAATTGTGTTACAAGAGCCACGTCTTGGCGTAGCTGAATACAAACCCGGAACACCGGTGAACATAACAAGGTCTCAATGCCACGTATCCTGTTGCGAGCTGAGGCCGACCCCGCATGCTCTCGACCGCTCGGCTCAGGCCCGCGGTTTCGCAATCGAGGAGAGCGTATGGGTCAACAGTCAAGCCATAGCAAACAGCCCGATTGCCGGCGCCCGTGGGGCGACGGCTAGCCGCGGCTGACCGTGCTTGCCGTCCCGGGGGTTTGCCCACCTTCGGGGCGGAGTATGTGCGACTGCCGCTGGAGCAGCAGTCGTTGGCGACGGCAAGCCCGCCCGTCGCATGCGTCATGAGAAAGTGAGACAACGAAATGGCTCGGAACAAGACGACGGCAGCGAAGGCCAAGGCAAAGAAGGCCGCAGCCTCGCCCTCGAAGAAGCCCGTGTCGAAGCCGCTCGCTGCGTCCCAGGCAAAGAAGCCGGCGGCGAAGGCGGCTCCCGTGGCATCGAAGGCGCGTAGGGCTGACGCAACCGCCAAGCCGCAGGCGAAGGCGAAGGTTGCTGCCAAGCCCGCTGCCGCCCGCAAGCCCGAGTCGAAGAAAACCGTGTCTGCCGCTGCGGCGCCCGTCGCCAAGCCTGTCCAGTCGAAGACCATGCACCGCTTCGGCCCGGCCGCTGTGGCCCAGACTGCTGTGGCCCAGAATGCCGCGGCCCAGAATGCGGGGAGCCCGACCACGGCAGCGCGCCCGGCAGCCGCCGCCGCGCCGGTCCAGGCCGGCAAGCCGGCAGCCCACAACCGTCCCGCCGTGCATCAGGGCGTCGCGCGCCCGCCGGTGCAGACGGGCGCTCGCCCAGCGTATCCTCAGCCGCAGCGCGCAGTTGCAGCGTCCATGTCGAAGCCGGCCGGACAGCGTATTTCGGCCCCGCTCGCACCCGCCACCCCGCGCGAGATCGCCGAGAAGACTGCGCAGCAGCGTCAGCTCGCGCAGGCCCAGAAGAAGCCGGTCAGTCAGCGCCACGGCTTCAAGACCAACGAGTTCATCGTCTATCCCGCCCACGGCGTCGGCCGCATCGTCGGCATCGAGGAGCAGGAGATCGCGGGCATGTCGCTCGAGCTGTTCGTCATCACCTTCGACAAGGAGAAGCTGACGCTGCGCGTTCCGACCGGCAAGCTCGAGAGCGTCGGCATGCGCAAGCTCGCCGACGAGGGCATCGTCAAGAAGGCGATGGAAACACTGAAGGGCCGCGCACGCATCAAGCGCACCATGTGGAGCCGCCGCGCTCAGGAATACGTCGCGAAAATCAATTCCGGCGACCTCGTTTCGATCGCCGAGGTCGTGCGCGACTTGTTCCGCTCCGAGGCCCAGCCCGAGCAGTCCTACTCCGAGCGTCAGCTCTACGAGGACG
>CAYYGO010000030.1:0-51426 GCA_964471635.1 uncultured Hyphomicrobium sp.
CGTCGATGTTGCCGAAGTTGCCCTGGCCGTCGACCAGCGGGTAGCGGACGGCGAAGTCCTGGGCAAGACGCGCCAGCGCGTCATAGATCGCCTGGTCGCCGTGGGGATGGAAATCGCCCATGACCTCGCCGACGATCTTGGCGCACTTGAGGTGGCCGCCCGCGGGATCGAGGCGGAGCTGGCGCATCGCGTAGATGATGCGGCGGTGAACGGGCTTCAGGCCGTCGCGCACGTCGGGCAGCGCGCGACCCATGATGGTCGAGAGCGCGTAGGCCAGGTAGCGCTCCTCGAGTGCGTCCTTGAGGGCGACAGGCTCGACGGGGCCGGGACCGGCGGGAGGAATCGCTTGCTTGCTCATGCCTTCGGGTTAAAGCCCGCGGGCCTGCGGCTCAAGAGGCGGAAGGCCGCAAGTTGCAGGAACACACAGCCTCGTGCACGAGAGGGGCGGCGCGAGCCGCTTTTCCGCCAAGTCCGGCGGCGATGGTCACGAACCGGTCCGCCGCCAGACACATCCGGAGCGAGACGCCATCCATGACCCCGACCCTTCCCGACGTGCCTCAGGTCGAGAGCGCGATCGTCGACATGACGAACGCCTTCCGGCGCGAGAACAAGCTGGCCGACGTGCGGCCAAACGCGACGCTGGCCAAGGCCGCCCGGGCCTATGCGGACTATCTGGCCCGCAGCGGCACCTTCTCGCACACCGCCGACGGCCGCCAGCCGGCCGACCGGGCCGAACGCGCCGGCTATGCCTTCTGCCAGATCGCCGAGAACCTCGCCTTGAACCTCGACAGCCGGGGCTTCGAGACGCGCCAGCTCGCAGCACAGGCGATCGAGGGGTGGAAGAACTCGCCCGGGCACAGGAAGAACATGCTGGCGCCGCACGTCGTCGAGATCGGCGTCGGCGTGGTCCGCGCGCCCGACAAGGACCCGAAATTCATCTCCGTTCAACTGTTCGGCCGGCCGAAGTCCCTGTCGTTCAGCTTCGAGATCAAGAACACCGCGGGCCAGGCGGTCGCTTATCGTTTCGCGGGCGAGCGCCACGACCTCGCGCCGCGCTACTCGGTCAAGCACACCGCCTGCCTGCCCGACGCGTTGTCGTTCGAGGCAGCGGAAGGCACCCGGACGACACCGAAGGTACGCGCCCGCTACGAGACGCGCGACGGATTGGTGTTCCTGCTCAAGAGCGGCAGCGGCGGCACGCTCGACCTCGACGTGAGCGAGGCAGGCGCCAGTCCTGCGAGCACCGTGAGCCAGCAGCGGTAAGCCAGCAGCCTTGATGTGACGGAGGTGGCGCCGAACCGGTGCATTCACCGCGAGCCGGCACGGCGCGACAGGAGCTCGGCGACGCGACGGCGGGCATCGGGCATAGCCGCACCACGCGGGGCGAGGACGCGATCGTCGAGGAAGCGGCCTGTGAGGGCAAGACCGTCGAGCACGTCGGTCGGAGACGGCGCGGGCTGGCGGCCTGGCAGCAGGAACGCCGGCAGCGGCAACAGCCGGTCCCTCCATGGCTCGCCGGCCGAGGCCGATACCGCGCGTCCCGTTTTCGGCGACACGTAGATCAGCGCGTCGTTGCTGCCCGTGGCGGCGCAGCGCCCCAGATCGAGACCGAAGCCCAATTCGTCGAGGAGCGCCAGCTCCCAGCGCACATAGAGCGCCGGCCAGACGCCGGGGTCGTCGAGAAACCCGAGCACGAATAGCGTGATCTCATAGAGGCTCGGGTGCGGGTCGCGCTCGGGCAGCAGCCGCGCCAGCGCCGACAGCGACAAGAGGCCCGAGAGCGCCAGCGCATCGTCCATCGCCTCGGCCGCATAGCCGCGCCTCAACTCGAGCGTTGCATGGCCGAGCTGCTCGGACAGCCGTGCCTTCCACGTCGCCTCGACGTGATTGCCGGCCTGCAGCACCGGCCGCAGCTTGCGCGAGCGTCCGCCATGCACCAGCGCCATATGCCGACCATGGCTGCGCGTCAGCAGCTCCACAACGGACGCCGTCTCGCCGTGAGGCCTGACGCCGATGACGATCGCCTCGTCGGTCCACTCCATGGCGGTCAGGCGGTCCCTGGCGGGCAAGGCCGGCTGCGTCGGCGCACCATCAGACGGAGATCGCCCGCTCGGGCGACTTGAGCTTGCGGCCGCGCTTCGGGCCGCCGGGAGAGGGTGGAGTTTGCGACACGGCACACGGCGCGGCCAGCGCGAGGCAATCGACCTTGGCGCCGACGCGGGCGCAGCGCAGCAGCTTGTTGGCGGCGATGCTCCAGCTCGCGTTGGCGACGCCCGATGCGCGCGCACGCTCGGTCCAGGACACGATCGCGCGACGGCGCGATGCCTGCTCGGTGGGCTCGGAGGCGAGCGCACTCGAGACCGGCGCCTTGCAGACGCGGACGGCCGCCGCGGCATCGCCGGCCGGGACCACGAGCAGCATCAGCCCGGCGACCGCTGCCGCCGACAGTGTCGCGACAATGCCCCACACCGGGGGAAGCCCGCCCGACGGCGGCTGGCCGCGCCTCGCACACGCCCGCATTTCTATGTCCTCCATGCCGGCTCGCGTGAGCCGCCCGACCAGGGCGTCCGCCGCTGCTAGCCGTCGTCCTTCGGGTACACGAGCCCCATCTCGCGATAGCGCTCTGGATCGCTTCCCCAATTCTCGCGCACCTTGACGAAGAGGAAAAGGTGGATCGGCCGCTCGAAGTGGCCGACCATCTCGCGCCGCGCCTCCATCGAGATCTGCTTGACGGTCTGCCCGCCCTTGCCGAGCACGATGCTCTTCTGCCCGTCGCGCTCGACGAAGATCGTCTGCTCGATGCGCGTCGAACCGTCCTTGCGGTCCTGCCAACTCGTCGTCTCGACGGTCGTCGCGTAAGGCAACTCGTCGTGCAGGTACTTGTAGATCTTCTCGCGCGTGATCTCGGCCGCGAACAGCCGCATCGGCGCATCGGTGACGTCGTCCTCGGCATAGTGCCACGGCCCCTCCGGCACCGTAGCGGCGAGGACGCGGCGGATGTCGGCCACGCCATCCGTCGAGAGCGCGGAGACCATGAAGATGCGCTCGAACGCGGCGCGCTTCTGAAGGTCGGCGGCGAGCCCCAGAAGGCCGTCCTTCTGCGGCACGAGGTCGATCTTGTTGAGGATGGCGAAGCGGCGGGCGCGACCGACGTCCGACAGCTTCTCGAGGATCCGCTCGGCGCCCTCGTCGATGCCTTTCGCGGCGTCGATCAGGAACAAGACGATGTCGGCGTCGCCGGCACCGGCCCAGGCCGCCTCGACCATGGCGCGGTCGAGCCGGCGCTTCGGCCGGAAGATGCCGGGCGTATCGATGAAGACGAGCTGGCTCTGCCCCTCGACGGCGATGCCGCGCACCGGAACCCGCGTCGTCTGCACCTTTTGCGAGACGATCGCGACCTTGGTGCCGACGAGCGCGTTGACGAGTGTCGACTTGCCGGCGTTGGGGGCACCGAGCACGGCAATGAAGCCGCAGCGGAGGCTTCCACCGGGCGCCCCGCCACCGTCGTGCCGACCGTCAGTCATGGGCTTTGGCTCCCAGAACACCCTCCCTCAGCAGCAGAGCGGTTGCGGCTGCCTGCTCGGCGGCGCGCTTCGACGCGCCCTCTCCCCGCGCCGGCGGCCGCCCGCCGATCCGCACCTCGGCCGTGAAGCGTGGCGCGTGATCGGGCCCCTTGCGCGCTACCTCCAGATACTCCGGCAGCGCAAGACCCTGACCCTGCGCCCACTCCTGCAACGCCGATTTCGGATCGGCCGGCGCCTGCGGCTGATCTTCGAGATAGGGCCGCCACAGCTTGTGCACGACCGCGCGGCCCTTGTCGAAGCCCGCCTCGAGAAACACCGCGCCGAGCACTGCCTCTATGGCGTCGGCGAGGATGGTCTCCTTCTCGCGCCCCCCGCTCTCCGCCTCACTGTCAGAGAGGATCAGCACGGCGCCCAGTCCGATGCCGCGCGCCACCCGGGCGCACGTCTCACCGCGCACGAGACGATTGTATCGCCGCGCGAGCTCGCCCTCGGTGGCTTGAGGAAAGGCCCTCGCCAGCTCCTCGGCGATCGCAAGGCCGAGCACACGGTCGCCGACGAACTCGAGACGCTCGTTGTCGTCGCGCTGCGCCTTGCCACCGCGCACCGAGGCGTGGGTGAGCGCGCGCTCGATGACGTCCGGGCTTTTGAACCGGTAGCCGAGCGCGGCCTCGAGATCCTTGTATTTCCTGGCGCGTGTCATGGCGCGGAGCGTGCCCAGGACCATGGGGCTAAGACCGAATGAGCGCAACGCAAGAGCGATGAGAGCGCCCGCTGCCGACGACGGCCGATCGGCTCCTCAACGGACGAGATCGAAGAACCGCGACCAGCGGACGTCGAGCGGCCATGTCCATGGCGTCCACCAGCGGAAAGCGCCCGGTTCGTCGACGGCACCCGAGAAGAAGATGATCTCCGCCCGCCCGATCAGGTTGTCGAAGGGAACGTAGCCGACCCCCCATAAGGCCCGGCTGTCGGTCGAGTTGTCGCGATTGTCGCCCATCATGAAGTAGTGCCCGGTCGGGACCTTGTACGGTCCTACGTTGTCGAACGGGCCGTTGGGCTCGCTGTCGAGCACCGTGTACTTGACACCGTTCGGCAGGGTCTCCTCGTAGCGGGGGATGCGCCGCTGCGGGCCCTCCTCCTCGCGCGTGACGAAATCACCGGAGCGGATCTTCGGAACCTGCTTGCCGTTGATGTAGAGCACGCCCGAGCGCATCTGGATCTCGTCGCCGGGCAGCCCGATGATGCGCTTGATGTAGTCGGTCGAGTTGTCGCGCGGCAGCTTGAAGACGACGACGTCGCCCCGCTTCGGCTGGCCGGCGAAGATCCGACCCTGGAACAGGTTGATCCCGAACGGGAACGAGTAGCGGCTGTAGCCGTAGGACAGCTTGGACACGAACAGGTAGTCGCCGACGAGCAGCGTCTCCTTCATGGAGCCGGAGGGAATGTTGAACGGCTGGTAGAAGAACACGCGAACGACCATCGCGATGGCCAGTGCCTGGATCACGATCTTGGCGGTCTCGCGCCAGCCGTGGTCGCGCTCGTGCGCCTCGCTGGAACTGTTGGCGTCGGACTCCAGGCTCATCGCAGCTCCTCAAGCGCCGACCTCGGCCGCGGTCGGGTCGGCCGGCAAGGGCCGCACGCCCGGATGCAAAAGGGCCGGCGCATCCAAGGGCATCGCTATAGCCACTTTGCTCCTCGCGCGCAAACGCTCGCCCCGATAGCCGCGTGCGGCATGTGGCGCCCGCGGCGCCCGTCGACGCTATCTGCTATCGCCCTTTTCGGGCATTGCTGTGATGATGACGAAAGCCTGCGCGAGCGGATATTCATCGGTCAGAGTGAGGTCGATGCGCGCCATGTGGCCGCTGGGCAACAGCTTTTCGAGTTGCAGAGCTGCCCCGCCAGTCAGATGAAGCGTCGGCCGGCCCGATGGCAGATTGACGACCCCCATATCGCGCCAGAACACGCCCCGGCGAAAACCCGTGCCCAACGCTTTCGAGCACGCCTCTTTGGCGGCAAACCGCTTGGCATACGAGGCCGCGCGTCCATGTCGACGGTCCGAACGCTCGCGCTCGGCGGCGGTGAACACGCGCAGCAGAAAGCGGTCACCGAAGCGCTCGATGCTCGCGGCGATGCGGCGGATATCGACGATGTCGTTGCCGATACCGATGATCATGCGGTTTCGCGATGCCGCCTTGACGGGGTGTCCGCACGGGCCTCGTCCATGAGCAGCCGCATGCGCCGCACGGCCGCCGGGAGACCGCCGAAGATCGCCTCGCCGATGAGAAAATGCCCGATGTTGAGTTCGACGACCTCGGGCAAGCGGGCGACCGGGGCCACGGTGTTGTAGGTGAGGCCGTGCCCGGCGTGGACCTCGAGGCCGGCGGCGGCACCGAGACGGGCGGCATCTGCGAGCCGCTTCTGCTCGCGGGCGACGCCGGCTGCGTCGTCCTCGAGCGCCCGCTCGCAATAGGCACCTGTGTGCAGCTCGACGATATCGGCACCAAGGCGGGCGGACGCCTCGATGGCCCGCGGATCGGCCTCGATGAACAGCGACACCCGCACGCCGGCCGCCTTCAGTCCGTCGACGACGCGGACGAGGCCCGCGCCCGCTCCGGCAACATCGAGGCCGCCCTCGGTGGTGCGCTCCTCGCGTCGCTCGGGCACGAGACAGCAGGCATGAGGCAGGTGACGCAGCGCAATGGCCAGCATCTCGGGCGTGGCCGCCATCTCGAGGTTGAGCGGGCGGGTCAGCTCCGCCTTGAGGCGAGCGATGTCGGCGTCGGAGATGTGCCGACGATCCTCGCGCAGATGCGCCGTGATGCCGTCGGCACCCGCCTCGACGGCAAGGTGCGCCGCGCGCAGCGGGTCGGGGTGGCGCCCACCGCGGGCGTTACGGATGGTCGCAACGTGGTCGATGTTGACGCCGAGCCGCAACGGGCCGGCCGCTTTGCGACTGTCGGACATGGCTTGCAGAGACCTCCCGGGAGTTTTGTCACGACGCCGGCGGCGCGCCGAAGACGGCGCGCCTCGCGCCAGGCTCAATTCTGGCACCCCGGCGGCTGCCAGGGAAGCACCCCCCTCCGCCAGAGCCGCCTGCGAGCTGCTCAGCTCGCGACCCGCTCGGCGTCGGCGACGGACGACTTGGCCCGGAGCCCAGCGAGGATGGTGTTCAGGTGGACGAGATCCCAGACCTCGACCTCGATCAGCATCTCGGTGAAGTCGGCGGCGCGGCGGGTCATGCGCAGGTTGTCGATGTTGCCGTCGCTCTCGCCGATCACGCGCGCGATCTCGGCCAGCGTGCCGGGCTCGTTCAGCACGGTGACGCGGATACGCGCCGGGAAGCGCTCCGGCTTCTCGGGGTCGATGTCCCAGGTGACGTCGATCCAGCGCGCCTCCTCGTGCTCGCGGAGCTTCGGCGAGGTGATTTGGAAGACGCGGATGCCCTCGCCCGGGACCAGCACGCCGACGATGCGATCGCCCGGAACGGCGCCGACCTCGTCGAACGTCACCGGCACGTCGTTGCGCCAGCCGCGAATCGGCACGCCGCCCGCCCGCCCGCCCGGCGCCGTCTCCGCGTCCGCGGTGTCGACGCGGAACTTCAAGCCGAGCCCCTTGCCGAGATTGAACCAGCCATCTTCGCCCTCCGCGCGGTCATAGCGGTTGCGCGGCTTGTGCGCGGGATCGCCGGATTTCGGGACCGGCAGCTCAGGCGACACGGCCTTCAGAACGTCGGCGATCGGCAACTCGCTGCGCGCGACCGCCGCCAGCACGTCGTCGACCGAGCGCTGCGCGAGGCGCGGCAGGGCGCGTTTCAACTTGTCGTCGCCGTAGGCGGCGCCGGCGCGCTCGAAGGCCGTCGCCAAGAGACGCCGGCCGAGCTCGGCATACTGGCGGCGCACCGCGTCGCGGGCCGCGCGACGGATGGCGGAGCGGGCACGGCCGGTGACGCAGAAGCCCTCCCAGGCGGCTGGAGGTGCGTGCGTCTTGGAGGTCTGTATTTCAACCTCGTCGCCGTTGCGAAGCCGCGTGTCGATCGGCACGTGGCGGCCGTTGACGTGGGCCCCGACGGCCGCGTTGCCGATATCGGTATGAACGGCATAGGCGAAATCCAGCGGCGTGGCACCGCGCGGCAGGGCGATCAGCCGACCCTTGGGCGTGAAGCAGAAAACCTGATCCTGGAACAGCTCGAGCTTGGTGTGCTCGAGGAATTCCTCCGGGTTCGAGCCGTCGAGCAGCGCCTCGACCATCTGGCGCAGCCATGCGTAGGGGCTCGGGTCGTCGCCCGCGCCCGCGCCGCCGGCGACCGAGGCGGCGTCCTTGTAGAGCGCGTGGGCGGCGACGCCGTACTCGGCGACGCGGTGCATTGCGACAGTTCGGATCTGCAGCTCGACACGCTGGTGGCGCGGCCCGACGATGGTGGTGTGGATCGACTGGTAGTTGTTCTGCTTCGGTGTCGAGACGTAGTCCTTGAAGCGCCCCGGCACGGTACGCCAGGAGGTATGCGCGACGCCGAGCACCCGGTAGCAGTCGTCGATCGACCCGACGATGACGCGGAAGGCGTAGATGTCGGACAGCTGCTCCAATCCGATCTGCCGATTGGCCATCTTGCGCCAGATCGAATAGGGCTTCTTTTCGCGCCCCTCCACCTCTGCCTCGATGCCGCAGCCCTTGAGCTTGGCCTCGAGCGTGGTGCGGATCTCGCTGACGAGCCCTTGGTTGCGCTGGCCGATCTCGGCGAGCTTGTCGACGACGGTGCGGTAAGCCTCGGCGTGCATCCAGCGAAAGGACAGCTCCTCGAGCTCCTCGCGCATCGACTGCATGCCCATGCGGCCGGCCAGCGGGGCGTAGATGTCGAGCGTCTCCTGGGAAATGCGCTGGCGCTTGTCGGGCTTCATGTGCTCGAGCGTGCGCATGTTGTGGAGCCGGTCGGCGAGCTTCACCAGCAGCACGCGGATATCGCTCGAGATGGCCAGGAGCAGCTTGCGGAAGTTCTCCGCCTGCTCGGCTTTCTTCGAGACGAGATCGAGCTTCTTGATCTTGGTGAGGCCGTCGACGAGGGCGCCGATCTCGGGCCCGAAGAGGTGATCGATCTCGGCCTTGGTGGCGTCGGTGTCCTCGATGACGTCGTGCAGCAGCGCCGTGGCGATGGTGGCGTCGTCCAGCCGCAGGTCGGTCAGGATCGCCGCGACCTCGAGCGGGTGGGAGAAATAGGGGTCGCCCGATGCCCGTTTCTGGTGGCCGTGGGCCTTCATCGCATAGACGTAGGCGCGGTTCAGCAGCGCTTCGTCCGCCTTCGGATCATATTTCTGAACGCGCTCGACGAGCTCGTACTGGCGCATCATGCCGCGCCGCTCTCCTCAACCGGCTGCAGTCTTGGGCATACCCGCGCCGCACGCGGCAGGAATTCGGCCCGAAGCCGCGAACACTAACGGTTCGCGCCCCCCCGCGCCAGCGGCTCGCCGCCCGGACTTGAGCCCGTTGCCGGCGGGTCGCGGCCTTCACCAGACGGCTCGATCGACCCGCCAAGCTCTATCCCCGATCCGGCTCGCTGACCGGCCTTTTGGGACGCCCGACCGTGACAGTGCTGCGGCTCAGCGGCCCCGATGGTCGCGCTCGCGCTCGCGCCCGCTGCCACCGGTCGATGACGGTTCGCTCGGCGTCATGCTCTCGAGGCCGCGGAGCAACTGCTCCTCGGTCATGTGGTCGACCACGGTGTCGCTCGACTGGTCGTCGCGACCGAGCATCGGACCGCGGCGCTCCTGGGCGAGCACGGGAGCAGCGGCCGCCTCCGGTTCGTCGACTTCCACATTCTTCTGGATCGAATGAATGAGGTCCTCGCGCAAGTCGTCCGGCGGTACGGTACGCGCCGCGATCTCGCGCAATGCGATCACGGGGTTCTTGTCGTTGTCGGGGTCGACCGTGATGGCGCTACCGCTGGCGATGGTCCGGGCACGATGAGCCGCGAGAAGCACCAACTCGAAGCGGTTCGGGATCTTGTCGACGCAATCCTCGACTGTGACGCGTGCCATGCTCACCTATCCTCGTTGTGATCGACGTTGACCCGGACGCACGGCCTGCACTGCGCCTCGGAAAATCATCGGCTCGGACGCGCCTCGAAGGTTCGCCACCCATCCCGACGCACCCGGCGCCGATCAAAGGGGCCGATCGACGCTGGCCGACTCTTGAGAAGGACGATGCTCGACAGAGCGACGTTCGAGTCCGCGCTGCCAGACCGCCTACCCGAACGGCGAACCCTTCGAGCGACGCCACCGTTGGAGCAAGCGACGCACCCGCCGGGCCGTATCGGTCTAGCAGCAAGTTAAAACCCTGCCTTCAGCGGAAGCGGAAGCTCCCTCCGTGTCCCTTCTTCTGACACGCCATGCCCTGGCGATCAAGACTCGAGTTGAAATGCGCGTGGCTGCAAAAACCCGTCCGGAGTCGTTGCCTTTTTCAAAATGTCAACGGAAGTCTTTGATGTTGGTTAAAGTGCGTCACTCCGCCGCAGGCGGCGCGACGGCAGGGCGCTCATGTCGCAACCCGCTGAATGCAAACAGTTTTAATGACGCTTTTGCGACAAGCATGAACAACGGTACTTACAGTTATTTGCCTCGATCACATTGCAACGCCAGAACAACACCGCTACTTCGCTTCTGACGGTGATCGGCTGTAGCCGTTCGGCAGTATCCACCGATCGGCAATCACTGTGAGCATCTGTCTCGATCGCAAGAGCAGCGTGGCCAAGCCGCGCGTTTTGACTGGCAAGTATCCTGTTTCTACGCACGTATTCGACAAGGACCCGGCCCATGCATTTCTACCCCAACGAGCGTATCGCACTGTTCATCGACGGTGCCAATCTCTACGCGACGGCGAAATCGCTCGGGTTCGACATCGACTATAAGCGTCTGCTTGCGTTGTTCCGGCAGAAGGGACACCTCGTCCGGGCGCTCTACTACACCGCGCTCGTGGAGGATCAGGAATACTCGTCCATTCGGCCGCTCATCGATTGGCTGGACTACAACGGCTATACGATGGTCACGAAGCCGGTGAAAGAGTTCACCGACAGCTCGGGCCGCCGCAAGATCAAGGGCAACATGGACATCGAGCTGACGGTCGATGCCATGCGTCTTGCCGACCACCTCGACCACATCGTGCTGTTCTCCGGCGACGGCGACTTCAAGGGACTGGTCGCGGCGCTGCAGATGAAGGGCAAGCGGGTCAGTGTCGTCTCGACGTTGCAGACGCAGCCGCCGATGATCGCGGACGAGTTGCGCCGGCAGTCGGACCAGTTCATCGACCTCGCGGATCTCGAGCAGCTGATCGGCCGCGATCCGTCGAGCCGTCCTATGCGCGAGCCGCGCAGCGGCTCCTACGGCTCCCGCTCCGGCACGTCCTACCCGCAGGCTCAGCGGCCGGTCGACCAGTTGCAGGATCACGACGACCTCCCCGAGGAAGTCTGACCCACGGGCGTCCGATGCCGACGCGGAGCGCCAGCCGCCGAGCCGTCGACGGCACCCACTCGAATGCGCCGGAGCCGCCCAGAGACTGCGGCGCCTGTCCGCGCCTCGTCGCCTATCGCTGCGCGACGGCGGCGGCCGAGCCGACCTGGTTCAACGGCGCCGTCCCGTCGTTCGGAACGTCGGACGCGCGGCTCCTGGTCGTCGGACTCGCGCCGGGCGTGAAAGGGGCAAACCGCACGGGCCGTCCGTTCACGGGGGACTACGCCGGCGAGCTGCTCTATGCGACGCTTCTGGAGTTCGGGTTCGCGACCGGGACCTATCGTGCCAGAGCAGACGACGGGCTTGAGCTGCGCGACTGCATGATCACCAATGCGGTCCGCTGCGTGCCGCCCGCCAACAAGCCGACGCCGGACGAGGTGCGCACCTGCCGCACGTATTTCCGGGCGCGGATCGAGGCGCTGCCACGCCTCGCGGCAATCCTGGCGCTCGGGCGCATCGCCCACGACCAGACCCTGGCCAGTCTTGGAGAAAAAGCCGCCGCGCATCGGTTCGCGCACGGCGCCCGGCATCGGGTCGGCAGCACGCTCGAGCTGTTCGATAGCTTCCATTGCTCGCGCTACAATACCAATACGCGCCGGCTGACGCCCGACATGTTCCGGGCGATTTTCGCTTCCATCCGCGACCGGCTGGGGCCATCCTGAGCTGCGCGAGTTGTCGCGATGCCCAAGGTTGCCCGCATGCCGCTCGAGATCGCACCCGAAAAAGTCGCCCACGTCATCATCAAGGCGCGTGAGTACGCGGCCAAGGTCGGCCCCTGGAATGCCGACATCGACGAGGGCGATGCCGCGGAGGACCCCGGCGCGATCCTGGAGGACTTCGCGGGCGACCCTACGCTCGACGAGTTCACGGGGTTCATCGATGCGCTGAACGACGACGAGCAGGCGCACCTCGTCGCGCTGGCCTGGATCGGACGGGGCACGTTCGAGCCGGACGAGCTCGACGAGGCGGTAGAGACAGCTCGGCGCGAGCGGACGGGCTCGACGGCCGCTTACCTGATCGGGATGCCTTTACTGTCGGATTTCCTCGAGGATGCACTCGAGAAGCTCGGCTTCTCGATCGAGGACGCCGAGAACGACGTGCTGTGAGGGCTGCGCGGTACCCGGGGTGCCCGTCTAGCGAAAGCCCATCTCTCCGCGCAGCCAGGCTTGCACCTCGGCCGCGTGGGTGTGAGGAGGATGAACGGGATAGAAGCGCCGCACCACCCGGCCACGCCAAAGAACGAGCGTCAAGCGCTTCAGGTAGCGCATCCCGCCGATCTCGAACGCGGGAAGGTTGGCGGCATCGGTGGCGATGCCGTCGCTGTCGGACACGACCGGGAACGGGAGGCCCAACCGTGCGACAAGCTCCGCCTGATGACCGCTGTCCTGGGCCGACAGCGCAACGACAGAGATGCCGTGGCCGGCAAACCAGTCGTAAACGTCGCGGAAGCCCTCGAGCTCTTGCGTCGAGCCGTGCGCGCCCGCGATGTCGTCCCAACCCGGCGGATTGGCAAGGCCAGCTCGCCCTGTCCACGGGTAGACGGCAACGACAGCGAGGCCCGGCAGCGCTCCAAGGCTCAGAGTGCCGCCCGTGGTCGTGGCCAACGGGCAGTCCGGCATCGGAAACGCGACGGTCAGGTGCCAGACGCCACGGTCGGGGACCGGGGCGGGCCACGGCCAATCGCTCAGCGCGGGTTCGTTTCCAGCCAACCTAGGACCTCGGCCGCGTTCCTCACAGGCGGGAACACGGGATAAAACACCTGCGTCACGCGGCCGTCGTCGATGACCAGAGTGACGCGCTTCAAGAGCGGGCGACCGCCGACGACCATCGCCGGAAGCCGGGCGGCCTCCTTGAGACGCAGGCCCGCATCCGACAGAAGCGGATAGGGGAGATGAAGCCGCTCGGCGACCTCGCGCTGGTAGCCGGTGTATTGCGTCGAGAGGCCGAAGATGCGATCCGCGCCTGCCGCGGTGATCACCGCCGCGCGATCGCGAAAGGCGCACGACTGGGGCGTGCAGCCGCGAGCCCCGGGAATTTCGTCCCATCCGTCCGGCAGGGACGTGCCTGGCTGGCCGGTCATCGGATAGGCATAGACGACGGTGCGACCGGAAAGGCGCGCCAGAGACACGCTCGTCCCGTCGGTCGACGGCAACTCAACGTCGGGCAGCAGAGTGCCCTTGAGGTGTCGCGCCGCACCGTCGTCGGCCGGCACCGGCAACGAGGGCCAGTCGACGTGATAGGAAGGCGGCCCGGCTTGTGACACGGCGTTCAACCCTTCTCACGCATCAGACGTGCCTTTTCGCGGTTCCAGTCCCTTTTCTTCTCCGTCTCGCGCTTGTCGTGCAGTTTCTTGCCCTCGGCAAGCGCCAGTTTGAGTTTGGCCCGTCCGCGAGCGTTAAAGTAGAGTTCGAGCGGCACCAGTGTCATGCCCTTTCGCTCGACGGCGAGCTTCAGCTTCTTGATCTCGGCGGCATGCATCAGGAGTTTGCGCTTGCGGCGGGGATCGTGCTGGAAGAAGCGGCCTGCCTCAGAGTACTCGGGGATGTAGGAATTGATCAGCCACAGTGCGCCCTCCTCGTGGGAGGCGTAGCTTTCGGCGATGTTCGACTGGCCCTTGCGCAACGATTTCACCTCGGTGCCGGTCAACATGATCCCGGCCTCGAAATCCTCGGTGATGAAGTATTCGTGGCGCGCGCGGCGGTTTTCCGCCACGAGCTTGCGCCCATCGTCGCCCTTGGCCGCCATGGCGCTACCCGCCCCACGACAGGGACGAAGGCCCAGACAGATCGCGGGGCGAGCCGCTATCCCACTCGATCCTCACTCCGCTGCGGCCTTGGCGGGGATTAGACCGAGCTTGTCGAGCACCGCGTCGACCGCCTTGCGTGTTGCCTCCGATACCGGAACCATCGGCAGGCGGGCCTCTGCGGTACAGAGGCCGAGCCGCGACACGGCATACTTGACCGGACCTGGATTGGTCTCGACGAACAGCACGTCGTGGAGCGGCATCAGGCGGTCCTGCAGCTCGAGCGCCCTCTTGAAATCGCCCGCGAGACACGCGTTCTGGAACTCGGCACAGAGCTTCGGGGCGACGTTCGAGGCGACGGAGATGCAGCCGCGCCCGCCGTGGGCCATGAAGCCCAGCGCGGTCGCATCCTCTCCCGAGAGCTGGCAGAAGTCGGGGCCGCAGGCGAGCCGCTGCTGAGAGGGCCGCGCCAGGTTGGCGGTGGCGTCCTTGACGCCGACGACGTTCTTGAGCTCGGCGAGCCGCGCCATCGTCGCAACCGACATGTCGACCACCGACCGGCCCGGGATGTTGTAGATGATGATCGGAATGTCGACCGCGTCGTTGATCGCCTTGTAGTGCTGGTAGAGACCTTCCTGGGTCGGCTTGTTGTAGTAGGGGGTCACGACCAGGATGCCATCGGCACCCGCCTTCATGGCATGACGCGCGAAGTCGACCGCCTCGGCGGTGGAGTTCGAACCGGCGCCCGCTATCACCGGAACGCGGCCCCGGGCGGTCTCCACGCACAGCTCCACGACGCGCTTGTGCTCGTCGTGGCTCAGCGTCGGGCTCTCTCCTGTGGTGCCGACGGGCACGAGCCCATGGGTTCCCTCGGAGATCTGCCAGTTGACGATGCGGCGGAAGGCGTCCTCGTCGAGTGCCCCGCCCTTGAACGGCGTGATGAGTGCCGTGTACGAGCCCTTGAACATGCTGCCTCTGATTACTGCTGCCATACCTGGAGCCCGGCTGGCGGTACTGGCGACGGGCGCACGACGGCGACCCTGTTGCCTGCGAGTTCCGCCCCTCCGGGCCGTCTAGCTTTTGTTCTGCCCGACTTCGGCCGACTTGGTGATGCCCTATTCGCCACGCAACGGTCGAGTCCGGATTTGTCGGAGGCTCGGCCCGAGCCAGGCCTGGACGGCTGCGTCGCGGTGTGCGGCGAAACGGTTTTGGGCCCAGAGGCTTCTCTGCCTAGAGGCTTGGGCGCGTGTTCCGCTGCCAGCCGACCCGCGACGCCACGTGCTCGGTAGCGCCTCGACTTGCGTCGCCGCACGCCCGCCACTAGCTTCCCCGGGAACCAACGAGGCATTCCATGCACCGAGCCCCGCCAAAAGCCGCCCGATGCGCCAGGCGACGCATCGAAGGGCAAAGGCCTTCGGCCAGCCAACTCGGAGCGGAAGATTATTGCGTCGGCCGCTCCGCTGCAAGCACCCATGCCAGTGCGGGAGCAACCCATCCCCTACGATGGCCGGTGGCCGCTGTCGCGATGGCGTTCTGGCTGGCGCAGGTCGTGACGGGCGCCGGCCCGGCCGCCGCCGCCGCACAAGCAGGCAAGGACACGCCGCCGGTTCCCGCACGCGCCGCAGCGGCTCTCCCCGGCACACCGATGCCGCGTCCGGCGGCCGGCATGGCTGACGAGGCCGAGCACATGGCCGCCCTCGACCGCGCCATAGCGCCGGCACGGGCCACCGAGATCTCGGTCGAGAACGCATTGCGGATCCGCGATGCGGTTGGAGCGATCGGAGCCGCAAACGTCGCCAAGGGGCTCGATCTCAGGGGGCAGATCACCGATCCGCTCGGACAGAAGATCGTCGACTGGTTCCGCCTGCGCAGCGGCTACGGCGAGCCTGCCGAGTTCCGCGCCTTCCTCGAGCAGAACCCGGCCTGGCCCGATCGCACGCTGATCCAGCAGCGGCTCGAGGAGGCCTTGTTCACGCAAGGCGGCACCTCGACCGCAATCAAGGCGCAGCTCGATAAGACCCCGCCGCGGACGGGCGCCGGGCTTGCCGCGCTGGCCTCGGCCCACCTCGCCGAGGGAGACAAGGCAAAGGCGCGCCAACTCGCCGCCCGAGCCTGGCGCGAGGACATGGTGCCCGCGTCGCTGGAGCAGGGCTTCCTCGAGCGCTTCGGTGCAGTGCTGGCGCCGGCAGACCACAAGTGGCGGCTGGACAAGCTGCTGATGGACGACAGCCGCTGGACCGGCGAGCGCAACGAGCGCGCCGCATTCATTCGCCGGTTGATCCCGCTGCTCGACGCGCCAGAGCAAGCCAAGGCCCGGGCACGGCTCGCGGTCTTTCTGCGCGCCAAGGATGCGACGCGGCTCATGGATGCGCTCCCGGCCGACGCAAAGGAGGATTGGGGCCTCGTGCTGTCTCGGGTCCAGATGCTGCGGCGGGCCAACCGCGACGACGAGGCAGCGAAGCTGTTGCTCGGGGCGCCGACGGACGCCGAGAAGATCGTGAGCCCTGACGACTGGTGGGAGGAGCGGCGCGCCAACGCGTATGCCGCCCTCGAGGCCGGCAAGCCCAGGCTCGCTTACGATCTCGTGCGCCAGGCGGGACCGCTCACCGTAAACCCTCTCAAGGAGCAGTCGTTCATGTCCGGCTGGCTGGCACTGCGCCAGCTCAAGGACGCGGCTGCCGCCGAAACGCATTTCGGCGCAATGCGCAAGGCCGCCGACGGGCCTCTGAGCCGCGCCAAGGCCGACTACTGGCTCGCCCGCACCGCCGAGGCGCGCGGCGACAGCGACCGCGCGGCCGAGTACCACCGGCTCGCCGCCCGCGAGACCGACACCTTCCACGGTCAACTCTCCCGACAGCGGCTCGAGCCCGGCCAGAAGCCGCTGCCGCTGCTCCAGCCCGACCGGCCGACCGACGAGCAGATCGCGCGGTTCAACGGCCTCGACGCCACGAAGGCGGCGGTGATGGCCCGCAAGGCCGGGCTCAATTCATCCGTGACCCGCGCCTTCATCTACGGCCTGCGCGGCGTGATGGAGCGCGAGGCCGAGGTCGCGATGGTGGCGCATCTCGCCGAGGCTCTCGGGGACACCCAGACGGCGGTGCGCATCGCCAAGAGCGCGGTCGCACGCGGGCAGAAGCTGCACACCTACGCCTATCCCGTGCATCCGTTCCCGGCCTACACGGCTCTGCGCGCGCCTCCCGAGGCGGCACTCCTGCTCGGCATCGCGCGCCAGGAGAGCGAGTTCAACACGTTGACCGTCTCCGGCGCCGGCGCACGCGGCCTGCTGCAGGTGATGCCGATCACCGCAAAGCACGTCTGCCGGGACTACAAGATCACCTGCGACATCCCGCGCCTGCTGACCGACATGGCCTACAACACGGCGCTCGCATCGGCCTATATCGCCGACCGAATGGACGAGTTCCAGGGCTCCTATGTGCTGGCGATCGCGGGCTACAACGCCGGGCCGGGGCGCGCACGGCAGTGGATCCGCCAATTCGGCGATCCGCGCGACCCGAAAGTCGACGTCATCGACTGGATCGAGCGCATTCCGTTCCAGGAAACGCGAGAGTATGTCGCGAAGGTGCTGTCGAACGTACAAGTCTACAGGGCGCGGCTCGGGGATGCCAAGACGGCACTCCGCCTCGAGGCCGACCTCGCCCGTGCGCGTGGCGCGGCACGGGCCGCCGAGGCGCCGGCGACCAAAGCGGGCGCCAGTGTTTCAGGCGCCAGTGTTTCAGGCGCCAGTGTTTCAGGCGCCGATGCGGGCGAGCCACCGATACCGCCGGCCACGTCGAGCAACAACTGACGTCGAGCGGCGCCTGACATCGAGCTGCAAGGCAGGACACGGCGCGCCGGCACACCTCGCTGTGCGGCCTATTTCGGCGCCCCCGGATAGCGCCAGTACTCGCCCCTCTCGGTCTTGATCTTCTCGAGGATCGGGATGCGCTTGTCGGGTGGGCGCTCGCCCGTCTGCAGCAGTAGCGCGATATCGTTGAGCAACGCATTGTTCTCGGCGTAGCCCGAGTGATTGATGCCGAGGCTGTCAGTGCTCGCGGCGCTGACGTCGATGGTGTCGATGCCGGGCAGCACCAGCGGGCCCTGCTCGGGCACGTCGCCGGCGCGCGGCACGCCGCCATGGAAGCGACGAGAGACATTGAGAGCACGATCGTTGGCAGCGGCGTAGAGCGTGACGCCCTTGGCCAGCCCCTGGATGGCGCGTGCGATGTTCTCGAAGTTGTCGCGATCGACATCGGGGGCGGCCGAGATGATCTGATTGATCTCGACCCCGGGTGGTGCCGACAGCTTCAGCTCACGCAGCACCTGAAGCAGCGGCTGATTGCCCATGCTGTGTGCGATGATGCTGACGCTCTTGGCACCGGTCTCCTTGACCACCAGCTCGAGGAACTGACGCAGATACGGCTCGGACTGGCCGGCGCTCTCCCGGTCGTAGGTGTAGCTCGCGACCTGGCCGCCCGACGGCCAGGAGTAGAGGAACGGCGCACCGTCGAACTTCAGGTCGTAGGCGATCTGTCCGGTCCGATAAACGGCGGAATCGAAGCTCGTGTTGTAGCCGTGGACGAAGATCAGCGCGTGGTCCTTGAAGCGCTCCGATGCCTTGAGCCGCTCCTTGACGACGGCCAGGAACTCCTCGCGCGTCAGCGCCTTGATCTCGCGCATCGTGAAGTGACGTTTCGGATCCTCGGCCTCCTCGTAGATCTTCACCTGAAAATAGGGAATGCGCACCACCCAGGGCCGCTCGACGAGCGGCACCTGATGCGCCCGCGGGACCGTGACCAGAGCCCGGCCGAGTTCCAGCCTCCGGCCGCGCTCCCAGTTGTACTGGAGGCGCTTCGGATCGGGTTGCTGGGAGCGGTCGGTGCCGTAGAACACCGGTACCAGATCCCAGTCGGGCTGTGTCGCCTCGCCGGCTGCGGTGCGCGGCTCAAGTGCTGGCGAGGTCGGAACCGGCGCGGCAGGAGCAGGAGCGGGAGCTGCGGGAGCGGGTGGCGGAGGCGGCGCAGTCGTCACACGGCCCCGCGGCAGGCCGCGCGAGCCACCTTCCGGTGCGGTCTCAAGTGGCCCGGTCGCCGGCGGTGCAGGCGTGTCGGTGGGGGCAGGTTGAGCCGGGGCAGGCGACGGCTCGGGCGGGGGGGCCGCCCCCGGGGCGGCTGCCGAGGGTGCGGGCGGCTCGGTCCGGGCGGGTTCCCTCGCGGGTTCCTTGGCCTCGGCAGCCTTTTTCTCCGTCACAATGCCGTCGTCGACGACCGGTGGCCGCGCGCCAGTCGCAGTGCCCTCGCCTCCGCTCGGGGGGGTAGCCTTCTGCTTCGGACGCGGTGCCTCGCTGGCAGGGGGCTGCGAGGCAGGCGCCTCGGCAACCTCGCGCTCCTTCTCGTGCACCGTCATCAGAATGAGCAGCACGAACGGCACCAGCACCACGCCGACCAGAACCAACCGCGCCAGCATGCGCGCCAGCAGAGGCAGCGCTTTCACCGACTGCCAGGCAACGCCCAGCACCAGCATGGCGATCGCCGCGATCAAGGCCGTGGTCAGCGCCACCGGCAGATCGCCCATCGGAAAGTCCAGCATGGTCAATGCCCCCTCTCAACCGTTCGCCGCCATCCTTCAACCGGGCATGGGCCATGTCGGCCAAGAACCGCCCCCGCGAGGGATCGGCTGGCGTACCTTCGCACCGGCGACGCCGACGCCGGCGCGACCTTGGCGCGCATCCCGGGCTCAGAACCCGTTACCGCTACCCGGGATGGGTTGTCGGCACGGGGCCCTGTCCAACACACCGGCCCGATACCCCCTCACCCGGGCCGTGAAGTCCGAACGCCGCTCTCGGATAGCACGTTGCAGTGCACGATCGAAGGAAACCCTTGCCCGCCACCCGATGCAATTTGCCTCGGGAGCTTGGCCCCAACATGACGACGCGCTAACAGCGTGGAGAAATCGCCACATCGGGCGGCGTCCGACGGCGCGAGCGGGGCAACCGCAGCAGTTCGCGGGCATTTTGGGGGATGCATGGAGCGCAAGCCACAACTCGACCTGGATGGCTTGGTGGCCGGCGTGCGCCAGTGCGACCGGTCCGTGCTGGCCCGCGCCATCACACTCGTCGAGAGCACAAGACCCGAGCACACGGCCCAGGCCCAAGACCTGCTCCAGGCGCTGCTGCCGTTCACGGGCGGCGCGTTCAGGCTCGGCATCACGGGCGTGCCGGGCGTCGGCAAGTCGACGACCATCGACCAGCTGGGCATGAACCTCGTCGCCGTGGGCCACCGGGTCGCGGTGCTGGCCGTCGATCCGACATCGAAACGAACAGGCGGCTCGATCCTGGGCGACAAGACCCGGATGAGCCGGCTCGCCGTAGAGGCGAACGCCTTCATCCGCCCCTCGCCCACCGCCGGCACGCTCGGCGGCGTCACGCGCAAGACGCGCGAGACGATGACGCTGCTCGAGGCCGCGGGCTTCGACGTCATCCTCGTCGAGACGGTCGGTGTCGGGCAATCGGAGGTGGCGGTCGCCGATATGGTCGACTTCTTCCTGGTACTGCTGCTCGCAGGCGGCGGCGACGACCTTCAGGGCATCAAGAAGGGCATCATCGAGCTGGCCGACATGATCGCGATCAACAAGGCCGACGGAGACAACGTCACGCGCGCCGAGCGGGCAGCGGCCGAGTATCGCGGCGCGCTGCAGATTCTGACCCGGCACGACGCCGTGTGGCACCCGCCGGTCGTCACCATTTCAGGTGCCACGAACCTCGGTCTCGACACGCTCTGGCAGCACGTGACAAGCTATCGCGATCGGCTGACGGCGAGCGGCGACCTTGCATTGCGGCGCGAGCGGCAGGCGGTGGCCTGGATGCGCGACATGATCGGCGACAGGCTGTCGGCCCTGCTGCGTACCAATGCGGCCGTGGCGCGCGAGCTGCCCGCACTCGAGGGCGAGGTGCGGGCTGGGCGGCTTATGCCGACCCGGGCCGCGGATCGGGTGCTGGCCTTGTTGGGTCTCGGCTAGCCACGCTCGGCTGGCCGCGCTCGGCTGAACGGTCCGGGCCGGTGCACCGTGAAGCCCCGGCGACCGGTCTGAGGAGGAGTGGTGCGGGAGCGACTGACGAGGCCCGGTGCGGATGGTCCGCCTGCCGTTCTGCTGACCGGCTTCGGACCGTTCCCAGGCGTCGCCCGCAACGCGACGGGCCTCATTGTGCCACGGCTTGCGGCGGCGGCGCGACGGCGCCACCCACACCTTGTGGTTCGCTCCGCGATCCTGCCGACCGAGTGGCTCGCCGCTCCGCGGCGGCTCGCGAAGCTCTACGCAACCCATCGCCCGGCAGTCGCATTGCACTTCGGCGTCTCGCGCGAGGCGACCGCGTTCACCATCGAGACCACCGCGCGCAACGCTTGCCGCGCGGCGCCGGACGCGGCCGGGCTCGACCCGCCTGCGACCTGGCTCGACGCCGAGGGTCCGCCGACGCGCCCGACCCGGCTCCCGGTCGCGGCGATCGAGACGCGTCTCAGGTTGCTGAGCCTCCCGATTGCCCGCTCGGACGACGCGGGCGGGTACCTCTGCAACGCCGTCCTTTACCATGCACTGTCTCACAGCGAGGCGATGGACGGGGCGGCGTGTGCCGGCTTCATCCATGTGCCGGCGGACACCGGCGACGCGGACAGCGCCATGTCGCTGCAGGAGGCGACGGCTGGAGGGCTCGCAATCCTCGAGGCGTGCCTCGATGCGGTCCTGACGCCGTCTTGATGGCATAGCGATACGGCCTGTCATCCGACGGCGCGAATCTTGCTGAGCCCGGTCCATCCCGCCGACCGGAGCCCGTCATGGTGAACCTCGACCGCCGCTCACTGTTCGCCGCCGGCCTCGCCGCCAGCCTGGCCCACGGAGCGGCACCGGAGTTGACGACTGCCGCAGCGGCCGGGGAGCGGCCACGGAGCCGGACGTCGGCTGCCGGGCCAGGCAAGCTTGCGACCATCGAGAGCGCCGCGATCGGGAGCGCTGACGTCTCCGATCGGACGGAGGTGCTGCAGCGGCTGATCGATACGGCCGCGCTGGACGGTACCCCGATCACCCTGCCCCCCGGCCGCTTCCCAACGCGCGGGCTCACGCTGCGGCAAGGCACGCGGATATCGGGCGCGGGTCCCGCGACGCGGCTCGAGCTGATCGGCGGGGGCGCGCTGCTGACGGCGACGAGCGCGGCCGACATCGCGCTCTCCGACCTCGCCGTCGACGGAGGCCATCTGCCCTCGGACGGCGGCCTGGTGCGGCTCTCCGGCTGCCGGAACGTCGAGCTTTCGCGACTCGACGTCGTGGCAAGCGGCGGACACGGAATCGAGTTGGAGCGCGCGTCCGGTCGCATCGAAGGCTGCCGCATATCCTATACCGGCGAGGCGGCGATCCGTGCGATCGACAGCTTAGGCCTCGCGATCGTCGCCAACGTGATCCGCGACTGCGGCAACAACGGCATTCTGGTCTGGCGCAGCCAGCCCGGCGAGGACGGGACGCTGGTGCAGTCGAACCGCATCAGCGGCATTCGGGCCCTGCGCGGCGGCTCCGGCGAGCACGGCAACGGCATCAACGTGTTTCGCGCCGGCAACGTGATCGTATGGGGCAATCGGATTGCGGACTGCGCCTACTCGGCGGTCCGCGCCAACGCGGCCTCGAACGTCCAGATCGTCTCGAACAGCATCTCACGCTGCGGCGAGGTGGCGGTCTACGCCGAGTTCGGGTTTGAAGGCGCGCTCATCGCACAGAACCTCATCGACGGCGCCGCAACCGGTATCTCGGTGACGAACTTCGACCACGGCGGGCGGCTGGCGGTCGTCGAGGGCAACGTGGTCAGAAACCTGTTCCGCCGCGAGCACGAGCCCATCGACAAGCGCGGCGACGGCATCACTGTGGAGGCCGACGCGACAGTGACCGGCAACACCATCGAAGGCGCACCTTCGGCCGGCATCGTCATCGGCTGGGGCCGCCATTTGCGGGACTGTATCGCCAGCGGCAACCTGATCCGGAATGCAGGGATCGGCATCCTGATCTCCGATCACGCCGATGGCGGCACCTGCGTAGTCAGCGGCAACCTCGTCTCCGGGGCCCGCTCCGGCGCCATCCGGCTTGCCGACCACGGCGTCGCCAAGGGACCGGACTTGGCTCGCGACGCGCCGCGCAATCCCCGCCTTGCGGTGAGTTCCAACACCGTGGTGGCGTGATGGCCGAACGGGACGCTTGCGAGACCGGTGGAACTGGGCGCGCTCTATGGCTTCAAGCCATCGAGCGCCAGCTCGAACGCCGCCGACGAGCGATTGGTCCCGATGACATCGCCCCGCCAGTTGCGCATGATGCGCTTGTCGACGAGACCGCGTGCCTCGGGCAGGAACCGCTCGACGAGCGCCATCGCGGCGCCCGCCGACGCCCGCTTGGTTCCGTCGTCGATCTTGAGTGCGAATCCGAGGCCGAGTTCGGGGAAACCGCCGCAATAGACGCCCTCGGCGCCGGTCTTGAGGAACACCCGCCCAGCGAGACGCTGCATCAGCACGCTATCGGCACGGCCGGGTCCCGCCACCATATCGGGCTCGCGCCAGCACGCCTCGAGGATGCGCCGAAGGGCCTGCTGGCGAGGCGGCGCGACACCCTCTCCAGTGACCACGACGGCGAACAGGCGCGCCAGCGCCGACACGGGCACCGCCCAGGTCGGGACCGCACAGCCGTCGATCGCCATGACGTCTGCTCCGAGCGGCAGCCCCGTCAACGAGACGAGCACGTCGCGGACCCGGGCCTGTACCGGATGCGTGGGCGACCAATAGCCGTCGAGCGGCTCGCCGAGGTGGACGGCCGTCGCCAGCATGCCGGCGTGCTTGCCCGAGCAGTTGTTGTGCAACTGACTTGGCCGCTCGCCCCGCGCAACGAGCGCGCGTGCCGCCGTCTCGCCCATGGGCATGTGCGCGCCGCAACCGAGCGCCGTTTCAGCAAGCCCGATGCGCTCGAGCATGGCGCTCGCGACGGCGACGTGGCGGTCGCTGCCGCTGTGGGAAGCACAAGCCAGTGCGATCTCGCGGTCGCCAAAACCGAAGCGCTCGGCGGCTCCGGACTCGATCAGCGGCACGCATTGGAGCGACTTGACCGAGGAGCGCGCGAAGACCGGACGAGCGACGTCGCCGAGCGCAAGAAGCAGTCGGCCGCGGGTGTCGGAGATCGCAACCGCGCCACGGTGCTCGCTCTCGACGAGCAGGCCGCGGGTCACTTCGATCAGGACTGGGTTGCTCATGCGATACGTCGGGCTCGCGTGTCGTGTTGCGATGACTGCCGCGGGCTCGCGACGACGGGCGGGCCCGTGCTGCGAGCCTGTGCCACCATGGCGCGAACCTTTGACTGCTGCTCAGCAGCAAATCAAGCCCGCAGGAGGGTTAGCACGCGGCACCGAACGCCATCCGTGCGCTTCTGGACGCGTCGTCGCCATCTTATGGTCTTGGTTCGATCGTCTTGTCTCACAGCGTTCATCGGGGGCCGCACGCCAAGCGAGCGGCCTCGCCGCGGCGTTGGCGCTGACGAACGTCAGCACCGGCGCCGCATCCACGGGTATCGAACGTCCTCGGCGTGGTGAGAGTTGGGTATGATCGCAGCGCTCGGCAGGAAGCGGCGTTGGGCAGCGGCAGCCGCTTCGGTTGCGTGCGCAGCGTATGGCCAAGCCGATGCCCAGCCCGCGGCACAGGAACAGCCGCCGCCCGTGACGCTGGGCGCACCCGCCGCTGCCGACCCACAGAAGGCGCCCGAGCCGGAGTTGCCGGCGTTCCTCGACGACCGCCGCCTGCGCGAGCTCGAGACGGTGACCAAGCCGCGCCAGGACGCGATCGACCAGCGCCGCGCCGACAAGCTCAAGCGAAAAGCGATCGAGGAGGACTTGAAGCGCAAGGCCGAGGAGATGCGCCGGTCCGTCGAGGGCGAGACGGCATCACAGTCCGGCCAGCCGGCCGCCAAGGCCCCTGCCGAGGCGACCCTGGCCCCGAAGGCTGGCGGACCCGCCGCGCCCGGTCGCTCGGAGACGGCACGGGCGCCGGCCGACGCGGCACCGCAGATGCCACAAGTCCTGCGCGCCGGAGCCGCCGCGGTCCTGTCGCCGGCGCAAGCCCAGGCGGCCAGACCTGCGACGCCCTGCAGGCCGGGCGAGACGCACGCGGCCCCGCTACCCGGCGGGCGGGTGCAGATCGACGTCGCCGATCCCTGCCGCGCGAACCAGAGCGTAACCATCGGCTATGCGCCATACGTGTTCGTCCGCCAGCTCTCCGCCGAGGGGCGCCTGTCGTTCGTCCTCGATCTCTTCCAGGGGGCGGCGCAGGCGCCGACGCTGCTGTACGCCGATGGCGAATCCCGCTCGATCCTCTTGCCGCCGACCGATCTCGAGAGCGTTTCCAAGGTGGCCATCGTGTGGGGCAAGCCGGTCAACGTCGATCTGCACGCGTTCGAGTACTCGGCCAAGCCGGGCGGTCCCGGACACGTCTGGGCCGGAAATCCGTCGGGCGCCGAAGCGGCGCGCGACGAAGCCCGCCGCAGCGGTCGCGGCCGCGGCTTCATCAGCTTCACGAGCGACGGCAGCGTCGCTGGGCATCAAATCGAGGTCTACACGTTCTGGCACCAGCCGGGCCAGCCCGGCGGCCTCGTCTCGACCGCGATCGACTACGAGACGCGCAACGCGACGCCGGCGGGCGATACGTGCGGCTCGGGACCGTTCGCGTCGTTCCCGTTCGAGACCGTCTCGTTGGCGCCGGGCCGTACGGCGATCCGCGAGCGCGGCATCATCTCGCCGGTGCCCTGCGGCGAGCCGCTCATCGAAAAGGCGCGCTACCTCGACGAGGCGGTGCCCGACGTGCTGGCCAACAACCGCTGATTCGGTGGAACTCGCGGCGGGGGTAAGCGAGCGGCTGCCGGGCCGTGCACCTCACGGCAGCAGACGCCGCCGCGGGGTAAGGCGCGAGGCAAGCACCTTGTCGATGCGGCGGCCGTCGAGATCGACCACCTCGAAGCGCCAGCCGGCCGCCTCGACGCGCTCGCCCGTCTTCGGCAGGTGCTGGAAGAGCGCGAGCACGAAGCCCGCTACCGTCTCGTAGCCGCGCTGCTCGGGCAGCGGCACGCCGATCAGCTCGGCCATCTCGTCGACCGGCATGGAGCCCGAAAGGAGCCACGAACCATCGTCGCGCTCGGTGGCATAGGGCTCGAGCCCGGCGGTGTCCGACTTGAATACTCCGGCGATCGCCTCGAGGATGTCGGCCGGCGTCACGAGCCCCTCGAAGTGACCGTACTCGTCATAGATGAGCGCCATGGGCACGGCCGCCTCGCGCAGCACGCCGAGCACGTCGAGCGCGTCGGCGATCTCGGGCACAACCGGCGCCTTGCGCACGTGGGCATGCACGTCGAGCGGGCGGCCGGACAGGATCGCGGAAAGTAGCTCGCGCGTCTGGACGACGCCGATCAATGCGTCGGTCGAGCCCTCGCCAACGGGCAGGCGCGAGTGTTGCGTGCTGATGAGGCGCTCTCGGATCTCGGCCTCGGACGCCGCGAGGTCGATCCAGTCGACGGCGGTGCGCGGGGTCATGAGGCCGATGACGGCGCGGTCGGCGAGCCGCATCACGCCGGCGATCATCTCGCGCTCGCCCTTCTCGATGACGCCCGCCGTCTCGGCCTCCGCGATGAGCGTGCGGATCTCCTCGTCCGTGACCCTCGCTTCGCTCTCCGTCGTGTGGCCGAAAGCGTAGAACACAAGGCGCGTCGAGGCGTCGAGCAGCCACACGGCCGGCGCCGCGGCGCGCGAGAAAACGGTCATAGCTGGGGCCACCGCACAGGCAATGACCTCCGCGTCGCGCAGCGCGAGGTTCTTCGGCACAAGCTCCCCCACGATCACCGAGAGATACGTGATCACGGCGATGACGAGGCCGTAGCCGAGCGGGCCGGCGACGGTATCGGGCGTCCCGAGGTGGCGTAAAGCAGCCGCTGCGTTGTCGCCGAAGACCTCACCCGAATAGGCGCCGTTGACGATGCCGATGAGCGTGATTCCGATCTGGACCGCGGACAGGAAACGGCCGGGGTCGGAGGCCAGTGCAAGTGCGCGGTGGGCACCGTGGCGACCGGCGGCCGCCATGGCCTTGAGACGCGGGTGCCGGGCCGAGACGACGGACAGCTCGGAGAGTGCAAACAGCCCGTTGAGACAAATCAGGCTAGCGACAATCAGAAGCTCGATCACGGTGATGGTGGCCGCAGCGTGCGCAACCTGGCCACTCCATGTTGCTGGAGGGTCCAGTGGTAGTGACCGGACGCCCCGGGGTCAACACGCGCGGCAAGCGCACGTGCGGAGGATAGCGGCGAGGCCGCAGGCGCTCTCTGGTGGGCGGTGACGAGGTCCGGAGACCACGTCATCGAAAGGAATTGGCTTGGCTGGGGCGGCAGGATTCGAACCTACGCATGGCGGAATCAAAATCCGCTGCCTTACCACTTGGCGACGCCCCAGCGTGCCGCGCGGACATGGCCCGGCGCAGCGAGAGCGGCACCATAGTGATTTGGACACAGAACGGCAACGCTTCGGCCAGAGTCTTCCTGTTGCCAAAGCGATCCAATGGTCCAGGCCAGGCCTGCGGCCGCGCTTAGCCGATCGGCCAAAGCGCCCACCGGTTCATGCCGCCGCGCCGGATCCCTTGCCAGCCGCTGCCGACGTAGCTATAAAGCCGCCTCCCGCGCGGCGGTCCATCGAGGCCCGCCGCGCCATGTCTCGCCAACAGACCAGCCACCAGGCCCGCATGCGGGTCGGCAGCGGTGGGCCTTGCGGGACGAACGGTCGGGCGGAGCGTAGCGCAGCCTGGTAGCGCACTTGCTTCGGGAGCAAGGGGTCGGAGGTTCGAATCCTCTCGCTCCGACCAATCATCGGTGTTGTCTTCGTTGCTCCGCAGCGGTGCGCCGGGTCTGTCGGGGCTAACGCAAGGCCATGCCTCCCCTGCCGGCAAAATCCCGCGTCACGAACCGGAGCCGTTGGCCGATACAGTGCCGCACGTCGCCCGGCGCAGAATGGAGCCGCCGGATGACCGAGAAGCTGTCGTTCAAGACTGGCATGCAGTTCCGTTACGGCGTGCCCTCGGAGATGGCACCCGGCGTGATCCGCATCGTCGCGAACAATCCCGGCCCGTTTACCTACAAGGGCACCAACACGTATCTTGTCGGCAGCAATCGATTGGTGGTGGTCGATCCGGGGCCGGACGACGCGGTGCATCGCGACGCCATCCTCGCGGCGGCGAACGGACGCGAGATCACGCACATCGTCATCACCCATACCCACAAGGATCATGTCGACGGCCTCGCCGCGCTGACGTCCGCAACGGGCGCGCGGAGCGCCGGCTTCGGGCGCACCCGCCCGCCCTCGTCCCGCTCGGCGGGTCCACCGGCAACATCGCCGTCGGGTACCGAGTTCGTCCTCGACGAGTTCCGCCCCGACCTGACCCTCGGGCACGGCGACCGCATCGAGTTCGAGGGTCTGGGCAGCGCACTCGTGGCGCTGCATACGCCGGGCCACGCACCGGACCATCTCTGTCTGGCGATCGAGACGGGTCGCGGCGCGGACACCCTCATCTCCGGCGACCATGTGATGGCGTGGAACACGTCGGTGGTCGCCCCGCCAGAGGGCCGCATGGCCGATTATCTGGCCTCGCTCGAGCTTCTCATCGGACGGCCCGAGCGCGTCTATCTGCCCGGGCATGGCGGGCGGATCGAGGAGCCACAGCGGATCGTGAAAGCCTATCTCCTGCACCGGCGCTGGCGCGAGCAGGCCATCCTCGGCGCGATCCGCTCTGCCTCGGGCGCGGCGACTATTCGGACTGTTGTTCCCGTCGTCTATCCGGAGATCGACGCCCGTCTTGTGACGGCGGCGACGCTTTCGGTTCAAGCCCACGTTGAGCACTTGATGGAGAAAGGCCTCGTTTCTGGCCGGCCTCCGGACCTGCCGACGGACGCAATCTGGGATCGGCCCCTTTCAGCCGCTTAGGCACGAGCCGCTCGGCGCGAGCACGCCCGCGCAGAAAGCGTTCGCCCGATGCCGTCGGAACGGTCGCCTCGAGCCGCGTCACGATCTCGCGCAGGATGCGTCGCATGCGCTCGGCGTTGCGGCCGAAGTCGTGGCGGCCGTAGCGCGAGGATGAACGCAGATCGATGCGGGCGCGCTTGTCGTCTCCGCTGACGCGGATCGCCACATCGTCGTAGAAGCCCAGCACCAGCGTTCGCTCGTAGGCTTCGATCTCGCCCGCCGCACGCTCGCCCGGCGCATCCTCTCGCACGATGGTGAGCTTCTGACGGCGCAGCGCGTCGGCAGCCACCTCGAACGCCTCCGCACTCGAACGCTCGACAAGCAACGGCTGCAGATCCGGGTAGGCCTCCGATTGCAGCTTGGCGAAGGAGGCGCCCGGGTAGACGACGCTATTGGCGCCAAGACCGCGCGCCTTGGCCAGCACTGTCAGGGCGGGTGGCGAAGCAGTGTCGGTCGTCAGGTCGTTGATCGTGGGAAGCCGCTCCGAGCCGGACCAGATCGCCAGCGGCACCGCGAGTACACCGAGACCGACGACGAGACCGGCAACCACGCGCGCGGTGCCGCCCGAGCCGTCGCGCCAGATCTTGACGGCACCAGCGATGCCGAGCAGCACGGCCATCGCCGCCAGTCCGAATGCCACCGCCGCCGCGTTGAGCGCGATCGGCGTCGGCAGCGAGAAGACGCGATGGAGGAAAAGGATTGCGGCCAGCAGCAAAACACTGAAGAAGGCGAGCCGGCTGGTCCACAACGCGGCCCGAGGCGGCACCTCGCCGACGAAGCGCATCACGGGCATCGGCGTTCCCCGCCCGGCACACGTGACGTCCGGTTGGGCAGCGCGAAGTCAACAGCTCGCGCACGCTCCGCCGCGCCGAGAAAAACTCTGCCGTCACGCCTCGCCATCACGTGCGCCCCGAAACCACCTTGCCTTGCCTTGCCTTGCCTGCCGCTCGACCGAGCAGGCCGTAGCCGAACGCGGCGAAGCGGGAGAGCGGAGCATAGCCGAGAATCGGTCGAAAGCGAGGTTGGCCGCGCCCCGCCGCGCCGCGACCGCCGGACGCGCCGCGCGATCACGGATAGAGACGCTGCTTCGTCCAGCCGGTCTCCGACCCCGGGCGGCGAAACACCACGCGGTCGTGGAGGCGAAACGGACGATCGTGCCAGAACTCGATCTCGACCGGGGTCAGGCGGAACCCCGACCAGTGTGGCGGGCGGGGAATGTCGCCGATCGCGTAGCGCGCACCGTACGAAGCCACCGCCGCCTCGAGCGCGAACCGCCCCTCCAGCGGCTGCGATTGCCGCGAGGCCCAGGCACCGATGCGGCTGCCGCGCGCTCGCGTCGCGTAGTACGCGTCGGCCTCGCTGTCGTCGACGGTGGTGATGACACCCCGCACGCGCACCTGCCGCCTCAGACTCTTCCAATGGAACACCAGCGCGGCCTTGGGATGGGCGAGAAGCTCGCGGCCCTTGGCACTCTCGTAGTTCGTGTAGAAGACAAAGCCGCGCGCAGCTGTGCCCGGACCGTCGAGGCCCTTCAGGAGCACCATGCGCACGTTGGGCAGCCCATCGCCATCGACAGTCGCCAGGGCCATTGCGTTCGGGTCGTTGAGCTCCGAGCGCATCGCCTCAGCAAGCCAGTCGTCGAACAGGCGGAACGGCTCGTCCGCCGCCGTGAAATCGGCGGCCTCGCGGCCATCAACACGGTCGTTCTGGTCGGCCCCACGGCCCCCTTCTCCCACTGCCGGCATTCCTTTCCTGTCTTGCCGCCCGCCACGCCTGCCGGCGGCCGGCCCCGTTAGATCTGTCCCGCATTGCTACACGCGGCACGCCCGTTGAGCACCTTTTAACCCTGTTGGCGCATTCTGGACCGCGTGTCACCTGCCCTTCGGCTCCGTTGCGTTCCAGTGAGAAAGTTGTGCGTCATGCGTTCTGCGCCCTCCCTGGTCGTCCTGGCTTTCACCACCTTTACCGGCTTCGCCTTCGTCGCCTCCATCTTTCTAGCGCCCGATCTCGCATTCGCGGGCGAGGCTGGCCGGCAGCAGGCTTCGGGCGAGTTGCGTGCTCCCAAATCACCCAAACCCGCCGCCCCCGGCAATACCACCGGCAACGGCGGCAGCGCCCCGAGCTGCACCTGCCCCGGCAGCCGCGAACGGCTATGGTCGCGCCCGAAGTTCGCCGAGCTACGCGCCGAACTCGACGAGGCCGACGAGATCGCTGCCCTCGAGAGCGTGCAGGTCGCGCTGTCGGAGGTGGGCGATGGCGCGAGCTACGTCTGGCACCGACACAACGGGCGCCTGTCCGGCGTGGTTCAGCCGACCGCATCGTTCAAGGACGGCTCCGGCAACGTCTGCCGCCACGTGGTGGTGCTACTGAGCAGCGGTGCCGATAGCCGAAAGGCAGAGGGCGTCGCCTGCCGTCTCGCCGACGGCCGCTGGCTGCTGGAAGGCTGATCGCGCAGCCGAGCCGGCCGCTTGTCACCTCCAATCCATCCGCGGGCCGACCCATCCACAAGTCAAGAGGGCCGGCACGGCCGATAGGGGCTCCTCCGGGCATCTGGACCGGAGGGGCCTTTTGTGTAGGATGCCGCCCGACAAGAGCATCCTCCAGGGAAAGAGCACGAATGAGCCAGAGCGACGCTTCAACCGGCGTGGTCACGGGATCGTTGATGGCCGGCAAGCGGGGCCTCGTCATGGGCGTAGCGAACAACCGCTCGATCGCGTGGGGCATCGCCAAGGCCGCCGCTGCGCAGGGCGCAGAGATCGCCCTGACCTATCAGGGCGACGCGCTCAAGAAGCGCGTCGAGCCGCTCGCCGCCGAGCTCGGCTCGGGCATCGTGCTGCCTTGCGACGTGACCGACAGCGCGTCGATGGACGCGGTGTTCGACGACCTCGCTAAACGCTGGGGACGGCTCGACTTCCTGGTCCACGCGATCGCCTTCTCCGACAAGAACGAGCTCGACGGCCGCTACGTCGACACGAGCGAGAAGAACTTCGCGCAGACCATGCTCGTGTCGTGCTACTCGTTCACCGCGCTCGCCAAGCGCGCCGAGAGGCTGATGGGAACGGGCGGCTCGCTCATAACGCTCACCTATTACGGCGCCGAGAAGGTGATGCCCCACTATAACGTCATGGGCGTCGCCAAGGCGGCGCTCGAGGCCAGCGTGCGGTACTTAGCCGCCGACCTCGGCAAGCAGGGCATTCGCGTCAACGCGATCTCTGCCGGCCCCATCAAGACGCTCGCCGCGTCCGGCATCTCGGACTTCCGCTACATACTCAAGTGGAATGAATACAACTCGCCGCTGCGCCGGACCGTCACCATCGAGGACGTCGGTGCTTCTGGTCTGTACCTGCTATCGGATCTGTCGCGCGGCGTCACGGGCGAGGTCCACCACGTCGATGCAGGCTATCACGTTCAGGGCATGAAGAACGAGGAGGCGCCGGACATTTCGGTCTCCAAGTCGGGGGCCGGCGACTGAGGCCATGGCGTGGTGCCGGGGCGCCCAGGCGTTCGGGGCCGGGCAAGCCACGAGACGGCGGCGCGCCTTCGACCGACATGCTGCGGCGACAGAGACGATGCCGAAGGCTTAGCGCTCCATGATCCGCGCCGACATCACGGTCTATTTCATCCGACACGGCCAGACCGACTGGAACGCGGCACGCCGCTATCAGGGCCAGAAGGATGTGCCGTTGAACAGCCTCGGCCGGGACCAGGCGCTGAGGAACGGCGAGGCATTGGCAAAGCTTCTGCCGGCTATCGCGGAAGCGGATTTTGTGTCGTCCCCGCTTGGACGCGCTCGCGAGACCATGGAGATCGTGCGCCGCGCGATGAACCTCGATACGATGGATTATCGCCTCGAGCCGGCGCTGAAGGAGATCAACTACGGCCATTGGGAGGGCATTCTGGCCTCCGAGATGCCCGTCGCGGACCCCGCGGGGCTCGCCGCCCGGCGGAACGACCCGTTCAACTGGCGACCGGTCGGCGGCGAGAGCTACGCCGACCTCGGCAAGCGGGCCAGCGACTGGCTCCAGAGCGTGAGGCGCAACACGGTGGCCGCTTCGCATGGCGGCATCGGCCGGACGCTGCGCCGCCTCGTGCTCGATCTCGACCCCCTCGACACGCTGCGTCTCGATGCGCCGCAAGACCGGATCATGATCATCCGGCGCGGTGAGATCGACTGGCTGTGACGACTGGCTGTGACGACTGGCTGTGACGACACGGGCCGCCCATGCCGGCCGACGACCAGGAAAAGCGCTTACTTCGGCGGGGCGGGAGCTGCGGGCGTGACCGCGGTCTGCGCGGATTCCGACTTTGCGCCGCGCCGCACGGCACCGGTCGCTTTGACGCCTTTGGTCGCCCTGCCCGTGACGCGCGGCTCGTTCGCTGGCGGTGTTCTCGGAATGGACCTCCGGACCGGAGCGACGATGACTGGAGCGACGATGGCCGGCACCGCGTCTGCTGGTGCCGTCCGGACACCGGTCGTCGAGATGGTGTGCTGCGTGGCCGGCTCGATCGGCGTCCCGTTGCCGGCAACGGCGCCGACAGTCGCAGTGGTGAGAATTGAGACAGCCGCCAGCAACATGGCGACGGCGCGTCGCGCGGGTGTCATAGAGCCGCCGGGATAGAGCGTGCGCACAGGACCTCCTCTGCCGCGCGGCAAACCACACACGGAGCATTACGCCAGACCTGCCGCTCATGAAAAGAGCCGGAGCAGCGGCCGCTCCGGCTCTCCTCTTATCGTGACGGGCCGCTCGGGGCCGGTTGCTCAGACCGATCGGGAATGACCCGGTGGACACCTGCCGCTCCTGCCACGCCCTCTTGGAAGCATGAAAGGCCCGCAGGCCGACACTTTTACTGCCGCCCTTCGCAGGGCCGCCCGCACCAGCACACGCGACAAGCCGCCGTATCCGCTGCGAATCGGAGACGACAGTTCTCGACATGTTCCAGAGCGACTCACGCAGTACGCAATCTGTTCATAAGCTGCATCGGCCCGACCTGTCACTCCGATTGCCCGGGCGCAATGCTTGCCCACGAAAGGTCCCGATCCTATGAGTTGCGGGAAGCACACTGTCCGCGCAAAGGTTGCATCCGCGTCTTTCCCGCTTCTCTCGCCATCCACCGGGGCTCATGTCGCACAACACGTTCGGACACATTTTCCGCATCACAACCTGGGGCGAGAGCCACGGACCGGCCATCGGCTGCGTCGTCGACGGTTGCCCGCCGGGCATTCCCCTGACGGCCGCCGACATCCAGGCCGATCTCGATCGCCGCAAGCCGGGCCAGTCTCGCTTCGTCACGCAGCGCCGCGAGCCCGACGAGGTCGAGATCCTTTCGGGCGTGTTCGAGAACGAGAAGGGCGTCGCAGTAACGACCGGCGCGCCGGTGTCGCTGCTGATCCGCAACGTCGATCAGCGATCGAAGGACTATGGTGACATCCGCGACACCTTCCGGCCGGGCCACGCGGATTTCACGTACTGGGAGAAGTACGGCATTCGCGACTATCGCGGCGGCGGCCGCTCGAGCGCGCGCGAAACGGCCTGCAGGGTCGCGGCCGGTGCGATAGCCCGTAAGGTGATCGCGGGCGTCACCGTCCGCGGCGCGCTGGTGCAGATGGGCCCGCACATGGTCGACCGCTCGCGGTGGGACTGGGATGCGGTCGGCGCCAATCCGTTCTTCTGTCCCGATCCGGAGACCGCGCACGCCTGGGAGGGCTATCTCGACGGCATCCGCAAGGCAGGCTCGTCGATCGGCGCGGTGGTGGAGATTGTGGCCGAGGGCGTGCCATCGGGCTGGGGCGCGCCGCTCTACGGCAAGCTCGACCAGGACCTGGCGGCAGCGATGATGAGTATCAACGCCGTCAAAGCGGTCGAGATCGGCGCCGGCATGAAAGCCGCCGAGCTCGCTGGCGAGGAGAACGCCGACGAGCTGCGGATGGACGGCGAAGGCCACCCGGTCTTCATGTCGAACCATGCCGGTGGCATTCTCGGCGGCATCTCGACCGGACAGCCGGTGGTGGTGCGCTTCGCGGTGAAGCCCACGTCGTCGATCCTGCTGCCGAAGCGTACCATCGACCGCCACGGCAACGAGACCGAGATCCTGACCAAAGGGCGGCACGATCCGTGCGTCGGCATTCGTGCCGTTCCGGTCGGCGAGGCGATGGCCGCCATCGTTCTGGCAGATCACTATCTCCGACATCGCGGCCAGTGCGGCGTCTAGGAGCGTTCGCACGGGCAGGGTCGCGCGACCGCCCGTCCCGCCCCGCGATCGTCATGAGACGTCGCCCTGTCGTAGGGTATAGTCGCGACGACACAATGGCTGGCAGCGGCGTGCGCCGGCCCGCCGCCCTGGATCGAACGCCATCACATGTCCGACGATGCCACCTCCAGCCCTCCCGACCGCCCGGCGTTCTTCCCCTGGCCGCCCGTGCTTTTTGCCGGAGCCATCGTCGCGGCGTGGTTGCTCGGTCGGATCGCACCCTTGCCCTGGCCCGGCATCAACGATACGGCGGCGCGGCTCGTCGGCGCCGGCTTTGGCATAGCGGGTGTTGCACTGATGGCATGGGCGGTGATGACCCTCGTCCGGGGCGAGACCACGGTAATGCCGAACAAGGGCGCGACGAACCTCGTGACCTCGGGTCCCTACGCGCTCCGCCGGAACCCCATTTATCTGGCCGAGATTTTACTGCTGCTCGGCGCAGCCGAGCTGACGCAGAATATCTGGTTCGTCATCCTGGTGCCCCTGTTCGCGGCACTGGTGACGTGGCTTGCCATCATTCCGGAGGAGCGCCACCTCGAGGCCCGCTTCGGCGATGCATGGCGTGACTACGCCGCGCGCACCAGGCGCTGGATCTAGGGCCGACGGAGGGCCAGGGCACCGCGATGGCGATCGACTACGCCGAGAAGGAGCGGGAATTCATCGAGAGCCTCGAGGCCGACACGGGCCGCAATCTCGAAGGCTGGATGGCGGCCATTCGCGCCGAGGGACTGCCGCATCGCAACGACATCATCGATTGGTTGCGCCGGCAGCGGTTCACGTTCGCCAAGGCCTCCTGGCTCGAGCGCATCCACCACAACGGCGGGCGCCCGATCTACGCCGAGAAGCCCGACATCCGCGCCCTCGCGGCCGAGGCCTTCGACCCGCCGCCGCGTGCGGGCCGTACGCCGCCACCACCCGCAGCCGCGCCTCCGACCGAGCCGACACCGGCCCGAGAGCGAGAGCCCGCTCCTCCCCCGCCGCCCGCGGCCCAGCTGCCCGCCTCCGCCGCCGACATCGAGGCCGTGCTGGCCCGCGGCAAAGCCTACGGCCCGCTCGCCCGGCACCTCATGCGTGTCGTCGTCGCCGCGCAGCCCGGGACGGTCACCGGCGTGCGCGACGGGCTCGTCACTCTGTCGGATCCGCGCGAGTTCGCGGTCATCGCACCGAGTGCCAGGGATGTCCGGCTCGGCCTGCCCGGGGACGGAAAGGTGCCAAGACAAGGGTTCGAGCGCGCGCGGCTCCCGGGTGCGGGCCCCGCCATTGCCGAGATGATCGTGCTCACCGACGCGCGTCAGATCGACGACGTCCTGCTCGGGGTCATCCGCTCTGCACGCGATAAGGTGAATTCGCCCTGAGTGGCAGCGGTAGCGCCGGTCCCGTGCCGGGGCACCATGGATTCGCCTTGTTCCAGCGGCTATTTGCGGCTCCGGAGGGCCGAGTCATGTCCAGACGTCACCATCTCTCTGCACTGTTGCTCGGCGCCGCCCTGCTGGCGCTGACCGAGGCCTCTGCCGTAGCCCAGTCGGCACGCCGCGACGGCATAGCCGACCTCCTGTCGCGTACCGCGGGCGAGGCGCCCGGACGTCTCGCCCAGAAGACCGATCCCGCAGCGCCGGCACCCGCCGGCTCTTCCGCAGCGCCTACCGGCGCCGTGGCCCGAGACCCGCGCGAGGGCGAGCCCGCCTACGAGCAGGCGCGGCGGCTGATGGCCGCGATCGACAGCGTTCTTCAGGATACCGCCCAGCAGCGCAGCGAGACCAAGAAGCTGCCCGGCAAGGACGAGTTCGTCATCACACCGCTTTGGACCGAGACGCGCGAGGACCGCGAGGCAAAGGTCAAGTCATTGCTCGAGGCTGCGCTCGGCATCGTCACCGACGTGCCGGTCGTCGACGTCCAGAAGAAGGTCGAGGGTCTGCGCCGCAACATCCGCGAGCTCGAGGACCAGATCGTCAAATTCAAAGAGAAGCAGCTCGTCGCGCCCAAGGACGGCATGCTGCCCGGCGTCATCACTGACACGGTGTCGAGCCTTGCCGCGTCCATCGAGGATGCGCAGAAGCGCATCGAAGCCAACCGGTCGGAGATCCGGACCGCCAAGGGCGAGATCCAGGCAGCGCTTCAGAAGTCGGGCGTGCAGCTCGGCGCGGAGCAGGTCGACCTCTTGCTCGACAGCGTGCTGTCGGGCGACCTCGTGCGCCTCGCCGCCGTGTTCGAGGCCGCCAAGCTCATCGACGGGCAGCTCGCCAAGCTGATGGCGGCTTCCGGCGACAACATGAACGCGGCGCGCAAGTACTTCGCCATGCATGCCGCGCTGTTCGCCATGCTGGTGCACGCCCAGGACATGGCGATCGCCAAGATCGACTCGCAATACCTGCCGCGCCTCGACGCCATCCTGAAAGACGTCGCCGCCGCCCGCGCGAAGACCGCCGACCTGTTGCGCGCCGACAACCGCCCGGATCAGAAGCGGGCGCTGGAAGCCAACCGCGAGAGCCAGAAGCTGGCCGAGGAGGCTGCCCGCGGCTATCGCCGGTACCTCCAGCAGCAGCGCGAGCAGATCGCAAAGGCGCGTGCGCGCGCGACCCACGACCTGCGCATCGCCGACAACACATTCGAGACCGTGGAGGCGTCGTTCCAGCTTCGGAACCTCATGCGCGAGGGCTCGTCCTCGTTCGAGGCACTGCAGAAGCTCGAGGCGCCGACCTTCGATCAGATCTTCAAGAACGAGGAGCTGAGGCGCGAGTTCGAGAACCTGACGCGCAAGCTCGACGCGCCCACGAGTTGACAGGCGGGGACACGTCTCACCGCCGGCCCCTGATCCGATTTTCTCATCAGCGCTCTGGACTATTTTTCGCTCAGAGTAATAGGCTCTCCGTCATAGGTTCCCGGCTCAGGCCGGTCAGGCAGAGACTTTCTCGGGGCGTTGCGGTGAAAACGTACGTATCGGTTGGCGAGAACGACGCTCGCATGGCAACGTTCGAGAGCTTCCGGATCGAGCGACGTGCGCTGCTGCTTGAAGATAAGACGATTGCAATTTCGAGCATTGCATCCGTGACAATTGGTGTGCTCGTGCCGCCCAATGGGCAGCGCGAGCGTCGCCTGGCCGCAGCATATGTCGGGGCCGCGTTGTTTGCCCTGGCCCAGGCCGCTCCGACATCCGGCTGGTTTTCCGGCACCATTGCTCAAAGCACAGTGTTCCTTGCGATGGCCGCCTATTGCTTCCTGGCTGCGATCTTCCTTCTCGTGCACAGCTCTGGTTCCGCTCCGCAGCGGCTTTATCTCTGTGTCTCCTGCAACGACGGCAGCAAGGCCTATTTCACAGGTCACGACGAATTCCTGCAAAGAGCGCGGCTGCTTCTGACCGAAAAGATCAACGCCATAGAGGCCAATACCAGTTACACCGTCAACTTTACGAACGGCACAATCGAAAATCTGAACCTCGGCACCGTGGAGTCCTTTAAGGCCGACACGGTCGTCTCGGGCAATAACACCCACGTCGCGGCCAACTCGCCCGGCGCGCGGGTCGCAAGCCCGGAAACGCCGCGCAACACGCACACCACGACGCACACCGCCACCCACTACACGGCCAGCAACTCGCCCGGCGCTCAGGTCGGGCGCGGCAACGTCGTGCAGGGCTCGACCGTAACCGCCGCAGTCACGCTCACCGACTATTCCGCCGTGCTGCCCGAAATCGAGCGCTGGCGGGCCTCCGCCGCCGGCTCTCCAGGCTGGGAGCACGTGGCCGAGCGACTGGCCCGGCTCGAAGCCCTCCTGAACGACGGCACGCCGACCGCAGAGCAGAAGCAGGCCGCTCGCGGGCTTGCCATCGACCTGTCGCAGATCCTCCAGGGCTATCCCGCCGCCGTGCAGCTTTTCCAGGGGGTGCTGCGGTTGATCGGCGGGTGACGCGATGCGTTCCCTGCCGACGCAGGGCCGTGATAGGATCAAGTCATGATCGTCACCCACGTCGCGCTTCCTCGTCGCCACCGCTCCGCGACCCGATGCATTGCCGCAGCGGCGCTCGTCGCGGTGGCGGCATTGGCAGTCGTATCAGAGGCACCTGCCGCCGACCTCTCCGCCCGCGAGATCGCCATGCAATTGGCCGCAGCCCGGCCCGGGACCCCGCTCGACCTCGGCGGACGCGACCTGCAGCGGCTCGACCTGTCCGGCCTAGACTTCAAGTCGGCGCGGCTGGCGGGTGCCGACCTGTTCGGCGCCGACCTCTCGGGCGCGGTGCTCGCCGGCGCAGACCTGGAAGGCGCCCGGCTCGACCGCATCACCATGGTGGCCACCAATTTCGACGGTGCAAACCTCAACCGGGCGAGCCTGCTCCGTCCGAGCGGCTTCACGACGCTCGTGTCCGAGGCCCACGAGGCCTCGAGCTTTGCCGGCGCGCGGCTGAGTGGCGCCCGCATCTTCGGCCGCTTCCACCGCGCCGACTTCACCCGCGCCGACCTCTCCGGCTCGACCATGGCCCCGTTCGGCAAAACCGGCTTCATCGAGCACATCTGGCGGACGGAGTTCTTGGGCGCCAAGCTCGACGGGGCGAACCTCGCGAACGCCGACCTCGGCTACGTTCTGCTCGCCTACGCCTCGCTCAAGGGGGCCAACCTCGTCGGAGCGCGTCTGGTCGATGCCGACCTCACCGGCGCCGATTTTTCAGGCGCCGATCTTTCGGGTGCCGATCTCTCCGGGGCCGACGTTTCCGGCGCTCGATTTTCGGGCGCCAAGGGGCTCGACACGATCACGGGCTGGGATGCGACCCGCAACCGCGATCGCGCCCTGCGCTGAGGCCTTGCCGCTCGGCATAGCCCGAGGATGCCCGAGGCGGCGCTGATCCGCGGCCCGTCATCGCCCGAACCAGACCCTCAGGAACGCCTTGAACTTGCTGCCCGCCGACTGCGTGTCGTCGGCCATCGCGTCCATCCATTCCGAAAGCTTGCGCGACTTGACGATGGTCAGCAATGTCAGCGCGAAGGTCGGGACCAGAATGGCCAGGAACGCCAGCACGCGCCATTCGACCGGCTGGTCCGCCCAGGCGAAAAGGTTCATGCCGAGGAAGCCGGTGGTGATCGTGCCGATGAGCCCGAGAATCGTGACGACGGTCAGCCGCACCACGGTCTCGTTCTGGCGCCGCATGGCCTCGACCTCGAGGAAGTTCCCCATATCCTGCAATTCCTCGCGCACCTCGTCGTAAAGCGCGTCGAGCTCGAGCTGGCTGCGCGTCATCGAGAACAGCTCGCGCGCCTGGGCGTGGTTCGACACCTCGTGGAACCAATAGCGGTGCTCGAAACGCAGGAAGTTCTCGAGCGTGTTGCGGATCGATCGGCGGAACTGGCGGTTGGCGTCGTGGCTCGCCACGTCGAGCCGGCTAACGATCGCAACCAGCCGGTCGGAGAACATCCGGATCGCGGCTTTCTGGAAGTGGGCGATGAGGAACAGCAGGAAGTGCTGGTGGCGGAACCGTGACAGAAGTCCGCCTTCCTGGTCGGTGAAGAAGCGGTCGCTGCCTTCGCCGATGACGACCAGGGTGTGGCCCGTCGTCATGAAGCGCGACCCATAGCGTGCACCTTGCCTCAAGTCGCAGTAGCGGTCGTAGCAATGCCGCTGCTCGAAGCCCTCGAGGTATTTGTCGGAGTAGGGCAACTCGCCGGAATCGCCGGGTGCACTGCCGATCGCCAGCCGCACGAGGTCTGGCCGGGTCAGTGCCGCTGCGTTCTCCATGGCCAGATAGACCATGTATGGCATTCGGTAGTACTCGAGCTGGCGGAAGCGGATCGGTCCCTGCCGATCGCTGTGGTGCAGCACCAGCGGTGCCAGCAGGTGCTCCCAGTGCGCTGCCACCGCAGGCGCGCGGTGCTTGCAGACGAAGGCCAGGAACTTCTCCTTGCGCTCGTAGTCGGAGGTCACCAGCACCTCGCCGGCAGCGCCGAGCCACTCGACTTTCCACGGGCAGTGGCCGCCGCGGCCATCGGCCTCCCAGTAGGCCGGATAGGCGCGGCCGAAACGGAACAGCGTTTCCTGCGCCACCTCGAACGGCAGGTCGTCGGCAGCCACCTCGAGCGCGAGCAGCGCCACGTCGATGTCGAAGAAGAAGTAGAGATCGACGTGCGCGATATCGAGAATGACGGGCTCGGATCCGGGATCGAGCGTGACGCGGGCCGACTTAAGATCGGTCCGCCGCATGACCGTGATCGGGCTCTCGCCATAGGTGCGGTGAACGACCCGCCCTATGCCCTGGCCGTAGAGGAAGCGCTGCACGGCCGGCAGGAAGGTGACGAACTCGTTGTAATGGCGCGCCTGGAACTCGCTCGGATCGCCGAACTCGTCGTCGACCTCGCGCCAGGGATTGCCGGGCGACGACTTTCTCAGGTGCTCCCAGTGGTTCTCGATCGGGCCGTCCTCGTCGAGCGGCAGCAGATAGACCGGCCACAGCAGGATCTGCCGCATGTGGCGCACGCGCTTGCCGGCCGCGGATACCCGGCTGTCGGTAAACGGCTCGGGAGCCGCGTCGTCTGGCATGGAGCCCACCTGAAGAAGCGATCGATCGGCTGCAGCATTAATCACCGGAGATCACCGGCACGCAACAAAGGTCGGATCGGTCTACGTGCGACGGTACTGGACGAATGGCGACTTGGCCGCCAACTGGTCGTAAAGGCGCCGCGCGGTGCGGTTGTCCTCATGCGTCACCCAGTAGGTGCGTGTGGCGCCCTCGGCGTCTGCCGCACGGTACACGGCCTCGATCAGAGCGCGGCCGATCCCGCCGCCGCGTGCTTCTGGATCGACAAAGAGATCCTCGAGATAGCAGTACCAGGTGGCCGACCACGTGGAGCGGTGCAAGACAGCGACCGCCATCCCCGACAGCGGGCCGCCCACACGCCCGGCGACGAAGCCGCGCATGCCGTCCTCCCGGCCGACGAGCCGCCGCCAGGTCAGCGCAACGACGGTGTCGGGCACCTCGGCCTCGTAGAACGCGATGTAGGCCAGGAAAAGCCGCCGCCACTCGGCCTCGTCGCCAGCCTCCAGCGGACGGATCTCGATGGGCATGCGCTCCACTCCTCGATTGCCCCTTCAGAACAACAGCACGGCCGCCAACCCGAGGAACGCGAAAAAGCCGACGACGTCCGTCACGCAGGTCACGAAGACGCCGGATGCCGGGGCCGGATCGAGGTCCATGCGATGCATCGCGAGCGGGATCAGGATGCCGGCCACCGCGGCGGCAAAGAGGTTGACCACCATCGCCGCGCCGATCACCGCGCCGAGCTTGCCCGAGCCGAACCACACGAACACCACCGCGGCGATCAGCGTCGACAGCACGAGGCCATTCACGAGCCCGACCAGCGCCTCTCGGGTCACGACGCGCGGTGCGTTGACCCGCGACAACTTGTCGGTCGCCAGCGCGCGGACGGTCACGGTCATGGTCTGGGTACCGGCGTTGCCGCCCATCGATGCGACGACCGGCATCAGCACGGCCAACGCGACCATCTGCTCGATGGTGGCGTCGAACTGCTGGATCACCATGGACCCGAGGATCGCGGTGCCGAGGTTCACGACCAGCCAAGGTACGCGGCTCTTTGCCGTCGCCATGACGCTGTCGGCGAGGCTCTCGTCGCCGACTCCCGCGAGCTTCTTCATGTCCTCCTCGGCCTCGTCCTTGATGACGTCGACGACGTCGTCGACCGTCACCACGCCGACCAGCCGGCCGTCCGCGTCCACCACCGGCGCCGAGACGAGCCCGTAGCGCTCGAACTGGCGAGCGACGTCCTCCTGGTCGGCGCTGGCGCCGACGATATGGCGGTCCTCGCGCATGATCCGGTCGACCACCACGTCGCGCTTGCCTCGCAACAGACGCGATAGATCGACGCTCCCGAGCACCCGGTGGGCCGGATCGACGACGAAAATCTCGGCAAACGTGTCGGGGAGGTCGTCGGTGTCGCGCATGTGGTCGATGACGTGCCCGACGGTCCAGTAGGGCGGAACGGCGACGAAGTCGGCCTGCATCAGCCGTCCAGCGGTCGCCTCCGGATACTCGAGGTTGCGCTCCAGCGCCCGGCGCTCGCTCGAGGGCAACTGGCCGAGGATTTCCTGCCGATCCTCCTCCTCCAGACCCTCGATGAGGTAGGCGGCGTCGTCGGTGTCGAGCTCGGTGGCGGCGCGGGCGAGAAACTCGTTCGGCAGCGCCTCGGAGAGCTGGTCGCGCACGGTCTCGTCGAGCTCGGATAGCACCTCGACGTCGAAGTCCTTGCCGAGCAGCAGGATCAGCGCGACGCGCGCGTCCGGCCCGAGCAGCTCGACGACGTCGGCCAGGTCGCGCGGCTTTAACGCCGCCGTCAGCTCGACGAGGCGCGGCCGGTCGCCGTCGGCGACCGCGCCAGCGATATCCGGCACGAGGTCGGCGAGCCGCCTCGCGGTGTCCTCGGCCTCGACGGCGGGCTTGTCGGTCTCGGCCATGGGCGGATGCTCTCGGCAGGATGCACGGTCAGGTCGGCATGGCTCGGCGGGCGGCAAATGGCAGGCGCGGCGCGATCCCCGGCGCGTCGAATCCGCGCCCTTCTCCCGCCTTATCATAGCGGACCGGGTGGCAAAACCCGACCTGATCCGGGTCAGGCAAACGGTGCCCGATTGCAACAACTCGACACGCGCGCCCCCACTTGCGGGCCAACTGCGCGATTTCGCCGCCATTTTGTGGGACGGCCCCGATGGGGTAAGGTTCGCACAATGATTTGCCGAGTGATTTGCCCGTTCCTGCGCACCGCCATCGGCGTCGCCGCGATCCCCGCGGGCCGCAGGGCAGCGCTCGACGGCCCGGAAGGACGCCCGACATGCGCGCAGCCCTGTTGAGCCTGGCAGCAACGACCCTGATCGGCGGCATCGCGCTGGCCGAGACGTCCGTCGCGCCGACGCCTCCCGCGCCGCGCTCGCAGGAGCAGGTGTCGCCGCCACGCGCGCAGGCATCGCCAGCTGGCCCGGGCCAGCCCGCTACCGGCCAAAGCACACAGGCGCCGGGGCAGGCCCGAGCCGACGGCTGCGCTGGCCGCCGCGACGTTCTCGGCGTGTCGCGCGTCGTCGAGATCGACACGGCGGGCGGGCCGCTGTTCGGCCAGCAACAATACAAGGACAACGACTTCCTGGAGGACGGAGAGGTCGTGCTGACGTTCGACGACGGTCCGCTGCGCACATATACGGTGCCGGTTCTGGCCGCCCTCGACGCTCACTGCACGCGTGCGACGTTCTTTGTCGTCGGCCGTATGGCCGCCAGCGATCCCGAGCTGGTCCGCGAGACCATGCGCCGCGGCCATACGATCGGCACCCATACGTGGTCGCACCGGAACCAGCGCACGATCAGCGGACCGACGGCGCGCAGCGAGGTCGAGCTGGCGATCAGCACCGTCGCTAAGGCTGCGGGCCAGCCAATTGCACCCTTTTTCCGCTATCCTTACCTCGCGGACAGTCGGTCGATGACCCAGCACCTCAAGTCGCGCGACCAGGGCATCTTCTCGATCGACGTCGACAGCCGCGACTTCCGCACCCGCAACCCTGCCGAGGTCCAGCGCGTGATCCTGGCGCAGCTCGCGCAGCGGCGAAAAGGCATCTTGCTGTTCCACGATATCCAGCCGTCGACCGCAGGCGCTTTGAAGGCGCTGCTCGGCGAGCTCAAGGCGCGCGGGTTCAAAGTCGTGCACATGGTGTCGAAATCTCCAGCGGCCACGCTCCCCGAGTTCGACGCGCAGGCCGACAAGGAGCTGTCGCGCCGCCAGCAGATCGTGGCCCGGACGCCGCTCGCCAACCGATCCATCGTGTGGCCAGTCGCAACGGGCGGAGAGGCATCGGGTGATGCGGCGGGCTCGGCTCCGGTGTCGAGCGTCCCGGCGGCCGCAGCCCCGGCCGGGCGCGTCACGCGACCTGCCGGCACCGCCACGCCGGCAGCGGCGACGCCCGCGCCCGCGAAGGGCAGCGTCACACCTCTGGCCGCGCCCGGCGTTGCCGCGCCGGTTCCGGCCGCGGTGGTGGCCGAGCCAGTTCCGGCAGCACCGCCCCCAGCCCCGGCGCCGCGCGCCCGCTGGCGCAGCGAGGATGACGACAACTGGCAGACGCGGTTGTTCCGCAACTGATGACGTGCAGGGCGCACCCGTCGCTCCCGGCGGCCAGCACGGCTCGCGACGCACGAACGGAGAGATAGATCCACCGCCATGCGCAGCGCCCGCCGTCTTGCCGCCATCGCCGTCACGTGCCTTCTGGGCTCCGTCGCCGTGCCAGAGCGCCCCCGCGCCGAGGGCTGCCCTGGGACCGGAGGCGGGCTCGGGGTCTCGCGCATCGTCGAGGTCGACGCCAGCTCGGGGCCGCTCTACGGTGACATATCGCGCCAGGCGCGCGAGGAGACGTTCCTCGGCCCGAAAGAGGTCGTGCTCACATTCGACGACGGACCGATGCCCTGGATCACCAAGTCGATCCTCGATACGCTCGACCGTTATTGCACCAAGGCCACGTTCTTCTCCGTCGGCCGCATGGCGCTCGCCTACCCGGCCACGGTCCGCGACGTGCTCGACCGCGGCCACACCCTGGGCGGGCACACGCATACCCACCCCTTGAACATCGCCCGCCTGCCGTTCGAGCGCGCGAGCGACGAGATCGAGCGCGGGTTCGCAGCCATCGCCTTGGCTGCCGGCCGGCCGATCGCACCCTTCTTCCGCTTTCCGGGCCTGTCGGACAGTCCGGCACTGCTTGCTCATCTGCAGGCTCGTGGCATCGCCACCTTCACCGTCGATGTCGTGTCGAACGACAGCTACATCGGCGACGCGGCACGGCTTGCACGGCTGACGCTCGAGCGCATCGAGGCACGCCGCGGCGGCATCCTGCTGTTCCACGACATCAAGGCGTCGACGGCGAAGGCGCTGCCGCAGATCCTGGGCGAGCTCAAGTCGCGAGGCTATCGGGTGGTTCACCTCAGGGCCAAGACCCCGCTCGAGCCGCGCACTGCTGCTTACGAGGCCGAGCTTTCCCCTCGATTGGCCAAGATTGCGCCAGCTGGGGCACCCCGGACTCTCATTCCGTTCTATGGGACGACCGGGCCGCAGCGCGTCGATGCGCGGGGCGACGGTAGGCCCGTTCCGGATGGCACGGCGGCCGCCGCTGTCGAGGTGCTGGCAGGTGCGGCCGGCGCGGCGGCCAACCCGGGTCTCGCGCCCGACGACCCGCCGGTCACGCTGCTGGCACCGGCCCCGCGCGAGCGGCTCGCCGCTGCCGCACCGGGGCCACAGCCAGCCGAGAGGCGCCGCGAGGGCCGCCGGTCCGGCGGAAGCCAGCGGGATGAAGCCGCGCGAGTGGGCGGATGGTCGACGCGGGTCGCGCCCGCCACGATTCGAAAAACTCGATAGATCCGGGTCCGGCCGAAAGGCTGCGTCTCAAGGACCGGCCGGGCCTCGCGTCGCCACAGCGACCCAGGTGTCGGTGGACAACGCGGGCAGAGACGCCGCCCGCAACCGGCGGGCCAGCCAGCCCCAACTCGCGTGATTTCCAGGGCCGGTTCAATTCCAGGGCCAGTCCAGGGGCCGGTCCAGGGGCCGGTCCAGGGGCCGGTCCAGGGCCGGCGGGGCGCATCTCGGCGCCTTTGCGCTCCCCCCGGTGAGCGAGGCGCCCCGGCGAGACTGGTGCGGTCGAGAAGACTCGAACTTCCACGGGTTGCCCCGCTACCACCTCAAGGTAGTGCGTCTACCAATTCCGCCACGACCGCAGTGTCTCGGGGCGCACGATGTCTGCGGCGCGCCCAGGGCGAAGTGCCCGCTTATAGCGAACACGGGCGGTGCGAACAAGCGCTCCGCCAAGGCGCCGGAGGTAACAGACGTGCCGCGTTCATGCAAGCCGGATGCTCGCCTTCTCCGGGGCTTTTCGCTAGACTCGCACCATGCGCTCGATGTCCACCTTCCAGCCGGCAACGCCAAGCAGCACCCCACGTCGGACCGTCTCGCCCGGTGCCGCATCGCTCTTCGTTGGGACCCGGCCGGTCGCGTGGGTGGTGTCACCCGGTCCGGTTGAGTACCGTGAGGCTGAGGCCTTCATGGAAGCCCGCGCGCAGGCGATCGCCGAGGGCCGCGCCGAGGAGCTGGTCTGGCTTGTCGAGCATCCGCCCCTTTACACGGCCGGCACCAGCGCGCGGCCAGAGGACCTGCTCTCGCCCGACCGCTTTCCCGTCTATCCGACACGTCGCGGCGGCCAGCTCACCTACCATGGTCCCGGCCAGCGGATCGCCTACGCGATGCTCGACGTCGGCGCGCGCGGCCGCGACGTGCGCGGCTTCGTCGGGGGCCTCGAGGCGTGGGTCATTGGCGCGCTGGCCCGGCTCGGCGTCACCGGCGAGTCCCGCGCCGACCGCGTCGGTGTCTGGGTCGTGAAGGAGCGCCCGTCGAACGGTAGCCCGGTCGTCGAGGACAAGATCGCAGCCATCGGCGTTCGCTTGCGGAGATGGGTCAGCCTGCACGGCGTCGCCATCAACGTGGCGCCCGACCTGTCCCACTTCGCCGGCATCGTACCCTGCGGCATCACGGGCCACGGCGTGACAAGCCTCGCGGCCCTCGGTGCCGATGCCGGCATGGAAGCTGTGGATAAGGCACTCGAGGCGGCGTTTCACGACGTTTTCGGACCGACCCAGCACAGACAGTCTCTGCTGCCCGGTACCTGATCTGCGCCAGCGCTGCTCGAACTCGGGCGCTCCCGCGGTGGTCAGGCCCCCGAATCTCGCGCGCTGTGTGCAGCGCAGGATGCGACCCGTCGCCCATCTGGCCCACCAGACGGGGCCCCGCGCACGAAAAAGGCACCCGATCCGGGCAACGGATCAGGTGCCTCATGAACTCTGCCGACGGCCGCGGCCATTCCCTACTGCTTCTTGGGCTCCGAGGGCTGGCCTGCCGCTCCGGAAGCCGGATCGGCGGGCGTGTCTGGCCCATCGTAGTAGAGATAGCCCTCCTCGATCGAAACGACTTCCGTGCCTTCCAGCTCGTACTCGTCGCTTTCGCTGTCGTTGAGGCGGATGATGCAGCCCTTCAGGCAGACCTCCTTGAGTTCCTCGGACGGCTTCAGGACATGGTCCTTCTTCGCGTCACCCTCGATGACCGTGAGCTTGACCTCCCTGTCATCGCGGTTGGTGACCGACACCGCCCCAGCGGCGGATGCGGTCAGAGCAATCGAGGCCCCCAGCAGGACCGCCATAGAGCCAGCCGCCTTCCTGACACTCGACATCGCGGCTGCTCCTTGGCCAGTCGGCTCGTCGTCTTACTTCTTCTTCTTCGCAGCCGGCTTCTTTGCCGGGGCCTTGGCAGCGGCCTTCTTCGCAGCGGGCTTCTTTGCAGGTGCCTTCATGGTGCTTGGTCCTTCCGTTCATGAAGCCTGGGTTGACCCAGGCCATTGGCGCCCGACTCAACGGGCCGCATCAGAATTTGGTGAGATTCAAGCCCGCCCACAAACGGAATTTTCCGGTGACTACTATCGAAGATTTCGATAGATAGCTTTCCGATGCGTTGAGCGTACCGGCTGGGTCCATGGATATCAATCTCGCGCGCACGTTCCTGATGGTTGCCGAGACGGGCAGTTTCATTGATGCCGCGCGCAAGATGAACGTCACCCAGTCGACCGTTTCCGCCCGTATCAAGGGCCTCGAGGACATCCTCGGCCGTCCCCTATTCGAGCGCTCGAAGTCTGGTGCCGAGCTGACCGGAGCGGGCAACCAGTTCCAGAAACATGCGCTGGCCTTGGTGCGCGTGTGGCAGCACGCCCAGCTCGAGATCAATCTCGCGGCCATGCACCGCGACCATCTGTCGGTCGGGGCCCCGGACAGTCTCTGGGACGGTTTCCTGCTCCGCTGGGTCTCGTGGATGCGCCACAACATCCCGGATATCTCGGTCTCCGCTGCTGCCGACACCTCCACCGTGCTGACCCAACGCCTGATCGAAGGCACGCTCGATCTGGCCCTGATGTACCGCCCCGCACAGCCGCCGGGCCTCATGATCGAGCACCTGTTCGACGAGGAGTTTGTGCTGGTCAGCAGCGGAAAGTCGGCCCCACGGCGCGGCAGCGGCGACTACGTGTTCATCGACTGGGGGCCGGACTTCCAGGAGGACCACGCCGCAGAATACCCGGAGCTGACCAATCCAGGGCTCAAGCTCGAGGTCGGCTCGATCGGCATCGACTACCTACTCGACAACCCGGCCTCGGCCTACGTGCCGATGCGGATGGTCAAGTCGCTGGTGGCGCGCGGACGGCTGAAGCAGCCCAAGCGGGCGCGACGCTTCATCTATCCGGTGTTCATGGTCTATCCGGAGGCGCGCGACGAGGAGGCCTATGCGCCGATCCTCGACGGCCTGCGTCGCGAGGCCGCCAAGGTCGGATGACGGCATCCGCTCGGCTTTCCAGACCCAGCCGGTCCAGGCCTCACGCGGCCTGTAGCTCCGGCTCGTGGCGGGCAACAGACCGGCGGCGGTATGCAAATCCGCTCGCGTCGGGCTCAGGGCCGAAGCGGTTCGCGCCCGCCTCGCCGCGCTTCGCATGGAGCCATAGGATGGCGGCAAGCACCGGGACGCTCACCACGACGACGTTGATCCAGAACGCACGGTGGCCAGTGTCGGTCAGCTCCATGGGCGTGAACACGGCCATCAGCGCCAGGGCCACGACGACCGACCAGACGGCGGTCGCGATGAGGCCGCGCGCGAGGTAGCACGTACACAGGCCGAGATCGTGCAGCCGTTTCGAGACGGCGGCCGTCGCGATCCAGAGGCTCACGCCCTTGAAGGTCACGATGGCCGGACCGACGGGATCGACGAGGTTGCAGAGCACGGCAGCCACGGCCAGGGCATCGGCGGCAAGCAGCAACAGTGCGATGCGCAGGAGGCCGGCGCGGTTGGCGCGGCCGCGCGGATCGAGCAGGTTACGGGCGTGAGCGGTGACGGACATGGCCGGGAAACCTCGTTCTGGTTTCCGCTGGTTCTACGCCGCGCCCGTTCAGAAGCGGCTGTCCGAACACCTACAATTTGAACCAACGACCGCCCGTGACCGGCAAGGTTACCCTTGGGTTAACGGCTGTCACGGCGCGGGCGATGCCCCCGCGCCGCTGCCACCAGTCCTTACAAAATCTCAGGCAAACTCCATGATAACGGCGTCGACCGCGAGGCTGTCGCCGGCGGTCGCGTTCACCTTCTTGACCTTTCCGTCGCGCTCGGCCCGCAGGATGTTCTCCATCTTCATCGCCTCGACGACCGCCAGCGCATCGCCGGCCTTGACCTCGGCACCCTCGGCCACGTTGACCGCTTTGACGAGACCCGGCATCGGACAGAGCAGGTACTTCGACAGGTCGGCGGGCGCCTTCTCTGGCATCAGCGCGGCAAGCTCCGCCTCGCGCAACGTGTAGACCCGGGCTGGCGTCGAGATGCCGCGATAGGCCAGCATGTAGCCGTTGAGGATCGGGCGCACCTGCACGGACACGTTGAGGTCGCGCACCATGCCTGACCACACGGGATCCCCCGGCGACCACTTCGACGCCAGCTCGAGTTCCTCGGCGCGACCGCCGCCGTCATCCAGCAGCGTCACCTTGATCGGCGCGACACCGCCTCCCTCGACGTGCACGCCCTGGCGCGCCTTGCCGAGCTCGACCACGCGGCGCCGGGCGAACTCGACGGACTTGCCTTCCATCTGCTGGGAGATCATGCGGCGGCGCGTGTTGCCCTGATGGTCGATGGCTGCAGCAACCGCAGCCAGCACCTTGAGCTCCTCGCCGGCCGGCTCGCGTGCGACGAACCCGTTCGGGAACTCCTCCTTGATGAAGCCGGTCGACAGGTTGCCCTTGCGCCACCGCGGGTGCTGCATCAGCGAGGTCAGGAACGGGATATTGTGCTGGATGCCGTCGATGTAGAACGCGTCGAGCGCCTCGGCCTGTAGGTCGATCGCAGCCTCGCGCGTCGGCCCGTGTGTCACGAGCTTGGCGATCATGGGGTCGTAGTACATCGAGATCTCGCCACCCTCCTCGACGCCGGTGTCGTTGCGTACCGTGAAGCCATCCGCCGAGCCCTCGACGGGCGGGCGGTACTTCACCAGGCGGCCGATCGACGGCAGGAAGTTGCGATAGGGGTCCTCGGCATAGATGCGGCTCTCGACAGCCCAGCCCTTGAGCTTGATGTCGGACTGCTTCCACGGCAGCTTTTCGCCGGCTGCAACGCGGATCATTTGCTCGACGAGATCGATCCCGGTGATCATCTCGGTGACCGGATGCTCGACCTGGAGGCGCGTGTTCATCTCGAGGAAGAAGAACGAGCGGTCCTGGCCGGCCACGAACTCGACGGTACCGGCGCTGTCGTAGCCGACGGCGCGCGCCAGTGCGAC
>CAYYGO010000031.1:0-51265 GCA_964471635.1 uncultured Hyphomicrobium sp.
CCGTAGCTCAGCTGGATAGAGCATCAGTTTCCTAAACTGAGGGTCGCAGGTTCGAGCCCTGCCGGGATCGCCATCGCGTGCTACGGTTGCGAAGCTGGCCCGGCCATCCGGGCTCCGGGAGCTGCAGCCGAACGTGACAGAGCCAGCCAACATCCTCGCCGTGCGATCGCCAACGCGAACCCGCGTTGCCATTGTCGACAAGAATCCGGTGGTCCGGGCTGGTCTTGAAGGCTACGTCGCGCGCGACGGCCGTTTCGACATCGTCGGCGTGGTGGCCGATGGCGGCACGTTCATTTCCATGTGCCTCGAACGCCCGATCGACATCGGCGTCATCGGATGGTCGCTGCCCGACATGTCGGGGGGCGACGTGCTGGCAACCTTGAAGCGGCGTCTGTGCCCGACACGGATCATCGTCTACACCGGCGAGCAGGCGCCGCTGGTGCTGCGCCAGGCCGTGCGCGAGGGCGCCTGGGGCTTCATCTCGAAGAGCGACGATCCGCAGGTGCTGCTCGATACGATTCAAACTGTTTCTCGCGGTCGCCTTTGCCTGCCCTATGTCGACCTCACGGCGATCAGCGCCGATCCGCTCGACGTGCTCACGACACGCGAGCGCGAGCTGCTCGCAGCGCTTGCCAACGGTTGGACAAACCTCCAGATCTCGGCGCGCATCGGCATCTCGCAGAACACGGTCAAATACCACCTCAAGAATCTTTACGACAAATTAGGCGTCAAGAACCGCGCAATGGCCGTCGCGCTGTTCATGTCGAGTGCACGCGACGGGCGTTGATGGTCCGTTGCGCGTTATCGCTTACGGGCGCACATCCTCATGCCGCCGGGCACGCCGGTTGCCACACATTCCTCGTTGCATTGCAGCATGTTGCGCCGCACCCGGAGCGGGTCGCGGACGGGTAGGATCGTGCCTACCCATATGCGGCGGCGAAGTCCCCTAACGAGTGTTGTGGACTTTGGTCGTACCCGCCAATGAAGCGCTCATCGGATGACCCTCCGGTGAGAACGACCGGATCGGGGTCCAACAGAATATGCGTCAAGAACCGAAACCGGAGGACACGCTCATGATGGTGCAGCCCCACCTGTTCATCCCAGGCCCGACCAACATTCCCGAGGCCGTGCGCATGGCGATGAACCTCCCCATGGAGGACATGCGCAGCCCCGAGTTTCCGAAGTTCACGCTGCCGATCTTCGAGGACATCAAGAAGGTGTTTAAGATGAAAGACGGGCGCGTCTTCATCTATCCTTCGTCGGGCACGGGCGCATGGGAATCGGCGATCCAGAACACGCTCGCCGTCGGCGACACGGTGTTGATGAGCCAGTTCGGCCAGTTCTCGCTGCTGTGGGTCGACATGGCCCAGCGGCTCGGGCTCAAGGTCATCGTATGCGACGAGGAGTGGGGCACGGGCGTGCCGCTCGAGAAGTACGCGGACATTCTTGCGAAGGACAAGGGGCACGAGATCAAGGCGGTCTTCGCGACCCACAACGAGACGGCGACCGGCGTGTCGAGCAATATCGCGGGCGTTCGCAAGGCGCTGGACGATGCCAAGCACCCCGCCTTGCTGATGGTGGACGGCGTGTCGTCCGTCGGCTCGCTCGACATGCGCATGGGCGAGTGGGGCGTGGACTGCTGCGTCTCGGGGTCGCAGAAGGGCTTCATGCTGCCGACCGGCCTCGGCATTCTCGCCGTCAGCCAGAAGGCGCTCGATGCCAACCGGACGCTCAACGGGCGCATGAACCGCTGCTTCTTCTCGTTCGAGGACATGATCCGCACGAACGATCTCGGCTACTTCCCCTACACGCCCGCAACCCAGCTGATCCGGGGCCTTCGCGCCTCGCTCGACCTCATCGCTGCCGAGGGGCTCGACAACGTCATCGCTCGCCACACCCGGTTGGCCAATGGCGTGCGTGCAGCCGTCGATGCTTGGGGCCTCAAGCTCTGCGCGAAGGAGCCGAAGTGGCACTCCGACACCGTGTCGGCGATCTATGTGCCCGAGGGCGTCGACAGCGCCAACGTCGTGAAGACGGCCTACTACCGCTACAACACCTCGCTTGGCGTCGGTCTCAACAAGGTCATGGGCAAGGTGTTCCGCATCGGTCATCTCGGCGCCCTTGACGAGGTGATGGTCGGTGGCGTCCTGTTCGCGGTCGAGATGTCGCTCAAGGACTGCGGCGTTCCGGTTAAGCTCGGGTCGGGCACCGGGGCCGCGGCCGAGTACCTGGCGCGCACCTCGATCAAGTCGGCCTCCAGCCGCGAGCCGATGACGGATCGAAAGGCAGCCTGACGCGCCGCCGAGAACCCTCCCGGCCCGGCACCGAAATCCGGTGCCGCGAGTCGGGCGAAGTGGGTGCAGCGGCGGCGGTCGGCTTTTCGTAGCGGCAATTGGAGGCTCGTGTCTCCAACGGGCCGCAGATCGAACGGCGGCCTTCGCGATGCTGCCACCGACCTAAGCGCTCGCGCCCTGCTCGACCTCGTTCCGTGCCATGACGTGGCTGTCCCGTCATCTTCCGGCGCACCGCGGCGCCGCATCCAACCCGGAAAGACACCGATGAGCTACACACTTCATCCCCTCAAGAAGCAGCGCCTCCAGCGGTCCGAGCTGGCTGTTCCCGGCTCCAATCCGACCATGATCGACCGTGCCATCAAGAGCGCGGCCGACTACATCTTTCTCGACTGCGAGGACGCGGTTGCGCCGCCCGAGAAGGAGCAGGCGAGGAAGAACATCATCCAGGCCCTGAACGACCTCGACTGGTCCGGGGCTGGCAAAACCGTGTCAGTACGAATCAATGGCCTCGACACGCACTACATGTACCGCGACGTCGTCGACATCATGGAGCAGGCCGGCTCCAAGCTCGACACCATCCTCGTGCCGAAGGTCGGCGTCCCGGCCGACCTCTATACGGTCGAGGTCATCTGCTCGCAGATCGAGTACGCCAAGGGCTTCAAGAACAAGGTCGGGCTCGAGGCGCTGATCGAGACCGCGCTCGGCATGGCCAATGTCGAGACCATCGCCGCCTACGGCTCGCGGCTCGAGGCGATGCACTTCGGCGTCGCCGACTACGCCGCATCCAACAAGGCGCGCACAGTCGTTATCGGCGGCCTAAATCCCGATTACCCGGGCGATCAGTGGCACTTCGCTCTGTCGCGCATGACGGTCGCATGCCGCGCCTACGGCCTGCGCGCCATCGACGGCCCGTTCGGCGGCATCGACGATCCCGATGGCTATCGCCTGTCTGGCCGACGCGCGGCGGCGCTCGGCATCGAAGGCAAGTGGGCCATCCACCCGTCCCAGATCGAGCTTGCGAACGAGATCTTCTCGCCGCTGCCGAAGGAGGTCGAGCGGGCCGAGAAGATCATCGCAGCGCTGAAAGAGGCCGAGGCGCAGGGCAAGGGTGCCGCCTCGCTCGACGGCAAGATGATCGACGCCGCGTCCGAGCGCATGGCCAACAACGTGCTCGTCGTTGCGAACGCCATCAAGGCTGCGCAGGCCAAGCGCGGCGGCTGAGCCACAACATCCGACGCAGAGGAAACGTCTCTCCCAAGGAGCTGAGCCCATGGATATCCACGAGTACCAGGCGAAGGAGCTGCTGTCGAAGTTCGGCGTCTCGATCCCGCGCGGCGGTCTTGCCTACAGTCCCGAGCAGGCGACGTACCGTGCCAGCGAGATCGGCGGCACGAAATGGGTCGTGAAGGCACAGATCCATTCCGGCGCGCGGGGCAAGGCGGGCGGTATCAAGGTCTGCCGCTCCGACGGCGAGGTGTGGGATGCGGCCGACGCGCTTCTCGGCAAGCGCCTCGCGACCGTGCAGACCGGGCCGCAGGGCAAGCTCGTTTCGCGGCTCTACGTCGAGGAGGCCTCCGACATCGACAAGGAGTTCTACCTCTCTTACGTAATGGACCGCGCGGCCGAGCGGATCGTCGTCGTCGCTTCGGCCGCCGGCGGAATGGACATTGAGGAGATCGCGGCCAAGCAGCCTGAGACGATCATCCGCGTCACCGTCGACCCGGCCGTCGGAATGCAGGCGTTCCAGGCTCGCGAGGTCGCGTTCGGACTCGGCGTCGAGCCCGACCTCGTATCCAAGCTCGAGCGAACCATCCTCGGGGCCTATCGCGCTTTCCGCGATCTCGACGCGACGATGGTCGAGATCAATCCGCTGGTGGTGACGAAGACGCGCAGCATCGTGGCGCTCGATGCCAAGATGAGCTTCGACGAGAACGCCTTGTTCCGCCGTCCGCAAATCTCGGAGCTGCGCGACAAGAGCCAGGAGGATCCGCGCGAGACCTACGCCTCCGATCGCGGCCTCGCTTATGTCGGCCTCGATGGCGACATCGGTTGCGTGGTGAACGGTGCTGGCCTCGCCATGGCCACGCTCGACATGATCAAGCTTGCCGGCGGCGAGCCCGCCAACTTCCTCGATATCGGCGGTGGCGCGAGCCCGGAGCGTGTCCAGAAGTCGTTCCGCGCCGTCCTCAAGGACAAGAACGTCAAGGCGCTGCTCGTCAACGTCTTCGCCGGCATCAACCGCTGCGACTGGGTCGCGAAGGGCGTTGTCGACGCGGTGCGCGAGCTCGAGATCAAGATGCCTGTCGTCGTGCGCCTCGCCGGCACCAACGTCGAAGAGGGCCGCAAGATCATCCGCGAGAGCGGGTTGACGGTGATCTCGGCCGAGACGCTCGGCGAAGCTGCCGAGAAGGCCGTATCTGCCGTCAAAGCCATAAAAGCCAAGGCCGCGTGAGGGACAGACAACCATGGCGATCTTCATCAACGAGCACACGGCGATCCTGGTCCAGGGCTTTACCGGGCGGATCGGAACATTCCACGCGCAGGAGATGATCGACTACGGCACCAACGTCGTCGGCGGTGTCACGCCCGGCAAGGGGGGGACGACCCATCTCGGCCGGCCCGTGTTCAACACCATGAAGGGCGCCGTCGAGGAGACAGGAGCACAGGCGTCTATCGTGTTCGTGCCGCCCCCGTTCGCCGCTGATGCCATCATGGAGGCGGCGGATGCCGGCATCCGCTATTGCGTCTGCATCACCGACGGTATTCCCGCGCAGGACATGATCCGCGTGAAGCGCTACATGCGGCGCTATAAGAAGGAGAGCCGCATGGTGCTGACCGGGCCCAATTGCGCCGGCACGATCAGCCCGGGCAAGGCGATGCTCGGCATCATGCCCGGCCACATCTATCTTCCCGGCCGTGTCGGCATCGTCGGCCGCTCGGGAACGCTCGGCTATGAGGCCGCATCGCAGATGAAGGCCCTCGGCATCGGCGTTTCGACCTCGGTCGGCATCGGCGGCGACCCGATCAACGGCTCGTCGTTCCGCGATGTCCTCGAGCACTTCGAGAACGATCCCGACACCGATGCCGTGCTGATGATCGGCGAGATCGGCGGGCCGCAGGAGGTCGAGGCCGGAGCCTGGGCACGCGACAACATGAAAAAACCGGTGGTCGCCTACATCGCCGGGTTGTCGGCGCCGAAGGGCCGACGCATGGGCCATGCGGGCGCCATCGTGTCGGCGTTCGGAGAGTCCGCCGCCGAGAAGGTCGAGATCCTGAAGGCGGCTGGCGTGACGATCGCGCCGACGCCTGCCGAAATGGGATCGACGATAGCCCGCGTACTGGGCGGCCTTCGCAAGGTGGCCTGAGGGCCGCTTCGCGTCCGGCAGCTGACGTAGAGAGATTGAGCCGGCGACGCTTGCCGGGCCTGTAACCCAGGCCCGGCGAGATCCGATATGCGAGCGCGGGAGCACGAAAGATGCCTCAGTCAACCGCCGGTCCCTCGACACCGACGCCATCCAACCCGGACCCGGCACAGGACGGGTCCGTGTCGCATGCAGCCGGCGCCGCGCGCGTCGAGCTGGAGCTGCGTCGTGAGCTCCGTGCCTTGCGCACACGCATCCCGGACGAGCCGCAGCTCAATCCGATCCTCAACGTTGCGTTCGACCTTTCGCGTAAGCTCGAAGCCGGCAAGACGAGCTTTGCCGATCTGAAGGCGCTGGCAGCCCTGCTGATGGACCGGGCCGCCGCTCGCCGCGCTGTCCGCCTCAGGGAGCGGGTCGGGCTCGTCGATCATCCCTCGACCTTGAAGGACTTCACGGAGTTCGTGGCCGGGACGCTACCGCCAGCGACCGATTCGGCGCATGGCCTAGAGGCTCTGAAGGCGCGCTGGTCACGGGCGCGCACCGGCATCGTGCTGACGGCGCACCCGACCTTCGGCCTGTCGGAAGCTCTGTCGCGGCGTATGGTTGAAATCGCCGTCTCCCGTGAGACGGCAGAAGGCGCCGAGGTCGGTCACCCGCATCGCCCTGACGACACCGTCGACCTCGCATACGAGCATGCCCGCGCTCAGGAGGTGCTGCTCAACCTGCGCACCGCCTACATCGAGCTGTTGAACGCTTTCCTGTCCGTATCGGCGCAGCGGTTTGGCTTCGGCGCCTACAAGGTGCGCCCGAAGCTTGCCTCGCTCGCCTGCTGGGTCGGCTACGATCTCGACGGCCGCACCGACATCAAGTGGAACCATTCGTTCCTGTTGCGCCTGCAGGAGAAGCGGGCGGCGCTTGTCGAGTTCCGCGAACGCTTCCTCGTCATTCGCCACCGCTTCGGCGACAGCGACGCGACGCTGCGGTTGGTTCGCCAGATCACCGGCAAGCTCGACCTCGCCGTGGCGGCGGTCGACGAGCAGGTGCGCATGCTATCGAACGTCGGTGTCTCGGGGGCATCGCTGTCGAGAGCGGCGAACGTCATCACCAGGTCCGACAGCTACAACCTGACCTCGACCGAGACGCTGACTGCGCTCCTCGACCAGCTGATCGATGCAGTCGAGCAGCCGCAGATGAAGCGTTCGGTCGCAGCGCTCGCAGGCCTTATCGAGATGACGGGTCTTGGGACCTCGCACATTCATCTCAGGATCAACGCGGCTCAGCTCAACAACTCGTTTCGTGCTTTCGTGCACGAGCCCTGGACGCGCGACCTGACCGAACGGCAGGCGATGAGCCGCATCGTGGAGATGATCCGGACCGTCGAGCCGGAGAGCGTCAACTTCGCCTCGCTCGAGCTCGAGACGGCGACCGCCATCCGTCAGCTCGCACTGATCGCGCAGATCCAGAAGCATGTCGACCGCGACACTCCGGTCCGCTTTCTCATTGCCGAGTGCGAAAGCCCGGCCACAGTGCTGATCGCCATCTTTTTCGCCAAACTGTTCGGCGTCGAGAAGATCGTCGACGTCTCGCCGCTGTTCGAGACCCCGGCTGCACTCGACACGGGCGCCCGCTTTGTCGAGCGTCTGCTCGAGGAGGAGGCCTATCGCGACTACATCAGGGGGCGTGGACGGCTGGCCATCCAGACGGGCTTCTCGGATGCCGGCCGTTTCGTCGGCCAGATCCCCGCAACGCTTTCGATCGAGCGGCTCTACAATGGCCTCGCCGACCTGATGGAGCGCTCGGGACTCGACGGCGTCGAGCTCCTGATCTTCTCCACACACGGCGAATCGATGGGCCGCGGCGCCCACCCGGGCGACCTCAAGAAGCGGCTGCGCTACGTGTTCTCGGACGAGGCGCGACGTCGCTTCTCACGCTATGGCGTCGATCTTAAGCACGAGGTGAGCTTCCAGGGCGGCGACGGCTTCCTGTTCTTCGGCAACATGGCATTGACGGCCCGCGCGCTGGCGACAGTGGTGATGGATGGCGCGCCGCCGGCCGAGGACGAGGATCCCTTTTACGACGACAATAATCTGTCGCTCGATTTCCTGCTGCGCCTGAAATCCTACCAGCAGTCGCTGTTCGCGCACCCGGGGTACCGCGCGGTGCTCGGCGCGTTCGGCCCGAGCCTCCTTTTCAAGACCGGCAGCCGGGCGGTCAAGCGCCAGATGGATGGAGCCAGCGCGGCGGACCGTGGCGATCCGTCCCGGATGCGCGCGATCCCGAACAACGCCATCCTGCAGCAGTTCGGCTACGTCGCCAACGTCGTGGCCGGTCTCTCCGCCGGCGTCGGCTCAGAGCGCGACCGGCTAGTTGCGCTCGCCAAGCGATCCCCGCGACTGCGCTCTCTCGTCGAGATGATTGCCCGCGGCAAGCAGCTCTCGAGCCTCAATGCGATGGGCGCCAACGCCACCGTTTTCGACGCCGGATTCTGGGCCTCTCGCGCGTCATGGGGCCGCGAGCCCCATCTCGAATCTGCCTTTCGCACGCTCTCGACGCAGCTGTTGTCGGACGGCCGCGGCGCCGCCATCAACCAGCTGGTCCATCACCTGCGGCTCGATGCCATCGACCTTCATCAGCTGCTCGAGGACATCGGCGTCGAGGCCGGCAAGATCCCCGACGACGTCCGGCTCGAGCTCGATCTTTTGCAGGCGATCCGGCTCGCGCTGATCATGCGCGTGTTCATTCTCGCAGCCCAGTTGCCGCGGTTCGCGCCGCAGAACGATCTCTCCTACAAGCAGCTCCTCGGGCTCGCGCTCTCGCTCGAGGTGCCCGAGGTCGTCGGTTTCATGCGTCAGGCGTTTCCGCACCGGGTTGCACCGGGGCTCGACGACGCAGCCTACGACGAGAAGGCGACCTATCGTCCGCGTGGCATCGTCGACTACGGCCGACTGGAGACAGAAATCCTGGCGCCCATGGAGGAAGCCTACGAGACCGTGCGCGAGATCGGCACCGGGATTTCGCACCACTTCGGCGCGTTCGGCTGATCGTACGAACGGCCGGCCTCCGGCTGCGTCAGATCATGCGCCGGCGCACGGCGCTGCGCACGATACGGAGGACGCGGCGCATACGGCGCGCGTCCGGCTGCCTGAGACAGATGCAGCCGCAGCAGAAGCCCGGATGCCGGGCGAGTGGCAGGACCAGACGGACGGTGTTTCTCGACATCGGCGCACGCTCCGGTCGAAACGGGTACGGCCGCGGTCAGTACCGTCCGCTCGTCATGGCCCGATCACGCACCTCTGCGCGCGCCGTGCCCCGTCCGTAGCCGAGGCTTCGGGCAAAGTTCGCGTAGCGCGGTTTGCCGTGGCTACCCGGCGGACAATTGAGGTGGAGCATGCCGTGTCCAGGCGCCGGGGATGGCGCAACGACCATCGCGGCGCAGAAGGCCGACAGCACAGCACCGGCAAGGCTGACGACTAGGGTCGCGGCTCGACTCATATGCTCCGCTCTGCGCTTGGCGTAACCGACCTCTTCCCTATAGCACGCAGTGTGGCGGCCCGCCTATCCCGGGGCATCCGACTTCATGCCTCACTCGACGGTGCCGGCGAGATCCTCGCGCTGCAGCGTCAGCACCTCGCCTTCGCTGTCCTCGGTGTCGAGCCATAGGAACGGCAGATCCGGCATCAGCGCCTCGAGCGCCGCGCGCCCTTGGCCAACCTCCATCACGATGGCGCCGCCCGGCTGGAGATGTGCATAGGCAGCCGCCAGGATTCGCCGCACCACGTCGAGCCCGTCCGCGCCGCCCAGATGCGCGAGCTCGGGCTCTGCGCGGTACTCGGGCGGGAACGCCGCGACAGCGTCTGCCGTGACGTAGGGAGGGTTCGAGACGATCAGATCGTAGGTGCGGCCGGCGAGGCCGGCGAAGAGGTCCGAGCGCACCGGCGCGACCCTCGCGCCGAGCCCGTAGGCCGCTATGTTCTCGGCCGCCACGTCGAGCGCGTCGGCCGATAAGTCGGTCGCGTCGACGGTCGCATCTGGAAATGTCAGCGCGGCGAGAATGGCGAGGCACCCCGAGCCGGTGCACAGATCGAGCACGCGGCCGACGTCGTGCGCATCGCCCACGACAGCCGCCAGCCCGTCCTTCACCAGAAGCTCGCCGATGAACGAGCGCGGCACGATAACCCGCTCGTCGACGGCGAAGCGGTAGCCGCCGATCCACGCAGCACCGACAAGGTACGCCGCAGGCTTCCGCGTGTCGATCCGCCGCGAGATGACGTCGAGCAGCGCGGCACGCTCCTCGCGCGCGAGCCGCGCGTCAAGCCACGGCTCGAGCTGGTCGATCGGAAGATCGAGCGTCGCCAGTATCAGGAAGGCGGCCTCGTCGATCTCCGTCGACGTGCCGTGGCCATAGGCCAGACCCGCCGACCGGAACCGCGACACGGCAAAGCGCAGCCAGTCGCGAATGGTCAGAAGCTCATCGACGGCGCCGCGGTAATCCTCGGAGCTGGCACGGCCTGGCGGTGTGCGGTTCATGGCGCCTACTCGCAGCTTTCGTCGGTCTGGTTGGCGACGGTCGGCTCCGTATCGCCGTCCTCCGCGTGGGCGGGACCGTCCTGTCCGATGTAGGCCAGCGAGCGCGGCCCGAAATAGGACGTGAAGCCAAGTTTCTCGAGCCCCCTGCGAGCCGTCGCCACGTTGGCGGGGTCGCGCGTGTATTCCACCGCCAGAACCGGCAGACCGTCGGCGCGGGCGGGTGCGAAGTTGCGCTCCGCGCGGGCGATGCGGGCCTCGTGGTTGCGCACATCGTTGCCGAGGTCGCCGTAGAGCATGTCCTCCTTGCCCATGCCGTCGATGGCGCGGCGGTAGCGCGCATCCGACAGCAACTCCTCGCCGTTCTGCGGCACGATCAAGAACCCGGGGCGGCGCGCCTTGGCCCATGCCGAGAGCCCGGTGACGAGCTGGACCATGTCATCGGCCGCCTGCCAGCGCTCGGTGCGCCAGTAGTAGAAGATGTCGACCCGGTCGAGCCAGGCGCCATCGTAGCCGGCCTCGATGAGCCGGCCCACGTAGGATTTCGGCGTGCCGAAGACGATGCGCTGCCAGTCCGCGTGCCAGTGGCGCACGCGATGGTCGCCCTTCCATCGGCAGTTCGCCGACCCCATCCAGTCGGGCGGACGCTTGGCCCAGGCCGGCTGCCAATAGTAGCGGTAGTCCTCCGCCTCGCCGATGTTGACATAAGCGAGCACGACTCGCCGCGAGCCGTCCGGCTTCGTCTTCAACCGCGCCACGTCCCGCTTCGTCAGACCGTCGCGGCCGTCGCCATGTCCTGCATCTACGACGAGCACGTCGAAGGTGGTCTTGTCGAGCGTGTCCGCGGCGACGGACTGCAGCTGATATCCCCACGACCGCGCCGCTCTGAGCAACGCCGCCGGCGTCTCCGACCCGGTGCCCGCGGTCCTGGCCTCTTCCGTCACGGCTCCCGATTGCGCCGCGGCGGCGCCGGCGAGTGCGACGGAGGCGGCGAGCGTCAGCAGGCTGAGGCGTGCGTGGCGGGCGAGGCTCGGCACGGTGGTCACGGCTTGCCCACGTCGGTGCCGGAGAACTCGGCCTGAAGCACGTTGCCCTGGTACTTCAGGTCGTCGTGGATGCCATTGCTGGTCCGGTAGTAGGCATCGGCGACCGACCATTTGATCGTGCCGAAGGCATACTCCCCCGCCTCGGTCGGATTCTGCTCGTTGCGGGAGATGCGCTGCATGAGCCGCGTGCGCTGCTCGAAGCTGCACTTGACGAAGGGCCGGCCGAACATCTCGCCGGCGAGGCGGTCGATCTCCGCGAGGTCGTCGCGCCAGCTTTGCCGCCAGGCCGGATCTCGGCTCTCGCCGATCCGTCGATCGAGGTAGTCTGCGATCCGATTGGCGCGCGCGCCGGGCGAGACGTCGTCTGTCGGAATGATCATTTCGGCCAGTTCGTCGAGCGTCGCGTACTCCTGCTGCGTGAAGAACGCCCGACCACCGGCGGGTGCCGGGCCGGCGGCCGCCTTGCCCTTCTGTGCAGACTGGGCCACGGCCTGCTGTACTTGCGCCAGCCCCGGCGGTGCAGTCGCCGTGACGGCCACCGCCGCCAGTCCGGTCGCGAGAAGCTGCCGCCTGTCGATCTTGCCGGGTTCGCTCATCGGAGGTCGCCTTTCTTCAGCGCGTCGGCGATGTGATCGCAGCTGCGCCATGCCAGAGCAAGAATTGTCCAGGTCGGGTTCTGGCAGCCGGCTGATACGAAGCCGGCGCCGTCGACCACGAACAGGTTCGTGACGTCGTGGCTCTGCAAGTAGGGGTTCAGCACGCTCGACTTCGCGTCCGTGCCCATCCGTGCGGTGCCCACCTCGTGCACCGAGGAGCCCTCGGTCAGCTTGTCGCCCGAGACCTTGGTGATCTCGAGCCCGGCATCCTCGAAGATCTCCTGCATGGACGAGGTCATGGCGGCGCACATCTTGGTCTCGTTGTCGCCGTGCTTGTAGTCGAACCGCAGCACCGGGATGCCGAAGGTGTCCTTCACCTTCTGGTCGAGCGAGACGCGGCTCTCGTAGCGCGGCAGCACCTCGCCGAGTCCGTACATGTAGAACGTCGCCGGCGCATGGTCGCGCACCTTGCGCTTGTAGTCCTTGCCGAAACCGGGCAGCAGAATCGCCTGCTCCGGGAACATCTCCTGACCGCTCGCGCCCTCGAGGCCGAAACCACGAATGAACTCGCGGCGCTTCGACCCTGCATCGAGGTTCTGGAAGCGCGGAATGTAGAACCCGCCCGGCCGGCCGTCCTCGTTGCGCCGCTCTCCACCGATGCGCGGCTTGTAGAAGCCCTCGACGCGGGGCCCCATGACGTGCTCGCTGAGATTGCGGCCGAGATGCCCCGATGAATTCGCGATCCCGTTCGGGTAGAGCCGCGAGCGGGAGTTCAGCATGATGCGGGTGGATTCGAGCGTCGACGCGCCGAGCACCACCACCTTGGCCTTGGCGGCGTAGCTCTTCCGCGATTGGCTGTCGATGAACGAGACGCCGGTTGCGCGGTTGGTCTTCGGATCGAGCGTCACCTCGAACACGGTCGAGTTGGGCCGCACGACGAGCTTGCCGGTATCGAACGCGGGATAGATCAGTCCCGTCGGGCTGTCGAAGGCCGCATGGATGTCGCAGCCGCCCACGCGCCGCTGGCAGGCGCCGCGGCCCATGCAGCGGTGACGGTAGGCGTTGTGCGTGAGCCCGTCCGTCGTGACGCCGAGCCTGAAGGGTGTCAGGACGCGGCCCGATTTCGCCAGCCGCTCGCGGACGTGCACCTCGCCGTCGTTGAGCTTCATCGGCCGCTGGTAGATCGAGTCGGGCAGCCACGGCAGGTTCTCGACCACGCCTGAGATCCCGAGATAGCGGTCCACCTTGTCGTAGTAGGGCGATATGTCGGCATATGAGATCGGCCAGTCGACGCCGTAGCCGTCGCGGCTCGCGGCCTTGAGGTCGTAGTCGGACAGCCTGAGCGCCAGCCGGCCCCACACGTTGGTCTTGCCGCCGAGCGCGCGGGCGCGGACCCAGCTGAAACGTGTACCCGTGTAGGGGTGCTCGTGCTCGTTGACGAACAGGTCCTTGGTGTAGTCCGGCCCCTCGCCGAGCTGCTGCCAGTTCATCACGTTGGTGTAGCGGCCGAAGGTCCGCGCGTAGGGCGGCGTCAACTTCTTGTAGTCGCCCTCGTTCAGCACGTAGGTGTCGGGCGGCATCTGGCCCTGGCGGGGATGCTCGTAGGGCCACTCGGTCGATTTCAGCGTCTCGGTGGTGTCGACATGACGGCCCGCCTCGAGCATCAGCACGCGCAGCCCGTGCGAGGTCAGCACGTGCGCCGCCATGCCACCGGCTGCCCCCGAGCCGACGACGATGGCGTCGAACGTCTCGGTGAGGTCGATGCTCTCGGGATTCTGAAACTTCGGCGCCGCCTGCATGATGCCCCCCGGCTCGTTGCAGGCCATCATGCCCCATCGGTCGACGAGGAGCTACATCATGACAGAAGAAGCGTAACCAGATGTGCTCCGAACCCGGCTACTCCGCCGGCACGCTGGACTTGCGGGCCGCCTCGACTCGGCGGTCGGGCATGGCCCTAGCAGCTATATTGCCACTCACTTATTTGGGATCAGTTCGTCAAATGTTACGAGCCGCTTGGAGGATTCGTCCCACAGCTTCAACTTAGCGCAAGCAAGACTCGCTTTGAAATCTATTCTATTGATGCTTTGTAAATCTGGACAGCTGTCCAGGCATTCCCTCAGGCGATAATTTGGAATTTTACTGTTCAAATGATGAATGTGGTGTAATCCAATGTGGCCGGTGAACCAGTTCAGAATAGACGGCAATACATAGTAGGAACTGCTCAGTATGGCCGCCTCCTGAAACGACCATTTCTCAGAGCCCTCCCAATAAGTATGTTCAAATTGGTGCTGGATAAAGAAGAGCCACCCTCCAACAGCAGTTGCGATGTGCAGCATCGGCCATGCAACCCAAAACAATTCTTGAAAACCAACTGCCAGACCCAGCCCACTGTAAACTCCAATAAGGCTGATATTCAAACCCATGACGCTTTTCCAAGCTTCTCGCCACGAAACCCCGTGCCCCCAGGGCAATCGTTGCAGTAACGCAAAATACACAGGGACTCCCAAGCCGAATAAGAAAAACGGGTTTCGGTAAATTCGGTAGGCAATCTTCCTTTCCCAACGAAGCCTCCGATATTCCGCAACGGTTATGGTATTTATGTCGCCCACGCCTCGACGATCCAAATGGCCAGTGGATGCATGATGTTGCGCATGTTCTCGTGACCAGAGCGAATAGGGGGTAAGGGTTAGAACACTCAAAAAAACACCGACCATCTTATTATATATAGGGCTGTTTAAAAACGACCCATGACCGCAATCATGTTGAATAATGAAGCAGCGAACCAAGAGTCCAGCTCCAGGAAGAGCTAGCATCAGCGTAATCGCATAATAACTATTGACTGTTGCAAACATGCAGCTCGCCACGGCAGACAGCAGTAGGAGAGTGGAGGCCAACTGCCACCCAGCTCGCTGCGGGATGGGCTTGCTGAAGCGGGAACAATGAGAGGCTAACGCCTTAACCCAAGCTCGCGTCGAGGTGTCAAATCTCTGATTTTGTTGGGCAAACTCCGTTCGCGGGACGGAGAATCTTGCATCGGATGTAGGGTCAAGGTTCAAAGCGATCGCCTTCGCTAGTGCATTGATGACGGCGATCACTATAATCGGCTTTATTCGGCCCGCCGAGCGCTATTCCTGACCGAGAGACTTCCTCGTCCACGAGCTGGTCGCCACAGAGTTTCCGCTTTGAAGTGCTATCCGATTGCATCTTTCGCCAGTTAGTGTACCTGAGTGGTCAAATGATGCCTGTCGGGCGCAAAGTGTGTGGGGGTAGAATCATGTTTGAGGATGATGTGCGGAAGGAACCGAGGTCGGATGTTGTACACCCTAAGTCGGGTGAATTTCTGATTGCCGAGTATGAAGCTTCGGGGAATGCTTACTTTAAAGGCGTCGACATCTGCCTTGCTTGGATAAAGTCGTTTCTTCTGTTGAACGGCGTGCTTTTAGCGATTGTTGGGATCAGCAGCCCGTTTTCTGAAGGTGTCTCGAGCGAAGCGCGTGGTCTTGCCGCTATTAACGGTTTTGGCGGTTATGCGATGCCGATAGTATGCGTTCTCGGAATATTTTCGGGTTTCGCGTTTAATGGGTTTATCCCGTTTTGGCAGAAACAAATCAATAACTGCGCCAGGCGGGCTCGAGAACTTGAAAAGTTGGGAGGGGGCGACCTATTTACAACAATGAGTGGTATTAGAGTTGGCGGCAGCGAGGCGGGTCGGCGCGCAAACGGTACGTCGAGATTGCTCTACACGATCGGGTTCTCATTTTCGCTTCTGTGGCTTTTGATTTTGATCGTTCATTTGATGCCGCTTGTTGCGCAACGATTTTAGGTTTGATCGCCGCATTTAATGAAGCCCCCAGACCTCGACGGTTCCCTCGCCGCGGAGGTTGAGCTTCGTGCGATAGCGCAGCTCGATTCGCTCGATGAAGCGCCCGCGGCCCGACAGATCCAGCGGTTCTGTCGACTGGCCGTCGCGAAGCTCGATGCGGATCGGCACGTCCTCTACCGAGCCGTTGCCGTACACCACCCGCAGGCCGTGCACCACGACCGGCCGGTTGCGCGAGACGATGCGGATCGCACGGAACGTGCCGAACCGCTTGCCAACCTCGAACACGTCGCTGTCCGGACTAAGAAGTTCCGCACGCTGCGCGCCGAGCATCAGCCACCCGTCGCTGCGGTCCCGGCGGCGGCTCGCGTCGTCGATCCAGCGGTCGGCATAGTCGCCCCACACCTCGACGACCGCGGGCAACCGTCGGCCGCCCGGCTTCGACTGGTAGACCAGCTCGATGCGGTCGATGAACCGGTCGCCGCCGTCGAGCGGAAGCGGCGCCGTGCGGAAACCCTCCTTCAGCTCGACGTTGACCCGGACGCGCTGCGTCTCGCCATTGGCGAACACAACGATCACCTCGCGCAGGAAGATATCGTTCTCGAGTACACGAAGCGCGATCTTCTTGAAGATGCCGGCGTCGCGGCCCACGCCGACTGTATCGCGGTCCGCATGGAACCCGACGCGCTGGCTGCCGAACAGCACCCACCCACCGCGCGGCCGGCCGTCCTCGGAGCTGCCGTAGCCGTCACCGCGGTCATCGTCCCGACGGTCGCCGTCGCCACGCGCGTCGCGTACGCCGAGCAACTCGAGCTCGACGCGGCCCGGCCTCAGGCCCGGCCGCTTCTCGACGATGATCTCGTCAACGCGACGCCGGTTACGGTCGAGGTCGATCCGGATCGGCTCGGTTGTCTCGCCCGGCTCGAGCCGGCGATTGACCAGGGCAGTCTGTCGCTCGCCGTTGGCGAACACGATTGTCACAGTGCCGATGCGGATGCGTTCCGCGACGGCCCGCAGACGGATCTGGCGCAGCCGGCCTTCGCCGCGCTCGGCCCTGAACGACAGGCTGTCGGCCCGGTTGTCAGCGGTCTCGAGACCGATGCGCTCGTAGCGCGCCCGGTCGACGCCCTTGTCGAACGTGCTCGGGTCATAGCGTGGGTCGTGGCGGGGGTCTTGGCGTGGGTCGTGGCGCGGGTCATAGCGTGGGTCGACGTCGGGCTCGCGCGGGTGGCCGCCGTCGTGGTGCCCTCCCTCGAGGCGGTCCCCGCGCAACCCGACCAGCGTGACCGTGCCGCCCCGGCCGTAGGGCCCGACGGCCTTGTAGGTGAAAAGCACGTCGCGTACCGAGCGCAGCCGGCCGTGGAGCGGGATCGGCTCGAGCGAGCGACCTTCGCGCACGACACGACCGATGCGGAAGGTCTCCTCGGCACCCTCGTAGGAGGTAACATGCAGGCTTTCGATGAACACGTCGCTGTCGCGAACATCGACGCGGAGAGCGTCGAAGCGCCCATTGTTGGGGCCGATATTGACATTGTCGCGATCAAGGTTGGTGCTGGCGGTCGTTGCGCCGAGCACCACCGAGCCGTCGCGTGCCGACGACGCGGTGCCGTTTGCGACAACGCCAATGAGAAACGCCAGGACAAGCGCGGATGCGCGGGCGGCGCGGCGAAAGCGGTGTTTAGGCACGACAGGCTCCAGGGTGTGGCGAGCAGGTTGCCCGCATGGATTGGTGCATTCTGGGAGGAGAGCCGCAACCCCTCACGCGATGGATGATAAAACATTGCCGCGACGGGATATCGACAAAAAAAAGACGGAGCCGCGGCTTGTGCGGCACCGTCCCTTTTGTCGAACTTCGTTCGCGCAACCGTCGCGTCAGTGCTTGCCCCAGACCTCGACGATGGCGTTGCCCTTGCCCTTGGCGGAGCCGTCGATGAAGCGCGAGCGATACCGGGCCTCGATTTTCTCGATGGCGCGCTTGTCGCCCTTGAGGTCGATCGGGCCGTAGGTGGAGCCGGCGTCGACACGCGTACGGACCGGGATCAGGTCGTCCTTGCCGTTCGCGTAGACGACACGCAGCTCGTTCAGCGTGATGGCGCGGTCGCGCACCGTGACGCGCAGCTTCGAGAAGCCGCCCTCGTTCTTGCCGACCAGGATCGTATCCTTGTCGAAGCCGACGAAGCCGGCGGTCTGGGCGCCCAGCAGCACCCAACCCTCATTGTACTTTCTGCCCTCGCCGTTCGGACCAAGCCAGCCGTCGGCATACTCGCCGAAGACCTCGACCCGCGCCTGGCCCTTGAGGCTCGGCTTCGAGCGGTACGACATCTGGATCTCTTTGATGAACCGGTCGCCCTTGAGGCTCAGCCAGTTGGTGCGGCTGTCCTTCTTGATGTCCTGGTTCACGGCGATCGCGTCGGGCTCGCCGTTCGCGTAGATCACCTTCAGATCGTTGATGTGAATATCGTTGTCGAGCACGCGCAGGCGGATGCGGTCGAACTTGCCGATGTCGGTGCCGACGCGGATCACGTCGCGATCGACACCGAAGCCCACGTACTGGGCGCCGAACAGAACCTCGCCGCCGGCCAGCACCTTGCCAGGAGCAGCCGTTGTGGCGCCCTTGTCGTCGGGACGGGTCACGATCTGCTGGGTCGGATCGGGCTTGCCCGGGGTCGCCACAGCGCCGGCTCCGGCGGCGCAGCCAACCGGCTTGTCGAGGGGCAGCCGCTTGCGGCCTGCCGCCTCGTTGCTCTGAATGCCGAGCACCTCGAGCGTGCTCTTGCTCTTGCCGGGCTTGAACGTGATGTTGACGTGATCGACGAACTTCGAGCCGCTGGTCGGATTGATCGGGCGCGAGCGCTCACCGTCCTTGAGGTCGATCAGGCGATCCTCGTTGTGGATCGAGCCGTCGCTATAGCGCACGCTGACGCGCGTGACCGCGATGTCGCCCTTCTTCGAGCGGACGCGGATACCATTGTATGCGCCCTTTGCATCGCCGAGATAGATGCAGTCCTTCTCATCGGCGAGGGCGATCTCCTTGGCGGCGAGGTTGACGAGCGATTCGCCACCCTTCTGGGCATACGCAGCCGAGGCGACGCCTGCCGCCGGGATGGCCACGGCGACCAAAACCAGCCTACGGAACATGACAAACTCCCCTATGTGACGCTGAAGCCCCCGGCTTCGCCCATCGTCTTACTCGAAAGTTACTGTGAAAAAAAGGCGGGTCGGCGGGGCCGGCCAGCGAGATTCGTGATTCGGCTGGTGCCGCTTGGCAACACCCGGATGGATCTGACGATTTGGATTGCTGGAGCCGTCATCGGCGCACGGATGATCGGCGCGCAGGATCTGTCGGACCGATGGATGGGTAAAGTCCGGCCAGGGTCGTGCCGACCTTACGGTTGCAGGCCAGCCCGATGCGGCGGCGGAAGAGCGGCATTCCGTGGTCATGGTCAACGAAGGGTTAACGGAGAGCGAGGCGCGCCCCCACCACCGTCGCTCCACATTAATCCTGTCAATTCAAATGTATAGAGTTCGCGCAGGTCGTTGCCTCCGATGGCGATTTGAGCCTTCCGCCGGCAGCTCGGCGCCTCCCGAAGTCCGTTGTTAACCTCGAAGTGCGAGAACACCGAGTGGGTCTGCGGCATCCGCCGTGCGGCTCGGCGTGTTCAGAGTGCGTTGGCGATGGCAGTCAAGATCAAGCGGGAGCGGCCTGACCAGAGGCGGCACCACCGGGTCACTGCTCCCCTTTTCGTTCAGATCGGGGGCGCGACGCACCGTGCCACCGACTGGAGCCTCGGCGGCGTTCGCGTCGACGGCTTCCCTGGCCAGATTCCCGCGATCGGCGCCGAGATCCCGATCAACCTGATGCTGCCGTTCCAGGGCTTCGACGTTTCGTTCGAGGTCAAGGCCGAGGTCGTTCGCACCGATCCCGAGGAGCGCATGTTCGCGGTCCGCTTCACCGAGATCGGTGAGCGCGAGCGCGAATTGATGAGCCACTTCATCGAGGAGCTGGTGAAGGGCTCGATGGTCGACGTCGAGGAGACCATCCAGCGCATCGACGTGCCCGTAACGCCCGCATCGCTCGAGCCCGACCGGCCTCGCTCCGAGGAGAAGACCGCCGTGCGCCGGCAGCTGCCGGTCAAGACCGTCGCCATGAGCACCTTCTACCTCCTGGCCGGTGTCGTCTTGTTCGGCTACGCGTCGCTGATCGGTTACACGAACTTCTACCGCATGGAGGTCCAGACCGCCGTCATCCAGGCGCCGGTCGAGACCGTCGTCGCGCAGGGTGACGGCCGCGTCGAGTGGCAAGGCGCCAAGCCCGGCGACCCCGTCCGCGCCGGCGATCCAGTGCTGACGCTCATCGACAATCAGCTCGAGCGCGAGATCGAGCTTGCCGACATCGCGGTGCGCGAGCGCAAGGCGCGGCTCGCCTTCCTCAAGCAGCGCCACGCCGAGGAGCTCGAGCGCATCCGCGGCTATGCCACCGTCGAGATGAAGAACGTGCAGCAGACGCGCGTCGAGCTGGAGGCGCTCCGCTCGCAGCTCAAATCCTCCGAGGCCGACCTCGCCCGCTTCCGCCAGCTTCACGCCAAGGGCTATGCGACCGACAGCAAGGTGAGCGAGCTTGAGCGGCAGGTGATCGGGCTCGGCAAGGAGCTCGAAGTGCGTCGCATCGAGCTCGCCTCTCGCGTCGAGCTCGCCGAGCAGAACATCGGCAAGCGCCTCTACTCGGGGAATGCCACCATCGGCAGCGGGGACATCGCCGGCAAGGGGGCCGACCTCGAGGCCGAGGTCAGGCTTGCCGAGCACGAGATCCAGCTCGCCCAGCAGCGCCATATCTCCTGGCTCAACCAGCGCGCCCGCGCGTCCGTTCGCGCGCCGTTCGACGGCATCCTGCTGGATCTGCCGCGCTTCGACGGATCGAGCGTCCGAAAGGGCGAGATCATCGCCATCATCGAGCAGCGGCGCGAGCGCCACGTCACGGCGTTCCTGACCCAGGACGAGGTGCTGCGCGTCGGTATCGGCGACGAAGTTCTGCTCTACGTCCCGGCCGTCGGCGAGACCGTCAAGGGCCGTGTCCGCACCATCGACCGCACCAGCGGCTTCATCCGCGAGCAGAACGAGGCGCACCGGCCAGGCTACGCGTGGCGCGGCCCGACCGACCGCTCGGCGCGCATCACCATCGAGTTTGCCGATCCGCGCCAGGTCGTCGACGCCGAGCGCTATCGTGCCGGTCTTCCCGTGGTGGCGGTCTTCGAGCAGCGGACCACGAACTCGCTCCTCTCCCAGATCCGCAAGACGTTGTCGCTCGCACTCTAGGCGCAGGGGAACGGGCCGACGCCATGAGGGACTTCCGACCCGATCTCGACGCTCACGCCCAGCCGCAGTCGCTGTCGGAGAAGTGGTCGGCCGACGTCCAGCTGCGCATTCTCACCTATTTCGCCGTCTGCTACATCGCGCTCGCAACGGTGCCCAACTCGATCTGGGATCCGGCCGCGCACGAGTTCGTCTATCTGATCGGCGTGCTCGGCATCTGGCGCTATCTGTGGTGGTTCAACCACTGGATGCGGGCACTGGCCTTCGCCAATGTCACCTATCCCCGCATGCGCGACCGTGCCGCCGAGCTTTGGGATTCGGGCTGGCGTCCCAACCACATCCACATCCAGATGACCACATTCCGCGAGCACCGGGAGATCTCGGAGGCCGTGATCGAGGCGCTCTGCCGCGAGATCCGCGAGGCCGGGGTGCCTGCCACGATCTGGCTCGGCTCGTCGGAGCGCTCGGACGAGGACAAGATCTCGCGCCACCTGAAGGTGGTGGGCCACGACCTCGACGTCACGCTGCGGATCATCCGCCAGAACCAGCCGGGCAAGCGCGTCGCCATCGCGCTGATACTGCGCGCCATGTCGCGCGCCGGGCTCGGCCGCCACGACCTCGTCATCTTCATGGACGGCGACTTCGTGCTCCACCCGGGCGCCATGCGCAAATGCTTCCCCCTCTTTGCGCTCGATCCCGAGCTGCACGCGCTAACGACCGACGAGCACGTTCTCGTCATCGGGCCGTCGTGGATGCAGTCGTGGCTCGACATGCGCTTTGCACAGCGGCGGCTCGCAATGCAGAGCCACGCGCTGTCGGAGCGCGTTCTGACGCTGACGGGACGCTTCTCCGTGTTCCGCGCCACCCACATCGTCAGCCACGACTTCATCCGCCTGCAAGAGGCCGATTTCCTCGAGCACTGGCTGTGGGGCCGTTTCCGCTTCCTGTCGGGCGACGACAAGAGCTCGTGGTACAGCCTTCTGAAGCTCGGCGTGCGCATGACCTACGTGCCCGACGCGAGCGGCACGACGATCGAGGTCGTCGAGGGTTCCGGCTACCGGCGCATGGTCGAGAACCTGAGGCGCTGGTCGGGCAACATGCTCCGGAACGGCCAGCGCGCCATCATGCTCGGGCCACGGCGGATGCCGTTCTTCATCTGGTGGTGCTGCGTCGACCAGCGGCTCGCCATGTGGACCATGCTGTTCTCGCCGATGCTGGCGGTGGCCGGCAGCCTGAAGCTCGGCTTCGGCTTCTTCGCCGCCTACCTCGTCTACATCGCCGTGACACGCATGCTGCTGTCGATGGTGCTGTTCGGCTATGCGCGCCGCGTCGACTTGAATTTCGTCTGGACGCTCTATGCCAACCAGCTGCTCAATGCGGGCGTCAAAGTTTACATGATGTGGCGGCTCGCCAAGCAGAAATGGGCCAACCGCGGCAACCAGAAGCAGGGTTTCTCGGGTCCGACCGGCATTGCCCGTTTCCGCGAGGCGATGGCGGCCTTTCTGACGGCGTTCTCGTTCGTGGCGTTGTTTCTAACCGTCATGGTTTATACCCAGCTCGTGACCGTCCCGAGCTGGAACATGGTGGTCGCCATCTTTATCGGCTGATACCTGCAATTTTAGCGAACCGCTTCAGCAGACCCTGACCTCTCTCGGCCAAGATCGCTGTTACCGAGCGGGCGACGCGCGCGGCAGCGCCGCACCCACTCCGGGGGTGACAGAATATCGGGCACAGGAAGCCCGGATTGGGAGCGTCGGAAACATGGAAGTTTCTTCGGTTCGTCGGGATGAACCCGTCGGTGCGCGCGCCCTGGCGCCGGCCGCTCAGGAGCGTCCCTCCATCAGCGTCGTCGGACTGGGCTACGTCGGTGCCGTGTCGATGGCGTGCCTGTCCCATCTCGGCTTCCGCATGGTCGGCGTCGACGTCAGCCACGAGAAGGTGCGCGCCATCCGCGAGGGCCGCTCGCCGATCGTCGAAGAGCGGCTCGGCGAGCTGCTCGCGGCCGGTGCCGGCTGCGGCCTCATCGATGCCACGCAGAACCTCGTTGCCGCGGTGCTCGACACGGACGTGACCTTCCTTTCGGTCGGCACGCCGACGGCAAAGGACGGCGGGTGCGACTTCACCTATGTCCGGCAGGCAAGCCGCGCCATCGGCCAGGCGCTCGCCATGAAATCGGGCTACCACGTCGTGGTGCTGCGGTGCTCGGTGCCGCCCGGCACGACTCTCGACGTCGTCGTGCCGGAGATCGAGACGGCCTCCGGCAAGCGTCTGGGCGAGGACTTTGGCATCTGCTTCAATCCCGAGTTCCTGCGCGAGGGCGTTGCCGTCGCAGATTTCTTTGCGCCGCCGAAGACGGTGGTCGGCGCCAGCGACGCGCGCGCGGCAGCCACCGTGGCCGATATCTATCGCGCGATCGACGAGAAAGTGATCTTCACCTCGATCGCGGCGGCCGAGATGGTGAAGTACGTCGACAATGTCTGGCACGCCACCAAGGTCGCGTTCGGCAACGAGGTTGGCCGGCTCTGCAAGCGGCTCGACATCGACAGCCACGACGTGATGGACATTTTCGTCAAAGACCTGAAGCTCAACCTGTCGCCCTACTATCTGAAGCCCGGGTTTGCTTTCGGTGGCTCCTGCCTGCCGAAGGAGGTGCGAGCAGTCTCCCATATTGCGCGCCAGGCCGGCGTCTCGGTGCCGCTGTTCGACAGCCTGATGGCTACCAACCGGGCCCACATCGACGATGCGGTGCGGTTGCTCGAACGGTTCCGCGGCAAGCGCATCGGGTTCCTCGGTGTCACGTTCAAGCCCGGCACCGACGACATGCGCGAGAGCCCGACACTCGACGTGATGGCCGAGCTGATGGGGCGCGGCGAGACCATTCGCGCCTATGATCCCAATCTCGATTTTGGCCCGCTGCTCAAGGGGCAGATCGACTACGTGCGCCACGCGGTTCCGCAGCAGGCTAAGCTCATGGACGAGCTCGAGGCGCTCTGTGTCGCGGATGCCGCGTCGCTCGTCGACGGCTCCGATGTCGTCGTGGTCAGCCACGCCACCGAGGAGTTCCGCGCTGCGGTCCGCGCGCGCCGGCCGGGCGTGCACGTCCTCGATCTGGCTCGCCTGTTCAAAGCGCTGCCCGATGACGAGACCTACGAGGGCATCGCCTGGTAGGCCGCCCAGGTCGCGTGCACCGCTTTCAATTCTTCGGACGAATTGCGGCCGGGAGCTCAGCTCCCGGCCATTTTTCTTTATCTGTATGATTTCCACTGCGTTTCGCCGATTTATAAAATTCAATTCAATTTTTATGAGAATTGGTTCTGCGGCGTGCACGGAATCTTCCTGGATTGCGGCTAGAGTAGCCATATCGAGAAAAGGGCTGGACGACCTTCCGGGCGTTCAAGGTCCATGCCATGTCGACTGTCGGTGTGGCGCTCAGGCGGAACAATTCAGTGCCGGCAATGACTGCCGGTTATGTGGAGAGTGCGGCAATGGCTCAGTTGATCGGGACCGGCAAGTCAGACTCCGTTTCGGGGAGCGAGAAGTCGGATGTGATTTTCGGCGAGGGTCGCGGCGACACCTTGAAGGGCGGCGCGGGCGACGACCGCATCCATGGCGGCGGCGGCGACGACGTGGTCTACGGCGAGCATGGCAACGACGTCATTTTCGGCGGAGCGACCCTTGGCGGCGCGGCCGATCTGAACAAGTTCCGCATCAGCGAGGACGTGAAGGCGAAGATCACCTTCCTCGGCGAGAGCGCGGGCTTCCAGAACACGCTCGGTTTGTACAAGATCGCGGCGGACGGATCCGTCTACGACGTCAAGATCGTCTTTGCCAACGCCTCGCTGAAGGGCTCGGGCGGCGATCTCGTCGCGGGCAAGAGCTCGGTCGACGTCGACCTCAAGGCTGGCGACAACGTCGGCTTCTTCGTGGTGCCGAATGGGTTCTCCCAGTCCGGCGTGAGCAAGCTGCTCGGCGACAAGAACGGCTCGTTCAAGTTCGTCGGTCCCGATGGCAAGGCCGGCAACGTGCTCGGCGGCGGCGAGTTGAAGCTCGTACACGTCAGCAACAAGGGCGTCGAGACGGTCGTCACGTCGCAGTACGGCACGTCGACGTTCCATTCCTACGGTGGAGCCGAGGCCGGCCTTAACGGCGACAAGTTCAAGCACGTCAACGGCCAGGTCGACGTGACCAGCGGCTCGGTCAAGATCGGCTTCGAGGATCTCTGGAAGGGTGGCGACAAGGATTTCGACGACAGCGTTTTCAAGATCGACATCGGCCAGACGAACGCGGCGCTGCTGGCCAAGGAGAAGACCAAGCCGGCGAAATCGACCGACAACGACACGCTCCAGGGCAACGACGGCCACGACAAGGTGTTCGGCTTGTCTGGCAACGACAAGCTCGAGGGCGGCGAAGGCAACGACGAGCTCTGGGGCAACTCGGGCGACGACGTCCTGAGCGGTGACGCCGGCAACGATCAGCTCAACGGCGGCTCGGGCAACGACGCGCTCGCGGGTGGCGACGGCAACGACGCGCTCGCCGGTAACTCGGGCAACGACACCCTCGTCGGTGGCGACGGCAACGACACGTTGTCGGGCGACTCGGGCGACGACGTGCTCGACGGTGGCGCGGGCGACGATGTCGTCGCGGCCGGCAGCGGCAACGACGTGATTGTCGACGGTGAGGGCAGCGACAAGTACGACGGCGGGGCCGGCTTCGATACCCTCGATTTCTCGGGTGCCAAGAGTGGCCTCAAGATCGACCTGTCGAAGGGCACCAAGACGGGCGACGGCAACGACACCTTCTCGTCCGTCGAGAAGGTCGTCGGCGGCGCCTTCGCCGACACCGTCAACGGCTCCAAGAACGCCGACACCATCGTTGCCGGCGACGGCGACGACACGGTGCGCGGCCTCGGCGGCGCCGACCAGCTGACCGGCGGCGCCGGACGCGACACGTTCGTCTGGTTGGCCAAGGATCTCGGCACGGGCGTCGATCACATCACCGACTTCAGCAAGGAGGACGTGCTCGATCTGCGCGGCGTCCTGAAGGGCCAGAAGTTCGACTCGCTCGCCGACGTCGTGAAGGTGTCCGACACCGACAAGGGCGCCGTCGTAGCCGTCAGGCAAGGCGATGCTTTCGTCGATGTCGTCACGCTTGACAACTGGCACTCGACCGACCTGCTGTCGAGCGGCCACATCCTGGCCTGAGCCGAGTAGGCGATCGACGCGGCGGTCAGCCGCCACACCAACAGATTGCCAGACATGCCATGGCGCCGGAAACTCTGTTTCCGGCGCCATTTTTTTTCACGCGATGGATGATGGTTTCCATTTCCCGAAATCATAGCTTGCAATGCTGGCGGCGAAACGAACCTACTCTCAATGCGATATTGCTACTCTCATAATCACGGCCGATCAAATAGAGCCGAACTATCCGGTAATTTTGCGAGAGTTTGGCGCGCCGACGAAGCGGGTAGGGCGCGGCTGTCAGAGGAGGAGCACGCAATGGCTGATATCATCGGGACAGCAGGCAACGACGTGCTTGTCGGCACGACCCTCCAGGACGTCATCATGGGCGACCTCGGCGACGACCACGTCAGCGGCGAGGACGGCGACGACCGGATATGGGGCAACGACGGTGCCGACACCCTGCTCGGCGGCACCGGTAACGACTTCCTCAATGGCGGCGCCGGAGACGATGTCGTCAACGGAGGCGACGGCGACGACGTGATGAAGGGCGAGGACGGGCGCGACCGGCTGTCGGGTGATCGGGGCAACGACACGCTGATAGGCGGCGCCGGGATCGACTACCTGACCGGCGACGACGGCAACGATACGCTGGACGGCGGCGCCGACAACGACACGCTGCTCGGCGGCAACGGCGCCGATACGGTTCTTGGCGGCGGCGGCAGCGACGTTCTCGATGGCGGTTCCGGCAACGACGTCATGAACGGGCAGAGCGGCGACGACCGCCTTCTCGGCGGCGACGGCGACGACATCCTTATGGGCTCGGCCGGTAACGACCGCATCGACGACGGCGAGGGACGCGACACGGTCGACGGCGGCAGCGGCAACGACTACGTCTTCGCCGGCGCGGGCGAGGATATTTATGCCGGCGGCGCCGACTTCGACACGCTCGACTATTCGCGAGGCGCGAGCGGGATCGACGTCAATCTCAGCACCGGACTGGCCGATACGGGCATCCTCGGCGGCACGGCGATTCTCGACAGGATCTCCGGCTTCGAGCGGATTATCGGCACGCTCCACGACGACATGTTCCTCGGGGATGCGGGTGCCAGCACCTTCGAGGGTGGCGCAGGCGCCGACTATTTCCGCGGCCGCGGCGGCATCGATACCTATCGCGGCGGCGATGGTTCGGACCTCTACGAGTTTCTTGCAAAAGACATCCTGCTCGACGGCCAGCATCTCGGCGTCGATGTCATCCTCGACTTCTCGTCGGCCGACGTCATCGATCTCCACGACCTAGTCAAGGGCGAGCCGGCCCAGCTCAGCGACGTCGTGCGCTTCACGGTGACCGGCAGCGACACGATGCTGTCCGTGCAGATCGGCACGTCGTTCGTGGATGTCGTCAAGCTGCAGGGCTTCGTCGCCCAGGACGTCAATGCGATCGCTTCCGAGGGCATGCTCGTCTACTGAGCTCTCGCTAGGGCCGTGCGCAACGCAGCTGCTGCATCGCATTTGACGCAAATTCGCGCTGAATTTCTCGTCGCATCTTGGCAAAACTGAGAAAGCTTCACGTCAAAATGCCATTCTCAAACCAACTGCAATCATGATGACTGCGGGAAAGACAAATGGCACTTGTGAAGATCGACGGCACGGATGTCGGCGAAACACTGACCGGCACCACGCTGCAGGAGCTGATCCTCGGGCGCGGCGGCAATGACATCCTCTCGGGCGGTCTCGGCGCCGACGAGATCCGGTCCGGGGCCGGCGACGACCGGACCAACGGCGGCGACGGCGACGATCTCATCTATGGCAACGACGGCAACGACCGGCTGTTCGGCGATGCGGGCAACGATCGCCTCTACGGCGGCGCGGGGAACGATACGCTGGTCGGCGACGCCGGCCAGGACGTGATCGCGGGCGGCGCCGGCAACGACGGCGTGTTCGGCGGCGGCGACGGCGATACGATCAGCGGCAACGACGGCAACGATACGCTCTACGGCGACGGCGGCGACGACATCATCCGCGGCGGCAAGAACGACGATCGCGTCTACGGCGGCACCGGAAATGACCGGGTTTGGGGCGACTCCGGCAACGACACGGTATTCGGCGACGCCGGCAACGACATCCTGTCCGGCGGATCGGGCATCGATACGCTCGACTTCACCGCCGCTGCTGCAGCCCTCAAAGTCGATCTCTCTAAGCATTCCGTCATCGGTGCGGCAACGGGCACCGACACCGTCGACGGCTTCGAGCGCTTTGTCGCCTCGGGCTTCGCCGACGACATCAAAGGCAGCAAGCTGGCCGAGACCATCCTCGCGGGTGGCGGCGACGACGTGATCCGCGGGCTCGGTGGCGCGGACGTGCTGACCGGCGGCGCCGGTAACGACGTGTTCACCTATCTCAAGAAAGACGTCTTCGACGCCACGGGCCCGCTCGGGGTCGACCGCATCACGGACTTCGGCCCGGGCGACGCGATCGACATCCGCGACTTCCTGAAGGGCCGCACTTGGACGTCCGTTGACGAGGTGATCCGCGTCAGCGACGCCGCCGCGGGCTCCACGCTTTCTGTCAAGACCACGTCAGGCTTCGTCGATGTGGTCACGCTCGATGGTGTCCACGGCTTCAGCGCCGTCGATCTGCTGGGCGCGGGTTTGATCCTGGCCTGACCGGTTGCTGGGCGAAGAGATTTGGCGTGGCCGGGCGGGGCGGCCACGCCGTATCGAGGCAGACTTATGTAATTGTTTAACCAACACTTTGTCCTTCTTTCAGCAAATTCGCCTAGAACTGGGCCCGTGCGAGAGCGTCGTGCGGCCGCGATGATTGCGGACCGAGCGATGCCTGGGACCTGAGGGGCCCACGCGCCGGACGCCACTGGAGCCGTCCGCAGTGCCGGGCGGTCGTCGGCATGGAAGCTTCGGCTTGGTCTAGTGAAAGTCCAACCGCATGCTCATTTTCCAGCGGGCCTTGGCACTGTTGTCGCCGAGGCTCCAGGGAACCCCGGGCGACGATGTGATCACGGGAGTTCCGGGTTCCCGCAACACAGTCAACGGCGGCGCCGGCGACGACCTCATCACCGGAGGCAATCTCGAGGATTCGCTGACTGGCGACGCCGGTCGCGACACCATCAAGGGCGGCCGCGGCGACGACAGCATCTGGGGCGGGGGCGAGAATGACCAGCTGTCGGGTGACGACGGCAACGATTTCGTGCGCGGCGACGGAGGCGACGACACGGTCGACGGAGGCGCTGGCAACGACACACTCTACGGAGACCTCGGCAACGATGTCGTCTCCGGCGGTCTTGGCCACGACAGGTTGTGGGGCGGCGTCGGCAACGATCGCCTATACGGCGGCGACGGCGTCGACGTTCTCTACGGCGACGGCGACGACGATACGCTCGACGGCGGCGCGAGCAACGACTACGTGCTCGGCGGTAGCGGCAACGACGCGGTCGGCGGCGGTCTCGGCAATGACGACCTCTACGGCGAGGACGGCAGGGATTCGCTGTCGGGTGGCGACGGCAACGACCGTCTGTTCGGCGGCGTCGACGACGACCTCCTGCTCGGCGGCGCGGGCGACGACCGTCTCGATGGCAGCCACGGTGCCGACCAGCTCTATGGCGGTCTGGGCGTTGATGTCCTCGAGGGCGGTGCGGGCAACGACATCCTCGACGGCCAGCAGGGCAACGATACCCTGAACGGCGGCGATGGCGGCGACTTTCTCAACGGCGGCGACGGCAACGACGTGGTCTACGGTGGGGCAGGGAACGACGGCGTTTTCGGCGGCGGCGGACACGACGTCATTGTCACCGGCATCGGCAACGACCGCATCTATGGCGACGCGGGCAACGACTACATCGTTGGTGGCGCCGGCGACGACGTATTGACGGGTGGTCAGTACCGTGACGGCGTCTCGACCGGCTACGACACCTTCGCCTGGGCCCTGCGCGACGTCGTCAACGCCAACGGAACGCGGGCCGGCTTCGACGTCATCACCGATTTTGCGATCGGCGATCGGCTCGACTTCACCGGCTTGCTTGGTGGGATCCCGTCCTCCGCCATCGCCGACAAGGTGCGTGTCACCGCGGCGGCCGGGGGTGCCGTGGTCGCGGTCGATCTTGGCAGCGGTTACGTCGATGTCGTGCTGCTGCAGGGCGCGACCGGGCTCACTGTCGCTGACCTCGGCCTCTAGGTTCGCTGATCCTTTAGGAATTCCAACTAGTGTCGTTCAAGTGTGCCGGACTGCCTCAACCGCTCATTGCGGCGAGGCTGTCCGGAGCGCCGGCACCATCGTTGGGATAGCCCGCGACCGCACCGAGCAATGGCCCAGCGTCCGGGCCGTCGCCGCTCGGCTCGATCGGTCCCGGCCGCGGCGTGCCGACATTGAGCATTCCAAGGCAGACGAGCGAGGAGTGACGCCATGGAGATCAATACGAACAAGATCCTGTTTAACGCCGCAGGTCTGTTCATCGGTCTGTTCGCCGCAGGATACGCGATCAACGACACGTTCTCCGTGAAGCGCACGTCGGCATGCGCCGCTCGCTATCCGATCTCGACGCTCTATTCCATGCGCAATGCCTCCGGCGGCCTGCTGTCGGCGATCGAGTTGCAGGCCAAGGCTGGCGACCGGGAGTACGGCGTTCTGGCCCATGCCAAAGTCGTGGGTATCGTCGGCGGTCCGGCCGAGGAGGCGCTCGAGGTCTCGATCCCCAAGGGCGAGGCCAAGGCCGCGCGCGGCGGCGACGGAAAATCCGGCATCGGCATGCAGTGGCAGCCCGACGGCGTGCGATCGGGCGACAGCGCCTGCCTCGGCTACAGCGTCTTCCTGCCGACGGACTTCGAGTATGGCGAGGGCGGCATCCTGCCGGGCCTCTACGGCGGCAGCCGCTTCGACGGCTACGACCGCGGCGACGGCCGCGATGGCTTCGCGTCCCGCATCATGTGGCGCGAGAACGGCGTCGGGGAGATCCACATCCAGCTCGGCAAGATGGGCGACCGCGGCGGCACCACGATCGGCAAGGACAAGTTCCAGCTGCCGCGCGGACGGTGGGTGGCGATCGAGCAGGAGTTGGTGCTCAACACGCCGAAGAAGGCCGACGGCAAGCTGCGCGTCTGGATCGACGGCGAGCTGAAGATCGAGAACGATCACATGCAGTGGCGCGAGCACGAGACGACGCGCATCGAAGGCGTTGCCGCCAATGTCGGCTTCGGCACGGTCGAGCGTCCTGGCGCCGCGCCGGGCGCCGTCAAGCTTCGCGTCGCTCCCTTCGAGCTGCGCTCGATGTGATCTAGCCTCTGCTCCCGGCGTCAGCGGGCGGTCTTGCACGGTGTCGCTTCGGGGAGCACGCGCACGTCGCGCAGCTTTTGCGGCGACTCGACGACGGCAGCACCGAGGGCGTTGCTGCGGTCGCCGGGGCCGGCCAAAGAGACGTACCCGTCATTTTACCGATCGGAGACGGTTTTGCTCCGTTGCACTTGCAAATGACGGCGGCCTTTTGTACCGTTGTAGGGTCCGAACGTGGCGCCGACCCACCGATCCCCCCTCGTGGCGCCACGCGATCAGCCCGCGGCCATCCCCCGGCCGCGGGTTTTTTATGAGCCGCGCGCCGCTTTCAGAACTTGCGCCCCGTGTCTCGCCCGCGACGGCGTCATGATTGCTCCGAGGGCTCCCATCCGGCCGCTCGGGCCTCGGCCTCACTGCAGAACCAGCGCTCGCCTTTGGTCGTGCGGACCTTGGCCCGCTCGTACTTCGGCGACCACGGCAGCACGTAGACGCGCCGCTCGGCCGCGACGAGCTGGCCCTTGATCGGACAGCCGTCGGGAGCAGCGCGCCGTGCCTCCTCCCATCGCTTGTTGCGGTATTCGGCCGGACGCTCGGCGTCGCCCCGCCAGAGGCCTGCCTTGGTCTCCCGGGCTTGTGTCTCGAGTGCGGAGTAGCGGGAGAACCAGCCGCTTTCGGCGAACACGTGCCCGGACTTGACCATCTCCGCTGCGATGTCCTGGCCTTCGGCGGTACAAACGCCGCGGGCCTCCCGTCCGTCGCCAGCGCTGCTGATCTCGCAGCGCACCAGCTTGGACTTGATCTTGCCCGCGAGAGCCTGTGTGGCGGCTCCTGCGCAATCCCAGCTCCGCCCGGCTCCGTTCAAGCAGCGTTGCCGGGGCTCGGGCGCCTCGATGCCGTCGAGCCGAAGGGTGCGTCCAGCAACCTTCAGCGTGTCGCCGGAGATCGCCGAGGCGCGGCCGCTTGCCGTCGCCGGGCCGCTGCTGGCCCCCGCCAGCGATGGCACCCTGACGCCCGATGTTCCGACCGCGGGCAGCAGCCACCAGGCCAGCACGCCGCAAACGCCGACGATAGCAGCAAACACGGCCGTGCGAGGGTGGCCGCCCGCCGTGGTTCCGGCGACGCGGCGCAGCCGCTCGCCGAGCGCAGCGACGGCGATCGTACGATCCCGGTCGGCTGCCATCCAGCGAATGGACGCGAGGGCCAGTGCCGACACCAGGGCGATGCCGGCGGCCAGAATAACCTCCCGGTCGATGCCGCCCAGGGTTGCGAAGCGGGCACCGGCCCAGAACGTAGCCAGCAGCGAGATCGTAACGAGCCAGGACCCGACGTCGAAGCGTCCAAACACCCACGATGCCGCTTGCGCCGCAGCCGTTCCGGCTCGCGACAGCCACGGGCCGACTGCCCGCTTAAGGCCGGCAGCGCATGATTGAACGACGTCCTTGAGCGATGCAAAAAGAGACTTGGTGCCGCTTCCTACCGCTCCGGCCGCCTGTGCGAGCCCCGCCTTTGCCGCCCCGCCGATCTTGCCGACTCCCGCTGCTCCGGCCTTTGCTCCGCGCTCCGCGGCGTCCCGAACGCGGTTCACTGCTTCTTCGCGCGCGTTCTCGATCCTCTGGCGCCGCTGCTCGCGACGCACCAGGATCGTGGTACGGACGTACTGCCGCCACTCGAAACCGTCGTTGCGCTTGCGCCAGCCGAACATCTTGCCCCTCCGCACTGTCTCGTCCCCAGCCGGGCCGGCGTCCTCCGTGCGGAAGCCCCCCGCGCTGACGCCTCCTCCCAGTTCCGACCAGTGCCGGCCCCTGTCGGCCGCTGCACCCTGAGTCGCCGTTGCGACGTGACGCTGCGGCCAAAAGATGGCGCCGCCATGATCGCTTCGCGCAACTGCCGACGCACTTTGGGGATGGTGCCTCGAAGCACACGTGTCGCTGTGGTCTGACCATGGACGGCGGCGGCGGTACAGGATAACCTTCTCTTAAACCATCAGACCGCGCCCTAAAGCCCTCGGCTTGCGGGCCTTGCCCGGCCATCTCCGAGCGGCCCGGGTCCTCTGGCAGAACGGGAGATGCCCTGTGGGCCACGTCGCATTCACCGCAACAGCTATTGCCGTTCCGTATGCCTCCCGAAGCGGGCTCCGTGCCGTTCCACACGCCCTGTTCGGCACAGCGTCCGTCGTCTTGGCGTTGCTCGTCTGGCAGGCGGCGGCGCTCGCCAAGGACATTGGACCGCAACGTCCGGCCTGTGACGGGCTGGCCAAGGAAAGCGCCGCCTGGACGGTGTGTGCGACAGCGTCGGCCACCTCGGACGACGAGCTGTTCTATGCCGGCTACTGGCTTGCCAAGACCGGCTCCTACCGCGCGGCGCTCGGCATGCTCGAGCGCGTCGCGGTGCCGAGCGCCCGCGTTCATACCTACATCGGTTTTGCTCATCGCAAGCTGGGCGAGATGGACGCGGCGTTGGCGAGCTACGGCAAGGCGCTCGCCGCAAATCCTGATTTCACCGTTGCCCGAGCCTATCTCGGGGAGGCCTATCTCACCCTCGGCCAGGAGGCCCGCGCCGTCGGCGAGCTCGACGAGATCAGGCGTCGCTGCGGCGAAGCGTGCGCCGAGTTCGCGGACTTGGCCGGCCACATCGCTAAGTGGCGCCTCGACAACTCGTCCGACAACCCTCGGAAGGGTTGAGGCGGCCCTGGCGTGACGCCGAAAAATGCCGTTTCTACAGTACATAACGAGACGCGGTTAAACATAAAACACACCATCTTGGCGCATCCTCGCCCCATGCGTAGTGTCAGATGGCAGCAATCCGGGGCATGGAAAGTACCAATGAAGCGCGTTCTGTCGAAGCCGGCGGCCTTTTCCGTCGTGGTGTCCTCCACGGGCGTCCTGTCGTCCGTCCTCGTCTCCGGCCTGGCAATGTCGTCACTGGCATGGTCGGATCCGGCCATCGCCCAGGGGGTCCAGACCCCGCAGATCAGTCCCTCGGCGGCTCGCCTCCCTGCGGCTCGGTCCGCGGCGGCCAAGCCCTCCGACATCCGCGGGTTAGACGGTACCGTCGCAACGACGGCGGCGGCTGCGCCCACAACCGGCGCTCCTTATGACACTCCCGTCGTGGTTCCCCTGACACAGGCACAGTCTGCGATGCAGCAGCGCGTGAATGCGCTCGAGACGTCGTCGGCCAAGACGGCCGGCGAGCGTAACCTTGCCGCACATCTCGCGTCCGCCTACGCCGAGCGCGCCTACGCGCCCTACTGGTTCGAGCAGGGCGTCATCAGCAGCGCGGCCACGGCGCTCGTCGCCGAGATCGGCAATGCGCGGGAGTGGGGCCTCGATCCTGCGGACTATTTTCTGCCGAAGCTGCCAACCGGCCGCGCCGACACCCCGACCGTCGCGGCCGTCGACGCGCTGCTGTCGTTCGCTGTCGTCCGTTACGCGTTCCACGCCCGTGGCGGTCGCGTCGATCCGAGCCAGCTCTCGAAGTGGCTCGACCAGCGGCCGAAGGCTGTCGATCCAAAGGCGCTGCTCGCCGAGCTGTCGATCGCTGCCGATCCGGCCGCTGCACTCCGCAAGCTGCATCCCCAGCACGCGGGGTTCGATGCGCTGCGGCGGGCCTATGTGAAGCTTGCCGCACCGGCCGAGCCTGGCAGAACATCAGACGGCCATGTGCTCATTCCACCTGGCCCGACCATCAAGCTCGGCATGCGTCATCCCGATGTGCCGCTGCTGCGCGAGAGACTTGGCATCCTGGCAACTGCTGCCCAAGAGGATCTGTACGACGAGCGACTTGGTGCCGCTGTTCGCGCCTACCTCAAAGCCGGCCGCCGCGGTCGCGCTCCCGTGATCGACGCCCGTGTACGCGAGGCCCTCAACAACCCTGCGTCCGGGGCCGACCGCAAGAAGCCCGAGACCGTCACTGCGCGCAAGCTGCTCGTCAACATGGAGCGGTGGCGCTGGCTGCCCGACGAGCTCGGCACGACCCACATCTGGAACAGCCTCACCGAGTTCGAGACGCGCGTCGTCCAGGATGGGCAGGTGGTTCACCAGGAGCGCATCGTCATCGGCAAGCCCGACACGCAGACGCCGGTGTTCTCCGACAGGATGGAATACGTTGTGTTCCAGCCCGACTGGGGCGTGCCGAACAGCATCAAGGTCAAGCAACTGCTGCCGGCGCTTCAGGACGGCGACTACGATGTTCTCGCACGCCGCGGCATGAAGATCCTGCTCAACGGCAAGGAGAAGGACCCGGCCAGCTACGACTGGGACAAGACGGACATCCGCTATGTTCCCGTGTTCCAGCTTCCCGGCTCCGACAATCCGCTCGGGCAGGTCAAGTTCATGTTTCCGAACAAGCACGACGTCTACATGCACGATACGCCGCAGAAGGGTCTCTTCAACGATCAGCGTCGCACGTATAGCCACGGCTGCATCCGCGTTCGCAATCCGAGGCGCATGGCGGAGGTCGTCATGAATCTCGACAAGAGCTGGACCGCGCGCGACGTCGATCAGGTGATCCGCTGGGGCGCAAAGCCCGTCAATCGTATCGAGCTGTCGTCGCCGATCCCGGTGCACAACACCTACTTCACCGCGTTCGCCGACGCGGACGGCACCGTGCGTACCGCCGCAGACATCTACCAGCACGACAGTCGTATTCTCGACGCGCTCGACGGCGTGCCGGTCGAGGAGATCGCCGAGCGCGATCCGGCGGGCGTGCTCGAGCGGGAGCTGCAGGAGATTGCGCCGACAGCTCGCGGTTCGGGAGGCGCCGCTGTGGTCATGAAGGCGCCAGGTGTGCGCGGGCGGTCTCGAGCCGTCGAGTACGCCGCGGCTCCTCTGCCGCCGAAGAAGCCGTCGTTCTGGAGCGGGTTCAGCGGTGTCGGCGCCTACTACGTGCCGCCGCCGCCTCCGAAGCCGGTCTACTACAAGCCGGCACCCGCGCCGAAGTCGGGCTTCCGCTCACCTCCGACCATCGACGACATGATCATGCCGCGCAGCATCAACTAAACGACCTGTTGAGCCTTACCCTTTGAGCCGTTGTGCCCCCTACGTTCCGCGCCCCTACGTTCCGCGCCCGGGCGTTCCGAGTCGTGTCGGATAGCAGTGGGCACGATGTCCGGCCCCGCCGCTCTGCGGCCAACCGGTCGTCTGCCGAAGCCGCCTCAGTCGGTGCGTCGGGGCAGCGCTGCGGGCCAGATGCGCACGACGCCGTCGTCGCCCGCTGCCGCTACCCGCTCGCCGTCGGTCGAGAACGCCACCGCGTTCACCGAGCCCGAGTGCGCAACGAGCGTACGCGCCGTTCGCCCGCGCTTGAAGTCCCACAGCCGCACCGCCCCGTCGTCGCTGGCCGATGCCAGCACCTCGCCGGACGGCGAGAACGCGAGGCTGGTCACGCGCCCCTTGTGACCGTTGAGCGTGCGGAATAGGCGACTAGACCCCGTCGACCACAGCCTGATGGTACCGTCGAGCGCCGCCGCGGCCAGCATCTTGCCGTCGGGCGAGAAGGCCAGCGAGGTGACGAAATCCGAGTGACCCTTGTAGGTGCGCTCGAGGTCGAGCGTCTCCATGTTCCAAAGTTTCACGGTGCGGTCGGCGCCGCCCGACGCCAATAGGCGACGCCTCGGCGAGTACGCCACGGCCTGCGCCGCGCTCTCGTGGCCGTCGAAGACGTGCAGCGGCGCGCCCTGCGAGCCTGCGTCCCATAGCGCGACCTTCCAGTCGTGACCCGACGCCGCGAAGTGGTTGCCGTCGCCCGCAAACGTCACCGACCAGATGTCCGCATCGTTGCGTTTGAATGCGCGCGGGCGGTCGCCGCGGTCGAGATCCCAAAGCAGAACGCGGCCGTCCGCGTGCCCGGTCAAGGCTCGCGTGCCGGACAGTGCGATCGTGGTGGCCGGGCCGTCATCCATCCGTACCGTCCGCGTGAGGCCGCCGGTGGTTGCGCTCCATATGCGCAGCGTGCCGTCCGCGCCGGTGGTCACGATCGAGCGGCCATCGTCGGTGAACACGACGGTGGCGACCGCGCCAGTGTGTCCCTTGAGCTCGCCGAGCGGGGACACCGGTAACGCATAGCTTTCCCCCGCGGCAGCCGACCTGCCGGCCTGCGCCGTCCGTTTCCGATCTCCCTGACCCGCCTTCTCACTGCCTAGCCCAGAGGATGCGCCAGAGGATACACTGGAAGACCCAGCGGTGGTTGCGGTGCCCGCGCCGAGCCGCGGCAGCTTGTCCTGCATGGCGACGGCTGCGCTTGCGATGCCGACGCCGATCGCCAGCTTGAACAGCAGTGGTCGCAACCGCGGTGCGCTCCACCCCCGCGACGGTCGCGGAGGCGGGCGCCGCTCGGGCCCGCGCGTGGCCTTTGGAACCGGCACGGGAAGAGCCGCAGCCGGCGCCACTTTGGCGTCGCGAGGCGCCGACTTCTTGCCCTTGGCGATGGCCCTGGGCGGCGCAATGTCGACGGGCTCGGTGGCTGCACCGGGCGCTGCGGCGCGCGGCTGCGGGGATGGCGCCACGGGTGGGGCGGCACCGGCGCCACCGGCAACGGGCGCGGCTCCGACATGGGTGCCGGTCGAACGTTTCAGCCCTTCGACGTAGTCGAGCAGCACGCCCTGTGGTCCCGGTGCATCGGGTGGAGGCGGTGCGCCGGCTGGACTTGCCGCAGCCGCTGCCGCGGCTTCTGCATCGGGCTTGCGCTCGAGTGCACGTCCGAGCCAGCCGGGTTTTGGCGGCTCGGGGGCGAGCAGGTCACCGCGCCACGCTGCGACCGAGCGCGGCCGCTGGTCGATGTTGAGCGCCAGCGCTTTGTCGATCGCAGCGAGGAAGCCCGGCCGATATGAGCTCAGCGCCGCCTCCCGCGCAGGCACGATCTCGTCCTTGACCATGCGCGAGGGCGAATCCGGCGGGCGCTTGCCGGTCACCGCGTGATAGAGCGTTGCGCCGAGAGCGTAGATGTCGGTCCACGGACCCTGCTGGCTCGACCGCTCGGCATATTGCTCGTACGGGCTGTAGCCCGGCTTGACGAGTGCCGAGACGGTCTTGGAGTGCACCGCGATCTCGCCGCGCGCCGAGCCGAAGTCGATCAGCACCGGCTCGCCGTTCTTGCGGATGATGATGTTGTCCGGCGCGATGTCGCGATGCAGGAACTCGGCGTTGTGGATCAGTGCCAGCGCGTCGAGCAGCGGCGCCACGATGGCATCGAGCTCTTTCTGCCGCGGCGCCCGGCCCAGTCCCTTGAGCCAGCTCTTGAGGCTCTGCCCTTCTTCGAAGTGCAACACCATGTAGCCGGTGTTGTTCGCGCGGAAGTAGCGGTATACGCGCACGATATGAGGGTGAGAGAAGCGCGCCAGCGTCTGCGCTTCCTCGATGAAGCGATCAAGACCCCAGCGATAGTCGCCCGCGCACTGCTCCGATCGCGGGGCAACCTCGCGATCGCTGGACCTGGCGGCGAAATCGGACGGAAAATACTCTTTTATGGTGACGCGGCGATCGAGCGCCATCTCGTCGGCGAGATACGTGATGCCAAACCCGCCCGCGCCCAGCACGCGTTCGATCCGGTAGTCGCCCACCAGCTCGGTTCCGTGCGGCAATGCGATGAGGTTGGTCATTCGCCCCCGAAAGCCCCGGCACCTGCCCGTGCCGCCTGCGATCCACCGAATCCGATGCCTCTGCGACGCTTGTCGCGCAAGAATGTGGCATCGAATAGGGCGATGAACCCAGCTTGAACAAATCTCGCCGGCGCCGCTTTTCAACCATGGTGCTGCCGCGAAGCGTTTCGACACTTGGCTGCGTTGTACTCGGCACAGCTTCGGTCTCGGTTTCGCCCGCGGGTACGCTCTGGCAAATCGGTGCTTGCCACGCTCGGGTCTTGCACGCGCGGCGCTTGCCAAGCCAGGGCCGGCTCAACGCAACGGATCGCCAAACCGGGAAGCTGGCAGCCGGGCCGTGACGGTTGCCATTCGGAGGTCGCGGGGATGAGAGACGACTGGCGCGCAGAGCGGACAGGAGGTCGCAACCGAAATCGGTTTCGCGACGAGGGGCGTCGCGATCGGCATCTGGCTTTCGCCGCCGCTCTCACCGTCGCCGCCGCGCTGCCGCTCGATGGCGCGCTCGCTGCGTCGCAAGACACGTTCGCCAGCGTCGTCGATGCACTTGGTTCGGCCGCACGGCATGCCCGGGTCTGGGCCCATGCCGGCCTCGAGCGCACGCCAGCGCTTGCGTTCGGTATCGTCGCCATGCTGGCGCTGCTGCCGCTGACACTCACGGGCCTCCTTCTGCGACCTGCCCGATGGGACGAGACGACGGTTACCCTTCGGCACGGCCGAGACGGCGGGCGAGACGCGAACGGCGACCAACGCGCCGGAGACGAGCTCGGTCGGGGTTTTGCCGCTGCACCGTGGCCGTCCGACGGCTGGATCGACATCGTGACCGGCGCGGCTCCCGCCCGTTACGAGGTGGGACGGCGCACGCTGTTTCGCATCGGGCGCGGCGACGACAACGACGCGCTGATCGACGCCCCGAGCATCCACCGCAACCATGCCGTGATCGGCCAGACGGACGAGGGCGTGTTCGGCATCTGGGATCTGTCGGGGCCGGACGGCAATGGCGTCATGGTCAACGGCCGGCGGATCGTCGACGCCGAGCTTGCAGACGGAGACAGGGTGAGCCTTGGCGAGGTTGGACTGGTCTTCCGGCTGAAGCCGGCTTGAACATCGCCGACCGATGGGAGCAGACCGGCGCCGTATGAGCCGGGGTAGAATGGGCAGGAGGTGTGCAGATGACGGAGGAGCAGGCACGCATGGCACAAGGTTCGGGTGGGCAGCCGGGCGCACGCGCCGGCAGATTTTTGGGCTCGCTGAAGGATGCGCTGGTGGCGGCCAGTCGCGACGATCACCATACCGCTGCGTCGGCTCCGCGCGACCCCGAGCCGGTGCGAGAGTCCAAGGCCGCGATGCCGCCGGCAGCAGCGGCGGCCCCTGTCGCAGAGCCTGCGGCAGTCTCGACCGATGCCGGCACTCCGCCGCGCAACGACGCGGTTCGCCGCGAGGCTGCGGTCACGCTGTCGGCCGCCGAAGCCGCGCGCGAGGTCAAGGCTCAGGCCTCCTTGAAGGCTGCGGCACTGCCCGACCGCCATCAGGAGGCCGATGCGGCGCCGACGACTCGCGTTCTCCGCGCCGCCAAGCCTCCCGCGGCAGAGGACGCGCAGCGCACCCAGCTCGTGCGTGGCCGACAGGCCATGAAGCGCGGCGAGTTCACCCAGGACCCGGTGGTGGCATGGCTTGTCGTCGTCGGCGGACCGGGCCTCGGCTCCTACCGGCCGATCTTCGAGGGCAACAACACTGTCGGCCGAGCCCCGACCAATCGCGTGCCCCTCGATTTCGGCGATGGCGCGATCTCGTCCGAGGAGCAGGCCTATATTCGTTACGACGCCGCGGACCGCTCTTTCCTGTTCGTGCCGAACCTTGCTAAGACCAATGTGGTGTCCATCAACGACAAGCGCCCGACCGGTGCCGTCGAGCTGGAGAGCATGGACGTCATCGTGATGGGGCGCACGCAGCTCGTGTTCGTTCCGTTCTGCGGTCCGGAGTTCGACTGGTCCGAGATTACTGAAACCAAGGACTGATGCACGCATTCGATCACGCCTGTTGCGCCACGCAGGGCGCCAGGAGCTACCAGGAAGACACGGCGATGGTTTGGCCGGAGCCGGATGCGGCAGGTGCCGCGTCTGGTCCCGCCCCTCTGGCTGGCGTCGGGCGCGACGGAACCGTGGTTGCCGTACTGGCCGATGGCATGGGCGGTCATGCCGGCGGGGCGCTGGCCAGCAGCACCGCCTGCAGGCGTTTCATCGAGGCCTTCGCGTCCAGCGGCGAGGATGGCTCGACGCAGGATCGCCTGCGCGGCGCACTCGCGGCCGCCAACGATGCCATCGCGGAGCAGGTCGAGGCCGACCCGATGCTTTCAGGGATGGGCTCGACGCTGATCGGGGTTGTCTTCTCGGAAGCGGGTGTCGAGTGGGTCAGCGTCGGCGACAGTCCGCTTCTGCTCTACCGCCGCGGCGAGGTCGCTCTCCTCAATGCCGACCATTCGCTGGCGCCCGAGCTCGATCAGCTCGCCGCCGCCGGTGTCATCTCGGTGGACGAGGCGCGCAACGATCCGCGGCGCCACATGCTGCGCTCGGCGGTGACGGGCGAGGAGCTCGATCTTGTCGACTACTCGAGCCGGCCGCTGGCGATCGGGGCGCAGGACTACGTCATTCTCGCCAGCGACGGCCTCCATACGCTCGAGACCGGTGAGATCGAGCGCATCATAGCGGCCTACGCCGACGACGGACCGGACGCCGTGGCGCGCGCGCTCATCCGCGCCGTCGAGCAGATGCGCGCGCCGCACCAGGACAACACGACAGTGGTCGCCGTCAGGCCGCGTTCCAACGGCAGCGCTCGCTAGAGTCTGATCGTCCTCGATCGAAGCGGCTTCGCGTCCATCGAGGGCGTGAATCAGACTCTGGTACGGAGCCTGAGAGCAGGCCGCCGAGGCTGGACGCCGATCCATCAGGGTCGAACCTGCTCTAGTGTTCCGTCTCAGACATTTGCTTCCCATTCCGGCTCGGTTCCGAGCAAATGTCTGAGACACGAGGAACACTAGAAACTCCATGATTCTAGTGCTGCTTGGTCACTGACGCGTGGCCGATCACCCGGCAGCACTCGGGAACCAAGCGTCGGTGACGCAACACTAGAACGGTCTCAAACGCTGATTGGCGAGGGCGGCACGGGGTCTGTCGCAGTTTGGTGAGCGTGTCGCGTCACGGTCTGGCGGATGCGGGCGGCAAGCTCGGGCGCGGCGATCACCAGCCGATTGTAGTCGGCGGTATAGAGTTTCAATAGCCGACACTTGCTCATCGTCACGTAGCTCGCCGGTGCAGGATCTCCACCGAGAACGCCCGACGCGCCGAACACCTCTCCGCTCCGGAAGTGCGTCTGCGTCGTGCCGGCCATGCGCCGGACGTGCCCCGAGGCGATGAAATAGATCGCGTTGCCCGGCTGGCCCTCGGCGATCAGCTCGACCTGCGGCGGCAGATGGTGGGCGTGGAACATCGGCATGACGAGGGCCGCGTCGCGCGCCTCCAACTCGGCCAGCAGTGGGATCTTCGACATCAGCGACCAGTTGACCACGAAGTCGCGCCGGCTGACCTCTTGCGCGAACCCGGTCGAGATGATCGCCACCGGCAGCGCGAGGATGCAGAGGCCCGTGACCATCACCACCGCACCGAACACTCGGCCGAGCGGCGTCACCGGCGTCACGTCGCCGTAGCCCACCGTCGTCAGTGTCGCCACCGCCCACCACGCAGACGCGGGCACGCTGCCGAACTTGTCGGGCTGTGCCTCGTGCTCGAGGTAGTGGATGCCGGTCGAGGCGAACAGCACCGCCCCGGCAAGCAGAAGCGCGGCTCCCGATAGCGCCCGCCGCTCGTTGCTCATGACCCGCATCAGCGTGTGCATGGCGGGCGAATAGCGCGACAGCTTCAGAAACCGCAGCAGTCGCAGCGCACGCAGCACGCGAAGGTCGACGCCCATCATATGGCCTAGGTAGAACGGCAATATCGCCAGCAGATCGATGATCTGTGCCGGCCGCAGAGCGAAGTGCCAGCGGGCGAGGAACGGACCCTGCCGCTTGAGGTAGGGCACCTCGATCGAGATCCACAGGCGCGTCACGTACTCGACGGTGAACACGGCGACGCAGACGATTTCGACGACGTGGAACTCGTGGGCGTAAGCCGCGTGCAGGCTCGGCACGGTCTCCGCGACCGATGCCGCGATCGAAATCACGATCAAAGCGACGAGCAGCGAGTCGAACACGTTGCTCGCGCCGTCCTCGCCGTGCCCAAGCTCCATGATCTCGTACAACCGTCGTCTGAGCCGCCCGACGAATCCGGGCGGCGCGCGTCGAGGGTCGGTAGTCTGGCTCATCGGCCCTGTGGGCCCGTGGTCGGCATGCTGCGTCGTCACTTGGATCGTTCCCTCACTCCCGAACCAGTGTAGAGCGCTTTGCTTTCGTCCGAAATCCGCGGCGCGCACTGGATCGGTGTCCTGGCGCCAATTCTTCGACGTTGCCGGTTTCGAGGGCATCCCCGCCCTGGCTGCTGCCATGGAAAAAGCCGCCGGCCTTGCTGGCCGACGGCTCCGTCAAGTCTACCCCGCTGCTTGAGTTGTCGACCCCGGATCAAGGATCCGGGCAGGGCGCGCGCACCGCGGCGCCACTTCTCTCGTCGTTGTTGTCGCGTCACCGCGAAATGCGACGCGCTGCTGTCGTGCCCTCTTCCTGCTCCTTGCGGAGCGACGTCAGCGCTTGGTCGCGGCCGGGAAGATGCTCCGGGTGGCGGGTCGAGGCAAGACGGAACGATGTATCGGCAGTCGATTTCCTGTGCGCAGCTGACGCCTCCTCCGACTCGTCTCGCAGGTGCCGGGTGGCGCGTCGCGGACGACAAATTTTCGCCCGATTCCACCGACCGCGCGGCGGCAAACACAAGGGCCTGAACTGCGGACGGTTTGGCATGGGCGGGAACGCCCATTGCGCCAGCAGGTGCCGCAGACCTGGCCCGAAGCGACCGCCGGAATGCGCGCTCGACGAAATGTCGCACATCCTGGCGCCGGTTCAGAGCGTTGCCTCAACGTCACAAAGCAAGCGAAGGCGGCCGGCGGAGATCGTCCTCTCGTTGCACGTCCGTCGTCGTCGCCGCGAGCACATCCTGCTCGCGCTCAGTCGACGGCCTTGCCCGCCAGGTCGTCGTCGAGAACCTCCTGCGGAAACACCGGATACACGCCAGCGACGCGGCCCATCTGCTTCGAGAGCGCCAGAACGACGTCGATGGTCGGGGTCTGCACGTCGACGAGCCGGCCCATTTCCTGCACCACGGTAAGCAGCGCGTCGAGCTCGATCGGCCGCTTCTTGTCGAGATCCTGCAGCATCGAGGTTCGATGCGCGCCGACAGACGCCGCGCCGTTGATGCGTCGCTCGATGTCGACGCGGAAGTGAGCGCCGATGCGTCGCGCGATGGTCTCCGCCTCCTCCATCATCTTGCGCGCCACCATCCGTGTGCCGGGATCGGTCGCCACCACATCGAGCGTCGCGTGGGTCAACGCCGAGATCGGGTTGAAGCACAGGTTGCCCCACAACTTCAGCCAGATGTCGTTGCGGATCTCGGGATAGATCTTCGGCTTCAGGCCGGCAGCCTCGAAGGCTGCGCTGAGCTTTTTGACCCGCTCCGTCTCGTGCCGCGTCGGCTCGCCGAGGCCGTAGCGGTCGCCGTAGGTGTGCTGCACCACGCCCGGACCGACGATCTCCGCGGCCGGATAGACGGTGCAGCCGATGGCGCGCTCCGGTCCGATCTCGGTCCACTGCCGCCCCCGCGGGTCGACGCTCTCGAGCTGGAGGTTCGCGTACTGGCCTTCGAAACCGTAGAAGTACCACCACGGGATTCCGTTCTGTGCGGTCACGACCGCCGTATGGGGGCCGAGCAGCGGCTTCATCTGCTCCGCCGCCTCCCACGCCTGGTGCGACTTCAGCGCCACGATGACGAAGTCCTGCGGCCCGAGGTCGGCCGGGTTCTTCGTCGCCGGCATCCGCGCCACCTTCTCCTCGCCGCCGATGATCAGCTTCAGGCCGTTGCCTTGTATGGCCTCGAGGTGGGCGCCGCGCGCGATCACCGAGACGTCGACGCCGGCGAGCTTCATCAGCACGCCGATGTGCGCGCCGATCGCTCCGGCGCCAAAAATGCAGACCTTCATGGTGTTCCCTCCGGTAGGCGGTTCTTGTTCTTGCTGACGGTCGATAGTGAAAAGCCGCCCCGGCACCTCACAGTCCAGGCGGCGAGGGCCGAAACGGCGGTGGCGGAGGCGGCGAGGGTCTCGCCTGCAGGGGCGCCCATGCCGAAAGGAACCCGTACCGCAAGGCTTGCAAGGCCCCCATCGCGTTGAGCGACCCTGCGGTCGGGCGGGCTACTCGGCTGCCACCGAGCGCGCCACCTTCTCGATCCGGGCAGCGCACACCTTGAACTCCGGGATCTTGCCCATCGGATCGAGCTGCGGGTTGGTCAGCATGTTGGCCGGCGCCTCGGCGAAGGCGAACGGGATGAACAGCATGCCCGCTGCCACCTCGTGGTCGGCGCGCACCCTGAGTGTCACGCCGCCGCGCCGTGTCGCCACCGTCACCATGCTGCCCGCCTCGATGCCGAGCCGTACCATGTCCGCGGCATTCATGCCGACGATCGCCTCAGGCTCGAGGTGATCGAGCTTCGCCGCGCGTCGCGTCATCGAGCCCGTATGCCAGTGCTCGAGCAGACGGCCCGTCGTCAGCAGCATTGGGTAATCCTCGTCCGGCATCTCGGCCGAGGGCGTGACGTCGGCCGGCACCATCTTGGCGCGGCCGGACTTGGTCGGGAACGACGAGGCGAAGATGATCTCGTTGCCCGGCCGGTCGGGCGAGTCGCAGGGATAAGTGACGCTGTCCTCGCGGTCGACGCGATCCCAGGTGATGTTCTTCAGTGACGGCATGACGGACGCCATCTCGGCGAAGACGTCGCTCGGATGGGTGTAGCGCCAGTCGAGCCCGATCCGCCGGGCGATTTCCTGGATCAGCTCCCAGTCCTGCCGCGCCGCGCCGGGCGGAGGCACGACGGGCCGCGCCATCTGCACCTGCCGGTTGGTGTTGGTGAAGGTGCCCCACTTCTCGGCGTGTGCCGAGGATGGCAGCACCACGTCGGCATGCCACGCCGTCTCGGTCAGGAAGATGTCCTGCACGACGAGATGCTCGAGATGAGCGAGCGCTGCACGGGCGTGGTTGAGATCGGGGTCCGACATCGCCGGGTTCTCGCCCTGGATGAACATGCCCTTGATCTTGTCGTCGTGGATCGCCCGCATGATCTCGACGACCGTGAGCCCCTTCTTGCTGTCGAGCTTGCGGCCCCATAGCTCCTCGTAGAATGCGCGCGTGCGCGCATCCTCAACCGAGATGTAGTCGGGATAGACGAACGGGATGAGGCCGGCGTCCGAGGCACCCTGCACGTTGTTCTGGCCACGCAGCGGATGCAGACCGGTGCCCGGCCGTCCGATCTGACCCGTGGTCAGCGCCAGCGCGATGAGGCAGCGCGCATTGTCGGTGCCGTGGGTGTGTTGGCTCACTCCCATGCCCCAGAAGATGATCGAGCGTTCGGAGCGTGCGTAGAGCCGGGCGACCTCGCGCACCGTCGCCGGGTCAATGCCCGAGATCGGCGCCATCGCCTCCGGCGTGAACGCCTTGATACGGCTGCGGAGCCCGTCGAAGCCCTCGGTCATCGCGGCCACGTATTGTGCGTCGTAGAGCTTCTCCTCGACGATCACGTTGAGCATTGCGTTGAGCAGCGCGACGTCGGCGCCCGACTTGAACGCGAGAACATGGCTCGCATAGCGGGAGAGCCCCTGCATCGCAGGTCGCGGGTCCATGATGATGAGCTTGGCGCCGCGCTTGGCAGCATTCTTGAGGTAGGTGGCAGCGACGGGGTGGTTGTCGGTCGGCCGCGCGCCGATCACGATGATGCAATCGGCGTCCTTGGCCGACATGAACGGTGCCGTCACCGCGCCCGAGTTGAGGCCTTCCATCAGCGCCGCCACCGACGAGGCGTGGCAAAGTCGCGTGCAATGGTCGACGTTGTTGGTGCCGAACCCCTGGCGCACCAGCTTCTGGAACAGATACGCCTCCTCGTTCGAGCACTTCGCCGAACCGAAGCCTGCCAGGGCGCTGCCGCCATGCTGATCGCGGATCCGCGCCAGCCCGGAGGCCGCGCGGTCGAGCGCCTCTTCCCATGTCGCCTCGCGGAACACGGTCATCATGTCCTCGCGCGGCAATTGCATCATGCCGTCCTTCGCCACGCCGTCGCGTCGGATCAACGGCTTGGTCAAACGGTCCTTGTGGTGGATATAGTCGAAGCCGAAACGGCCCTTGACGCACAGCCGGCTCTCGTTCGACGGACCCTCGCGGCCGTCGATGTAAAGGATCTTGTCCTCCTTGACGTATGCCGTGGTCTGGCAGCCGACGCCGCAGTAGGGGCACAACGTCTCGACCTTGCGGTCCTCGTAGCCGACGCGCTTCTGGGTTGTCTTGTCGACGAGGCTCGCTTCCATCAGCGCGCCTGTCGGGCAGGCCTGCACGCACTCGCCGCACGCGACGCACGTGCTCTCGCCCATGCCCTTGTCGAAGTCGAACACCACCTTCGCGCTGTGGCCGCGATAGGCCATGCCGATCACGTCGTTCATCTGCACCTCGCGGCAGGCGCGCACGCACAGTCCGCAGTTGATGCAGGCATCGAGGTTGACCGCGATCGCGGCATGCGTGCTGTCGGCGGCCGGGCGGTCGGCCTTGGGCAGACGGCTGACGGGGGCGATGCCCATCTCGTCGACCCAGCCCCAGAACTTCGAGTTCGGATCGTGGCAGTCGTTCTTGGCCGGCTGGTCGGCAAGCAGCAGCTCGAACACCATGTCGCGCGATTTCTTTGCCCGCTCCGACGCCGTCTTGACCTTCATCCCCGGCGAGGGCTTGCGCTGGCACGAGGCGGCCAGAACCCGCTCGCCCTCGACTTCCACCATACAGGCGCGGCAGTTGCCGTCGGCGCGATAGCCTGGTGCGGGGTTCCAGCAGAGGTGCGGGATCTTGGTGCCGTGGCGCTTGGCGACTTGCCAAATGGTCTCGCCCGGCTCGGCCTCGACCTCGCGTCCGTCGAGCAGGAAAGGGATCTTGTCGGTCATCGTTGGCTCTCTGATCGGGTCAGGGGGCTTCGGGTCTATTGCCGGCGCGTCGCAGGCGCTGCCGCCGCCGGCATGTCGCGTCGCTAAAGGCTAGCTCACGTCGTCGGGGAAGTACTTCAGCACGCTCATCACCGGGTTCGACGCCGCCTGGCCGAGACCGCAGATCGAGGCGTCGCGCATCACCTGCGCCAGATCCCCGATCAGCGCCTTGTCCCAGCTCTTCCGGCTCATCAGCTTCACGGCCTTCTCTGTTCCGTTGCGGCAGGGCGTGCACTGGCCGCAGCTCTCGTCCTCGAAGAAGCGCATGAGATTCAGAGCCACATCCTTCATATCGTCGCGGTCCGACAGGATCACAACAGCGTGGCTGCCGACGAAGCAGCCGTGCTTCTCCAGTTGTCCGAAATCGAGTGGAATGTCGGCCATCGTCGCGGGCAGGATGCCGCCCGATGCGCCGCCGGGCAGGTAGCCCTTGAAGGCGTGCCCGTCGAGCATGCCGCCACAAAGCGCAATAAGCTCGTTGGCGGTCGTGCCGGCGGCCGTCAGCACCACGCCCGGCTTCCTCACGCGTCCCGAGACCGAGTACGAGCGCAGCCCCTTGGCGCCGTTCTTTCCTTGCTCGGCGAACCACGCCGGTCCCTTCTCGAGGATGCTCGGGATCCAATAGAGGGTCTCGACGTTGTTCACGAGCGTCGGCCGGTCGAAGATGCCGACCTGAGCCACGTAGGGTGGCCGATGGCGTGGCAGTCCGCGCTTGCCCTCGATGCTTTCGATCATCGCGCTTTCCTCGCCGCAGATATAGGCGCCGGCGCCGCGTCGGAGCGTGACCTTGGTGTGCTTGGCAAGCCCTGCGGCCGCGATCGCGGCGATCTCGTGCTCGAGGATGTGCAGCACCGCCTGGTACTCGTCGCGCATGTAGACGAACACCTCCTGCGCCTCGACGGCCCAGGCGGCGATCAGCATGCCCTCGAGGAACTGGTGCGGGTTATGCTCGAGGTAGTGGCGATCCTTGAACGTGCCGGGCTCGCCTTCGTCGCCGTTGACCGCCATCAGGCGGGGGCCCTTCTCGGCACGCACGAGGCCCCACTTGCGGCCCGTCGGGAAGCCGGCGCCGCCGAGGCCGCGCAGACCGCCGTCGGACAACGCTGCGATCACCTGCTCGGGCGTGCGCACGCCCGACAGGCACTCGGCGAGAACCTTGTAGCCTCCCGCCGCGCGGTAGGCGCCGAGGTTCTGGTAGTGAGGGATGGCCGGGCCAGTCTCGTCCGCGATGACGTGGTCCTTGATCTTGGCGAGCGTGGCGAAGTCGACGTGCCGATGCCCGACGTGGGCTGCCGGCGCCGTGTGGCACGAGCCGATGCAGGGTGCCCTGACGACACGGACGTCGCCGAGTGTCTCGGCCCCGAGCTCCGCAATGAGCGTCTCGGCGCCCGCAAGCATGCAAGACAGGCTGTCGCAGACGCGAATGGTAATCGCGGGCGGCGCCGGCTCGCCATCGTCGACCACGTCGAAGTGGGCGTAGAACGTCGCCACCTCGTAGACCTCGGCCATCGGAATCTTCATCAGCTCTGCGAGACCGTGCATGAGGCCCGCCGGCAGATGGCCCATGGCGTCCTGGATCTTGTGCAGATACTCGATCAGGAGCGCTCGCTCGTACGGCCCGTCGCCGACGATGGCTCGCGTCGTATCGAGTTCACCCGGCTGGAGGGGCCTGCCCTTGTGATGCGAGAGCGCCTTGCGCCGTCCGGCGCCAGGATGCACCGACGGTACGTGCGGCTTCGGGTGGCTTTCATGGGCCGCAGTCTGGCTGGTCTTGGACATGTCGTTCATGATCTCTCGGCCATCTCTCGTGGCGCCGTCTCGTTATGGCCCCGCAGGAGAGGAGCCAGCTCGTCCCGGGTCATGTTTGTTGTTGGGTCCCGGCTCGTGTTCTTGGCCCCGGCTCGTGGTGGTCGGGGCAGTGGTTCCGTCCGAGACGCCGTCTGGGCAAATTCGGTCCAGCGACGGCGCACGGTCGATGCAATCTCAGACAGGCGCCCCACCCCTTCGGATAGCGGGCGAGCGCTCCTTCGTCGGGCGTGCAGCGCTCATGCGGCGTTGCGGCGGGTCAGCGACACGGCGCGGCGCACCGCGTCGTTCATGTCCGCGCCTTCCTCGAACTGAATACCGTAGCTGGCGAGCCGCATGCGTGCGAAATCGGCGTTGTTGCCGGCCAGGCGCACCACAAGCGGCTTCGACGTCCGCGCCCTGCGCATGGCGATCCCGATACCCTCCGCGATCGTGTCGCAGCGCTGCATGCCGCCGCCATGCACGTTGACCAGGATGGTCCGCACGCGCGGGCTCGCGAGCAGTAGCTCTATGCCGTAGGCCACGTCGAGGCTCGAGGCCGTGGTGCGAATATCCATGAAGTTCGCCGCCTGTCCGCCCGCGTCCGTCACCATGTCGAGGGTGGCAAGCGCCAGTCCGGCGCCGTTCGCAACCACGCCGATGTCGCCATCGAGCCGCTGATAGTTGATCTGATGCTCGTCAGCGCCGAGTTCCTCGGGATCGCCGCTTTCCATCTGGAACGCCGACCGCATCGCGGCAAGAACCGGATGCCGCGCCATCGCGTTGTCGTCGACCGTCAGCTTGGCGTCGAGCGCGATGAGCCGGTTGTCGTCGGTCAGCGCCAGCGGGTTGATCTCGACCAGCGTGGCGTCGAGCGAGGCCGATATCCGGCCGAGCGCTTCCAGCACGCGCACCATGTTGGCGGCCGCGGCGTCCTTGAGTCCGATCTCGCCGGAAATGCCGGCAAGGTCGCCAGTGATGCCGTCGTGGCCGAGGGTCAGCGGAATGCGCTTGATGAGGCTGGGATCCGTCAGCGACCGACGCTCTAGGTCGGAGCCGCCTGCCGCGCTGGCCAGCAGCACGAGCTGGCCGTGGGTGCGGTCGAGGCTCACCGCCGCATACAGCAGACGCTCCGGGTTCACGGCTTCCTCGACGTACACCCAACGGACGCGCTCGCCACGGGGACCTGTCTGCGGCGTCACGAGGAGGCGGCCGAGCATGCCGTCGGCTACGGTCCGCACCTCCTCGGGGCTGTTGGCGAACCGGACGCCGC
>CAYYGO010000032.1:0-50011 GCA_964471635.1 uncultured Hyphomicrobium sp.
AGACTGTTCGCCCAACCACGAGTTCATTACTCCCGGTTTTCAGCTTGATTCGATCCTCCTCGAGGCCGGCCTGGACCTGTTCGATTGTGCGCTCGTAGTCGACAACTCCGCCGGGAAAGGCGTCTTCCCTGAGGATGTAGCCCATACGAATGAAGGGGCTCGGGACAAGATCGATCGTCGCTTCGCGAGCATTGCGCTCGACGGTGATCATCGCCTGCGTGGCCTCGTCCTTGATTTTGATGGGAATGGGTTGGTGCGCCTGTTCCGGATAGAAGAACAACGGGCTGTATTCGAACTCGGGAATGCTGATGAGCACATGTGTCAACTCATCCTGGTCCCGCCCGAAGATCGAGAGTGCCGCCTGGGCATAGCTGCTCATGGTCTTTCGGCCGCCCGCGATTGATACATGTATACGGCTGTCTGGACGTTCGGCGTGCAGCTTGATTAGGCGTGTGATCTCATTTGCGAAGGCGACGTTTTCCTCCCGCGTGCGAATGTCTTCGATCGGCTGCTTGGTCGGGATTGTCGGAATTCGAGGCTGCGGCTCGACCGGGACCAGTCCGCGACTACGGAACAGGGCGGCAAGCTGACTTCTCTCGCCCAACAAGGCACTTTCACACGCGCGCGCACCCACGCTCGTTGTCACGAGGTAGATGTGTGTGGGACACCATGGGATGGGCTTGCGCTCGAGCAAAGCCCACACCGTCTCCGTCACGATCCCCGGCGCCGTGCCGACCGTCGCGATAAGGACGTTCTCATTCCAATCCCTATCCATGAATGCTCCCCGCTCCCTCGACCCAGCCAGCATGCCTGAATACCTGCGTCTTGCGCACCCCGACGCCGGGAAGCGGCTCGTCGACACTTTCGCGCACTGAGAAGGCATAAAGGGGCTTGATTCCAACCCTTCGCAACGCAGCTTCCAGCGGTGCCATCAAGTACGGAGCGCCACCAATCATGGCTTTGGTGAAGCCTTGATCGCGAGCAAGGTTTGCCAAGGCGGCCGCGCGCTCCTCCAGATCATTGCGGGTCGGAGTGGTCTCGAACGTCAATAGACGCTGAACCACACTGCGGTCGCGTAGGTCGACGACGCCGTCCGAGATTTGCTCGGCAGTTGCATGATGTTGGGTGAGGTTCGCAATCGTCATCAAGGTCTTCTCGGGTTCAGTGGCCAATATTCGAACCGGGGTGCAACCAATCGCGGTAGGGACGGTCATTGCTGACCGCCCTCCGTACAGATCCCGGCGAGCGCTGCTCACGCGACCCTGCTCCCACCTCGAGTGTCTGACGCGGAAGCGCGCCTCCGGCCATGGGTGCAGGACACGGGCCTTCGGGAGATAGCGGGTAACCATAGTCGCACGGAACGCGAGTTAGACAGGAGGCAACGTTGCCTGCCACGCTTCATCTTGCGGACGAGGTACTCTTCGTCCCATAGTCCGGTCCACGGACCTTGCGCAGCGGATCAAGTAGGGGGCGTGAATTGCGTAACCAGGAATTTTGGCTCGTCCTGATCGAGACGGCAAGCAATCAGAAGACCATATTCCAGACCAACAGATTACGCGAGAACGTTGGAGCCTCCGAGCTCATTCATCGCGTCGGCACGCGATATGTGATCGAGGCGCTCGGGTTTCCAGCCGCCCTCGCCAGCGATCCCTACTTGCTCGACGCGCTCCTCATCGACGCCAAACGCAACGCGCCGATCGAATTGGACTCGAGTGATGAGGCCGCGGAAATCGCCGCGGAAATCATAGTCGCCACGTCGGGCAAGGCAATCCTGCTGACCAGGTCGAGAACACGAGCCAAGGCGATCGTGACCGCGGTGACGACATCGACGCTCATTGACTCGCCGGGCGTGACAGCGCGAGGGGCGATAGCAATGTTGCACGGCCAGACGGCGCAAGACCTGGATTGCGCAATCTACACCGCGCACCTGCGGCTCGAGGAACTGGCATCAACGCTGCCCGCCAATGAACGCCGCTTCGCGCGACTGCCGTTTATCGAGGACTGCGACTCGAGTGGCATGCCCGCGAACGAAATTTGGTCACGCAACAAGCCATACGGATCTATCGGCGTCTCCCTCGCCAAACGCCGAGACGAGTTCACTCAGGCCCGAGACCGCTTGCTCAACGCGTTGTCGAGTGAAATCGACCAAAAGGATCGACCGCCCCTAGTTCATGGCATCGAAGCGATCGAGAAGCGCGGCTTCCCCTGGCTTGCCATCGTTCACGCAGACGGCAATGGGCTGGGCGGAATCTTCTTGAAGTTTCTTGAGCATTTGCCCGAGCGACCCGACGACCTGACCTGCTTCCGCCATTACATCGATACGCTGCGGCGCTTCTCGATCGGCATCGACGTATGCACGCGCAGGGCAACGCGCATGGCGATCGATTGCACTTGGCAGGGAGAGAGCGATATTCCCCTTATCCCCGTCGTGCTCGGCGGCGACGATCTCACGGTACTCTGCGACGGTCGCAAGGCGATCGACTTTACGGCGACATTCCTGCGCGCCTTCGAAGAAGTGACGGTTCAACACAAGGATGTGAAGAGGGTCGCTCCGAATGGCCTCAGCGCGTGCGCAGGGATCGCAATCGTCAAGCCGCATTTCCCGTTCCACCGCGCATATGATCTGGCCGAAAAGCTGATCGGGGAAGCGAAGGAGGTCAAGAAGCATGCCGAACCCTGCTCGGCCTTCGACTTCCAGATCCTGTTCGATACATCGGGAGCGGAGTTGGAGCCGATCCGCGAGCGCATGCGCTCCATCGACGATAGGAACGCGAGACTGACCTTTCGTCCCTACGTTGTCACGGCGATGGACGGTGCAGGGCCCTCGAAGCTCAAAGCGGAGGGCGACCCCAATTGGCTCCGGCAGCACCACTACGAGCGGCTGGGCACGGCTGTCCAAGCTCTGGAGCGGCCTGCAGGAAAATCGGACGGGCGAGAAGAGGACAGAGCCCTGCCGCAAACGCAGCAGCATGCCCTGCGAGCGGCCCTTCATCAGGGTCCAACGACTGCCGATGCGCGTCTGGCGGAGATCAAACACCGCTATGGCGGGGACAATGGTGTCGGCTGGGATGCGCTGCTTCACGGCTCATCATCGCTGTTCCTCGATGCCGAGACGGATGATGAGGGCAAGCAGATCAAACGGACCTACCTCCTCGATGCCATGGATGTGTCCGACCTGCGGGCAGAGGGTAAACAATGACCGCGCCTATCGAGCTTCAGCTCCAATTCAAAATGACATCCGATTGGCACGTCGGGACGGGCTCGGGCCGGCACGGCGGCATCGACAGGCTCGTGGCACGCGATGCAGACGGCCTCCCCTACATTCCGGCCTCGACCTGGCGTGGCCTGTGGCGCGACGCCGCCGAACTGCTGGCTCGCGGGCTAGATGAGATGATGACCGGCGACTGGCAGGATCTGGTCATGTCTCTGTTCGGCAGCCAGCCGAGTCACGCCAACAGGGGCCATCAGGAGCGCCCGTTGCAGAGCCGCATCTTCCCAACCGATGCTCGGCTGTCCAAAGCGATCAGATCACATCTGGTAGGTCCGGGAAGCCGCTCGCTCCTGCGTGACGCGCTGAGCTTCGTGAAGCCCGGTGTCGCCATCGACGAAACGTCGGGGGCGGCGCGGTCGGACTTCCTGCACTTCGAGGAAATGGCGATCTCCGGCACGGTTCTCGAAGCTTCGGCGACCATAAATATCCCGGTGGAAGATAAGGCCATCGAGGCGTTCTTGGTCGGTGCGGCTCACCTCATCGAACGTATCGGCGGCAAGCGGCGGCGAGGCAATGGCCGCTGCACGGTGACGGTCAAGTCCAAGGGAAGAGAGTTCTCCGCCAAGGATGCTGCCGAGGTCCTTCGAAACGCCGCAGACATACCAGAATTCATGCCGGCGAATTCAGGTGCGACGTCGGCTGGTTCGTACGCGAGTGTCGGCACATGGCACGATATTCCGATCTCGATCACTCTCGAATCTCCCCTAGTGATCAGCGACGAGGTGCTCGGCAACGTCATTACCACGCTGGACCACATCCCAGGCAGCGCACTGGTGCCCATCGTCGCTGATGCAGCGGCGAAGGGTGGTCTAGAGCACGTGGGAGCACGCCTCGCATGTAGCGATCTGCGTGTGCTTCCCGCGACGATCGATATAAGCGGCGATCGCGGTCTACCCGTTCCATTGTGCTGGAGCACAAGGAAGGACGCGCCGCGCACTGGACCGGTCGGGGTGATCAGCGACCTTCTCGCCAAACGCGATCGCGATGTGCAGTTGAAGCCATTGCGCACTGGCTACATTACGCGCGCCAAGGATGGAGGTGCCCGTATCCGCTCTACGCTGCCGACCGAAATCCGCACGCACAACGTCGTCTCCGACAAGACGCAGACACCTACAGATGACGTCGGTGGCGTCTTCTCCTACGAGGCGCTTCGGCCCCGACTGACGTTCCGCTCGTTGGTTCGAATTCGCGCCGATGAGAAGACGAAGAACGCCTTGCGATCCGCTCTTGAGAGAGGCTTCGCCACCCCCATACGTCTCGGTCGCGGCAAGCAGGCCGGGTATGGGATCGCAAAGATGAGGGTCGGTGCAGATGGCAGCGGCAAGGGGATCGACCGCGCGCCATTCAGATTCGCGGATGCCGACCCGAGTGTCCCGTCACACGTCGTCGTTTGGCTCGCGACTGACACGCTCCTGCCCGGCGACGACCTTGCCGGAGCGACCGACGTCGATGCCCTGATCCATTCCGTCGAGTTCGCGATCGGCAAGGGACCCATCTTCAAGCGAGCCGAGTGCCGGGCGTGGCTCAGAACGCGGCGCATTCAGTCGTGGCAATCGCGTTGGCACCTGCCGCGGCCGAGCCTCGTGGCGGTCCAGGCAGGCTCGGTGCTCCTGCTTGCATTGGAGGCTGGTGCCAAGCTCGACGACGATGTGCTCGCAGAGGCGGAGAAGGAAGGCATCGGCGAGCGCCGCGCCGAAGGGTTCGGTGTGATCCGGTTCAACGATGTGACGGTGACGCAGAAGATCGATAGGCTGGAGAAGGTGAAGAATTCTGACGAGAAGGATGTGGGGGCAGAGGGCTCGGCCGATGCCTCGATCAGCGCAGGCACGGCAGAACTGACGGACATCGAAAAGCAGTTCCTAGATGGCGTCATCGAGCGGGCCTGGAAGCGGCGTATCCTGGCACGCGCCGAGGCCGTGATGTCTGATCCGAATGAGCGCAGGACAATCGCTGGCTGGGACGATCGCAAGGTATGGCCAAGCATGAGCCAGCTCGGCGGCTTGCGCGCGGTTCTGCCAAGTATTCCGGCGAATTGTGCGGCCGAAGACAATCCAGTGAAGAAGTGGATCGACGGTCAGGACAAGAAGGGCCGTGGCCGCGAGGGTGACAATTGGAGTTCGCCCTGGTCGAAGGCAAAGGATCTCGTCACTAAGCCCGCCGCCATATGGTCTGCTCTTGGTCTGGCTGAGGACGATGGCTGCCCGTCAGCAGGGCGCTCAGGGGGAAATGACTTGCGAGCGAACCTCTGGTCCTTCGCTGTCATGAACACGCTGCTCATCGCCATTCGCCATCACAAGCGCGCGACCGAGAAACGGGATGAGGACACGCCGCAATCCGCGGAGGCCGCAACATGAGCCGCGATATCGCCACACGCATTCGCGTCTCGGGGACACTGGTGGCGGATACCCCGCTCCACGTCGGCGGCCTCGAGGGCAATCCGGCCACGGACATGCCGCTAAGTATGGACGGCCTCGGCCGGCTCTACATTCCCGGGAGTAGTCTCGCCGGTCCGCTTCGGCACTGGCTTCTGCAGAACTTCAACCGAAAGGACATCGAAGTATTCTGGGGGCGCATTCCGGGCAAGAGTAGTCGGGACGGCGGTCACGCGAGCTTCGTGATCATCGAGGATGCCATCATCGACGCGCACGACGGAACTGAAATCCGCGACGGCGTCGGCATCGATCGAGGCTACGGCACGGCCGCAGACGGCATCAAGTTCGATCATGAGATCCTGCCCAAGGGGACCGAGTTCAAGCTCGAAATCAAGTTCGAGGTGCCCCCGAATGGTACTTGTGGTGCCGAGCTTCGCGCCGCTCTTGAAGCCCTCGCGCGGGGTGAGATTTGCTTCGGCGCCGCCAAGACGCGCGGGTTGGGCAGGGTGAAGCTGAAGGAAGGGGCGGCCTGGTCGGCCGAAGCCTTCGACCTCCATACGAAGGACGGTGTGCTCGCGTTGCTCGATAGGCCAGCAAGTGGGAGCAAGACTAGCTATCGGAAAGGCGGGCTCGAAATTCTCGCGAAGGATGCGGCCCGCGCAACTGAAAAGCCGCGACTCAGGGTCGAGATTATCTGGAGCCCGGTTGGACCGGTCATGGTCAAGGCCAGCGCCGAGGGCACAGAAGTCGACATCATGCCGCTGGTCACGGGAAGCGGCAATGGCATGGTTGCGCCGGTGATCTCCGGCTCGGCGACAAAAGGCGCGATCCGCTGCCAGGCCGAGCGCATTTTGTCGACCGTGTGCAGGCGCGGCGTGGATGTCCACGATACGACCCGCGACCGCTTCATCAACCAGCTCAAGCGCTCCCCCCTCATCGAGGCATTGTTCGGTGCCATCAAGAGGCGCGATGATGATGAGGGTGATCCGCCGACGAGGCTCGGCAGAGGCGCACTCGCCATCGACGATTGCCTCGCCAAGTCGAGGATTTCGACAGCAACCTGGGCTCAACTTGCCGACAGCGGCAAGCCCGATGTCGGGCTCCGTCGCGACATCGCCATGCACGTCGCGATCGATCGCTGGACAGGCGGAGCGGCGCCGAAGATGCTCTACTCGGCCGCCGAGCCGTGGGGGCTCGTCTGGAACCCGATTTTCATCGATGTCGATGTCGCCCGACTGCTCTGCGCCTGCAATGGCAGCGAGCGGGATGCACAGGCGGCCATCGCGCTTCTGCTGCTCACGCTCAAGGACTTGGCCGAGGGGCTCGTGCCGCTCGGCTACGGCATCAACCGCGGCTATGGCGACATCGCGGTCGGGCGCATGGCATGCTCCGTCGCGGGTGCCAAGGACGTGCCCTGGCTCGCTGAACTGGCCACGCTGACCATCACGCAGAATGGCCTGAAAGCGGCAATAGCGCCCACCGAACCCTTGGCGAGCATCGACGAGGCTTGGCAGCAGTATGTCGTGGAACTGGCCGCGTCGCCGACGCCCAATCAAATCGCAGGAGAACCAACGTCATGAGCGCGTCTCCTCCCTCCGATATCCCGCTCTACATCTGGTCCGGTCGGGTAGCCGACATCACATCAGTTCTGATGGCGGTCGCAAAGGGCGCACCGTCCTTCTTGCCGGGCTTTGTCTACACGCCGAGCGACGCAGTTTTCATGCGCGTCGACTCGAATGGGAATATTCTCGACAACTCGGGAAGCATCATGGCACTCGATACCGCTTTCGAGATCCGAGTGTTCTCGTCGGAGATCGACGCGCGATTGCGCCGCGACGGCGGCCAATGGCGCGTGGCCATTCTGACGGAATCATGGTCCCCGCCTGCCGATCTCGGTCTTGCCGACAGGAACGCAAGGACGCCTGCGTGCTTGCGCCACGATACGCAGTACCTGCTCTGGGGAAAAACGGTGTCTAAGCGCGAGGAGGCCGGTGGCTGGACGACGCTTGCCACCGCCCGCGTGGGCACGCTGCATGTGCCGTTCGTGGCGGCGGATCAGTTCAATGGTCTTGCAATCACCGCGGTCGAGTACTTCCGCGAAGCGGAGGATGGCAACGTCGTGTTCGCGAGCGAACGGCTGACGGGCTTCTGCGGTATGATGCGCGAGCATGAGGAGAAGGTGGAGGCGGCCGATGCCTGACAAATTCCACAACCCCTACAATTTTGTGCCGACGATGGACCCGGCGCCAGCAGGGCAATATGCGATCGACGCCAATGGCCAGCCGCAGAACATGCTGGGGCAGGGCCGGCCCGCGGGCCACGATCGCTACGTGCCGGGCCTATGGAGCGGGCGCATCGGCATCGAGATTGTCGCCATGACACCGCTGCTCATCCCGGAGGCGAAACCGGTCAGGGAGGTCACGCAAGACGGTCCCGCCAAAGGGCACAAGGTCTACCGCACGCGCCGCGGCCCGGACGGCCAGACGCCGCTGCTCCCAGTAACGTCGCTGAAGGGCCCCTTGCGGGTGGCCTACGAGGCCGTGACCAACTCCCGCTTAGCCGTGTTCAAGGGGCACGAAGAGTTGTTAGCGCGCCGCATGAGCCCGAAGGAAGCCCTTCAGCTAGTACCCGGTCGTATTGTCACCTCGCGAACCGGAAGCGATCTCGAAGTCGAGCTTTTGCTGGGCACAACAACAAGCGGCTACCCGAGGTGGGACGCGCACAGGCAAGAATGGACCTTGCCACACGGCACCGCTGCCTATGCGGCATGGTTGCCGTGTTGGCGGGCCGCACCCGTTCAGAACTTTGGCTTGCCTAGTGGGCTCGCGCACGGCGCTCCGGTAAGCATCCGCCTGCAGAAGGTGGAGCGCGGACCGATCACTCTCTGGCAGGTCGTGCGTCTTGCACCCGGTCACAATGCCTCCGGTGGATTCGTCGATGTCGTTTCAGTCGCCTCGGGTCAATATCAGCCACAGGCAGGTGCAGCCGACTTTCATCCGGCCAGCACTGGCGAAACAAACGGGTATCTGTGCCTGAATGAGCGCAATTTCGGTAGAAAGCACGACGAGCGCGTCTTTTTCGGAACCGGCAGTACGAGGCTTCCGCTATCGCAAACAGTCAAGGATCAGTGGCGCCGTCTCATCCTGAACTACAAGGCAACGTATAGCAGCCACGGCTGGAACTTTCCGACCACACCGTCCAGACACCTCACGCAAGCGAATTCCGAAAAGCTCGTTGCTGGCACATTGTGCTACGTGAAGCTCCAGCGCGACGACTCCAAGCCGGGCCGGCCCCTCGTGATGGACTTGAGTGGAAGAATTCCGATTGTGGGTGCCCTCTACCCCGTGTGTGTGAGTCGAGAGCTTGAATTGGCAACGCCCGAAGAGCTGCTTGGGACTGGACTGCGACCAGCGCAATCGCTCGACCGTCTCTCTCCCGCCGACCGGGTGTTCGGTTGGGTGCGCGACGAGCAGCAGGGCAGGACCGCGAACGGGGTAGCGACGCCGTCCAGGCCAGCAGCGTACAAAGGCCAACTGCGCATCGCGCCGATCGAGTACGTCGAGTGCCGTTCGAAAGGGCAGGACGGCAAACCGCTGCTGCCCATCGCGACCTTCGGTGATGCCGAGCTGCCGCTCGCCATCCTCGCCACACCTAAGCCCGAGCAAACGCGGTTCTATCTCGGCAAGCGCGACCCGCAAGGTCGAGTGCAGCCGTTGCCGAACGGCATCGGCCGACGGGAGGCCGCCTACGCACGCGACAAGGTGCTCCGGGGCCGCAAGGTATATCCGCATCAGGCGGCGATGGCCGGATTGAAGGACTATTGGCAACCGAGCGCCGCACTCAATGATGCTCGGTCGGCCGTGCCTGAGAAGCTCGGCTCTCCTCAGGATCCGCGCTATCGCGAGTACGTAAGGCGACCGCAGCGCAACAATACGCCGCAGCAGGACAGCCAGAACCGCTCGATCAGCGACTGGGTACGGCCTAGCGCGGTATTCCAGACCCACATTGACGTGACTAATCTGAACAAGGCCGAGCTCGGAGCGCTGCTGTGGCTGCTTGATCTGTCTCACTTCAGCGAAGATGGCGAAGACGAGCCACGTCATTTCCACCGCATCGGTGGTGGTAAGTCACTCGGGTTCGGAAGCGTTCTCATACGCCTGGTAGCGCTCGATGTGTCCGACGGCCGCGCCAAGGCAATCAGGTATGGATCGCTTCTCCGCGCGCGCGAGAACGAGATCGCACCCGAACACATTGCGGCGGGTGCCAACAGCAAGGATGCCCGAAGCGCCTCGAAGAAATTCGTCCAAGCATTCAGAACTGCAGTTTCGACGACCTACAACGGCGGCCAAGGTTTTGACGAAGCCCCCTTCATCGAAGCCTTCCTTGCTGCCGCGCGCGGCCACACTGAGAACCTGCCGACGCACTATCCGCGGACCAAACACTTCCCCGATGGCAAGGGCGAGAACTACAAGTGGTTCGTCGCCAACGAGAAGGAAGGCGGACATCCGCGCGGAAGGAAACTATCCTTGGGCTCGCTGGGCTCGGATCCGAGCCTGCCCTACGAGCCTACGGAATAGCAGCCAGCGCGGCCCATATCGTCGATAGTAACGGACACGACCTCAGGACAGACCGTCCGTGCGGGCCTGCAGGGAACGTTCCCTGCCGCCAACCTGCCCGCGTTTTCCTCTACAAACCCGTCCATGCACGAGGCCCGTCACTCTGCGACACGGAGGGTTTCCATGAACATCGAGGTCACCAACACCGTCCGGATCCATGCCCGCGAGCGGCACGAGGCGCCGTGCCACCCCGCGAGCTATGGCTGCCGCCTCGCCGGCTTGTCCGGCACCGTGGGCATCGATGGCATCATGCATCGGGCGGAGCTGTTGAGCCCGCTCCTTTCCGGTCAGCGGCCTGGCGAGTCGCTGGCGCTTGATCTCCGTTACGACGCTGAGCGTCGCGCACTCGATATCGGTCTCACCGGCTCCGTGCTCGGCACGTCGCCCGCGGATGCCGAGCAGCGGCGCGACCGGCAGTCGGCCATTCTCGCGGCGCTTCTCCACGCCCAGTATCCCGGTTTTGTCTTCAAGCTTCGGCCGGCCACCGCCGCCGCGTCCGCGCCCGCCATGACGACCGTCCTCAAGCCCATCGGCCGTCGCGCGAGCGCGCGCCAGGATCGTCAGCGCGGGCCGGGTCCGCAACCTGTGGAGGCGGGCACGCCGGGTTCCCTGCTGCCACCCATGGGCTTGTCGCCGGAGCGGCTGGCGGCGGTCGTCGAACTCCTCAAGGCGCGCGGCGAGAGCGTGACGCTGTCCCTCGTCCTGCGCGTCGTGCGGTTCGACGCCGCCGCGCTGCGGCTGCTGCGCGAGGCACGCGAGACTGCGATTGGACGTGAGCCGAGATCGACGGCGGAGGCCGTGCGGCAACTCGCCGAGACGCTGAGCGACGACGCCCTGTTGAGCGCTTTCATCGACGAGGGAAGCGGGGTCGAGATCACGCTCCGTATCACGAGCCAGACGCCCTTGGACGAGGCCGGAGGGCGCATGCTGTGCCACGCCGTGTTCGGTGTCGAGCCCGCCGAGACGGAGGCATCGGCCGCACTCGATCTGTCATCCGTCTACCCTGGCTCCTTCGCGCTTTCACGCGCCGTCGGCGGCCTGGCCGTCGCCGGGCTCGCCGTTCTGAAGCGCAGGCCTGCACTCTATGAGCCGTCTGCTTCCGGCGGGGTCGTGCTCGGTCACACGTTCGACGGCAGTTCGGTCAGTCTCGCGGAGGCTGATCGCGCCTTTCACAGCTTTTTCATTGGTGCGACCGGAACGGGAAAATCGACGGCGGTTCTCAATCAGATCTTGTCTGACATGCAGGGCGGCCGCGGATGCCTGCTTGTCGATCCGCATGGCGACCTTTTCGAGGCGGCACTGGCGTCGGTACCTGCACATCGCCGGAAGGACCTCGTGCTCGCGCACCTCGGCGATGCGGCACATGGCTTCACGATGAACGTCTTGGACGGGCTCGGCGGCGATCCGGCAATCGAGCGCAACGCCACGGTCAATGGTCTCATCCGTCTGTTCAAGAACTCGCTGTGGCCCGGCGTTCCAGAAGCATTCGGGCCGATGTTCGAGCTCTATTTCCGGCAGGCGCTGCTGCTGCTCATGGAGGCGCGCGGCGGCGAGGTGACGATCCTCGATTTCGAGCGCATCTTCCAGGACGCGGGATTCCGGCGCGAACTCCTCTCGCGCTGCGACAACCAGAGCCTCTCGGATTTCTGGCTGAAGACTGTCGAGAATTGCACGCACGACGAGATCAGCCTCGAGAACGTCGCTCCCTACATCATCTGCAAGCTGGCGCCTTTCACCACCAATGCCTTGCTCCGCCCCGTGCTTGGGGCGACGGGTTCGAGCCTCGATCTCAAGGCTGCGATCGACCAAAGGAAGATCATTCTGGTCAACCTGGCCAAGGGCATCGTCGGCGAGGGTTCGGCACGCCTCGTCGGCGCGTTGATCACCATGCGGCTGGTCGCGGCGGCGCAGACGCAGATGCGCCTACCCTACGATGAGCGAAAGGTGTTCACCGCCTATCTCGACGAGTTCCAGACGTATGCGACAGAGCACATCGCCGAGGCGATCGAGGAAACACGCAAGTACAAGCTGCGGCTGGTTCTTGCCTGCCAGTCGCTTGGCCAGGTCGACGGGCGGCACGACCGCGCCGATATCGGCCGCAGCATCATGGCGAATGTTGCCAATCTGATCGCGTTCCGGCTCGGCGTCGAGGACGCGCACGTACTGTCGCGCTGGTTCGCGCCTGGGTTCGGCGTCGAGGACATGCTCTATCTCCCGAACCACACGGCCGTCGCGCGGCTGCTCGCCGGTGGCCAGGCAATGCGGCCGGTGGAGTTCCGCTCTCTGCCGCCGCCGTGAACTGTTGATCAGTGTTGACAAGCCCAGCCAAATCGCCGTCATTAACTGAAATCAAAATCCCGGAGATGGGTGTCTGCAGCGTGCGGTGGAGTTCCCTGATCGTTCGCAGGAGTTCCCTGATTTCGAATATGATTTCCCTGCTCGGGCCGCAGATTTCCCTGTTACGTTCGTAGGGAAATCATGTCCTAAATGCCGGAAACTGCGCGCTATTTTCGGTCAACCTACGCCCGGAAACTGCGAAAATTCCCTGTTTCCAGGCTTCCGGGACCAAGAATGACCGGAGACCACCTCGCTCACGACTGCCTCCACCGCCAGCTTCTGTCCTCACGCGCTGGTCGCGCTCCGGACGGGGCGGCGCTTGCGCCGGGTCGCGCTTGCTCCCCGTTTCCGCAGGCCCAGAGACAGCCTCGCTCACGACTGCCTCCACCGCCATAACTTATTTATTCTCAACGCTTTTTCGTGTTTTCAGGTGGGGTCTGAACTCTGTCCGTAGTTCCGGCGGGTTAGCCCGCCCGGAGTTTGGAGTGCGCCGCCACAAGAGCCTGAGCGGGCTGATGCCAGCCGAGTTCAGAGCCCGGGCCGACGGGCCCCAAAACCGGAACGGAACCTCGTCGTGACCGAGGGCAAGACGGGTGGAGGATCATCGCCGGAGGCGTACTCAGCGGCCGACGATCGTGACACAGAACCGAGTTTGTGAGCCTGTCGTGCGGGCGCTGCTCGGAGGAACACAAGCGGCAACTTGAATTGATGTGCGGGATTAGTCCCCGCTCGTTTCGCTCACGCGCACGCCTGCCGGAAGGGTGACGAGAGCGTCGAGGCCACGCGGGGTGCGATTGTTGAGAACGACGTCGCCGCCGTGCGCGCGCGCAATGCTGCGGGCAACGGTCAAGCCGAGACCATGACCGCCGGTTGCGCGGCCGCGAGACGCCTCGATCCGATAGAACGGTTGGAACACCGCTTCGAACTCGTCGGGTGGGATGCCCGGGCCATCGTCTCGTATGGAGATCCGAACCCATTCACCGTTGGCGGACGCCTCGACGACCGCGGAACCTGCGTACCTCACGGCATTCTGCACGAGATTGGTCAGAGCGCGCTTTAGGGCCAGGTGACGTCCGCGAATCACGAGGTGGCGCGGTGCCCGCACCTCGACCTTCTGTCCGGCGTCCGCAGCATTGTCGGCGATCGTTTGGAGGACCGCGCCGAGATCCACATGCTCGATGGCCTCTGCTTCCTTGTCGGTTCTGAGAAACTCGAGCGCAGCGTCGATCATCGCTTCCATCTCGTCTAGGTCGGCTTCGATGCTCTTCCGGGTCTCGATGTCCGCAACACGCGCAGAGCGCAGCCGGAGCCGCGTCAATGGCGTCCTGAGATCGTGACTGACGGCGGCGAGCATTTGCGTTCGGGCGGCCAGCAGACCTCCGATGCGATGCTGAAGCTCGTTGATCGCAGCGGCCAGCGTCCGAACCTCGCGCGTACCTGATTCGGGAAGTTGCGCAACTTGCGCGGTGTGAAAGAGCTGCCTGGCTCCAGTCGCCAGCTCGTTCAAGGGGCGGGTCAGCCAGCGGCCCATGAGAATCGAGATCGCGATGATCCCGAGTGCTCCAAGGCCTGCGGAAAGAAGGATGCTCGGTGATGCCGAGCGTGTCGCCAGGACTTTGACCAGCGTCACGTTGAGCCAGCTGCCGTCAGCGAGAGCCAGCGACAACAGCGTCGTGTGCGGGTCGCCGGTATCGCGGATGGTGCTGTGCTCGACGGGACCGGTGCGGGTCGACCCGACAATCAACCCGCCACCAGTGAGTTTTGGCACCCGCGCGATCAGACGATCGCGGAGTGCAAGCGTGTTGCTGTCGAGCGAGCCGCCGGCTGTTGCCAGCGGTTCGCGTGCCCAGTGCAATTCGATCGGACCGCCGGAGAGCCTGTGTGCGGCCTCGTCGCGCATCGATGGTTCCAGCGTCGTGATCGTGTCCGACAGAAAGATCAGCCGGTCGGCCAGCCGTTCGACGTTGCCGATCGCAACCTCGCGCTCGATGCCCTTCTGATAGAGATAGTGTGCGAGACCAAGTATCGTGCCGAGCCCGAACAGCAGTACGACGATCGTCCGACCCGCAATCGTATCGATAGCCCATCTCATCGCAGCATGACCGCGGGAACGAACATGTAGCCGGCTCCGCGCACCGTCTTTATCAGTCCGTCGCTATCGTCCGACGAGCCAAGCTTGCGCCTGAGGCGGCTCACCTGGATGTCGATACTCCTGTCGAACGCATGAGCTTGGCGGTTGCGTGCCGCATCCAAGAGATGCTCGCGCGTGAGCACGCGCTGCGGCGCCTCCAGGAACGCGAGCAGGAGATCGTACTCGCCGACCGACAAATCGATAATGACCCCGTCGGGGTTGCGCAACTCGCGCCGCGCCGCATCGAGGCGCCAGCCGTCGAAGGCGAACGACCGCTTCCGTTCTCCATGCCCGCTTCCGCTCGACATGCGCGCGCGCCGCAAGAGGGCCTTGATGCGAGCGAGCAGCTCGTTGGGGCCGAACGGCTTCGACATGTAATCGTCCGCACCCATCTCCAGCCCGACGATGCGGTCGGTCTCGTCGCCGCGCGCCGTCAGCATCATGATCGGCACGGTTGATGAGGCACGCAGCTCGCGGCAAAGTTCGAGACCGCTGGTGCCGGGAAGCATGACGTCGAGAATGACCAGATCGACCGCAGGATTGGCGCGCAATTGCCGTTGCAGCTCGCGGCCGTCGGCGGCGAGGATGACATTGAGGTCGTGTTCCCGGAGGAAGGTTGCGAGAAGCTGCCGCAGCTCGGGATCGTCGTCGCATATCAGAACCTGAGCAAGCGGAGTGGCTGCCGTGTTGGTCTCCATGTCGCTCGGCTCAAGGGGCATCCGGGGCATTGCTTGGGCCTCGATCATCGCTGGATCGCGGTACGTTCGTCGGCGGCGACAGCGGGGTTCGCCGCCAACGAACGCTCTACTGCCTACTTTGCCGTGAAGCGAGCCGAAACGCCGTGGCCGTCCTCGGTCTTGCCGGAGAGCAGGATGATGGCCCCCTTGTTGAGCGGAGCATCGAGTTGACCGACCAGATGGTCGGCCTCGACCTTGAGCTTGATCTCAGACTTCTTGGCTCCGTCCTGGATTGTCATCTTGATGGCGTTGTCCTTGGCCGACAACGGCTTCCCGTGATTGGAGAGGTAGAGCACGAGCTTGGTGGGCTCGATCACGAGTTCCGCGTCGTGGTGCCCGGCAACGACCGCGGTCTGGCCGCCGTGCTTGCCGGCCTTCTGTGCCAGCGCCGGGCCTGCGAGTGCGACGGCGAGGCCCAGGGCGCCAGCGACCAGGAAGTTTCGCGTCATTCGTTCGTCTCCTAATTAGAGTTCTAGATCCAAGTCAGTAGGCTTCTGTTGCGCCGGCCAATCCGGCCTCGGGCTTGGTGTTGGCGGCGGCTCTCTCGGCGGCGAGCGCTGCGAGCGGCTTGCCGCCGAACCTCAGGAACAACATCGGCGTCAGCACCGTGTCGATAATGGTGGCGCTGATGAGACCACCGAAGATTGTGACCGCGACCGGATGCAGGATCTCTCGGCCCGGCGCGTCGGCGCCGATCAGCAGTGGGACGAGAGCCAAGCCTGCAGCCAGCGCCGTCATTAGAACGGGCGTCAGCCGCTCCAGACTGCCCCTGATCACCAGATGGCGCCCGAACGTCTCGCCTTCGTGGAGCGCGAGGTTGATGTAGTGGCTGATTTTAAGGATGCCGTTGCGGGCCGTGATGCCGGCGAGCGTAATGAAGCCGATCATGCTGGCAACCGACAATGGTTGTCCGGCGATCCACAGCGCGACGACGCTGCCGATCAGCCCGAGCGGAATGTTCATCAGGATGATGGATGCAAGAATGCCCGACTTGTAGCGCGAGTAGAGTACGAGGAAGATCAGCGCCAACGAAATGAGCGACAGCAGACCTATCGTTCGCGTCGCCTGCTCCTGGGCGCGGAAGGTGCCATCGAGACGAATGACGTAGCCCGCGGGCAATTGCATCGAAGCGACGATCTTGTTGACGTCCTCGACAATCGAGGCCATGTCGCGCACGCCGTCGCCATTGCCGAACAGCAGGATGCGCCGCTGTCCGTTTTCGCGCAGGATCTGGTTGGGACCGACCGTCTCCTCGACCTCGGCGACGTATCGCAGCGGCACGAACCCGGTCGGCGTCTGGATCAGGAGATCGCCGAGCGCCTGGGTCTGGCGATCATTGTCCGACAGCCGGATCACAACGTCGAAGCGGCGCACGCCGTCGCTGACAGTGGAGACGATGCGGCCGTTGGAGAGCGCCTCCACCGAGGTCATGACCTGAGCGGCCGACAGCCCGTAGAGAGCGGCGTTCTCGTTGACGACGCGCACACGGATCTGCGGGATGAGCGTCTGCTTCTCCACATTGAGGTCGACGAGGCCCTTGACGCCTTTCAACCGCTTGTCGAGCTGGTCGGCGAGCGTGCGCAAGACGTCTAGGTCGGGTCCGAAGACCTTGATCGCCAGGGCCGCGCGAACGCCCGAGAGCATGTGGTCGATGCGGTGCGAAATGGGCTGGCCGAGCGCGACGGACACTGGAAGCACAGACAGCTTGTCCCGGATATCCTCGAACACCGCCTCTTTCGGCCGGTCGGAGCGATGGAGATCGATATCGAGCTCGCTGGCTTGGACACCCTCGGCGTGGCTGTCGAGCTCGGCGCGCCCAGTGCGGCGCCCGACGGACGCCACCTCGGGGACGGTCATGACCAGACGCTCGGCGACGAAGCCGAGCCGGTGAGATTCGGCCAAGCTGATCCCGGGATTGTACTGCATCCCGACCAGCAACGTTCCCTCGTTGAACGGCGGCAGGAACGCGCGCGGCAGAATGGTGGCTCCCGTCGCCGACAGGAACACGGCGGCGATGATCGGCAGGACCACGACGCGCGGATGGTCGAACGCCCAGTTGAGCAGCCGCCGATTGCCGGCTTTCAGAATGCGCACGAGCGCACTGTCCTTGTGCGATCCGGGGCGTGTCCTGCGCAGGAGATAGTATGCGAGAACCGGCGTCACGGTGATCGCGGTGACGAGCGAGGCCAGGATCGAGACGATGTAGGCTATGCCGAGCGGGGTGAAGAGGCGACCCTCGACGCCCGTCAGCGCGAACAGCGGCACGAACACCAGGATGATGATGAACGTCGCGTAGACGATCCCGGAGCGCACTTCCCGGCTCGCGGCGGCAATCACCTCCAGCACGGGCGCCGGCATGGCTCGCTCGGCATTGTTCTTCAAGCGCCGGAGAATGTTCTCGACGTCGACAACGGCGTCGTCGACCAGCTCGCCGATGGCGATGGCCAGCCCGCCGAGCGTCATCGTATTGACGGTCAGGCCGAACGCGCTGAAAATCAAGATCGTGACCATTATCGAGATCGGGATCGCCGTCAGCGAAATGACCGTCGCGCGCCAGTTCATCAGGAACAGGATCAGCACGACCGCGACGACGATCGCCGCCTCGATCAGCACGGTCTTCACGTTCGCGATCGATGTTTCGATAAACGTCGCCTGGCGGAATTGAATGTGCGTGGCCTTCACTCCAGCCGGCAGGGTCCTCTGCAGCGCCTGCAGCTCCGCCTCGATCGTTTGCGTCAACGGGAGCGTGTCTGCCGCCGGCATCTTCTGCACGCTCATGATGATCGCCGGCGCACCGTTGAAGCCGGCCTCGCCGCGCTTGGTCCTCGGCGCGAACGACACGTCAGCGAGCTCGTGCAGGAGGATCGCACGGCCGCGATGCGTCGCCACGGCGATATTCCTGAGCTGATCGAGGTCGAGCGTCTCGCCGACGTTTCGGATCAGGTATTCGCTGCCGTGCTGGTCGACGAAGCCGCCACCGGAGTTGGTGCCGAAGCTGCGAATCGCCGCTTCGATCTGCTCCGGGGCGACCTCCAGAACCTTCATCGCGACGGTGTTCGGCGAGACCTGGAACTGCCGAACCTCTCCGCCAATAGGGATAACCTGCGCGACACCGGGAATGGCCAGCAGCTGCGGCCGGATCGTGAAATCTGCGAGCTCGCGCAGCTCCATCGGGCTCATGGTGGGGCCCGTCACGGCGACCAGCAGGATCTCGCCCATGATCGAGTTGATGCCGCCGAGCGAGGCGACGGCGTTCCTGGGCAGGCGGTCTCGGATACCGGCGAGCTTCTCGGTCACGAGCTGCCGATTGCGGTAGATCTCGGTGCCCCAGTCGAATTCGACATAGACGATGGAGAGGCCGATGCCTGAGACCGAGCGTACGCGGCCGACACCGGGAAGCCCGTTCATGGCGGCCTCGATGTGCCGCGTCACGAGCAGCTCGACCTCCTGCGGCGCCATGCCCTCGGCCTCGGTCTGCACCGTAACAATCGGCTTCGTCAGGTCGGGGAAGACATCGACCGGTACGCGCGGCAGCGTGTAGAGCCCGTAGCCGACCACGAGCGCGGCGAGGAAGAGAACGATCTGACGGTGCCTGAGGCTGGTCGAAACCAGGAAATTGAACATTGGCAGCGCCTCAGCGGATCTGGTTGATCAGCGTCGCGGCCTCGACCGCGATCTTCTCTCCGGGCTCGACGCCGGCTGTCAATAATGCGCGCGTGGCGTCGATCTCGACGAACTTGACCGGCTTGGGTTCGAAACGCTCCGGCTCGGCGTGTCGGAATACGACGTGTTGGCCGTTTGGGGACTGCACGACAGCCGAGCGCGGCAGGACGATCCCGCTCATCGGCTCACCCACCTCGACCAGCACGGCGACGTTGCGGCCAAGCCGGAATTGAGGGGCTTCGCCTGCGACATCGAACCTCAGAACCGTCGCGTGTTGAGCCAATGCCGGACTTGCGCCGATGAGTTTGAGCCCGGCACTGGCATGATCGTGCGCCTTGGCAACAGCCGCCCCGAGTGCGGCGACGTCGACATTGTCATATGCCAGCGCCTCGACCCAAAGCGCCTTCGGCTGGGCAATGTTGAAGAGCACATCCTTGGGTGACACTACCTGACCGATCAGCGCCTGAGACGTCATGATCACGCCGTCGATAGGTGCGACAAGTTCCTCAAGTCCGGTCTGCCGCTTGTTGAGCACCGCCCGCCGCTGTTTGAGGTTCTCAAGCTCGATCTCGGCCGTCTTGATCCGCTCTGCCGGAAAAGTCGCCGCGAACTTGCGGAACTGTTCGAGCCTGTTTTGCGCGAGCGCAATCTGCTGATCGAGGTTCCCCGCCGTCTGCTCAACGTCGGAGCGGTCGATAGCCGCCAGCACCGGCTGAACGTGGGCGAGCACCTCACCCGCCTTCACCGCCTGACCGACCTGCGGGAACCGGCCGTTGATTGGTGCGATGCGTCCTTCGACCGCGCTCTGTACGATTGCCGACCCGTTCGGATTCGCGACGACACGCCCGGCGAGACGCAGCGTCCGGCGAGCCGTCTCGGGCTGGACGTATCGGGTCCTGACCTCCAAAAATCGTTGCGTCGGTTTGGGCAGGAAAACCGAGCCGTCCGGTAGCCGTCGCGGCAGGTCACTGGCGCCAAGCTGCTCCTCTGATCCGTGCGAATGACCCTCGTCGCCCGAATGACCAGGCCCGGCGGCCGCTTCGGTGCCGAGTGACAAGGACAGCACGGCTGAAAGGGCAAATACGACAACAGCAAGTCGCTTCGCGAATATGCTCCCAACGAGAGCGCCGGTGAAGAGCGCGACAACGAGGGCAATAGCGCCAAGCACCGCCGTCGACGTTCCGCCGACAAGCGGTGCGAAGAAGCCGGCGCTTACGATGGGACCGCCGTGGGCGTTTGCGGGCACCGCGAGGATGCCGCCGAGGAGATCGATCTGCTCGCCGACCTTGATCTCGAACTGCAAATCGTTCTCGCCCGGCTTCGCAAATGCGTCGCCGGGGACGGCGTATGCGCCGTCCGCTTGCTTCTCCGCTACGATCGCTTTGTCGCCGCCTGTGACGGTGATCGTGGCATCAACCACCGGAGAATTGTCGGCCTCACGGTCGAGATAGAGCGTGATCCGGTTGCCCTTGAGTATGCCGACGAGCTGGAAGTTCTCCGAAGTCGCGATCACGCGAGGGCTCTGTACCGATGCGGTGGAAGGCGCATCATGGGCGTGCCCCTCGTCGCCTGAGTGGCCAGGCCCCGCCTGAATGGGCGAAATGACACCAGAAAGCAGAACACCGAACAGTGCGATGGCGAACCGCAGTCGTCGCACGTCGGCTCGCGAGGAAAGTCTCACCATGTCTGTCGAACTGCCTTGGTTGTGCTTCCCAACGCGCGGCCGGATCGCGGGTTTCGCGTTCGCACGCTGTCTGCTCGTGTCACGATTAGAGAGCTTCGGTATCCGAACGATTTCGCTAGTGTTTCACTCTGTAACATGCCGGGGTGCGACTTCGCGGCTGGGCGGCGCTCATCGGGCCGCCGCCGCGATCGTCAGGAGGCCGATGGCAACGATGACGGCACCTGCGACGCCTTGCACCACCGGAGACCACCGCTCGAGACCCGGCAGGTAGCCGACGGCCGCGACGCCGATCCCCCGACGGACGAGAATGGCCAATAGCGCGACGACGCCGATTGTCAGCGATATGCCGAGAGCGAGTGAGACGAGCGTGATGACCAACATGAATTCGCTGCTCTGGGTCCACGCGAATCCGAGCACCGATATCGTGAGCGGGCACGGCAGGAGGCCGATGCCGGCGGTCAGAGCATGAGCACCGTCCGAATGGGTGGGGTCGTTACGCAGGCTCTGCACGATCATGATCACGCCGGACAGAACGATCAAGCCGTAGCCAACCAGGGTAAAGGTCGGTGAGCTGCGGCCGGTCATCGACGGCATCAACCCGACAATCGAGCGTAGGACGAGAAACAACAACAAGCCCGACAAGACGTGCAGCAGGGCCGCCGAGAGCGCAACACGCAGCCCTTTTCCGATGTGCGCCTCGCGCCCAAGGAAATAGGCGGCGAGTGCCGCCTTACCGTGTCCAGGCGTCAGCGCGTGCAGCGCGCCCAGGGCGAATGCGAGCCCGGCAGCGGCGAGGCCGCCCGTACGCAGCTCGGCAGCGAGCAGGCTCACGACGCCGCCCTGGAACTGCCCCAGCCAAGTCATCAGCCAGTCGGGCATTCGTCATTGCCTCACGTTGTGATGCGTGGTGCTCCGATGCCGGTTGGCGGCGAGCCACTTCGCACCTATCCTGGCCATATGAACAATCATGCGGCCATGTTCGCTCTCGTCTCTGCCGCCTTGTTCGGCGTCTCGACGCCAGCCGCAAAGGGGCTGCTGGGCTCCATCCATCCGGCAATGCTGGCTGGACTACTCTACTGCGGCGCCGGCATCGGTGTGGCACTCCTTCGGCGCCTGCCTCGACCGCTCGTCTCAGAGGGAACCGGATCCGAAGCCCCACTTGCGTCGCACGATATGCCGTGGCTCGCGGGTGCGATTGTTGCAGGCGGTATCTTTGGACCGCTGTTGCTGATGGTCGGCCTGCGGACGACAGACGCCGCAGCCGCGTCGCTGCTTCTGACGTTGGAGGGGGTCGCCACGGCCTTACTCGCATGGTTCGTATTCCACGAGAACTTCGACCGGCGGATCGCGCTCGGCATGGCGTGTCTCGTCGCGGGTGCGGCGATCCTGGCGTGGTCGAGAACCCCGACGCTTGGCAGCGTGATCGGTCCCGTGGCCATCATGGGCGCCTGTATCGCCTGGGGGCTCGACAACAATCTGACGCGCAAGGTGTCGCTGGCCGATCCGTTGCAGATCGTCGAGTTGAAAGGCCTTGTCGCCGGGCCGATCAACATCGCTATCGCGCTGTGGGTCGGGGCCGAATTTCCAGCCATGATCTCGCTGCTCATCGCGGGCGTCGTCGGCTTCCTCGGCTATGGCGTCAGTCTTGCGCTGTTCGTTTTTGCGCTACGTTATCTCGGCACGGCCCGGACCGGCGCCTATTTCTCGACGGCACCGTTTCTCGGGGCCGTTGCCGCCCTGCTCTTGTTGGGCGAGCCATTGACCGTGCAGTTGGTCGTGGCAGGCGTGTTGATGGCGCTCGGGGTCTGGTTGCACCTGACCGAGCGCCACGAGCACGAGCATGAGCACGAAGCGATGGAGCATGAGCACGCGCACGTCCACGACGCACATCACCAGCATGCCCATGGCGCCGACGATCCACCCGGCGAACCGCATTCGCATCGGCATCGCCACGATCGGGTGCGGCACACCCACCCGCATGTCCCCGACATGCACCACACGCATAGACACTAGATTCTGCGCCGCACTCCGGCGCAGAGCGAGTTGAGACACGCCGCCGCAACGAACGGCGCTGCGATTCGCCGAGCTTTCGTGCGCGGTCTAGTGTTCCGTCTCAGACATTTGCTTCCCATTCCGGCTCGGTACCGAGCAAAAGTCTGAGACACAAGGAAAACTAGCAACTCCATGATTCTAGTGTTGCTTGGTCACTGACGCTTGGCAGATCACCCTGCAGCACTCGGGAACCAAGCGTCAGTGACGCAACACTAGGAGGCTTCAGCCGGATGGCCCTCGGCCGTACCGTATATATTTGTAAGCTCTGCGGTCGAGAGGGATGCTGCCCCTACGTCGAGTGCCAGCCGCCCCTGCTTCATCGCAATGATCCGGTCAGCAAAACGGCGGGCGAGATCGACCTGATGCAGGCTGCAGAGAACGGTAATTCCCCGCTCTTGGGCCACCGATCTCAGCAGCGATAAGACATTGTCGGCGGAAGCCGGATCAAGGCTCGCGACCGGCTCATCCGCCAGAATGATGCGGCTCTGCTGCGCGATGACGCGGGCAATTGCCACTCGCTGTTGCTGCCCACCCGAGAGACTGTCGGCGCGCTGATAGGCCTTCTCGAGCAGTCCGACCCGGTCCAGCGCCGCGAGTGCGAGTTGCCGATCCGCGTCGGAGAACGCCCGGAGGCTCGCACGCAGCGTGCTCACCGCACCTAGGCGGCCCGCAAGCACGTTGTCGAGAGCCGAGAGGCGTCCAATGAGATTGAACTGCTGGAATATAAGCCCGATGAACCGTCGCTGCTCGCGCAGTCGGCGGCCCTTGAGTTGCCCCATCGCTGCACCCAGCACCTCTACGTCTCCGTCCTCGGGACGCGCGAGCATCGAGATGCAGCGGAAGATTGTGGACTTGCCGGATCCGGACGGTCCAAGCAGCGCCACCACCTGACCAGGCTCGACATCGAACGACACGCGATCAACGGCAACGGTGTCGCCGAAACGCTTCGAGAGCTGCCTCAAGCGAAGCGCAGGTGCGTAGCCGTCCCTCAAACGAGTCTCCTTCGCAGCCAAGCGCTCAGTTGGTCGATGATCGTAACCATTACCAGTACGATCGCCGTGAGAGTGAAGAGACGCGGGAAGTCAAGCAAGTCAATCGCCGCCTTGATCTCGATGCCGATGCCGCCGGCACCCACGATCCCGAGAATGGTGGACGTGCGCACGTTGGCCTCCCAGACATAAAGCGCGACCGAGGCGAGGCTCGGCAGGACCGAGGGCAAGAGCGCGTATGTGACGACGGACGTACGACTAGCACCCGTCATTGTCGCGGCTTCGAGTGGAGCGCTAGGCACCGTCTCGATCGCCTCGCTGTTCAGTTTGGCAATGACGCCGATCGAATGAATCAGCATGCCGAGTACGCCCGCGAAGGGACCGAGCCCGACCGCCGCTACGAAGAGAAGTGCGAAAACCACAGTGTCGATGCCGCGGAACGTGTTCACGAACAATCGCACCGGCGTTCCGATGAAGGCCCATGGCGTCACGTTCTTCGAGATCAAGACGCTCAGCGGGAATGCTATGACTGTCGCAACCGCCGTTGCAACCGTTGCGATCGCGACGGTTTCGGCGGCCCTCAGCAGCATGATGTCGATCTCGTTCAGCTGCGGCGGCCATGCCTTCGCTGCCCAAGCCGCAAGACGCGGCAGCCCGGCAATCAATTTGGCGATATGAACGTCGCTGAGCCGAACGGAAACAATCAGCAGCGCGGCGGCGGCGCAGACGACAAAGACCCGTGACAGGGTGCGCCACGAGAACCAATCGATCGGCGGCTCCTGATAGCGGCCGCCTCCAATGCGCAAGGGGACGCGCTGGCTCATGCTTCCTCGCGGGCAGCAATGGTTGGAGCCGGCTGACGGTCGCGACAGCCGGCTCCCGAAGCGATACAACTCAAATCAGGTCAGCTCGGCTTTTTCAGTACGCCGAGGTCATAGCCCATCTTCTCGAGCACCTCGTAGGGCGCATGCGTGCCTGGTACATAGCCCGTGTAGGGATACGGAAGCTGCTTTGCGACTTCCTCGCTGGTGATCGAGGCGAAGGCCGCCTGCAGCTTTGTCGCCATGTCCTCGGAGAGACCTCTGCGAACCGCCACGACCTCGTTCGGAAGCGGCGCAGACTCCCAGACGATCTGGTTCGAGTCCTCCTTGATCGTGCCGTTGCGGATCATGATGCTACGATGCGTATCCCAACCCGAGGCGAGGTCGACTTGGCCATTGACGGTCGCCATCTGCGCCGCAGCTGCGGATGCGCCCTCGGCGTACTTGCCGAAGTGGGTCTTGGGATCGATGCCCTTGCTCTTCATGAAATGCGTCGGCACGAGCCAGCCTGACGTCGAACCGACATCGAGCATTTGCATCGAAAGACCCTTCGCGCCTTCGGGGAAGTTCTCGACCTTAAGCCCGGGACGTCCGACGATGATGGCCTTGTACGTCGGCTTGCCGTTGACAAGCATGGTGTTGATGATGCGGGCGCCGCCGTTGGCGCGGGCGAGAACATAGCCCCACGGCCCCATCTGCGCGACGTCGATCTGCTCGTTGGCAAGGGCCGTTGCGATGCCAGCCCAGTCGTTTGCGACCTGCAGGTCGAGCGTGGCTCCGACCTTTTCGCAGATGGCTTTGTAGACGGGCTCCCAGACCCGCTTCGTGTCGGCCTGCGTCGGCTGCTGAGGACCGAGCCCAACCCGGATCACAGGCTTGTCCTGCGCCATTGCCATGCTCGGAGCGGCCGCAAGGACCGCGCCGCCGGCAGCAAAACCCAAGAATTCACGACGCCGCATATCGTAGCTCCTTCCTATGCAGTCGGATGTCGCTAACGCTCCATCCCACCGAACGGCCTAATCGCGCTCAGTAACGGCAATGTGACAGCTGAGCGCCGCTCAGTCTTGCCTCGCACGCGAAGTCGTGCAGATCGCCCTCACTCTCCCGAGCCCCGCACGCGCTTCTCCGTGAGCACCTTGTAGGTTCGCTCGATCGCAGAAAGTGAGTGATCCCAATGCTCCAGCGCCAGCCGCGCATACAGCACGTCTATGACCAGTAGCTGGGCGACGCGGCTCGCCATGGCCTCCATGCGGTATCGCGTTTCCACGGCTGCCGTGAACAGCGCGACGTCGCAATGCTTGAGCAGCGGTGGACGGCCATAGTTCGTGATCGCGATCGTGCGCGCGCCGCTTTCCTTCGCAAGCCGTGTCGCGAGCAGCGTCTCGCGCGTGCGGCCGGAGTGGGAAATGGTGATTGTAGCCACGTCGGGACCGGCAAATGTCGCGGAGATGGCTTGCGAATGCGAATCCACCATGGCCCGGGCGTCGAGGCCGAGGCGCAGGAAGCGATACGCTGCGTCCTCCGCAATAGGCGCCGCTGAGCCAATACCGTAAAGCTCGATACGCTTAGTCTTGCTAAGAATCTTTACGGCTTGCTCGACACTTGCGGGGTCGAGAACGCCCGTCGTGTCGTCGATCGCCGTCCGGTGGCTCATGGCAATCTTCTCGATCACGCGAGCCGCGCTGTCACCGCGCACGATGTCCTCGTGCAACAGCTTGCGGGTCTGCGCAAGCTCATGAGCGAGCGCGATCTTCAGCTCGGGAAAGCCCTTCGCGCCGAGCTTGTGGCAAAGAGAGATGACGGACCCTTCGCTGACCCGCGCGGCCCTGGCCAATTGCTCGACCGTCATCTCGAGCACTGCCGCCGGCTGTTCCAAGACGACCACCGCAATACTCTGCGCAGCGGGCGGCAACGTGTCGACAAGAGTACGCAGCCGCACAATCGGTAGGCCGATGAAGGGCTTCGCCTTGCGCTTTTGTCTTGTCACGATGGCTTGTCCGTCTTGTGCGAGCACCATGTTGAGAGGGCTTGGAAGTTGCCACTTGTCAAGCGCATGCTGCACGGACATGCGACGCGTTATTTCGGGACAACACTCGGCAGGCGAGTTGAGACCATGAAGTTCGCAGTACTGACAGACCTACATATCGTGCCGCGCGAGAAGCGGCTCTACGGGTTGAGCCCCGCTCAGCGACTCGATCTCGCGCTCGCGAGCGTGGCGCAGATCGAGAAACTGGCATTTCTCGTGATCACGGGCGATTTGGCACACAACGGTGACGTCGCTTCATACGAACTCCTTCGTAGGAGTCTCGGCCGGCTGGACCTGCCGCCGTCCATTCTGCTGCTTGGCAACCACGACAGTCGGTCTGCATTTCGCAGCGTCTTTCCCGACGCTCCGATGGACGCCGGCGGCTTTGTGCAAGGCATCCATGAAGGCGACGAAGCGTCGATCGTCACGCTCGACACCCTCGACGAGCAGGCGCGCGATGGATCGGGTGAACTCTGCGCATCACGCCTTTCATTCCTCGAGCAGGCGCTTGCAGACGCAAACCCCAGCAAGCCTGTGCTTCTTTTCCTGCATCACCCGCCTATGCCGGTCGGGCTACCGTCAATGGACGCGATCGCACTGCGGAGCCCGGCAGCGCTGCGCGGGGTGCTCAATCGCACTCGCAAACCGGACGTCATCTTCTGCGGGCACGTCCATCGGCCAGTCGCGGGAATTTGGAATGGCATCCCGTTCCAAATCCAGCGCTCGCTTTCGCATCAAGTTGCGCTGGATCAGGTGACAGCCAGTCACACGCCGGGATCGCACGAGGCTCCGGATTTCACGATTGCCGAGGTCGTGAGCGGGGAGATCGTGCTCCACCAGCGATCCTTCATGTACGACGGGCCGCTCTTTTCGCTACACGATCCGAAAGCCGCTGTCGCTGAGTGGCTATGACGTGGACGAGGCCAACACTGTGAACCGCCCCAATACCCTTCGCGTGAGCCGCACGTCTGGATTGACCCACTGCGTTTAGGTGTACACGGGCGGGTGTTGTTGGCACCGAGCGGGCGAACGGAGCTTGGTTCACGCTCTCGCTCACGATTTCGTTGCCGGTCATGTCCTCTACGCTTGTCAGGCAGCGGAGATCGAACTCGCGCGTCGCCTTGGAGTCGATGTCGCTCAGTTTGTGCCTGCGACGCACAGCCGAACCGGTCGCCGTCAATCCTGTGCAGCAATACCGGCAGCCACGGTTTCGAACAGCCAAGCCACTCCTGCATCGGCCATGGCAGATTTGGTCGCAACGACACCGATCTGGTCGGGCTTGCGCGGCGAGGGCAGGGGGATCGTGCAGCTCTGCAAGGCGAAGCGCTTTGCATGGAGCTGTACCAGTCGGCGCGGAAGCGCGGCAACAATGTCCGACTCTGCGACCGTGGCGAGCGCGATCATGAAGTTGGGGACGGTCAGCACGACACGCCGCGACAGCCCCGCCTTCGCCAGCATCGAGTCGATCATTCCATGATCGTCGCCGATCACAGATACCAGCAGGTGGCGCATGGCGCAGTATCTTGCCAGTGTCGGGTCGCGGCCAAAAGGATGACCTCTGCGCATAGCAACGACGAACTCTTCCTTGAAGACGGCACGCTGCGTGTACTGTGGCGGCACATTTCCGATCGGCATGACCGCCATATCGAGCACGTGGGTGTCGAGCTCCGAGAGCGTCTGTTGCCATCCCCGCTCGCTCGCTCGGCCCGACTGCTGCGGCATGAACTGGCGGCATCGGATGTCGATCCCGGGCGCGTCCCGGCTCAAGCGATCTAGTAGCGGCACGAGAAACAAGGCCCAGAGCGCGTCCGGTGCGCCGATCCGGAAGCTGCGCCTGGTTGTGCGCGGGTCGAACGGCACCGCCGATTCGATCACGGCGCCGATCCGGGACAGGATCTGAGCCACCGGCTCCTCGAGCTGCATCGCCCGCTCGGTGGGCGAGACGCCGCTCGGCACCTTGATGAACAACGGATCGTTCAGGAGGCGGCGCAGCCTGCGAAGGCCGTGGCTGACCGCCGAGGGTGTGAGATTGAGCCGCTGGGCGGCGCGACCGACGTGACGCTCTTCGAGCACCGTACAGAACAGCACCAAGAGGTTCAGATCGGTGCGAGCCAGCTGAGCGACATTCAACATGCTGTTGAAATTACATCGCTGGATTCAGGTCTGGCAACAGAACAAAAGGTTGCCTGTCATGATCGGGGCAGGAGATGGGCAGATGTCGGGTGCTGGAGCCAACGGGAGTCCGGAGACCAGCTTGTCCGGGATGACGCGGCGCTCAGCGCTGGCGGCGGTGGCCGCTGCGCCGCTGTCCGTCGAGCCGGCCGAGGCGGGAGACGCCGTCGCCGTGCTGGTCGCGCGTGCGGCAGAGAAGAATGCGGCGTTCATGCGAGGCGATACGCAACGCTGGCTAGAGCTGGCTCGCGTCGCATCGGACTTCACGCTGATGCAGCCCTTCGGCGGTCCCGCAAGCCATGGCTTCGACAGCAGTCCCGGGCGGCTGGCCGAGATTTCCCGCTACTTTCAGAACGGCAAGGCGACGCTTGAGGTCGATCAGTCCTACTCTTCCAACGACATGATCGTGCTGGTGATGATCGAGCGCCAACGCGGCGAGGTTGGCGGGCTCCCCGAGCAGGACTGGTCGCTGCGCGTGACCGAGGTCTATCGCCGCCATGGCCCCGACTGGGAGCTGGTGCATCGCCATGCCGATCCGCTCGTCCGCCGGCTCCGGCTCGAGCAGGCGGCCGCTATCGCGCGCGGGCTACCCGAGAACGAAAGTCGATAGCGTCCCCAGGACGGCACCAAGAAGAGTGCAACCCTTGCGAGGCGCGTCCAGCTGGACACGTTCGGACTCTGCCCCTACGCCCATCGCGTACGGCTGATGTTAGCCGAAATGGGCCGCGCCGCCGGGTTGATCGAGACCGACATCACAAGCAGGCCCCGGAGCTTCTTAGCGTTCACGCCGACTGGAACGGTTCCTCTGCCGACGCACGGCGACGTCAAGCTCTGGGGATCGGCGGTGACGGCTTGATGTTGAGACACGAGCACCTCCGGAAACATGCTCGTCGAGGAAGTGACCCACTGCAGCTCATTTTGCCGCTTCTGCCGCCAGGGACGCCGCGACCATTGTCGCCGTCTTGAATTGAGCGTCCTTGCCCTTGATCGCGTAGCGACGGGCCACCCAGGTGAAATCGCTCCAAGCGAGCCACACCGAGCCGTCTGCCTCTTCCGTGACCAGCATGCGCACCGGCCAGTCGAGGCCGGCGTAGCGATTGGCCTGAAGAAACTGAACGCCGAGTGGCGGATTGCCGAACAGCACGAGCGTCGAGTTCCCGAGCTTCAAGCTCGCGCTTTCGGCCAGAGCACGCTGGTCAATCGCGTCGAAGAACCGGATTTTCTTTGCTTCGATCGCGTCCTTCAGCCGGCGCACGGTATCCGCGACCGAATGATTGCTGCGCAATCGCAGGACGCCCTCGGCTTTCGGTGCGGCCGCAGGCGACGTCTCGGCAATAGCGGAGGCGACGGATGCCGACAGCAGTGCCGCAACCATGGCCCAACGCATCGTCACATGTCCCATCATGGCCGTGCTCCGGTGATTTGGATGATTCGAAGAAGCGCCGCGGCGGCATGTCATGCGCCGCGGCGCTCGATTGCTAACGTCCACTACCGATCACGGCATTTGCATCATCTTGTCGTTCATCATCTCAATTGGAACGAGGTCGCTCGATGTGAGCACGACGGGCGCAGCGCCCTTATTCTCCCACCAATGCTCGACGCCGGCGCCGAATTCCGCAATCGTCTCGCCTGCCTTGTGGAGGATCGGCACCGAGCACGTCGAATTGTGCTCGAGAATTTCGCCGGAGATCATGTAGATGATGGCCGGGCGGTCGGCGTGGCTATGGGTCGGGACGAAACCGCCCGGCTGAATGGTCAGGCGCCGGGTGCGCAGCATCAGGCCCTTCACGCCGCGCCATCCCGACGGATCGAGGGTGGCGACAACCTCGCCCTTGAGCTTGGAGTCGTCCGTCACGGCCTCGATCTTTCGCGGCGTTTTGAGCACCTTGTCCGCCGGGCATTCGCCGGCGGATGCGGCTGAGGACACAAGCAGCGACAATCCAGCCGCCAACGCCGTGCATTCGATGATTTTGCGCATGGTATCAACTCCCGATTTATGGGTGGGCGCTTCAGGCCGAACACTCGTGCGCGAGCACGCGTTCCGGTTGCTCGTATTGCCATCATGTATTCAGCGCGATAGCGCATTCGCCATCAATTGCGCCGATAGAAGCGTCATGCGACACTTCCACCTCGTGGTGTGGAGCTATCGTCCATTGTTTTTCGATGGCAACGGCAGAAGTAGCCTTGCCTGTCACGAACAGGATTGGAAATGCTTTATGACTATCGGCGCCATGATCTGCGAGCAACGCGTTCTGCGCGGGGCGTTCGACGGCGCAGCGGCGGCGCGACCCTGCCGCTGCCGCATGTAGCGATTGGAGCGCGGAGGGCTACGTCGACGCGCCGCGGCGTCGGATGTACACTCCTCGCAGCGGTCAAGCCCGCGACGACGACACGCGAATGTCACCGAGGCGCAGCGCGAAAAGACCGGCGATGAGCAGTGCAGCACCGATCCCAACAACGCACGCGGTCCATCCGTAGCGGTCGAACAGTTGGCCGAGGATCGCAGCGCCCGCGAGACCGCCCAGATAGTAGCTCGCGAGATAGAGCCCGCTCGCGGCTGCGCGGTCGCCCATTGCGGTTCGGCCGACGAAGCCCGTTGCGACGGCCTGCGCCATGAACGTTCCGACCCCGACGAGGGCCATCCCGGCCAGGACCGCGCCGAGACTGCCTGTAACCAGCAGCGGGAGCCCGGCGAACGCCACGCCGAGACCGAGCAGGACGGCTGATCGCGTTCCGATGGCGACCGCTAGCCTGCCGGCGAGTGGCGTCGTGATCAGCGCCGGTACGAACACGAAGTACACGAAGCCGAGCGACATCTGGCTGACGCCGATGACAGGGCCGGCCAGGACGAAGTTGACGTACGTGAAGGTGCCGATGAAGGCGAACAGGATCAGGAAGCCGATTGCGAAAGCGCCGACAAGCGCCGGATTGCGAAGGTGCTGACCCCAGGCGGCGAACGGGGAGTGTTTCGCCGGCGGGCCCGACATCATCTGCATGCGATCGAGATTGAGGAATACAACCAGAGCGCCAGCGAGATTGAGGCCGGCGAACATGTAGAAATTGGCCGGGATGCCGTACATCTCGGCGACGGAGCCTGCGACGAGCCGGCCAACAAGATTGCTGGCCACGACGCCTGTGACGTATGCGGCAAGCGCGCTCGCCGTCTCTTCCATGCTGCAGTGCTCGGCGAGATAGGCCATCGTCAGCGTGAAGGCGGAAGCCATGAAGACGCCCTGCGCGACACGTAGCAGCGTGAAGGTCAAGAGGTTCGGCGCGACGGCGAGAAGTGTCGTCGGGATTGCGAGCAGCGCGAGACTGACCCATATCCCGGTACGACGGTCGAGGTGACGGCTGACGAATGCAACACCGAGGCTGGCTGCGGCCATGCCGAACGTGGAGGCGTTGACGGCAAATCCCATCTCGGCTGGCGAGACGCCGTACTTGGTCACCAGCGACGGAAGGATCGCCTGCGCGGCGAACAAATCGACGAGGGTCAGGAACCCGATCAGCCCGACAACGACAGATCTGAGAACCGCATGGCTGGAACCTGGCGTGTGCGGGTTCGTTCCGGCCGGCGGGACGTGCGTGACGCGTGACGTCATGCAGTGTTCTCCGAGTGGTGGGGCCGCCCAGCGTGCCCAGTGTCGAACGAGGTCACGCTGTACCGCGCCGGTTCGTCACGTGCGCTTCTGGTCTTCCCTTTCGTGCAGGATGTCGGCCGACAGGGGAGCGACGGAATGCTTCGATGCGTTCCGGCACTAGTGCAACCTGCCGCCCGGCCGTATGACAAGGCGAGGCGGGCGCAACTCTTCGTCGAGACCTCTCGCGGCATCCTTCGCAAGATCAATCGAGCCTATTCCTGTATCAGTTGCGCCGGGTGCGGCAACGGCTGCGTGCCTCCGACCTGAGCTATCCCCAGCGACCATGCCGGCAGGGGACTCGCCGGCGGAAGTGCAGACAGCCGAACCGTTGGTCGCGATCAATGACGCCATGGTACCGCTGTCGCGCAGGACGAAAAGCCGATTGGCGAGCATTGTGGCGGTCGCCCCCGAAGCAGGTGAGATCGCCGTGCGGGCCGCCAGCGACAGTTGCCTAGAGCACATGACGGATGGATAGCCTCGACGGAAATGCCGCTTTGGCTTCGTATCAATGCCCGCTGTGCATAGTGCGAGCCGATGCCGATCTGTTCCTGGTGTGTAGTGAAGGGATGATCCTGCCGTGCCGCCGTTCGGTACATGGCTGGGACATCGCAGCGGGCACCGGCACCACTTCGGGCGGTTCAAGTGGCAGTCACTCAAATTGCCTCCGATGCGACCTGCTGCGGGAGCCCTCGCCGGGCTTCGAGAGGTTCCCACGCGACGGCGCATACGGCTCGTCGAGCTTGAACTCGCGACAGAAGCGCCGCTTCGGCATACCCGGCCTCCGGTCACACTACGACATCGAAGCGGGGCCTTATCGAAGCGTGTAGCAGCTCGTGGGCATGACGCCGTCACGAACTCGCGGGGCGCCGGTCGTGCTGCATTGCACACGCCTTTGCGCCGGTTGAGCAAAGTAACTACCGCCGTATTGACTTTGCTCAAGCTCCGACCTGACAGCATGGGTATCTATCGTTTCGTGCCTCCCTGGAGCGCGAAATGCAAATCTGGTTCTCGAGCCGGCTCGGTCTGTCGCACGGTTGCGTTCTCGCGGCCCTGGTGGCGAGCCTTGTCGCGGCGGCCGGTTCCCTGATCGCGTGGTCGCAGCCCGCTCAGGCACGGTCCGAGAGCCCGCGCCTTGCGCGCTACCTGGCGGAGCAGCCGGCAGCGCAGCTGGTTGCCGGAGCCGACGGGTACGGGGCGATGCGCGCCGACCTGCCCGTGGCACCTGTCCTCAAGGGTGGCAAGCCGATCGCCTGGGCATTCGTGACGACGGATTTCGTTGGCACGACCGGGTACTCGGGCAAGCCGATCGACGTTTTGGTCGCCGTCGGCACGGATGCCGTTCTGAAGGGCGTCCGGCTGATGAAGCATTCGGAACCGATCGTGCTCGTCGGCATTCCCGACGCAAAAGTGCAGGCTCTGACCGCCGGCTACGCCGGCCTCGACCTCAAGGCCGAGATCAAGGCCGGCGGCTCGGCGCACGAGCTCAAGATCATCTCGGGTGCCACGGTGACGGTCATGGTCATCGACGACTCCGTCGTGCGGTCGGGCATCAAGGTGGCGCGCGCACTTGGCCTTGGCGGCTTGAGTTCAGGCACCGCGGCGGCCGGACCGCGCATCGAGATCAATCCCGAGGCCAAGGCCGCTCCCGACTGGGGAACTCTCGTGGGCGATGGCAGCATCAGGCGGCTTGCGCTGGACGTAGGGCAGATCAACCAGTCCTTCGCGGCGCTCCCCGACAAGCGTGCGGCCGAGCGCGCAGAGCAGGGCGACCAGAGCCGCACATTCATCGAGATGCACACGGCGCTGGTCAGCATTCCAGCTCTCGGCGCGGTGCTGCTCGGGCCGCAGGAGCAGGCCAACCTCAAGGAATGGCTGAGGTCGGACGAGCACGCGATCCTCGTGACCGGACGCGGTCTCTATTCTTTCAAGGGCTCGGGCTATGTGCGCGGCGGCTTGTTCGATCGCATCCAGCTGATCCAGGACGACATCTCGGTTCGCTTCCGCGACAAGGACCACAAGCGGCTCGGCAGCATCTTGGTACTCGGCATGCCCGAAGGGCTGGTGGAGGTCGACCTGTTCCGCATTCCGGCAGGGGTTGGCTTCGATCCGGCCAAGCCCTGGCGGCTACAGCTCCTGGTGCAGCGCGAGGTTGGGCCGATCGAGCGCGTCTACACGACCTTCGACCTCGGATACCAGACGCCCGCCGCATACCTGAAGACCCCACCTGCTGCGGTGCCAGCAGCCCAGCCCGATGGTCTGGCGGCACGCGACAGGGATGCCGAGCGCGCAGCAAAGGCGGAATTGTGGCAGCGGATCTGGCGGGACCGCGCGGTGGAGATCGTCCTGCTTCTGGCCATGCTCGGCGTGCTGAGCGGGGCGTTCTTCTTTCAGATGCAGCTGACGCGCTCGGCCGAGCGGACCTTCTGGTTCCGCATGGGCTTCCTCACCGTCACGCTCGTCTTCCTCGGCTGGTACGCCAACGCACAGCTCTCGATTGTCAACCTCATGGCGCTCATGGGCTCGTTCCAGGCGGGCTTCACTTGGGAGACGTTTCTTCTCGACCCGCTGGTGTTCATTCTGTGGTTCTCAGTGGCGGCGGCGTTGATCCTCTGGGGACGCGGAGCCTACTGCGGCTGGCTGTGCCCGTTCGGCGCCCTGCAGGAGCTCTCGAACCGCATCGCGCGCCACTACAAGGTCCCGCAGTACGAGCTGCCATGGGGGCTCAACGAGCGGCTGTGGGCAATAAAATATCTGCTGTTCCTGGGCCTTGCGGGCGTCGCGCTCGCGTCCGTCGACCAAGCCGAGCGCCTTGCAGAGGTCGAGCCCTTCAAGACGGCGATCGTCCTCAAGTTCAATCGGTCGTGGCCATTCGTTCTTTATGCGCTCCTGCTACTCGGCATCGGTCTGTTCGTCGAGCGCTTCTACTGCCGCTATCTCTGCCCGCTCGGCGCCGCGCTCGCGATCCCGGCACGCATCCGCATCTTCGACTGGCTGAAGCGCTACCGCGAATGCGGCAATCCCTGCCGGGTGTGCGCCAACGAATGTCCTGTGCAGGCAATCAACCCGATCGGCGAGATCAGCCCCAACGAATGCATCAACTGCATGAACTGCCAGGTGCTCTACCAGTCCAAGACCAAATGCCCGGCGGTCATCAAGAAGCTCAAGCGGCAGGGCGTGCTGCCTCGAACCACCGAGCCCGTTGCTGCCGAGTGACACGACCAAGTGCGACGTTTGCCAGCTGAAGGAGAGAGCCATGACGGACGACACGAAGACCGGTTTGGTGAGCCGCCGCGCGCTGCTCGCGACAACGGCCGGAGGAGCAGCTGTGGCGGCTGCCGCCTCGCACGGAGCGCTCGTGCTGGGCGGCGCCACGGGCACTACGATGGCCGGGGCCACGGTCGCGGCCGCCGCGGCCGGTGCTGCCAAGGGCCACGTCGCGCCCGGCCAACTCGACGAGTACTATGGCTTCTGGTCGTCGGGTCAGTCGGGCGAGATGCGAATTCTCGGGATCCCGTCGATGCGCGAATTGATGCGCGTGCCGGTGTTCAACAAGTGCTCGGCCACCGGCTGGGGCTTCACCAACGAGTCGATCAAGATCCTGACCGAGGGGCTGACCGAGAAGACGCGGAAGCATCTCGCGGCCAACGGCAAGGTGACGCACGACAACGGCGATCTCCATCACGTCCACATGTCGATGACGGAGGGCAAGTACGACGGCCGCTATCTCTTCATGCAGGACAAGGCCAATACCCGCGTCGCTCGCGTTCGTTGCGACGTGATGAAGCCCGACAAGATTCTCGAGATCCCGAACGCGAAGGCGATCCACGGCATGCGTCCGCAGAAGTGGCCGCGGACCAATTATCTCTTCTGCAACGGCGAGGACGAGGCGCCGCTGGTCAACGACGGCAAGATCCTCGACAAGCCCGAGGAGTACGTGAACCTCTTCACCGCCGTCGATGCCGACAAGATGACGGTTGCCTGGCAGATCATCGTATCGGGCAATCTCGACAACACGGATGCCGACTACGAGGGCAAGTGGGCCTTCTCGACGAGCTACAACTCCGAGATGGGCATGTCCACGGCCGAGATGACCAAGGCCGAGATGGATCACGTCGTGGTCTTCAATATTGCCGAGATCGAGAAGGGAATCGCCGCCGGGGACTTCACCACGTTGAACGGCGTCAAAATCCTCGACGGACGCAAAGGCAAGAACAAGAACTATACGCGCTATATCCCGATCGCGAACAATCCGCACGGATGCAACATGGCGCCTGACAAGAAGCATCTCTGCATCGGCGGCAAGCTGTCGCCGACAGTCTCGGTCATCGACGTCACCAAGCTCGACGACATCTTCTACAAGGGCGCCGCACCGCGCTCGTGCATTGTCGCCGAGCCGCAGCTTGGCCTCGGGCCGCTTCACACGGCTTTCGATGGCGAGGGTAACGCATACACGTCGCTGTTCCTGGACAGCCAGGTGGTCAAGTGGAACATCCCGAAGGCTATCGCGGCCTTCAAGGGCGAGAAGGTCAACCCGATCCTCGACAAGGTGGACGTGCAGTACCAGCCCGGCCATCTGAAGACGACGATGGGCGAGACGCTCGATGCCGACGGGAAATGGCTGGTGTGCCTCTGCAAGTTCTCGAAGGACCGCTTCCTCAACGTCGGCCCGCTGAAGCCGGAGAACGATCAGCTCATCTCGATCGCCGGCGGCAAGATGGAGGTCATCCACGACGGTCCCAACTTCGCCGAGCCGCACGACGCCATCGGCGTGCACCGGTCGATCGTGAAGCCGCTGACGGTGTGGAATCGCAACGACCCGATTTGGGAGGATGCACGCAAGCAAGCTGCCGCGGACGGCGTCAAACTCGAGATCGGCTCGGAGAAGGTGATCCGCGACGGCAATAAGGTGCGCGTCTACATGACATCCGCCGCGCCCGCATTCAGCATGGACAAGTTCACCGTGCGCGAGGGCGACGAGGTGACCATCTACGTGACCAACCTCGACGACGTCGACGACCTCACCCACGGCTTTACCCTGGGCAATCACGGCGTGGCCATGGAGATCTCGCCGCAGCAGACCTCCTCGGTGACGTTCAAGGCGGCCTCGCCGGGCGTCTACTGGTACTACTGCCAGTGGTTCTGCCATGCGCTGCACATGGAGATGCGCGGGCGCATGTTCGTCGAGCCAAGGGGAGCCTGAGCCATGCGGCGCCCGCGCTTCTGTGCCCGGTCTGTCGCGACGGTGGCCGTGCCGATACTCGCTGCACAAGTCGCAGCGGGTCCGCTGGCAGCCGTCGAACGCACCGTGCCTGCAGCGCCGGGCGCCCTTGCGCGGGCGGTGGCCGAGGCGCTGCCCGGCGATACGCTGATCCTATCGCCGGGCCGGCATTCCGGTCCGGTGACACTCGACCGTGCGATCGTGCTCGATGGGCGGCGCTCGGCCATGGTCGAGGGCAATAGCGAGGGCAGCGTCATCGTCGTCACAGGTCAGGATGTCACGATCCGCGGGCTCGAGATACGCGGCTCGGGCAGCGACCACCAGCAGATCGACGCCGGCGTGCAGATCAGGGCGAGCGCCCGGCGGACCCTGGTGGAGGGCAATCGTTTCGTCGAGAATCTCGTCGGCGTCGACATCCACGGCGCCAGCGACAGTGTCGTTCGCGCAAACGTCGTGATCGGCCGACGAGACCGCCGGCTCAACGACCGCGGCAACGGCGTCTACATCTGGAACGCGCCGGGTACGGTGGTCGAAGGCAACGACTTCCGCTTCGGCCGCGACGGCATCTTTTCCAATGCGTCCAAGCGCGGCACCTATCGCAACAACCTGTTCCGCGACCTGCGCTTCGCGGTGCACTACATGTACACCAACGACAGCGAGATCAGCGGCAACGTCTCGATCGGCAATCATCTCGGCTACGCGCTGATGTACTCGAACAATATCGTCGTCACCGGCAACTTGTCGCTCCGCGACCGGGAGCACGGGGTCATGCTGAACTATGCCAACAATGCCGTCGTGCGCGGCAACCTGGTCCGAGGGGGCACGCACGAGAAGTGCACCTTCATCTACAACGCCCACAAGAACCTCATAGCCGACAACCGCTTCGAGGGCTGCGCGGTTGGCGTACATTTCACCGCCGGATCGGAGCGTAACACTGTCACGGGGAATTCATTCATCGGCAGCCGCAATCAGGTGAAGTACGTCGGCACGCGCCACATCGAGTGGAGCCGAGAGGGTCGCGGCAACTACTGGTCGGATCACCCCGCTTTCGATCTCGACGGCGACGGGCGGGCGGACGGCGCCTTCCGTCCCAACGACCTCATGGATCACATCCTCTGGTCGCAGCCCTCTGCCAAGCTGCTGATGGGCTCGCCGGCGGTCCAGTTGATCCGTTGGAGCCAATCGGCATTCCCGGCCATCCTGCCTGGCGGCGTGGTCGACAGCCACCCACTCATGCGGCCGGCAACGATCGCCGTTCCCGATCACGTCGCCGCCATGGAACGCGAGGCGAGGCCGGACTGGCTGGAGCGAGGCAGAGATGACGCCGACGTTGACCCTCTCGCGGGTCACTAAGACCTACGATCGCGTTCGCGCGCTGTCCGAGGCTTCGCTCGACGTCGCGTCGGGCGAGCGCGTGGCGCTGCTCGGCCACAACGGCGCCGGCAAATCGACGATGATGAAAATCATCCTCGGTCTCATCCCTGCGGACAGTGGCACTATTCACGTTCTCGGCGCCGTTCCGGGAAGCCACGCGGCGCGCACGGCGACCGCCTATCTGCCCGAGAGCGTCGCGTTCCATCCCGCCCTGACGGGCCTCGAGCTCATGCGCTACTACCTAGATCTGCGCGGCGAGGACCGGAGCCAAGCCTCGGTTCTGCTGTCGCGGGTCGGGCTCGGCGTCGAGGCCCAGTCGCGGCGCATCGGTACCTATTCCAAGGGCATGCGCCAGCGCGTCGGACTCGCGCAGGCATTGATCGGCAAGCCGCGGCTTCTCGTGCTCGACGAGCCGACCAGCGGCCTCGATCCGGTGTCGCGGCGCGAGCTCTACGAGATCGTCGACGAGCTTGCCGCGGAAGGAGCGGCCATCCTGCTGTCGAGCCACGCGCTGACGGAGGTGGAGGCCCGCACGGACCGCATCGCCATCCTGAGCAAGGGCGTGATCGTCGCGAACGACACGCTCGCCGCGCTGCGGCGCAGCGCCGCCCTGCCGATCCAGGTCCAGGTGACGACGAGCCCGGATGCCGCCCAGGAGGTGGCGCGGCGCGTCTCAGGCACGCGGGTCACCGGCGCACGCGTTGACTTCTGTTGCAGCCAAGACGAGAAGCTCGCGCGCATCGGAGATGTGGTTGCGATGAGCGATCTCGTCATCGACGTGGAGGTGGTGCCGCCGAGCCTCGAGGACATCTACTCCCATTACAGTCGGAGGGGTGCCGCGTGAGACGTATCCTAGCCCAGGCCGCCGCCGAGTCCCGTGTGGCCATGCGCAACCGCTGGGTCGCGATCGCGGTGCTCATGATGGCGCTGTTCTCGATCGTGCTGTCAGCGGCCGGCACGGCCCCGACGGGCCAGCTCGGCGCCGACAAGCTGTCCGTGACGGTCGCGAGCCTGACGAGCCTGGCGGTCTATCTCGTGCCGCTGGTTGCGCTGCTCATGTCCTTCGACGCCATCGCCGGCGAGGTGGAACGCGGCACGCTTCCGCTCATGCTGACCTATCCCATTTCGCGCGTCGAAGTGATCGCCGGCAAGCTCGCGGCACACCTCGCAATTCTCGCGATTGCCCTGACCGTCGGCTATGGCCTTGCCGGCGCGGCTGCGCTCTGGCTCGATCCGGAGGCGGTGCGTGGCGTTCCTGCGCTCGTCAGGTTGTTCTGGACGTCGCTTCTGCTCGGCGCCACCTTCCTGGGCGTCGGCTATGGCATCTCGGCCTTGGCGGGGCGGCCCGGCGCTGCTGCAGGCATGGCGATCGGTCTGTGGCTCGTGCTCATCGTCCTCTACGACCTGGGGCTCCTCGCCGCCGTCGTCGCCGATCGAGGCGGCGCCTTCACGACGCGCGTCTTTCCCTGGCTCGTCCTGGCGAACCCGGCCGACGCCTTCCGCATGTACAATCTTGCAGCCTCCGAGGCGACGGCGGCGGCTGCAGGCATCGGCGGAGCTGCCGCCAAGATTCCGCCCGCCTACGCGCTCGCTTCGATCTGGCTGTGGCCGTTCGGTGCATTCGCACTATCGTTCGCTGCGTTCAGGAGGCTCGTCCCATGAATCTGACACGCGCAGTCATCTCTGTGGTGCTCGCCGCGCTGCTGGCTGCCGGCTGTCGAGAGGAAGCGAAGGCGCCGCCAGCGCCGGTGACCATGAGTGCCGAGGCGCTTGGCCACTTCTGTCAGATGAATCTTGCCGAGCATCCTGGCCCCAAGGCCCAGGTGCATCTCGACGGCCTGCCCGCGCCATTGTTCTTCAGCCAGGTGCGCGACGCGGTCGCCTACCAGCGCATGCCGGAGCAGTCGCACGCGATACGCGCCGTCTATGTGTCCGACATGGGCAGGGCCGCGAGCTGGGATAGGCCAGGCGTGGACAATTGGGTCGCGGCGGACAAGGCAGTCTACGTCGTAGGGTCGGCGATCGCCGGCGGCATGGGCGCCAAGGAACTGGTACCTTTCGGCGACCGGACGAAAGCCGCGGCATTTACGGCGGCCAACGGCGGCGAGATCAAGTCGCTGTCCGAGATACCGGACAGTCTTGTCCTCGCCCCTGCCGACGTCGCACTCGATACCGACGGCAACTACGTGCCCCCGCCCACCGGCGCTCGCGGCCAACATTGATTTCAGATCGGAGGGTCCGAACATGCCGATGCTCAACCGCCGCCGCTTCCTGTCGATCAGCGCCCTGGCATGCGCCCTGCCAGCCGCTGTTCGCGCCGATGCTCCGCCGTTGACACGGTGGCGCGGCATTGCACTCGGTGCCTCTGCTTCGATTGCGATCCGCCACCCGGACGCGGAGCGCCTCGTTGCGGCGGCCCGCGCCGAGATCGTGCGTCTTGAGGGCGTATTCAGCCTCTATCGCGCTGACAGCGCCCTCTCCCGCCTCAATGCCGCGGGGCGCCTCGACGCACCGCCTTTCGAGATGCTCGAGCTGCTCGGCTTATGCGGCGTTGCCAATGCCGCAACGGGCGGGCTGTTCGACCCGACGGTGCAGCCACTCTGGGCCGCCTACGCGGACAGCTACACGTCTGGGCAGGCACCCGACGAGGCGGTGCTCGCCTCTGCCCTTTGGCGCGTCGGTTGGAAGGGGGTGCGAATTGCAACCGACGCGGTATCCTTCGACCGGCCGGGCATGGCGATGACACTCAACGGGATTGCGCAGGGCTACATTGCCGACCGTATCGCGGCACTGCTGGAGCGGCAGGGGCTTACGGACGTTCTAGTGGATACCGGCGAGATCCGCGCGCTGGGCGGCCATCCGGACGGTGGCGCCTGGCGTGTCGAGCTCGATCTGCCAGCCGGAGCCCCGAAGACCGAGATCGCGCTTCGCTCGCGGGCTATGGCCAGCTCGTCGCCGCGCGGCACCGTGCTCGATCCCGACGGCAGGATCGGTCACATCCTCCATCCAGTGACCGGGCGCCCCGCAGAGACGCAATGGCACCTCGTCAGCGTCACGAGTCCTAGCGCTGCGTTGGCCGACGCGCTGAGCACGGCGTTCTGCCTGATGTCTCGCGCGGAGATCGAGCGAGCTCTCGGCGGCCTGCGTGATGCGACGCTCGTGTACGCAGGCTAGCGACAAAGGGGCCCCTGACGAGGGACGCGGCTGCGTAGGGTCGTCTCGACGCGTGGTCCGGGCTTGCCGCAGGCACGGCATGGCCCTGCCGACAAGCCTCCGCGGCTGAGCCCCTCAGCCGCGCGACGAGACGAGCGCCTCCGACGCGGCCTACTCGAAATGCTTGGCGAGCAGTGCATCCACGGCAGCCTCGAGGACGCTGAGCGTCGCCCCGGCTCGCACGAGGATCCGCAGCCCGATGTACGAGGCGGTCAGAGCGCCGGCCGACGGGTAGCTCGGCCCCACTTCGCCGATCTTCCTCGCGAATGTCATGATGAGGCGCTGCATAGCCTCCGATACGGCTTTGCTGATCGCCGGGTCGATCATCGTGCGGTCGGCGCCGGCGTTGCACAGGAAGCAGCCACGCCGCTCGCTGCCCTTCGCCTCGGCGATCACCGCGGCGAAGAGGGCTGCGAAGGCGTCCTTCGCTGTTGCGTGGCCGTCGAGCAGACGGCCGGCCTCGGCGGCCTCGTGCTGCTCGTAGTGACGCAGCGCCGCGAGATAGATGCCGCGCTTGTCGCCGAATTCACGGTAGAGGCTCTGCTTGGCGAGGCCGGTGACCCGCTCGATGTCGTGCAGCGAGGTGCCCTCGTAGCCTTGCAGCCAGAACACCTCCTTTGCGGCTGCAATCGCCACGTCCGGCTCGAAGTTTTTTGGTCTGCCCATCGCTCGATCTTTTTTCTTGACTGACCATTCCGTAACTAATAGATCAGTCGCCGGGAAGGCGCAAGAGATCGGTTCTCTGCGCCTTTCTACGCCCCCAATTGTTACCAAATGGTCACATACATAAGGAGAACCTCGATGTCCCGTATCGCCCCCGTCCTTGATGCCAATGCCTCGCCCGACGCAGCCAATCTGTTCGCTGCAATCAAGGCCAAGGTCGGCATGGTGCCAAATCTCTACCGGGTCGTCGCCCAGCGTCCTGCTGTTCTCTCCGCGCTGCTCGGACTCGGCGCCGCTCTTGGACAAGGTAACTTCGATGCCAAGACGCGCGAAGCTATTGCGCTGACCGTCGCGAAGGCCAACCGTTGCGACTATTGCGCCTCCGCGCACACCGCCATCTCGGTATCGATGAAGGTCGCCCAGGACGAGATCCTGGCTAATCTCAACGCTCGCTCGGCAGATCCCCGCCTCACCGCGATCCTAGCGCTTGCCGCCCGCATCGTCGCCGAAAAGGGTCATGTGACCGACGCCGACCTCGCTGCGGCGCGTGCGGCCGGACTGGACGACGGCGATGTCGTGGAGGTCGCGGCGAACGTCGTGGCCAACATTCTCACCAACTACATCAACCACATCGCGCGGACCGAGATCGATTTCCCGGTCGTGCAGACGGGCGCGTGACGGTGCTCGCCGGGGCCGAGCAGATGACGAACATCGGGTCGGTGCTGCCTTGGCGATTCCGGCTTGATGTTGTCCGCCAGCTCGTCCTTTCGGTTCAGGCCGCGGCCGACATCCAGGCCGCATCGCGCGCCTGATCCACCTACGTACCCCGACGCAATGTTGGCTCGGATACGGCGCCACTCGTCGGCTCCGTATCCGTCCCGAGCTCCTTGTGAAAGGCACAGAGATGGATTTTCCGGTTCACGATGAGAATACGGCACCCGAGGCAGCACGCGAGCATCTGGCCGCGACCCGCCGCAGTTTCGGCATGATCCCCAATCTCGAAAGGGTTATGGCCAGCGCTCCCGCCTTGCTCGAGACCTACAGCTTGGGTTGGGAGGCTTTCGGCCGCACGTCGCTGTCTCCTATCGAGCAGCAGGTGGTCTATCAGACAGCCAACTTCGAGAACGAATGCAACTACTGTGTGCCCTGGCACACTCTGCTCGCGAAACAGGCCGGGGCAGACGCGGCCACCATCGAGGCGCTGCGTGGCGGCCGACGGCTGCCGGACTCGCGCCTGGAGGCGCTGCGCCAGTTCACTCGAACCATGGTCCTCAATCGAGGAAAGGCAACGAAGGCCGATCTGGATGCGTTCCTCGAAGCAGGACTTCGACCGGAGCAGGCTCTCGAAGTCGTGCTCGGCATCGCCATCAAGACGATGAGCAACTTCACGAACTCGATTGCGGCAACACCGCTCGACAAGCAGGTCGGGCACCTCGCCTGGAAGAAACCGCTGATTGGCCGCGAGTGACGCGGCCGACGGGCGATTCCAGGCATCAACCCTCGACATCATCGTTTGCGCCGTGCGAGGAGCCGTCGACGTGCATCGCCGCGCGACGGGTGTCGGCCGCAGGTACCAAAGCGCGTCGGCGTCGGCCCAGGAGACGAGCCCGCCCGCTCTACCACCGTCGAAACGAATTGAGAGAGCTCGGCAATTCGTTCGACCGTTCTCTGGCAGATTGAATTTCGTCCGGCTGCGTCAGGCGCCGTGGCGCAGCAGCACGTTTTCGATGTCGGCGACGGACCGGATCTCGACCATCTCGTCCATGGTGAGCGTGACGCCGAACGTCTGCTCGATCATGCGGACGAGTGCGATGTGCTGAAGGGAGTCCCATCGCTCGATGTCGTCCGGGGACGTCGCAGGCAGGATCGGTCCGTTGTACTGGAACAGATCGACGAAGATCTCGCCGATCTCGGGTCGGACCAGGGGATGCTGGATCTCCGCGGTGCTCATTGTTCGCTCCAGTGTACCGCCACGAAGGGCGCGTCGGGAATCCGAGGGCGCTCATGTCGCCAGCACCACAAGGTCCCCCCGTCGAGGGCACCGGCTGGCTCGAACCCGTTCGAGGCGTAGAAGTCACGAACCATGCCATTCTTGGCCGTCGGCAGGTAGGCAGCCTCTATCGTCTCGACGCCGCGTCCAATCAGGCGCGCAATGATCGCGCCGAGGAATGCGGTCTCGATAGTGCGCGCCACGACGCGGCAGCTCATGACGAAGCTCTCGATGGAGGCGGTTTGCCCACTCATGCGAACGACGGCGGCGACGACGAGGCCGTGGTCGCCGAAGCGGTCGGCGACCTCGCCCTTCAGAATGATATGTCCGTCGGAGTCGGCCATGAGCGCCTGAAGCTCGGGCTCGGTCAGGCGCCGTGTCGTGAGATTGAACTGGTTGGTGCGCTCATGGAGCTGAGCGACGCGCGGCAGCGCGCTTCGCCCGACGGGGGAAATCGTCAGCCGCTGCTCGAGACCCGCCAGGTATTCATCGTAGCTCACCGCAGAGGCGCGCAGCGCTTTCGCCTTGGCTTCCGCCAGATACAGCTCGGAACGTCTGGCATCCTCGCCGGTCACCCGGAGCGGCCATGTGCAGGCGAGGGATCTGAGCCAGCCTGGACGCAGTGCCGGGTCATAGGGCACCTCGGGAACGATCACTTCGGGGCACATCCTGCGCATTGCGGCGCGCTCATGAGGGCTGTCGTCCACGAACAGAAAGCTGTCGAGACCCAGTCTCAGCTCCGAAGCGATGCGGCGAATGTTGTCGGGCTTCGGCTCCCAGTTCACGGCAAATGCGACAAAATCGTCGGCGCGGAGCGCCATGCCGGCGTGCCGGTCGAACACCGAGGTCGCGTCGGGATTGTTCTTGCTCAGGCCTACCAGGAGAACGCCCTGCGATTTCAGTCTCAGCGCCTCGGTCTGGAGTGCCTTATAAGCATTGCCGGGCGCATCGTCGCCGCAGGCGAGGCGCTCGATGCCGTCATCGCCATAGACGCCGCCCCATAGCGTGTTGTCGAAGTCGAGTGCGAGCACTTTTGCCCGCCCCCCCTTGCGGGCCGTCCACGCGACCGCAAAGGCACGAGCGAGATGCCTCGTCGCCTCATCCGAGTAGGCCATTCTGCCGAAATACCAGAGCTTGGGCTCGGTTCGGACGCGCGGTGCGATTGCGGCGAGCGCGACGTCTGCGTCGACAAGTTGCACGAGCGGCGTTGATGCTGCGAGCTCGGCGAGACGCTGGTTGGCACGCCCGGTCATTGCGGCCGCGCCGGCTTCGTGCAGCAGGTCGGCGTGACCGAGGCTCGGCAGTGCAGCCACCGGAAGCGTGTTGAGGAACAGCGGGCTCCCCGAGCGGACGCAGAATTGGGCGGCGGCGTCGCACAGATCGCCGAGGCCGCGCTCGAAGCCCTCGCGGATTCGGCTTGGGCCGCTCCGCCAATCGGCGGCCACGAGCCCATCGAAGTCCAGCAGCAGCAGCAGCGCGTCGACCTCGCTCTCGGGCTGCAGAAGTGAAGACATGACACTGCCGTAAGGGGCCGACGCCACGATCGCGCGATGCCCGTTGGCCGCGAACGCCGGGCGCAGCGCCTCGGCGAGCAGCTGCGTGGACGAGTAGCTCGCGATCCGCAGCCGGACGGAGGGTAGCTGATCGAGATGACGGGCGGCCCCGGTGCCGAGAGCGCGCCATGCATCCGCCGTGTGCGGCCATTGCGCGAGTGCGATGCGAACGGCCAAGTTGTCGTCGCCACGCGCCGCCAGCCGGGAGACGATCGCCTTGGCGACAGCAGAATCCATCGGTGGTGCGGCGGCGCAGTCGGCCAAACCCTGCCGCACCGGCTCCGGCAATGGTACGCCCTCCCCGCTTCCTACGAGGGCGGCAAGCGCGGTTGTCGCTGCAGGCAAGTGCGAGACGGTGTCCGCGGGAAGCCGATGTCCGGCGACGAGCAGATCGGCTGCGAGCCACGGTGGAATAGCCATGCCGGCCGCTGCGAGCAGATCGCTGAGACGCGCGACCTGCGCCGGGCTTGCCTGTCGCCAGTCTACAGAGGGGAGAACAGAGCGCCGACGCGCGAGCTCGGGCGAAAGCTCGACGATGGCGTCGATCAGGTCGCCGATCCCCTGTTCGGAAAGTCCTGGGTGTGCAGCACTGCCCTGGGCCGCCGTGCGCCCCGGTGCCGTCGGCGCAACTCTACCCCGCATAGCACCTCCTAGATCATCGTGTCGCCGCCCGTCACCAGCAGGTTCTCGCCGGTGATGAAGCGCGCATAGGGGGATGCGAGAAGGAGGACGGCGCCAGCGACGTCCTCGGGCGTTCCGAGCCGCCGGAGCGGTGTGCGCCCTATCATGCTCTGTCGGATCCGGTCCGGCGTGCCGGCGACCAGATCGGTGTCGATCATCGACGGCGAAATCGTGTTGACCGTGATGCCGCGGGGTCCCAGCTCCTGCGCAAGATTCTTGCTCATGGCGTGGAGGGCAGCCTTGGCCGACACGTAGGGCAGCCAATCGAACGCGGTGCGCTGCAAAGCCGCTGACGACAGGATATTGACGATACGTCCTTTCGACATCTTCAGTGCGGGCAGGGCGGCCCTCGTAACGTTGAATACGGACCCGACGATGCGCGCGTGGGCGTCGGCGATGGCCTGCCAATCGAGCTTCTCGAACGGCGCCGAGACGATCTTCGGTCCGGCGTTGTTGACGAGGATATCGAGCCGGCCCTGCTGGGTGATCCGGCGCAACATCTCGGCCACCTCCGCTTCATCGGTGACGTCGGCCCGCACCGTCTCGGCGCGGCCGCCGGCGGCGGCGATGTCCTGGCGGACTTCCTCTGCCGCGGTCGGGCTTCGGTGGTAGTTGATCCAGACAACGGCTCCATGGGCGGCAAGGAGGCAGGCGGTTGCACGCCCGATTCCGCGCGAGCCCCCGGTGACGAGGGCGACGCTGCCGTCGAGGAGCCGACCCGTAGCGCGTGCCGCGTCGATGGCGGGCTCCGCCGAAGGTGCCGCGATCCGCAGCACCTTCGCGCGCGCATTGCCCCTCAGTACGGTGCGGCCATCCTGGTTCCGTATTTCCGTCCTGAGGCCGACCACGCGCGCCTCAGGGTCGATGCTTTCGATGGTGGCGGACGCCTCGACGGTATCCCCAATGAACACAGGCGCGCTGAACTCGATGGTCTGGCCCAGGTACAAGGCGCCCCGTCCGGGCAGGCGCATGCCGATCAGCGTCGACAGCAGGCTGGCGTGAAGGAAGCCGTGAACGACCCGCGCCGAGAACTCGGTGCGCGCCGCGAATTCGTCATCGATGTGCAGCGCGTTGTAGTCGCCCGACAGCCGTGCGAACGCGGTTACGTCCTCAGCGAGGATCGTCCGCGTGAGGGTCTCCCTCTGGCCGATCGAGAGCTCTTCGATCCGATCGGTCGGCGCCCGGTCGGGGCTGTTCATATCGAGATCCGCAGTCCCTTTGCCCGAGTCCCTTTGCCCGCCTGGAGGACTGTCCAGCGGGCGGCTCCCAAGCTTCCGAGACTTCCCACTAGACGCTCGTCGCGAGAGGGCGATTGACCTTAGTCAAGTCGTTGTCGGGTCACGGCTGTTAGCCAGCGGATCGTAGCGAGTTTGAAAGATGCCCCGTGCGCCGCGCGGGACACCTATCGGCCTAGGCGCCCAGAGGAGATCGAGCATGGCTTCGACTCTTACTACCGTGGCGGAGATCATCTCCTCCACAACCGACGTTCCGCTGGAGAGCATAAAAGCCGAGAGCCACATCATGAAGGATCTCGGGGTCGACAGCCTTGCGTTTCTCGACATCGCATTCGAGATCGACCAGCGATTTGGAATCCAGATGCCGATCGAAGACTGGATGGCGCAGGTCAACCAGGGTGACGTGGATTCGGCCGAGTTCTTCGTGGTCGGCAATCTCTGCCGTCGCATCGATGCGCTTGCAGGCAATACGGCATCCATGGCGGCCGCCGGCTGAAACATGCGTCTCGAATATTTCCAGATGCTGGACCGCGTCGAGGCACTCGACGCCGGGCAGGCGGTTCTCGTCGCGCATGCGTCTGTTCCCGCGGCGAGTCCGGTGTTCGAGGGCCATTTCCCGGGTCATCCGCTGGTCCCTGGCGTGCTGTTGCTCGAGACCATGGCCCAGGCGTCGGGCTACCTGCTGCTGGCCCTCGATGGCTTCTCGAGGATGCCGTTCTTCGCCAAGGCGAAGGATGCGAATTTCCGAGCGTTCGTGCTGCCGTGCGACCAACTCGTGATCGAGGTCCGGATGGTCCACAAGGGATCCGGCTACGCCGTCACGAGGGCTGCAATTGATCGCAACGGTAAGAAGGTCTGCGACGCGCAGCTCATGTTTCGCACCGTGCCCTTTCCTTCGCCGGCGCTGAGGCGCCACGTCGAGAGAGAAGGGCAGCGACTGGGGTTCCTCGGCGGGGAGCTCGGCGTGGTATGACCGCGGATCGTGATGTGTACGTCACGGGCATCGGTTTGGTCAGCACGGCCGGCGTTGGCTGGGCTCATCACCCTGCCAAGATCGCGAGCGACGGTGAGCGGCAGGGCGGTTCACGACTGGAGGTGGTCAAAGCAGCGGTATCGGCGGACCGCTCGGCCGTTCTGCGCCGGTGCGTGCATGCGCTCGCCGCCGTCGATGTCACAGCACAGATTCCGAGCAAGTCCGAGCAGCGTCAGATGGGCCTCTGGCAGCGAATCGGGGTGCACGCGGCAGGGCTGGCGCTGGAGGACGCGGGCCTCAAGGGGCATACGGACGCACTCGACCGTACGGATATCGTCGTCGCGGCAGGCAACGGCGAGCGAGACCTTGCACTCGACGAACGCATTCTCGAAGGACTGTCGAGCCGGCTCGATCGCGGCGCATTTCTCAACGCCTCGCTCGCCGGCGGCTTGCGTCCTACGCTCTACCTCGGGGAGTTGTCCAACCTGCTCGCCGGCAACATTCAGATCGTCCACAAGGTGACGGGGTCGTCCCGCACTTTGAAGGGCGAGGAGATCTCCGGTGTTTCCGCGATAGAGAATGCGTCGCGTCGCATATGG
>CAYYGO010000033.1:0-49498 GCA_964471635.1 uncultured Hyphomicrobium sp.
ACGGTGCAAACCTAGGTCTCTGTCGGCAGCCTGAAGCGCTCGAACTCCCGTTTCAGACCATCGAGTTCGTCCTCCGCCTCGACGAGCAGCATCGACGCAGATCGCTGGCCTTCGGCAACGCTCTGCGCCACATTGAGCTGGCCGGTCACGAACGCCCGGATTGCCTCGAACGCGGTCCAGGCGCTGCCCTGCGCGGCGCCATCGGATGACGGTTCGCCGCTTCCGCTTTCACCGGCGTCGCCCCGACCGTGGCCGGCCAAATGGTCCGCATGCAGCCCCTCGTCTCCGCGCGCCGCATCCGACACCGCCGCCTCTGCACTTTGAGGCGTCCGCAGCACGCCGTTTCCGTCCATATCCGGATCTCCACCCGTGTTGGCAAGCGACGACTGTGTGTGCGAGTCGTGGCCGCAACGAGGCCGACGGCCGCCAGTGCTTGAGCAAATGATTTTGATCGTGGCCGCACACGCGGCCAAACGGCGCGCCGGCTATGTGAGACGTGCGCACCCGCGCCCATTCCCGCCGGCGACCGAGGACTGCTCCCGACCAGGACGCCGTCCCTGTTCGAGCCACGGACGGCTGAACAACCGCATCTCAGGGTTCGCAGCCGGCGCTCACAGCATCCGGTCCTCGGCGCGGCGAACGAGGTCGGCGATCAGAGCCGCATAGATGGCGGCGACGAAGCCCGTAAGAACGTTGACGCTGACCAGCGCGCCGGCAAGCCGCGCCCACTCCGGCGGCACGATCCAGGCGAGCAGCGCCGCAACCATTTCGTCGAACTTCTGCTTCAGGACGAAGAGCAGCTCGCTCGCCTGTGCGAGGCTCGGTTTCTCCGGCAGGTCGAAGATCAACTGGCGGCCGAGATCGGTGAAGCTCGGCGCCGGCAGGAACGCGAGTGCCAGCGAGAACAGAACCCCCAGCGGCACGGCGAGCCGGAAGTAGCCCCAGCGCATCGGACGGGCACCGAACGACAGCGAGACGCGGCGGATCACGAGGCTCCCGACATACACCATGACGGCGAACGCAACGGCGACCCAGAGTAGCCGGCCGCGGTCGGTTCCCGAGAAGGTCACGAGCGCGCAGATGCCTGCCAGCAGCGCCTTCGTCACCGTCTCGACGAGCGCTACAATCCACACCGTCAGAGCGCGCCACGCCCCTTCCCGCTCGAAATAGAAGGTCATCTCGTTGGCCAGCCGCGCCCGCTCGAGGGCTGCGCCCATCAAGAGAGCGAGCAGCGCCGTAAGGGCCGCGAACGGTAGCGGATACCGGTATCCGAGTGCCGCGGCCCCGGCCACCGCCGCGATCTCCGCCAGCATGATGAGGCCGTTCGTCAGAATGGCGAGCATCGTCCCCTCCCCGTACCCCGGACAGTTGTGCCGACCGTTCGTCGCATCGAACCGTCTCGTCCGACGCGCGGCCCGGCTCCCCCACGGTCGCGGCAAACTCAATCCCACGGCCGCGGCGATATTGCCAGTCTCGTCCGGGTTCGCGATGCTCCTCTCGCTTTGGTGCGATGGTTTAGCGGCGAGCGGAGATGACAACGTGGCAAGTGAAGACATGTCTCAGCGAAAGACCATCGCGGACCTGCTGGCGGTGATGGCGGCGCTGCGAACACCCGGGACGGGATGCCCGTGGGATCTCGAGCAGACGTTCCGCACCATCGCGCCTTACACCATCGAGGAGGCCTACGAGGTGGCCGACGCGATCGCCCGGGACAACATCGGCGACCTCGCAGATGAGCTGGGCGACCTGCTGCTGCAGGTGGTCTATCACGCACGCATGGCCGAGGAGCAGGGGGCGTTCGATTTTACAGACGTCACGCACGCCATCACGGAGAAGATGATCCGTCGTCATCCGCACGTGTTCGGCGACGCATCCGCGCGCTCGGCTGGGGCGGTGAAGGGGCTCTGGGAGCGGATCAAGGCCGAGGAGAAAGCCGCCAAGGCGCGACCGACGGACGCGCCGCCCGTATCGCTGCTCGACGACGTACCGGTGGCGATGCCGGCGCTGACACGCGCGGTCAAGCTGCAGGACAAGGCGGCGCGCGTCGGTTTCGACTGGCCGTCGCTGGCGCCGGTGTTCGAGAAGCTTCGCGAGGAGATCGGGGAGCTTCAGGCTGTGTGCACCGCGACCGAGACGGAGGGCGGCAGCATGGCATCGATCGAGGAGGAGCTCGGCGACCTGCTGTTCGTCGCGGCCAACGTCGCGCGGCACTTGAGGATCGATCCCGAGGCGGCACTGCGAGGCGCCAACAACAAGTTCCGCCGCCGTTTCGGCTATATCGAGACGCGTCTGGCCGCGTCGGGACGGACGCCCGCAGAGAGCTCGCTCGACGAGATGGACGCGATCTGGAACGAGGTGCGGCAGGCCGACAAGGCCGGCCGGGACTGAGCAAGACCCATTCGGCGTGCGGCCAACGTCGCCCGCAGTTGCCCGCTAGCCGGCGAGCCCGGCACGGCGGAGTTGAGCGTCGAGCCTCGGCCGGGCCTCGGCGGCAATGCGAACCTCGATGTGCTGGCTTCCGTCCTCGGCCGTGCGCCGCGTGACCACGTCGGTGTTTTGATAGAGCCACGCGAGGAGCTTGCCCGCCTCCGCCGGGATGACAAGCGCAAGCAGTGTGTCGGCCGTGCCCAGTCGCTCGTCGATAAGTTGCAGCAGCGCGTCGATCCCCTGCCCCGTCGCAGCCGAGACGAGAGCCGGCCGCCGCTCGCGGAAGCGCGCGCCAGCCTCTACGTCGGCTCGGGCCTCGGCCGAAAGCAGGTCGATCTTGTTCCACACCTCGAGGATGCCGTTCTCGGCGGGGAGTGTGTCGATGCCGAGATCGCGCAACACACGCTCCACGTCGTGTGCCTGGGCCTCGCTCTCGGCATGGGAGATGTCGCGAACGTGGAGGATGAGGTCGGCCTCGATGACCTCCTCTAGGGTGGCGCGGAAGGCGGCGACCAGCATGGTCGGCAGATCGGAAATGAAGCCAACGGTGTCCGACAGGATGATGCGGCGACCGCTGGCGAGCTTCAGCTCGCGCATCGTCGGATCGAGCGTTGCGAAAACCTGGTCCTTGGCGAGCACCGCCGCGCCAGTGACGCGGTTGAACAGCGTCGACTTTCCGGCATTGGTGTAGCCGACGATGGCGACGACGGGATATGGCACCTTGCGCCGCCCTGCGCGATGCAGCTCGCGCGTGCGGACGACGTCGGCGAGCTCCTTCTTGATGGCGTCGATGCGGTTCTGCAGCATGCGCCGGTCGAGCTCGATCTGAAGCTCGCCAGGACCGCCGAGGAAGCCGCCGCCACCGCGCTGACGCTCCAAGTGCGTCCAGGCCCTGACCAGGCGACCCTTCTGGTACGTGAGATGGGCCAGCTCCACCTGCAGCACGCCCTCGCGCGTGCGCGCCCGCTCGCCGAAGATCTCGAGGATGAGGCCGGTGCGGTCGAGCACCTTGCAGCTCCAAGCCTTCTCGAGATTGCGCTGCTGCACCGGCGTGATGGCATGATCGACGATGGCCAGTGTGATGCCTCTGGCCTCGATCAGCGTCTCGAGCTCTTCGACCTTGCCGGACCCGATCAGGGTCGCGGGCCGTGGAGCGCCGATGGGAATAAGCAAGCTTTCGGCCACCTCGAGGTCGATGGCCTCGGCAAGACCGCGCGCCTCGGCCAGCCGGTCGGCGGGCGAATGCAGGGCGACATCCTCCCCGGTATTCGCCGACACGCGTCCTCCGCCCCCGCGCTTGAACACCGGCACCACCACCAGGGTTCGCGTGCGCGCGGCCCACGTCTCGTGGCCCGGCCGTCCAGAGCGACGCCGTTCGGCTTGGGGGGTGTCCGGCCCATGCGCGTCGCTCGCCCCGGTCGCGTTCTCCGCTCGCGGCTCGATCTCGCGCGGCTCGTCGGTGGCGTGGATCACCCGCCCGCGGTCTCGGCCGGGTCAGCGTCCATGAGATGCACGGGGGCGCCGGGCATGATGGTCGAGATGGCGTGCTTGTAGACGAGCTGCGAGTGGCCGTCTCGGCGCAGCAGCACGCAGAAGTTGTCGAACCAGGTCACGATGCCCTGCAGCTTCACGCCGTTCACGAGAAAGATCGTCAACGGCGTCTTGTTCTTGCGGACATGATTGAGGAACGTGTCCTGCAGGCTTTGAGCGCGTTCAGGAGGCATTTTGTTGTTCCGCCATTTGTCGGGAATGGTCTTTGTCCGTTTTGGCCTGCGCAGCAAGATCCCAAGCTCGCGCCGACGGTGCGGCCGCGTCCCATGCGGCAACGCACACAATCTAGAGGTTTGCGGCGGAAATTGAAGGCAGAATTCGTCTAATGCAGTGCGCAAATTTTCATCGGTCGCGGTACTGTCACCGACCATTCTCGGCCGTTGCGTGGAAGCGTTCTCGCAGCAATCTCGCTACCGCCCCGGGGTGGCCGTTGCCGACCGGCGTGCCGTCGATCTCGACCACGGGCATGACGGTGTTGGAGGCCGACGTGACGAACGCCTCGCGGGCGGCCTTGGCCTCGGCGACGGTGAAGGGGCGCTCGATGACGGTCAGTCCCCCGCGCGCGATCACGTCGAGCACGGTGGCGCGGGTGACGCCAGCCAGCAGGTCGGGACCCAGCGCGCGCGTCACGACCTCGCCGGCTGTCGTTACAATCCAGGCATTGCTCGACGCGCCCTCCGTCACCAGGCCGTCGCGGTCGACGAGCCATGCCTCGCGCGCGCCACGCAGCCCCGCCGCGTGCTTGGAGAGGCAGGCTGGCAACAGCATGGTCGTCTTGATGTCGCACCGCCCCCACCGGATGTCGGGCATGGTCGCCACGGCGATCCCGGTCTCGGCCCGGGCCGCGATGCGACCGCGTGCGCCGGCGCGAGCGAGGCAGACGACGGTTGGCCGTGTTCCCGGCGGCGGGAAGGCGAAATCGCGGGGTCCGGCGCCGCGCGAGATCTGGAGGTAGAGCGAGCCATCGACAACACGGTTGCGGCGCACGACCTCGCGCATGACGTGGCGGAGGGCCGCACGGCTCATCGGCATCGGGATCTCGATCGCGGCGAGCGAGCGCTCCAATCGGTCGAGGTGGCGCGTCTCGTCGACCAGGAGGGTCGACTTCACCTCGCACACCTCGTAGACGGAATCGGCGAACTGGAAACCGCGATCCTCGGCATGGATGGCGGCATCGCCAGACCGGCGATAACGGCCGTCGACATAGATGAAACGGGCCATTGGCTCCCCGCCGTGTTGCAGATGACGCCACCGTGCAGCCGAGCTGCGATCAAAAATAGTCGGGGCTGACGCGGAACAGCTGCTCGACCTCGCGCACGGCATCGGCGCGGGCGAACAGCACCACGCGATCCTTCACCTCGAGCTCGAGCCCGCCCGACGGCATGAGGACTTTCTTTCCGCGCAAGATGGAGCCGAAGCGCAGGCCCTCGGTGCGGGCGAGGTCCTTGAGCGGCTTGCCGAGCACGTGCGCCGTCTCCAGCACCTCCGTCTCGACGATTTCGCCGGCGCCGTTCAGGATCGAGTGCACGCCGCGGATGCGCCCGCGCCGCACATGCTGCAGCACGCGGCTCGTGGTGATGGAGCGCGGGTTCACCTGGGCGTCGATGCCGAGCGAGCGCACCATGCCCGAGTAGTTTGCACTGTTGATGAGGCAGAGGCTGGATTTGCAACCGATCTGCTTGGCCAGCGCGGACGTCAGCAGGTTGACCTGTTCGTCGTTGGTGACGGCGACGATGGTATCGGCGACACCGGCCTCTGCCTCGCGCAGCACCTCCTCCGACAGTGCCGAGCCATGCAGCACCACGGTGCGCTTGAGCTTCTCGGCGATCTCCATCGCCCGGGCACGCGACACCTCGATCACCTTGGCGCGCACGTCAGGGTGGTTCTCCTCGATCTGGCGCGCGACATAGAGGCCGATGTTGCCGCCACCGGCGATGATGACGCGGCGCCCGCGTGTCTCCTCGTGACCGAAGATCTGCAGCGTCCGCCCGATCTGCTCGGTCGGCGTGATGACATAGGCGTCGTCGCCGATCTGGATCTGGTCCTTGCCGTGAGGGATGAAGAGGCGGCCGGCCCGCACCAGCGCGACCGTGACCGCCGGCAGGTCCGGAAACAGACCCGAGAGCTGCGTCAGCGGCGTGTCGATCACCGGGCATTCGGGTCCGCACGCGATGCCGAGGAGCGTGATACGGCCATCCGCGAAGTGGACGCTTTCAAAGGCGCCTGGCTGCTCGAGACGGCGCAACACCGCGTTGGCGACCTCGATCTCGGGCGAGATCACGAAGTCGATCGACATGCTCTCGCGTCGCAGTAGCGCCGACCAGCGGCCTTCGAGATAGGTCTGAGCGCGGATGCGCGCGATCTTGGTCGGGATGTCGAACAGCACCTGTGCCGCCTCGCAGGCGACCATGTTGACCTCGTCGTGCAGCGTAACCGCGACCAGCATGTCGGCCTCGCTGGCACCCGCCCGCTCCAGCACGTCCGGATGGGCCGCGTTGCCCAGAATGGCGCGAACGTCGAGCGTATCGTTGGCCCGCTGAACCAGAGCCGCGCTCGAATCGATGATCGCGACGTCGTTGCCCTCAGCCGCCAGTCGCTCGGCGATGCCGCTCCCGACCTGGCCCGCGCCGCAGATGATGACCTTCATGAACCGACGTGCCTCGCTTCAACGTGCTGGTCGGGAGACGGCCGCAGCCGGCCCCCATGCGTGCCGCGGTGTCAGGGCTGGCGGGAGTCGCCGCTGCGCTGGTCGGACGAGACGCCGAGTGCGCGCAGCTTGCGGTGCAACGCCGAGCGCTCCATGCCGACGAACTCGGCGGTGCGCGAGATGTTGCCGCCGAAGCGGTTGATCTGGGCCAGCAGGTACTCGCGCTCGAAGATTTCGCGCGCCTCGCGCAGCGGCAGGGACATCAGGTGCTCTGCCCCACCGTTGACCGGCAGCGGCACGTTGGAGCCGATCTCGTCTGGCAGCATCTCGGCGGTGATGACGGCCGACGGGTCGCCGCCGGCAAGGATCATCAGCCGCTCGATGTTGTTGCGCAGCTCGCGCACGTTGCCCGGCCAGTCGTGGGCCTGCAGCACCGCGATCGCGTCCTCGCCGATGCGGCGCGGCGACAGACCCGACGACTGGGCGACCTGGGAGACGAAGTACTGCACGAGATCGGGGATGTCCTCGCGCCGCTCGGCAAGCCCCGGCACGCGTAGCGGCACAACGTTGAGGCGGTGATAGAGATCCTCGCGGAACCGCCCCTCGGCCATCTCGCGCTCGAGATCGCGGCTCGTCGACGAGATGATGCGCACGTCGACCGCCACCTTCTGCGCACCGCCGAGCCGCTGGAACTTCTGCTCGACGAGAACGCGCAGTACCTTGCCCTGCGTCTCGAGCGGCATGTCGGCGACTTCGTCGATGTAGAGCGTTCCGGTATGGCCCTCCTCGAGTGCGCCGACTTTGCGCGGGCCGCCCGAGCGATCCTCGGTGCCGAACAGCTCTTCCTCGACCCGGTCGGGGGCCATCGCCGCGGCGTTCAGAACGACGAACGGGCTTTCCGCGCGCTGCGATTTCTGGTGGATGACCCGGGCTGCCAACTCCTTGCCGGCACCCGACGAGCCGCGAATCAGGATGCGGCTGTTGGTCGGCGCGACGCGCTCGATCTGGGTGCGAAGCTGGTTGATGGCCGGCGACTTGCCGATCATGTCGGCCGATACGGTGGAGCGCTCGCGCAGCTCCCGCACCTCACGCTTCAGCTGCGACGCCTCGAGCGCGCGCAGCGTCACCAGGAGCAGCCGGTCCGCCTTGAACGGCTTCTCGATGTAGTCGTAGGCACCCCGCTTGATGGCGGTGACAGCGGTCTCGATGTTGCCGTGTCCCGATATGATGACCACGGGCAGATCCGGATAGGTCCGCTTGATGATGGTCAGCACCTCGAGCCCGTCGAGACGGCTGCCCTGCAGCCAGATGTCCAGCACGACAAGGTGGGGCCGCCGCTCCTCGATCGACCTCAGCGCCTCGTCGCTGTCGCGTGCGAGCCGGGTGCGATGCCCTTCGTCCTCCAGGATCCCCGAGACGAGCTCGCGGATGTCGGCCTCGTCGTCGACGATCAGGATGTCGGCTGCCATTGCGTCTCTCCTCGCTTGAGCGTCTTTCAGGTGCCGCCGCCGCCGGCTGCTGCAATACCCCGAAGGCCGCGCGCCGTGCCAGCGGTCCGCGCCTCGCCCTCGTTACGATCCACCGCGTCTCTATGCCCGTCCTCTCGTGCCCCGTCGTCGGGTCGCGCCTCTCCTCCGCCGCGTGTGTCGGGCACAGGCCGGGCGGGGAGCACGATCCGCACCAGCGCGCCGCGGTCGCGGTCGGGCTGCGGCGGAGCGTCCTCGAGTGCCAGCGTGCCTCCGTGCTGCTCGACGATCTTCTGCACGATCGCCAGCCCGAGGCCCGTGCCCTTGTGGCCCTTGGTGGTGACGTAGGGCTCGATGAGGCGCGTCCTGTTCTGCTTCGGCAGACCGATGCCGTTGTCGATCACCTCGATCTCGTATCGGCCGTCGGCGACCTTGAGACTGGTCTCGACCCGCCCGCGCCATGCGGGCCCGCGCGCATCGGCCGGAACGCTTTCCACGGCCTCCGCTGCGTTCTTGACGAGGTTCGTCACCGCCTGGGTGATGAGCCGCCGGTCGAACGCGCCCACGACGTGCCTGTCCGGCATCGTGAGCTTGAACTCGATCTGGGGGTGGCTCTCGCGGAACAGGATCACCGGCTCGAGCACGGCGGCGGACAGGTCGTCGGTCTCGATGACGGGCTTCGGGACGCGGGCGAACGCGGCGAACTCGTCGACCATCGTCTTGATGTCGCCGACCCGCCGGCTGATGGTGTCGATGAGGCCGTCGAACTTGTCGCGGTCCTCGACGATCTGGCGGCCGTACTTCGAGCGAAGCCGGTCCGTCGAGAGTTGTATCGGGGTCAGCGGATTCTTGATCTCGTGCGCGATGCGCCGCGCGACGTCGGCCCAGGCGGCCGTGCGCTGGGCGCTGACGAGGTCGGTCACGTCGTCGAACGTCAAGACCTGCCCGACGCCGGAGCCCGCCTCCTGGGTCAGCCGCACGGCGAATGTCCGCTCGTCCTCGCCGACGATGAGGCTCACCTCCTGGGTGCGGTTGCGCTTGATGCCAGCGGTGCCGTCGCTCTCCGCCAACAGCGCCCCGAAGGCCGGCACCGCCTCGGCTAGCCGGCGGCCCACGAGCTCGGCCTCGGAGCGGGCCAGGAGTGCTGAAGCCGAGCGGCTGGCCAGCGTGATGCGCCCGTCGCGGTCGAGACCGATGACGCCGGCCGATACGCCGGCGAGCACGGCCTCGATGAAGCGGCGTCGCTCGATGAGCTGCTCGTTGGCGGTGACGAGCGCGTCGCGCTGATGCTTGATCTCGCGCGTCATGGTGTTGAACGTGTGAGAGAGGCGGCGAAGATCGCCCTCGCCCCGCCTCTCGGGCAGCTCGACGCCGAGATTGCCGCGCGACACCTGCTGGGCGGCGGCGATGAGGCGGCGGATAGGTGCGACGAAGCGGCCGGCGAACCACATGCCCGACCAGATCGCGGCCAGCAGCGCGGTCATCGAGATCATCAGATACATGATGCCGTGGACGAGCTTCAGCGGACCGCGGGAACGTCGGAGCCGATTGTACTCGTCGACGCTTTCCTCGGTGCGCTGAAGGTGAGCCAGAACGCCGGGGCTGACGGAGCGCGCCACGTAGAGGTACTGCCCCGGGAAGCGCTCGAGCTTCGCGACCGCCGCGACACGGTTCGTGCTGACGGACGTCAGGAACGGGACGTGGCCGGAGTCCGCCTGCTGCAGTGCCTCTCCGGGCGGCGAGCGGTAGGGCATCTTCGGATCATCGAGCGCGCTCGCGAGCGGCTGGCCGGTGCGGTCGACGATGTAGGCGAACGGCAGCGACCGCAGACCAGCCTGGGCAATCAGCAACTGGTGCAACTCGACGCCCGCTCCGCTCGGCGAGCCCGCGGCCTGGTCGATGTCGCGAGCCATGTTGACGGCGTCGGTGCGGATCACCTGGCCGTGCTCGTCGACATAGGCCTGCGCCACGTGAAGCGAGTTCTCGATGATGTTGCGCGTGCTCGTCGAGAACCAACCGTCGAGCGAGCGCGAGAAGGTCGTTGTGGCACCAATGGCCAGCAGCAGGGCCGGCAGCGTGGCGATGATCGAGAACAGGGCGACGATGCGGACGTGGAGGCGAGCGCCTGCCACCTTGTCGCGCCAAGCCCGCCAGAGCCCGACGAACTGGCGGGCGATGACGAAGATCATGGCTGCGATCAGCGCCACGTTGATCGCGAGCACCGGCCACACGAGCTCGTTGCGGGGAACGATCGGCGTCAGCCCGGTGAGGATCAAATAGGTGGCGAGGGCCGCCACGAGCGAAAGCACGACGACAACAAGCCCAATCCAAAACGAGCGGTCGGATGCGTCGAGCACGGGACCACCGCCATCAGCCCGGTCTGCGGTGGGCGTCGGATCGAGACCGGTGTTGCTCGTGGCCGTCATCCTGGCGTCCGTTCCGTTGTCCAGAGGAGTGTACCGGGGCACTCCCCAGCCGCGCCGCCGTGGTCCCGAGCCCGGGGTGGCGGCGATCGTGCTCTATGCGTCATGCGCCGCCCCAGCACCGGCCAGCGGGCCGCGATGGGGGCCGGCATCGGACGCCGGCAGCGCGTCAGTTCGGCAACTTTGGCCGAAAAGACGCACGGCGTTGCGCACGGGGTGGCGCGCCCGAAGCACAATCAAACCTGAAACCGTGACATTTTCGCGACAACGGACCTGGGTTACGCCTGCTTTTCCCGCCCGTCAAGGAGCTGACCCCGCCATCGCACCGTCCCTCCACGACCGCTATGGCCGACGGGCGGTCCAACCTTTTGGAGAGGCGGGGCGCGACGCGCGGCGCCACGCGCAGTGGGGATGGCGGCCGTGCAACTTCCCAAGTCCTGACTGGCCGGCTCAGGGCTGCGCCGAGCGGAACACCCTGATGTCGAGCGCCTTGATGCGCGAGCGAAGCGTGTTGCGGTTGAGGCCCAGCAGTTCCGCGGCACGGATCTGATTGCCGCGCGTGGCCGCCAGGGCCGCCGAGATGAGTGGCATCTCAACCTGGCGGATGACGTGATCGTAGAGCCCCGGCGGTGGCAGATCGCGGCCGAAACCCGCGAAGTAGCCGGCCAGGTAGCGCTCGACAAGCTCCGATAGGTTTTTTGCGTCACCCGGATCCTCCGCCGGCCGCGGTGGCAGGGCGTCGGCCATCTCCTGCTCGACCATATGGCCCGTGATGACCTCGGTGGTGTACAGGGCCGCCAGACGACGCACCACGTTCTCGAGCTCGCGCACGTTGCCGGGCCAAGGATGCGACTTCAGCCGCTCGATGGCCGCCATCTCGATGGACTTCTGACCGAGCCCCTCGCGCGCGGCGACCCGAAGGAAGTGGCGAACGAGATCGCCCACGTCCTCGAGCCGCTCGCGCAGCGGCGGCAAGCGGATCGGCACCACGTTCAGTCGATAGAAGAGGTCCTCGCGGAACAGTCCCTGCTGAATCTGGGCCTTGAGATCGCGATGGGTGGCCGCGATGATGCGAACATTGGTCTTGATCGCCGTCCGACCGCCGACGGTCGTGTACTCGCCCTGCTGCAGCACGCGCAGCAGGCGCGTCTGCGCCTCGAGCGGCATGTCGCCGATCTCGTCGAGGAACAGCGTGCCTCCTTCCGCCTGCTCGAAACGACCCTGGGTGCGCATCTGGGCGCCCGTGAAGGCACCCTTCTCGTGGCCGAACAGCTCGCTCTCGATCAGCTCGCGCGGGATGGCGGCCATGTTGAGCGCTACGAACGGACCCGAGCGGCGCTTGCCGTAGTCGTGCAATACGCGCGCGACGAGCTCCTTGCCGGTGCCGCTCTCGCCGTTGATCATCACGGTGAGATCGGTCTGGGTGAGCCGGGCCAGAATACGGTAGATCTCCTGCATGGGCGGCGAGCGGCCGATCAGTGGCAGCTCCTCGCCCTCCATCGGCTCGCTGGATCGAGTAGGCTTGCGGCCTGGCTGCGCCAGCGCGCGGCCGACGACCGCGACGACCTCGTTGAGATCGAATGGTTTAGGCAGGTACTCGTAGGCGCCCTTCTCGGCCGCATGCAGCGCGGTCATCAACGTGTTCTGCGCGCTCATGACGATGATCGGCAACTCGGGGCGCAGCTTCTTGATGCGCGGGATGAGATCGAATGCGTTCTCGTCCGGCATCACCACGTCGGTGATGACGACGTCTCCCTCGCCCTGGCTGACCCAGCGCCAAAGCGTGGCGGCATTGCCGGTGGCGCGCGGCGCATAGCCGGCGCGGGCCAGCGCCTGGTTCAGCACCGTGCGGATGGCCGTGTCGTCGTCGGCGATGAGGATGGTGCCTCTGGCCATTATCGGTCCTTCCGGCTTACGTTGGAGCGGGGTGCAGGGCTCTCCTGCATTGGCAGCAGCACGCGGAACACCGTGCGTCTCGGCTCGCTGTCGCACTCGATGATGCCGCCGTGATCGCCGATGATCTTGGCGACCAGAGCTAGCCCGAGGCCGGTGCCTGTGCGCTTCGAGGTGACGAAGGGATCGAACATGTGGGGCTTGAGGTGCTCGGCGACGCCGGGCCCGTTGTCCTCGATCTGGATCATCAGGGGCAGCGCGATGCGCGAATCCGAGCCCGGAATCGACAGCCTCACACCCGGCCGGAACGAGGTGTGGAGCACGATCTGCCCTGGATCGCCCGTCTCTTCGATCGCCTCGGCGGCGTTCTTGACGAGGTTGAGAAAGGCCTGCACCAGCTTGTCGCGGTTGGCCGGGACCGGTGGCAGCGACGGGTCGTAGTCCTCGATAAAGCGAATGCCGCGACCGAAGCCGCTCTCGGCAAGGCGGCGGACGTGGTCGAGCACGTCGTGGATGTTGATCGGCGAGCGGTCGAGCGGGCGCTCGTCGCCAAACACTTCCATCCGGTCGACCAAGTTGCGTATGCGCTCGGTCTCGGCGCAGATGAGTTGCGCGAGCGCACGGTCCTCGTCGGACAGCCCAGGCTCGAGAAGCTGCGCGGCACCACGTATCCCCGAGAGAGGATTCTTGATCTCGTGGGCGAGCACGGCCGCCATGCCGGAGACGGAGCGGGCAGCGGCGCGGTGGGTGAGCTGGCGCTCGATCATCTGCGCCATGGTGCGCTGCTGAAGCATGACGAGAACGTGGGACGGCTGGTCGGGCAGCGGGCCGCCGTAGACATCGACGAGCTTTGGCGCGGAGAACTTCGGCGTCACCATCTCGACGCTGTACTCGTTCACGGTCTGCATGCTGTCGCGGACCTGCTGAACCAGCGCGACCAGCGGGCAGCCGAAGGCCACGACCTCGTCGAGCCGCAGGCGCTTCAGAACCGGGGCGCTGGTAGAGAAGAAGGATTCGGCCGAGGCGTTGGCGTAGATGATGCGCTCGTCGGGTCCGAGCACGAGGATGGGATGCGGCAGCGCGGCGAGCAGCATGTCGTGCTCCACCGGTCGGGAGCGTGCCGGAGCAGCAGCAACAGCCGCCGCCGGGCTTGGACGCGGCGCCGCAATCGGCCTGTCCTTCGGGGAAGCCGTCATGCAGCGAACTCCTGGTTGACATCGTAAAACGCCTCGAGATGGCGCAACATCCGCTCGGCGTCTTCGTCGGTGCACAGCATCCGCCGCCACGTCTTCACCGTCGCCTCGTCGGCGCCGCTCGACGACAGATACCAGCCGATGTGCTTGCGCGCGTTCTTGAGCCCCAACACCCGCCCGTAAAGGATCAGCATCGCCTCGAGGTGGGCGACCGCGATACGGCCCTGCTCAGCCAGCGATGGCGCCCCCGGATCTCGATCCGTCTCCAGAAAGGCTGCGATCTGGCCGGGCAGCCAGGGTGCGCCGTAGGCGCCTCGCCCGATCATGACGCCAGCCGCACCGGACAGGCGCAGGGCTTCCGCGGCACGGGCGGGGGTCGTGATGTCACCGTTGACGAGCACCGGGACCCGCACGGCCTCCACCACCTCGCGGACGCGCGACCAGTCTGCGGCCCCGTTGAAGAACTGACAGCGCGTGCGGCCATGCACGGTGACGAGTTGGACGCCGGCCGCCTCCGCGCGCCGCGCGAGCTCCGGCGCATTCAGCGAACGCTGATCCCAGCCGAGGCGCATCTTGAGCGTCACCGGCACCGAGACCGCGCCCACAGTCGCCGCGACGAGCCCGACGGCATGGTCCAGATCGCGCATCAGCGCGCTGCCGGAGAGCTTGCCGGTGACCTCTCTGGCCGGGCAACCCATATTGATGTCGATGACGTCGGCACCGAGCCGCTCTGCGATCCGCGCGCCTTCCGCCATCCACCTCGCCTCGCGGCCGGCGAGTTGCACCACAAACGGTTCAGCGCCATGGGTCCGGGCCTTGCGGAGCACATCGGGGCGCGCACGTACCAGCTCCTCGCTGGCGACCATCTCGGAGACCACCAGCCCCGCCCCCAGCCGATGGGCCAGTGCGCGGAAGGGCTCGTCCGACACGCCCGACATGGGCGCCAAGACCGCTCCGTTCCGCAGCTTGTGTCGACCGATCTCGATTGTCCTCATCGCATTCCGCCATCGTCGACGCTCGGACGCCGCTTGTCGCCAGTCACATGCAAATCCGCCGAATGCCTATTAAGTAAGCATCATGAAATGTTGCCTGCGATTTGGGCAGCATAGGACGGAGGTGGCGACTTCGCAAGTGCGAACAGAGGGCCCGTTTGCACGTCACCCCGGCCACCGCTAATCAGGAGGCGGCAGTCGCATCATGATCTTGGCCAGAGTAAAACGGCCGCGGCGGCGGATCGGGGAGACCATTGGTGAACACGACGGCGCTGATCGTTGCGGCAGGCCGCGGGACCCGGGCGGCTGGCGGCCCAACCGACGGCCCAGGGCACGAGCGACAGCTCGCGGCACACCGACTTCCAAAGCAGTACGCCGCCCTCGGAACCGGCACGGTACTTGGGGCTGCCGTGGCCGCGTGCCTCGATCACCCGGACATCTCCAGGGTTCAGGTGGTCATCCACGCCGACGACCGCAACGCCTACGAAGCCGCCATCGCCGCCGTTGCCGACCGCGGTCGCCTCGCCCCGCCGGTCACAGGCGGCGCGACGCGGCAGGCATCCGTTCTGTCGGGCCTCGAGGCGCTGGCACCCCAGGCTCCGGCACGCGTGCTGATCCACGATGCCGCCCGTCCGTTCCTGCCGCGCGCGACCATCGACCGGCTGATCGCGGCCTTGGCGCATGCTCCGGGTGCCCTGGCGGCACGGCCTGTAACGGATACGCTGAAGCGGGCCGGCGAGCACGGCCGTGTTGCCGCAACCGTCGAGCGAGCGGGGCTGTGGGCGGCCCAGACCCCCCAGGCGTTCGCGTTCGAGCCTATCCTCGCCGCCCACCGGCGAGCTGCCGGGGAGGCCGGGCGTGAGTTCACCGACGATGCGGCGGTGGCGGAGTGGGCAGGTCTCGAGGTGGCGCTCGTAGAGGGCGCGGCGGAGACGTTCAAGATCACGACCAGCGAGGATCTGGCGCGTGCCAACGAGGAATGGAGGCGGCGCATGCAGGCTGATCCGATCACCTTCGAGCCGCGCACCGGGACGGGTTTCGACGTGCATCGCTTCGCGCCGGGGTCCAGCGTGTGGCTGTGCGGCGTCGAGATTGCGCATTCAGCGCGGCTCGAAGGGCATTCGGACGCCGACGTAGCTCTCCACGCGCTGACGGACGCTCTTCTCGGTGCGATCGGTGACGGCGACATCGGTCAGCACTTCCCGCCGAGCGACCCGCAGTGGAAGGGCGCGGCATCGCATCTGTTCCTGCGGGATGCGGCGCAGCGCGTTGCCGCGAGGGGCGGGCGCATCAGCAACGTCGACGTAACGCTGCTCTGCGAGGCGCCTAAGGTGTCGCCTCACCGCGAAAGGATGCGGGCCACCGTCGCCGAGATCCTCGGCATCGGCATCGACCGTGTCGGCGTCAAGGCGACGACCACGGAGGGTCTGGGCTTCACCGGCCGTCGCGAAGGCATCGCCGCCATGGCCAGCGCGACCGTTCTTTTGCCGTGCAGCGGCAATACCGGCTGATGCCCCTTCCCCCGATCGCGCGGGTCGCCCGTTGACCCCCATCGGCGAATCGCGGCATCAGAGCGTGTGGTGTTGGTACACCCAATTGACCGAGGTGAAATCCGATGAACGTCATGACCAATACGCTCGAGCGCGGCGCCGCGAGCACGGCGAACATGTCGGATATCGCCGAAACCACAGCCGCGGCTTGCCTTGCGACGCGGGTTCGTCAGCTCTCGCGCATCGTCACCCGCGTCTATGACGACGCCATGCGCCCGCTGGGCATTACTGCCAGCCAGTACACTCTGCTTGCACAGCTGGCCTCCCGCGACGGCATCACCGCCGTCGAGATTGGCCAGGACCTCGATATCGAGAAGTCGACACTGTCGCGCAACCTGAAGCGGCTCCTGGCGCTGGGTCACATCATCATGGACCCGCCGGCCGGTCGGCGCGGTCGCGGCCTGCATCTGACGCCGAAGGGTCAGGTCGTGCTGAAGGACGCTTTCCCCGTTTGGCAGGAAGCACAGCGCAAGACGGTCGGCGTGATGGGTCCCGAGAGCCGGGCGGTGCTCGACGGGTTGCTGTCGCAGGCGGAGAGGCTTGTTGCCGACTGATGCTGACCTGGCCGTCGCTGGCCTGCTAGGTTCCAACGGCACGCCCGAAGCGTGCCGTTTTCGTTTTTTGCGTAGTCTGCGGAGGCCAGTCCGTGTTCCCCGACGATCTCACCCGCGACGCCGAGGGGCTGCTCGACGCTTTGCGTGCCCGTGGCCTCAAGATCGCCACCGCGGAAAGTTGCACGGGCGGGCTCCTGGCGGGGCTCCTCACGGAAATCGCCGGCTCGTCGGATGTCGTCGAGCGGGGTGTCGTCACCTACTCGAATGCCGCGAAAGTCGCGCTACTGGGCGTTCCCGTGGCGCTCATCGATGCGCGGGGTGCTGTGAGCGCGGAGACGGCGGAGGCGATGGCCTACGGCATGCTGGCGTCGTGCCCGGCCGATGTCGCGGTTGCCGTGACAGGCATCGCAGGCCCCGGCGGCGGGTCGGCGGAGAAGCCGATCGGCCTCGTCTTCATCGCGGCCTTGAGGCGCGGCGGCGCCATGGCAGAGGCGGAATGCCGTTTCGGCGACATCGGCCGCGGTGCGGTGCGGCTCGCGACGCTGCGCACTGCTCTCGCCCTGGTGACCCGCACGATTGCCTGATCGGGTTCGCCTGACGGGGCAATGCCCGTTAGAAGGCATGGCTTCAGACGCGCTCGCCGACAACAATGCCCCGTGCCACGGCGAAGGGGGGTCAGACCTCGCTCGGCAGCTTTCCGGGCGCTATGGCGGGCATGCCGTGCACCACGCGCGCCCGCGCCTCGAATGCCTCTGCGAACTTGCGGAACGCGCGGTCGAACATTGCACCCATGAGCAATCCGAGCGGGAGGGAGCGGAACTCGTAGTCGATGAAGAAATCGACGATCGAGCCGCCTGGCGCATCGATGAAGCGCCAGCGGTTCTCGAGCCGGCGGAAGGGGCCGTCCAGGTACTCGACGAGGATCAGCCGCTCGACGGGCTTCAGCGTGACGCGCGTTGTGAAGCGCTCGCGGATCGCCTTGTAGCCGATGCCCATTGTTGCGACCAGAACGGTCTCCGCGTCGCGCTCCTCGCGCCGCGTCACATATAGGCTCTCGCACAGCGGCAGGAACTCGGGGTAGCGCTCGACGTCGGCAACAAGCGCGTACATCTGTGCGGCCGAAAACGGAACTCGTCGCTCGTTGCGAAAGCTCGGCATGACGCGGCCCTCAGACCGTTCGCGCCGAACGCGCCGCGCGCAGCCGCGCGAAGTCATCGCCGGCGTGATAGCTCGACCGCGTGAGCGGCGTGGCGGAGACCATGAGAAAGCCCTTCGACCGGGCCGTCGCGGCCAGCGCCTCGAACTCGTCGGGCGGCACGAAACGTTTGACCTCGGCGTGCTTCGGCGTCGGCTGAAGGTACTGTCCAACCGTCAGGAAATCGACGTCGGCCGAGCGCAGGTCGTCCATCACCTGCTGCACCTCGTGGCGCTGCTCCCCGAGCCCCACCATGATGCCCGACTTGGTGAACAGCGCCGGATCAAGCTCCTTGGCCCGCTGAAGGAGGCGTAGCGAATGGAAATAGCGCGCGCCCGGCCGGATCGCGAGGTAGAGGCCTGGAACCGTCTCAAGGTTGTGGTTGAGCACGTCCGGTCGCGCCGCGACGACCCGCTCGAGCGCGCCGTCCTTTTTGAGGAAGTCCGGGGTCAGGACCTCGATCGTGGTCGCGGGCGTCGTTACCCTGACGGCCTCGATGACGGCGGCGAAGTGCGCGGCTCCGCCATCGGCAAGATCGTCGCGGTCGACCGACGTGATGACGACATGCTGGAGTCCAAGCGCTGCCACGGCGTCCGCTACCGACCGCGGCTCAGCGGGATCGAGCGGCTTCGGCAGGCCAGTCGCGACGTTGCAGAACGCACATGCGCGCGTGCAGATGGCGCCCATGATCATCATGGTCGCGTGGCGCTTCGACCAGCACTCGCCCAGGTTCGGGCAGCCGGCCTCCTCGCATACGGTGTGAAGCTTGTTCGCCCGCACAATCGAAGCCGTCTCGGCGTAGACCGGAGAGCTTGCGGCGCGGACCCTGATCCAATCCGGCTTGGCGAGCCGCGGCGTGTCGCGGCGATGCGCCTTCTCCGGATGGCGCGGCGTCTTGTCGAGGATGGTGACCATGGTGCCTATTACGCCCGTTTTCGGCCGACCGGCTCACATGAACGTCAGCGTAGGGCTCGTCGTCGGGTGCAGCAAGGCCCTCGAAAGGCGACCTTCGAGGGCCCTGAGGAGCCACTGATGGCCTTTGCGATGGCGCATAGGCCGGCCACCGCGGCTTGCAGTCGCAGGAACGGCGCAGGGCGCCGGCGCCCCGTCCGTCAACGGCCGATGATGCGCGCGAGCAGCACGACAAGAAGAGCGCCAACCGTCGACACGACCAGCTGGTTGCCGAACGCCGGCAGGATCGCATTGAAGTCATATGGCAGCTTGAGCAGGCCAGCCTGCACCAGCGCGCCGCCGATGAACGCGCCGATGATGCCGACAACCAGGTTGCGGATGAGACCGCCGCCGCCGAGCAGCAGGCCCGCCAGCCAGCCGGCGACGAGGCCGTTAACGGCCATGATGATCCAGGGCATGTAGGGCTGCAGTTGGGCCATGTCGGGTGCTCCTCGGAGTGCGGGCTCTGAACCGAGCCATTGGACGCGGCGGTATTTACGCGATCAACCGTGCCAGGAGTACGACAGCGATGGCACCGATGGTCGCCGTCACGATCTGGCGGGCCAGCGGATTGCGGATGCCGAGATCGACACCAAGCGCGCTCAACAGATAACCGCCCACGAAAGCGCCGACTACGCCGGTGACGAGGTACCGCAGTAAGCCCCCGCCGCCGACCACGACAGAGGCGAGAAATCCGGCGATGATCCCGATCACGGACAGCATGACCAGCGACCGCATCTGCTCGTTGGACATGGCGGGGCATCTCCTCGGTTGGCGACGTCGCTCGTGTCCGGAGTTGTGACGCGAGTCCGCTCCGGCGTCGAGCCATCAGGCGTTAGGGCAGCCCCTGAGATATGAACCCGCAGCTCGATCTGCGGAGGACTCCTGGATGCGGCATCCGGAGACACTGCATTCGCAGATCTGGCACCGGGCAGATTTGGCACCGTTCAAATCTAGTGCCGGGCGGGAGTGCTGCTACTGGTGGCAGCGCGCACCGAGGTACTGCGCGAGGAGGCGGTTGTACTGATCCACCTCGGCCTGTTGGGCCGGCGCGAGCTTCTTGCCGGCCTGAGAGGCCTCGACGCGTGACTGCACCCCGCGCGACAGCATCCTGTCCATCTCAGCTCGAACCGATTGGCAGCTCGAGCCGGCAGGCAGCGCGCGGGCGCCTGGGTCGCCGCCCGTCGTGCCGCCACCGCCGCTGCAGCCGGCGAGCAGCGCCGCCGCCGTTAGGACTGCAACCACGAGACCAGCACTCCGGGCGCCAACGGCCGCCGCTCCAAACCGAGCTGTCATCATCCCTCCTGCCATCCCCGCTTCGCAGCGCACCATCGAAACCTTTGACCATACGTGGCCTGCGGCCGCAACCCCTCGATGGCGAGGCTCGGAATACGTCGGCCGCGACACTGTGGCGTCCGCCGCCTGACCGGCTCCCTGATCAGCCGACGCCGGCTAGGACGACCCTGCCTTTCGACACCGCAAAGGCGGACGGGCGGCATGAGCCGCCCGTGCCATTTTCCAGATGTCCCAGCGCCACGTCGCGCCGGCCGATGGCCTACTGGTTCGCGGGCGGCACCGTCGGCACGATCACGTCAACGGGCCGGGCCGGGGTTGGCGCGATCGTCGTTGCCACGACACCCGGCGCTGCTGCGGTCGGCGCCACCGTCCGGACGGCCGCGGCGACCGGCTTGGCGGCTGCTGCGGGCGCGGCCGCGGCGGACACGGGAGCGGCAGCCTTCTTGACCAGTTTCTTGGCCGCGGCAGGAGCCGTGGTCGCAGCGGCGGCGGTCTTCGTGACGGCAGCGGCACCCGTCGTGGCAGCGACGGGCGCTACCGCTGCAGCCGCGGCTTCCTTGGCGACGGGAGCCGGGGCCGCCGAACCAGCCGCCTTTGGCGCGACGGTCGAGCACTTGGCCTGGAATTCGCCGTTGAGCTTGTTGAGCTCGGCCTGCTTGGCCAGCGAGGCGCGCTTCACCTGGACGCTCGGCGTCTTGCCCTCGGAAGCCTGCTGAAGGCGGTCGATGGTGCCTTCCTTGCGCAAGGAATCGATCTGGGCGGCGAGCGTGACGCACTGGGCGTCGACCTTGGGCTGCGCGGCCGGAGGCGGCACTGCCGAGGTGATCAGACTCCCTCCGCCCAGCTGGCCGTCCTCGGCGCAGCCGCCGAGCAACGCCGCAACGAGCAAGGCAGCGGCCGGGGCGATAAGCTTCTTCGTCATGTCTCTTCCTCTCGTGAACGAGGTGATCCTACGCACACGCCCTCGACTTGCCGAGAGTCGTAGGCTCAGGAAGCAGAGCCGGCAAGTCAACCTCAGTCACCACTAGCAAATTCCCGGACGTCCCAGACCTGTTCTTTGTGGAAAGACAGCTCTCGTGCCGGCGCGGCAACACATTTTTCGCCCGCGCGGCAGGTCCTGCGACGAAATTCGCGGCCGGAGGGCGCCTGGACCGGCCTGATTCGCCTCGATTCGCGTTGACTTGCCGGGGCGGTACTGCAGGCCGCCCCCCCCCCGCTCAGGCCAGCCGGTCGCGGTCGGACGGCGGCGGCCAGCGGTAAAGGAACGTCATGTAGCCGAGCGCCAGATAGACCAGCACCGCGACCGCCCACCCGATCGCCACGCCGAGCTCCTGCTGCGAGAAGCCATACGTCTCGCGCAGCGGAAACGGCAGCGGATTTCTCAGATCGGCGACATCGACGTAAGGCGAGCCGAGCTTTCGCCAGGCGGTGAACATCCCGTCCTGGAGCCGCTGTACCACGGCCGCGGTGCCGCCGAGGAACACGAGGCCGACCGACAGCAGACCGAAGGCGACGAGACGCAGCATGATCGGCGCATGGGCCAGAAACAGGTACAGCGCGACCACATAGCCAGACACGATCGCGAAAAACATGGAGAAGATCCCGAGCACGGTCTGGATCGCCGTGAACAGGCTTTGCACAATATCGGCTTCGCTCATGACTAAACTCAACCTCCCCTGGCGGCTCCCGGCACCGCCTGCTCCCGATTGGAAAACCGTCAGTGCTTCGAGCGCCCCTTGATGACGCCGGATGCGGTCATTGCGCGCCCGGCGACGCCGCGCTCGAATGCGGCTGCAACCTTGGCGAGCGCCTCGTCGCCCGGCATCTGGCCGTCAAGAGCCACCGCCTTGGCGACGTGGTGGGCGATGTCCGACAACAGCCGACCCCATTCGGCGACATCGTGGCGGAACACCGATGGGTCGAAGATGACGTGTAGCGCGCCGTCGCCGACGAAGGCGCGCAGCACCTCGACGGACTCGCTGGCTCGCAGCGCACCGTCGGGTATCTCGAGCTCCTGGATCGTGTCATCGGCCATGGCTGTGGTCCTTTGTGCGGCGTTGCGCGCTGGAATGGCGCCGTTCTGCCAGGCGCCCTTCCGCCCAGCGCAGGATGGCGAGCGGCGCCAAGACCGGCGTCAGCACGACGAGCAGCAGGATATACGGCACGGCCAGGGGATGGCGCCAGTTGAGCCGTCCCTCCCGAGGGCGTGTGGCCAGAAACAGCTCTGTCGTATCGAGCGCGGCAGCGCGCCGGCGAGCGAGGATTGTTCGCCATGAACGGGGGCGCGACGGCGCCGTGTGCACCAGCGTCCCGCGCCGGATCTGTCGATCGCGTGTCTGCCCGGCTGCGCCGTTGGCTTCGGATCCGTCATCCATGGACTGCCGCCCGGACCGCGGCTGCCACCTTGCCGTCATCAGGTAGCGCGAGCGTCTCGAGGTTCGCCGCGTATGGCAGCGGCACGTCCGCCGCCGTGACCGCCACCGGCGCGGATTTGAGAGCGGCGAACGCCTGCCTCGCCACGGTTGCACAGATCTCGCTGCCGATGGAGCACACGGGCCACGCGTCCTCGACCGTGACGAGGCGGCCGGTGCGCAAGACCGACTGAACCACGGTCGCCGTGTCGAGCGGGCGCAGCGAGCGCAGGTCGATGACCTCGGCCTCGATGCCGTCGCGCGCCAGCGACGTCGCGGCCGCCGCCGCATGGCGCACCGCACTGCCGAACGATACGACCGTCACGTCGCGGCCGCGCCGTACCACCGCCGCGACACCGATCGGCACCAGCCCATCGTCTGCCCCGTCCGCAACCGGTCCCGTCGTCTCGTAGAGCGGCTCGCTCTCGAGCACGAGCACAGGCCCCGGATCGCGGATGGCACTCCTCATGAGCCCCTTGGCGTCAGCGGGACACGACGGCGCCACCACCTTGAGGCCCGGCACATGCGCAAGCCACGCCGCCAGACACTGTGCCTCGCGGGCTCCAATGCGCTGGGCCGGACCGTTCGGGCCTCGGAACACGATCGGAACGCTGATGCCGCCGCCCGAGACGTAGAGCATCTTGGCCGCCGCGTTGGCGATATGGTCCAAGGCGTCGAGCGCGGTGGCCCAGCAAGAGAACTCGACGACCGGACGCAGACCCGCCAGCGACGCGCCGACGCCGATGCCGGCCAGCGCCTGCGCACTCGCCGGCGCATCGATCACACGGCGCGGACCGAACTCGGCAGCGAGCCCCTGCGTGACGCGCCACGCGCCGGCCGGCTGGGCGACGTCGCGGCCCAACAGGACGACGTTCGGGTCGCGCCGCATCTCCTCGGCAATGGCATCGTGGAGCGCGTCGCGCAGGCTCTGATGGGCGGGCGGCCCTGCGCCCTGCCCAGCCGGTCTGGCAGCCCGCTCCGGCGTGCCCTCGCGGTCCGCGGCCTCGGCATCCGTCGACACCACGTCCGCCGGCGGGCCGGCCAGCAGCAGCGCGATCGGTGTGTTGACCTTGACGCCCGAGGTGCCCGCCGCGATCAGAATCTTGCCGAGCCTGCCCTCCCCCGCCGCCTCGATCTCCAAGGTCGCCTGCTCGGTCTTGGCCTCGGCAATGACGTCCCCCGCCCGCACGACCGCCCCCTCCTCGACCAGCCAGCGGGCGAGCGTGGCCGTGTCCATGGCGGGCGACAGCGCAGGCATCAGGATCTCGATCGTCATCGTCGGGGCTCGGATCCTCGGGGCTCAGGGCATCGGACAAGCGGAGGCCAAGCAGGGCGTCGCCACATCGCGGTCGAGGGCGCCGGCCTCGGGCTCGGGCGCGGCCCGTGCGTGCTCGACGGCTGCACTGACCGAGGCGCGGACCTCTGCCTCAATGGCCGCGAGCTCGCTGGCCGAGGCAAGACCGCCACGGACAAGCCGGCCTTTGAGGCCCTCGAGCGGATCTGTTCGCTCACGGAGCCGCTGCAGCTCCTCGCGCGATGTGGGCTGTGCCGACGTCCGCGCTGCATCGGCCATGGCATGCCCCCGGTAGCGGCAGGTGATCGTCTCGATGAGTGTAGGCCCTTGGCCAGCGCGGGCGCGGCGGGCGGCACGGACGGCGGCCTCGCGGACGCTGCCTATGTCCATGCCGTCGACCTGCTCGCCTGGAACCCCGAACGCGACGCCGCGACCAGCAAGTCCGCAGGAGCGGAAACCGCCCGAGGGACCTTCGACTGGTGCTGCGGCCCCGTCCCCGGTAGCGCTGTCGTTCTCGATTACGAGCACGATGGGCAGCGACCAGTGCGCCGCCAGGCGCAAGGCCTCGCCGAACTGGCCGTGATCGGCGTCGGCTCCGTCGCAAATTGCCCAGACGACACCGCCGCCGGTCCGGACGGTCTGGGCCAAGGCGAGACCGGCGCCGACTGGGGCCGCGGCCCCCCGTCCATACCCGCCGAAGAACGCGTGCTGCCTGGCGAAGAGGTTCTGAGAGCCGCCCTTGCCACCCGAGATGCCGGTTGCCCGCCCCATCAACTCGGCCATCGCGGCCGCGGCTGGCACCCCAGCAGCCAGCAAGTGGCCGTGACAGCGCTCGGAGGCGACCAAGGGGTCCCCGGGTTCGGCTGCAAATCTCAGCCCCACCACCACCGCCTCGCGGCCAATGCACAAATGACAGTAGCCGCCGATGAGACCCAGCCCGAAGAGCTGGCCGGCCCTCTCCTCGAAGCGGCGGATGAGCAGCATGCGGCGATAGGCCTCGAGCCAATCGTCACGCGAAAGGGGCCGGTCGTTGCGGGCCTCAGCGGTATCCTGGCCCGGCGCGCAATCCCCGATTGCTGGGTTCCCGTACGACGACGTGGCGCTGCCAGGGGGCAGGTCGGAAGCTTGTGATCGAGGGGCGTTCGGCATGGCGGCTCCGGTTGCGGGCCATCGCGGCCGATGCACGGTGGCGACGCGGATTGGCCGCGCGGGTGCGCTCGGACCCCTCGCGGCGGGCTGATCGAAGCTACACGACGTGCCGATGCGTGGCCAGACGTCCGCGCCCGACGCTCGCTCGCGCCCGCTCGGGCGAGCGCGAACCGGTCGGAACGGGGCGGTCAGAGTGGCTGGCGGTAGATGCGGTCGCCCGGGTGGACGAAGCCGAGCACATCGCGGGCGATCTCCTCGACGAGATCTGGGCTCGGCAGCTCCGGGGAGAGAAGCGCGACGTCGCGTGCGAGCTTCGACCGTACGGCCTCGAGGCTCGCGATCTCGAACTCGAGCAGCGCTTTGCGCTCGACGAGCCGGGTGCGAGCCTCGAGGCCGTAGCGGCCTGAGTAGGCGTGATGGGCGAAATAGGACGCCAGTCCCACGCAGGCGAGCAGCACCGTTGCCTGCCGTGCAAGACGCGCGCGTCGAAGGCGCCGATCGGATGAAGCGAAACGCGACACTGGAGGTACGCAGGAACTGGGGTGTCTACACGACGGAACTCACGTTATGCGGTGGTCATTAAAGGCAGGTAAAGGCCTGTAAGTCCGGTGCAACCCTGGCCCGCGTTCGGGACGCCGTCGCTCACGGACGGCTGCTGTGCCTTGCGGGGTGCCGCCCAGACTGGCCGCCCCGACTTGCCGCCCCAACCGGCCGCCCCGACTGGCCGGACCGGGAGGAGCGACCGGGGGGAGCGACCGCGGTGAACCGGAGCGAGTGTCTGCCGGCGCGGCTCCCAGGTGCGCGGCTGCCTTCTGACTGCCATCAGGACAGTGAACGATATGGTCGGGGGCTTTCGGATCGCCTACGCTTGCCTGGGCCGGCTCTGCGGGTGCGGCGGTCCGGGCAGGCGATGACGGGAAGGCCGGCGAGGGAGGAAGCGGCGACATGTGGTGGATGGGACCGTTGCCTGATGCGCTCGATCGTTGCGCGCAAACGATTGTCGTCAGGGCGCTGGTTGCCCAGGTTTCGGCAGCGCTTTGCACGCTGGCTTTGGTCATGATGGGCACGGTCGGGCTCGACGTGTCCCCGGCAGCCGCCGCACCCGAAAAGCGAGTGGCGCTCGTTATCGGCAACGGCGCCTACGTCAACACCTCGGCGCTAGCCAATCCCCTGAACGACGCCCGCGACATGTCGGCGGCACTCAAATCCACAGGCTTCGACGTCATCGAGGCGCTGGATGCGGACAAGCGCAAGCTCGACGGGGCCCTGCGCAGCTTCACCGACCAGCTCACCGGCGCCGACGTGGCACTGTTCTTCTACGCCGGTCACGGGTTGCAGGTCGGATCGCAGAATTACCTCGTGCCGACCGACGCCAAGCTCGAGCGCGAGCGCGATCTCGAGTTCGAGGCGGTGCGACTCGACTTCGTGTTGCGGCAGATGGAGATCGACCGGGAAGGCAAGACCACCATCGTGATCCTCGACGCGTGCCGCGACAATCCACTGGCGCGCAATCTCGCCCGTTCGATGGGCACGCGCTCGGCTGGCATAGGCCGCGGTCTGGCAGCAGCGGCGACAGGGCTCGGGACGTTCATCGCCTACTCGACGCAGCCGGGCAATGTCGCCCTTGACGGGGAGGGGCGCAACTCGCCGTTCACGGCCGCCCTTGCCAAGCATATCCGCGCCAAGGGCCGCAACCTGCCCGCCACCATGATCGAGGTGCGCAAAGACGTCGTCGCAGCGACCGGCGGCCGGCAGGTGCCGTGGGACCACTCCGCGCTGACAGGTGACTTCTATTTCGTGCCAGACGATGCGGCACCGCAAGCGGGAAAGGTTGCCGAAGCGCCAGCGGGAACCAGCGCCGACGTCGCCGCGCTCCAGGAGCGGCTCGCCAAGCTCGAGCGAGAGGCCAAGGAGCGCGAGAGATCGACCGGTGCTGCCGGTGGCGCGGCTGCCGGTGTGCTGCCGCAGGCCGATGCCATGCGGCTTGCGGAGCTTCGGGCGCGGGCCGCGAGCGTCGAGGAGCTGACAAAGGACCTGCAGCGAAAGCTCTTCGACGCCCGCCGCGCGGAGGGACAGGCCCCCAACGACACCGACCGCATAAAGCTGCAGCGCGACAGCATAAACATCCAGATGGAGTGGACGCGTCGCGGCCTCGACCTCAGGAAGCTCAAGGATGAGATCGCGGCCCTGGAGGGGCGGGCGGCGGGCGCTGTGGCAACGGCGGCTCCGCCGGCTCCCCCCGCACCACCCGTGATCGCGAAATCGGCGCCACAGCGGACCTCGCCAAGCTTCGAGGAGGCCGACAACGTCGGTCTCGTCGGGGCGCAGATCCGCGCCTTCCGCGCGCCGAACCCCATTGCCTGCCGCGAGCAGTGCGAGGCGGATTTGGCCTGCGCAGCGTTCCAGCACGGCAAGAAAGCCGCCAACATGGGCCAGTGCCAGTTGTTCTCGGAGGTGAAAGCGCGCCAGGAGGATCAGAGCTGGCGCAGCGGCGTGCGGACCGCACCGGCGGTTGCGCAACCAGCCGCCGCCGTGACGGCGCCGGCCGCACTGCCGACGACCCCGTCATGGCAGAAGCTCGGCTTCGACGTCTACGAAGGCCTCGAGATCATGGGCGAGGTCATCAAACGGACCAACGTCGACAGTGCCGCCGGTTGCCTCAACGTGTGCCGCAACACGGCGCGCTGCGTCGCGTCCCTGGTCGACGCGACAGGCGCAGGTAAGGTGCTGCGCTGCACGGCTCTCGGTTCCTACAGCGGGCCCAGCGCCAAGCCAGGCTTCACAGCGATCGTGCGCAGCACGGCTCGTTAGCCTGCCCGCTCACATTCCAGCGCGAGCACGGATGACGCTACGCCCGGCATAGCGGCCGACGTCGCCGAGCTCGCCCTCGATGCGAATCAATTGGTTGTACTTCGCGAGCCGATCCGACCGGGACAGCGAGCCCGTTTTGATCTGCCCGCAATTGGTCGCCACGGCGAGATCGGCGATGGTCGAATCCTCGGTCTCGCCCGAGCGGTGCGACATCACCGCCGTGTAGCCGGCGCGCTGGGCCATCGACACGGCATCGAGCGTCTCGGTCAGCGAGCCGATCTGGTTGACCTTGACGAGAATGGAGTTGGCCGTGCCCTTGGCGATGCCGTCGGCCAACCGCTCCGTATTGGTGACGAACAGATCGTCGCCGACAAGCTGGCACGTCTTGCCGACGAGCTCGGTCAACGCCTTCCAGCCCGCCCAGTCGTCCTCGCTCATGCCGTCCTCGATCGAGATGATCGGAAAGCGGGCGGTGAGGTCGGCGAGGTAGGCCGCCATGCCCGCGCTGTCGAGCGACTTGCCCTCGCCCTCCAGGCGATAGCTGCCGTCCCGATAGAACTCGGTTGCCGCACAGTCGAGCGCCAGCATCACGTCGACGCCCGGCTTGTAGCCTGCCTTCTCGATGGACCGCATGATGAACGTGAGCGCTTCGTCGGCGCTCTTGAGGTTGGGCGCGAAACCACCCTCGTCGCCCACGTTGGTGCCGTGACCGGCCTCGGAGAGGTTCTTCTTCAACGTGTGGAATACCTCGGCGCCCATGCGGATGGCGTCGGCACACGAGGGAGCCGACACCGGCATGATCATGAATTCCTGGATGTCGATCGGGTTGTCGGCATGCGCGCCGCCATTGATGATGTTCATCATCGGCACCGGCAACACGTGCGCGGAGGCGCCGCCGACGTAGCGGTAGAGCGGCAGCCCGGAGGCGGTGGCGGCGGCGCGCGCCACGGCCAGCGAGACGCCGAGGATGGCGTTCGCGCCGAGGCGGCTCTTGTTCTTCGTCCCGTCGAGCGCAATCATCGCTGCGTCGACGCCACGCTGATCCTCGGCATCCATTCCGGCAAGCGTATCGAAGATCTCGCTATTGACCGCGTCCACCGCCTTGGTGACGCCCTTGCCGAGATAGCGGCTCTTGTCGCCGTCGCGCAGCTCGACCGCCTCGTGCGCGCCTGTCGAGGCGCCCGACGGAACCGCGGCCCGCCCCTCCGAGCCATCCTCGAGCACCACGTCGACCTCGACCGTCGGATTGCCGCGGCTGTCCAGGATCTCGCGGCCGATGATGTCGACGATGGCTGTCATGCTGTGCCCCCTGGCGCTCTGGTCGGGCCGGGGTTCGGGCCCCACGCCGCTGATCGGGCAGGGTTCTATACGGTTCGACTTCGCACGCAAAGACCTGAATGGGTAGGCCGGCCAGACGACCGAGGTGGTTTCGGCCCGTTACCGCGGCCTCGAACCGGCTTGGCCGGAACGTGACCCTTGCGTCCGACGCGCGCCTTGGGGCATGGCTCGATGTGGCTGGCAGCCCCGCACGCGAGGCCGGGCAAACGCCCCTTACCGAATAGCGAACCCGATTTGGACTGGCCGTATGATGGACACCGACCCCGCCGCCCCCGTTGAAGCAGCGCTCGTGCTGTTTTCTGGCGGACAGGATTCGACCGTGTGCCTGGCCTGGGCGCTCGACAGGTATGAGCGCGTCGAGACGATCGGCTTCGACTATGGCCAGCGGCACCGCATCGAACTCGAAACGCGGCTCGTGCTGCTCGAGCGCCTCAGGACCGCCTTTCCCGCCTGGGCCGCCCGTCTCGGCTCCGACCACATCCTCGACCTGCCGACGCTCGGACGGATCTCGGAGACGAGCCTGACCCGCGACGCGGCGATCGAGATGGGGGCCGCCGGACTGCCGAATACGTTCGTGCCCGGCCGCAACCTGTTGTTCTTCACCTATGCCGCCGCGCTGGGCTGGCGGCGGGGCATCACCTCGCTCGTTGGGGGCATGTGCGAGACGGACTACTCGGGCTATCCCGACTGCCGCAGCGACACCCTCGCGACGCTCGCCCGCGCGATCTCGCTCGGCATGGACAAGGACTTCACGATCGAGACGCCGCTGATGCACGTCGACAAAGCAGGCACCTGGGCCATGGCGTCGGAGCTCGGCGGTCAGGCGCTCGTCGAGCTCGTCACCGAGGAGACGCATTCCTGCTATCTCGGCGACCGCTCGCGCCGCCAGGCGTGGGGCTATGGATGCGGCGGCTGCCCGGCCTGCGATCTGCGCCGCAACGGGTACGAGATCTGGCGGGGTCGGGCCAGTGCCGGCTGAGCCCGCGAACATCAGCCGCCCCCTGTTCCCCAGGGAACCGCGGGCCGGCGGAGCGAGCGCTACGCATAGTCCATCAGCCCCGAGCGGCGGAGATGGACCATGCCGGCAAAGACCAATATCCTTCTGACATCCGCCGTCTCTCTGGCGCTGCTCGCCACCTTCGTGCCCTTCCACGGCAAGGTCGAGGGCAAGCCGGCAGGCGTCCGGACGGCGATCGAGCTGCTGTCGAAGAAGGTCAAGCTCGATCAGGGCTTCAGCGCGAACGGATTGAAGTCGGTATCGCGGTCGTAATGATCGACGCCCTCGGCGCGTTTCAGCGCCGCCACGACGCGCACCGTGACGGGGAGGAACGCGATCTCGACCATCGTCTTGGTCACGAACTGGCTGACCATAAGGGTCAGCACGAGTTCGTTCGGCATGATGCCCGAGTTGTAGAAGGCCAGCGGGTAGAACAGCGCACTGTCGACGGCCTCGCCCGCGACGGTCGACGCGACGAAGCGCGTCTTCTGGCGGCGCCCTGCGGTCCACACCTTCATCTTGGCAAGCACGAACGAGTTGACGAATTCGCCGCAGAAGTAGGCGATCATCGAGGCGATGACGATGCGCCAGGTGTTGCCGAAGGCGATCTCGTAGGCGGCTTGGTTCGGCCAGCCCGGCGCAGGCGGCAACGCGACGACCACCGCCGCCATCACCGCGGCGAAGGCCAGCGCGGCGAAGCCTGTCCAGATCACGCGCCGCGCGCGATCGTAGCCGTAGACCTCGGTCAGGATGTCGCCGAACACGTAGGAGATCGGGAAAAACACCACGCCGGCGCCGAACACGATCGTGCCGACGAGCGGCAGGTCGAGTGTCGCGGCCTTGGCCGGTCCGATGAGGTTGGCCGAGATCAGCACCACCACGAAAGCGACCATGACGAGGTCGAGGTAGCGATAGCGCGGCGCCCCCTCCTCCGGACCCGATCTTCCGGTCGCTGACATTGAGCCCCCTCCTCTTGCCGGAGCGCCCGGCTTGACAGCGCCCCCGCGAGGCCCCATCGCCTCTACGCATGTACCAGGTCAAGGAGATCTTCTACACGCTACAGGGCGAAGGCGCGAAGGCGGGCACGCCGGCCGTGTTCTGTCGTTTCGCCGGCTGCAACCTGTGGAGCGGCCGCGAGGCAGATCGCGCCACGGCCCAGTGCCGGTTCTGCGACACCGATTTCGTCGGTGTCGACGGGGTTGGCGGCGGGCGCTTCGAGACGGCGCGCGAGCTTGCCAATGCCTGCCGCAGAACGGCCGGCACGAGCCTCGCGCGGCTGGTGGTGCTGACCGGCGGTGAGCCCATGCTGCAAGTGGACCAGGCGCTGGTTGAGGCGTTGCACGAAGCGGGGTTCGAGATCGCCATCGAGACCAACGGCACGCTCGCCGTGCCGGCGGCGATCGACTGGATCTGCGTCAGCCCGAAAGCGGGCGCGACATTGGTGCAGCGCAGCGGCGACGAGCTGAAACTCGTCTTCCCGCAGCTGGCGCTTCAGCCCGAGGAGGTCCGCGGGCTGGCGTTCACCCATCTTTTCCTGCAGCCGATGGACGGCCCCGATCTGCACGCCAATACGGCAGCGGCGATCCTCTATTGCAAGCGACATCCGGAATGGCGGCTGTCGCTGCAGACCCACAAGTTGCTGGGCATACCCTGATCCATCCCGGCTCCGGCTGCATCGGCCAACTGCCGGCATCCCCTGGCGTGGGCGTCCGAAATGGCCTATCTCGTCGGCCATGCGCATATATAAGGACTTCCTGTTCGAGGCGGCGCACTACCTGCCGTCCGCCCCTCCCGGCCACCCGAACGCTCGCGTCCACGGGCATTCGTTCCGTGCGCGCGTCGTGATCGAGGGCGAGCCGGACGACGCGACCGGCCTCGTCTACCATTTCGACGATCTGTCGGAGGCGATCGGCGAGGCGCGCGACGCGCTCGATCACCGGATGCTGAACGAGGTCGAGGGTCTTGCCGCGCCGACCCTCGAGCGGATCGCCCTCTGGCTCTGGTCACGCCTTTCGAACCGCGTGCCGGGGCTCGCCGAAATCCACGTCTCCCGCGACAGCTGCCAGGAGGGCGTCGTCTATTCGGGCCCTCCTCGGTCGCTCAGGATAGCGGCAGAGTAGCATCATGGAGCGCAACGATCCCGGTGTCACGCATCTCGGCCGACCAACCGAGCTTCCCTCATCGCCGGAGGCCGCGACGCTCGACCGCGTGCCGAACCCGCACCCGGATGCGCTTTATGTCGCGCGCTTCACGGCCCCGGAGTTCACCTCGCTCTGCCCGGTCACCGGCCAGCCCGATTTCGCCCACCTCGTCATCGACTACGTGCCAAAGGCCTGGCTGGTCGAATCGAAGTCGCTGAAGCTCTACCTCGGCGCCTACCGCAATCACGGCGCATTCCACGAGGACTGCACGATTGCTGTCGGCAAGCGGCTCGCAGTACTGCTCGATCCGCATTTCCTGCGCATCGGCGGTTACTGGTATCCGCGCGGCGGCATTCCGATCGACGTGTTCTGGCAATTGGGTGTCCCGCCGGCGGGCGTCTGGCTGCCGGACCAGGGCGTCGCGCCGTACCGCGGGCGCGGCTAGACCCCAATCGTCTGCGAGGGAAGCTGCTACGCTGCCATCGAAGGCGTGAACCAGTCTCTGAAACAGAAACTTCACCAGGCCACCGAGGCCAGGCGCGGCTAATCGTCTGCACCGCCGCCGAGGTAGCCCGGCAGCCGTTCCGCGCTCGGCAGCACCACGCCCGCCTGCCGGTGGACGAGGTCGTAGAGCTCACCGACGAGCGCCTTGCGGTCGCCGCGGTGGCGCAGGGCTGCGAACGGCACCGGCGGGCCGATGCGCGCCGTGATGCGCGTGCCGACCTTGCGGCGGAACTCGTGGATCAGCAGCGACAGGCGCAGCGTCAGCGACAGGCGCGAGGCGGCATGGAACAGTGGACTGCATTGCCCCTCGAAATAGACCGGAATGACGGTCGCTTTGGCCGAGATCACGAGCCGCGAGACGAAGCTTTTCCAGGGCAGGTCGACGGCATGCCCGAGCGGGTTCGGTGCCGTCGCCACACCGCCCGCCGGGAACACGACGATCGTCGTGCCCTGCCCGAGCAGCCGGATGGCCTCCTTCCGGGTAGTGAGGTTCGTCGCCTGCGCCTCGCGCGTCGGGTCGAAGTCGATCGGCAGCGAGAACGGGCGGATCTCCGGCACCTTCATCAGATCCTTGTTGATCAGCACCTTGAACGGCCGGCCGAGATCCTCCGCCAGTGTCAGGGCGGCAATGCCGTCGAGGATTCCATAGGGGTGATTGGCGATCAGCACGACCGGCTGGCCGGGCGGCAATGCGGGCGGCCAAGCACGCGCCACGATCCCGAGCTCGACGTCGATCAGCTTCAGCATCGGCTCGATGACGCGCCCGCCGGACGGGATCACCTCGTTGCGCCAGCGCTGGTAATGGGGGGCCAACGCATCGCGGCCCGACAGCCGCTCGAGCGTTCGGATGAGCCAGCGGCGCACGGGCGCGTCACCCGGCTTTGCGTAGGTCAGCTCTGGGAATTCCATCGCGGCGCGCCTCTTCGTCGCTCCTGACGGCCGACGACAGTACAACAGGTTCCGCCGTGTCGCGAGCCGTCACGAGCGGCCGGGGATGAGCGCTCGAACACGCGCGGGGAGCCACTCTTTGCCTCGGAGCCCGCCCCGCGTCACATGCGGTCGTTCTGCGACCGCACGCCGCCCGGTTGGCGAGATCGGGTGCCCGACGCGCTTCGGCGCCGCCGCTTGCCGACGGCATTGACGTAGCGCCGCCCGTGGCATGATGCTCGCCGCTAACCGGACGTGCGCGCCGCCGCTGTGCTCGCCCGCCGTGCGCAACTCCCGAAGGCAAGCCCAAACCGGGGAGAGCCCCGCCATGACGCCCGTCACCGCTGTCCGCGCCGCACGCACGGCTACTCTGATCCTCGCATTCGCATCCCGGACGGCCGTTGCCCAGGAGCCGAAGGTCGACTGCACAATCCCGATGGCGACATTCGAGATGAACATCTGCGCGGGGCGCGAGTTCGAGGCGGCAGATGCCGAGCTCAATGCGGTCTACAAGCGCGCGCTGAAGGACATCCCAGGCATGGCGACCGACAAGCCCTACGACGCGCGAAGCTGGGAGGAGGCACTGCGCAAGAGCCAGCGCGCATGGCTGGCCTACCGCGACGCCGAGTGCGAAGGCCACGTCCCGATGTTCTGGTCAGGCGGCACGGGCGCCACCGCAGACATGACCGGCTGTATGACCGAGCTGACAAAAGCTCGCGCCAAAGAGCTCAGAGAGCGCTACGAGGGTGGCGAGAATGCCCCAGCCGAGCCAGAGCAGAAGTAGCGCACAGCAGCACGGCCGTCGTCGACGCCAGCAACTGAACTGCCGATCACCGACCTGCGAACTGACGCCGCAGTGCGTTTCGGGCTAAGGTGATTTGGCTCATTGGGCCCCAGGGAGACACATCATGCTTCGCTCACCGATACGTCGCGCTGCAGCCGCCGCACTCAGCCTCGCGGCCGCGGCATCTCCCGTCCCCGCTCTGTCGCAGGGCGCCAAGCTCGTCGCAGGAACGCTGACGTGCCAGGGCGGCGGCGGCGTCGGCCTCGTGCTCGGATCGAAGAAGACCTATACCTGCTCATTCAATCCGGCGAGCCAGCGTCCCAACGAGAGCTACACGGCGACCGTGACGAAGCTCGGCCTCGACATCGGCGTTACCGGCCCTACGGTCATGGTGTGGACGGTGCTCGCGACGACGGCCGACCTGCCGTCCGGCGCGCTCGTCGGCAATTACGGCGGCCTGGCGGCCGACGCGTCGGTCGGCGTCGGGGCCGGTGCCAAAGTGCTCGTCGGCGGCAATAAGAGCTCGATCACGCTGCAACCGCTCAGCGTGCAGGGGCAGACGGGTGTCAATCTGGCGCTGGGAGTCGCCGGTCTGGCCCTGACGCGGAACTAAGCGCGCGAATGGCAACGCGCCAACCGGCGGCAGTCATGCGGGCGGCTGCGTGGCACGGTCGTGACCGACCTCACCAAGTGCGGGTTCTTGCGGCAGACTTCGCCTTGGCATCGGCGTGGGCGACGCGGAGACGCTCCTGGCCAATGGCTGTAAGTGCCGCCTTTTTTGACCTGGGCTTTGCCCCACCGGCAAAACCATGTGCAATTGCAGCAAGCTCGGCCACCGACAGGTGCTTGTCTTCCACAACGGCACCATAGATAGCATCAAACGCAACACGATCTCTGACAGCCAACTTCAGTTGCTGGATCAGGGCGTTAACCTTTGCCTCGTCGACCGACTTTGTACTGGCGCGAGCCATGACATCTTCCGCCTCACGCCCCCCGAACCAAGCACTTAGGATAGCCATTGTAGCGTCTCCGTTCCAGAGAAGGTGACGCAGCACAGGATCCAGCACTATAATCTGCTTAACTATCGCGATTCTTGGGGCTTTTCCATGATGCGGTCCCAGAGTTCGTCAAAAACGGCGTCGTAGAAGCGTTCAGAAAGGGAACCCGTGTCGTCGCTCAGGAAGTAGCCCAAGTCACCCGAGTTGGTGATGGCGGCTTTCCGCGGCACATGCTGGCTCACACATGGCTTGTCGACGTTCGGGTAGACGTCGCCAAGGGTTGTGCCTACGCTCTCCCAGACTTCCGGTTCGCGGCCGGCTAGTCGATCGCTCTCGCGCGTTAGGGTCGCAACGGCGCCAGCGAACCTCAAGTCGAGGTCGAGATCTCGCTTCAAGAGTTCGACCTGCGTCACGAAGGGCCTTACCGCCTCACTAGACACTCTATCGAGCAGCACCGGCATTACAAAACAGTGACTGGCGACGAGCGCATTCACCGTTCCAAGCGTCATGCGGGGTGGCGTATCGAAAATGATGAGCTCATAGTCCCTTCGCACATCAGGATTGAGCAGCAGGTGCGCCAACCTGTACCGCTCGTCTAACGCATCTCGATTGTCGATGACCCTCTCGACGAGCAGTCGGCTCTCAACCTCGGCCAGTGTGTAGTCTGCCGGAACGAGCCACGCCCTCGATAATCCGGCGCCGCGGTTGAGAGCTGTAGCATCCCCATGACGAGCGAGATGAACCCTTGCCTGGCTCAAGACCGCGAGATTTGCATCGACCGAGAACAGAGGATCGACTGCGGAACCCTTGGGATCCAGGCCCGCCGCCGGCATGATCATCGAGGACAGCGAGCCCTGGTAGTCCAAGTCGATGAGGAGGACAGGCTTTTGCCGCCTTTCGCTGACATAGGCAGCGAAGTTGGCCGCGAGGTGAGTTTTCCCGACACCTCCCTTGAAGAGACCGATGGTAACGATCTTGGCCCCGCGGGGATCGTGCTTCCAGCCTCGATAGTTCGGAAATGGCGCATTTGGCCTTAGCTGCCAAAGCTTTCCCGCGTCGGCAATGACGGTCAGGTCTTTCTGGAGCGCCTCGATGCGCTTCTCTTTGGCATCGAACTCACTCTTTGCTGCCTGGGCGTCCCGCTCGCTCGCCGCGGCCTTTTCTTCGGCCTTACCGAGTTCCCGCGTCAGGAATCTCAGCTCGGCCTTATCTACGAGGCCCCATACAAACCCAAGGAGTGCCAGCAGGGGTCCGATGCCCAGCCCCACGAGCTTGAACATCTGCTCGTTGTCCCGGACTACGGCGAGTGCCTGATCCTTAAAGATCCAGGCTCCACCAATTACTCCGGCGGCGGCGATCGTTGCACCAATTGCGAACCACCGAGACCAACGCAAACTCTTCACCCTGGCCCCCACCCCCTGATGTGTTCAACGCGGACGTGAGAGTAGCGCCCCCGAACCGTCTTGAGGTTGCAGGTCGGTTACAACCGCCCATGAAAGGCGGTCATGCGGGCGGCTGCGCTTCCTTGCGGAGCGCGGCCAGAGCCTCGTCGAGGCTCATCACCGTCTGATCCTGCGAGCCGAGCCGCCGGACCGACACCTTCCCCTCTTCCGCTTCGCGCTTGCCGACCACCAGCAGCACAGGGACCTTCTGCAGCGAGTGCTCGCGGACCTTGAGGTTGATCTTCTCGTTGCGCAGATCCGTCTCGATGCGCAACCCGGCCGCCCTCGCCTTGGCGGCGACCTCGAGCGCGAAGCCGTCGGCATCCGAGACGATGGTCGCCACGATCGCCTGCACGGGCGCGAGCCAAAGCGGGAAGTGGCCGGCGTAGTTCTCGATCAGGATGCCGGTGAACCGCTCGAGCGAGCCGAACATGGCCCGGTGGATCATCACCGGCGTCACCTTGTTCGACTGCTCGTCGATGTAGAAGGCGCCGAGCCGGCCGGCGAGGTTGAAGTCGACCTGAGTCGTGCCGCACTGCCAGTCGCGACCGATCGCGTCCTTCAGCACGTACTCGAGCTTCGGGCCGTAGAACGCGCCCTCGCCGGGGTTGATCGCGGTCTTGATGCGCCCGTTCGAGCGCCGCGTCACCTCGTCGAGCACGTCCTGCAGTGCCTTCTCCGCCTTGTCCCAGAGCGCGTCCGCCCCGACCCGTTTCTCGGGCCGCGTCGAGAGCTTGATGAAGATGTCCTCGAAACCGAAGTGACCATAGATCGAGAGCATCAGATCATTGATCTTGAGGCACTCCTCCATGATCTGGTTTTCAGTGACGAAGATGTGCGCGTCGTCCTGCGTGAAGTGGCGTACGCGCAGCATGCCGTGCAGAGCGCCGGACGGCTCGTAGCGGTGCACCTTGCCGAACTCCGCAATCTTCAGCGGCAGGTCGCGGTAGCTCTTGAGCCCGTGTTTGAAGATCTGTACGTGGCCGGGGCAGTTCATCGGCTTGCAGCAGAACACGCGCTCGTCGGGCAGCGTGGTCGTGAACATGTTCTCGCCGTAGTTCTCCCAGTGGCCGCTGAGCTCCCAGAAGTGCTTCTCCATCATGTCGGGCGAGTTGACCTCCTCGTAGCCCGCGGCCTGTTGACGCCGGCGCATGTAGGAGATGAGTGTCTGGAACAGCGTCCAGCCCTTCGGATGCCAGAAGATCGAGCCGGGCGCCTCGTCTTGGAAATGGAACAGGTCCATCTCGCGACCGATCTTGCGGTGGTCGCGCTTCTCCGCCTCCTCGATCTGCTTCAGGTAGGCCTGCAGATCCTCTTCGCTCGCCCAGGCAGTACCGTAGATCCGCTGGAGCTGCGGCTTGGTGCTGTCGCCGCGCCAGTAGGCGCCCGCGAACTTGGTGAGCTTGAAGCCCTTGCCGATCGCGCCGGTCGAGGTCATGTGCGGCCCGCGACAGAGGTCGAACCAGCTGCCCTGCCGATAGATCTTGAGCTCCTGGTCGGCGGGAATCGCGTCGACAAGCTCGACCTTGAACGTCTCGCCCATGCGCGCGAAGGTCTCCTTGGCCTTCTGGCGGCTCCACACCTCTTTGGTGAACGGCTGGTTCTTCTGGATGATCTCCGCCATCTTCTTCTCGATCCTGGCGAGATCGTCGGGGTGGAACGGCTCCGCCTTGGCGAAGTCGTAGAAGAAGCCATTCTCGATGACGGGGCCGATCGTCACCTGGGTACCGGGCCAAAGAGCCTGCACCGCCTCGGCCATGACGTGGGCGCAGTCGTGGCGGATGAGTTCGAGCGCAGCCGGATCGGTGCGCGAAACGAAGGTGATGCGCGCATCATTCCGGATCGGATCGGCGAGGTCGGCCAGCACGCCGTCGAGCTGCATCGCGACCGTGCGCTTGGCGAGCGACGGCGAGATCGACTTTGCGACCTCGAGGCCCGTGGTGCCGACCTTGACCTTGCGGGCCGCGCCGTCGGGAAACGTCAAAGAAATATCGTCAGCCGCCGTCGGCGCCGCATCGGCCATGGGTGCTCTCCTCTCACTCTCTGCCTACCGCGCAGGTAAGATCGCGTCGGTGCCTCATTCCGCGGGGTGGGCGAAGATGTCAAGACCGCCTTCAACGCAGCGCAAACTTTGAATGCGACAAGACGTTGCTCAAGTTTTGAGCTGTCCGCCGCGTGCCTGAGCAGCGCCGCACCCTGCCCGGCCGTACCGACAGGGCTCTATCCATCTGCGAAGACTGCCCTTTTTGCGCCGCGCACATTGGCATGGTTCTTGTTTTATGGGTCCTGCCGACCGCGTCCAGAGTGGCGGACGCGCGGGCAGCGTGCGGCGTGACGCATTCGAAACGCTTTCACAACAAGAGGAACACCACCGTGACGCGGCTCGTCGTCGTCGGCAATGGTATGGCCGGGCTCAGGCTCCTGGAGGAGCTCGATCGGGCCCGCTACGAGATCACGGTGGTCGGCGCCGAAGCGGGACCGGCCTACAACCGCGTGCTATTGTCGAGCGTGCTTGCGGGCGAAGCATCGCTCGACGAGATCAGCTTGAAGCCGCGAGACTGGTATGTCGAGAACGGCATCCGCCTCATCACGGGCGACCCGGCAACCGCGCTGAGGCCGGCGCGCCAGGAGATCCTTCTGAAGAGCGGACAGCGGATCGCCTACGACCGCCTCGTGCTGGCCACCGGATCGGAAGCGGTGCGGCTTCCGCTTCCCGGCGCCACGCTCGACGGCGTGCTGACGTTCCGCGACATGGCCGACGTGGACGACCTCAAGGCTGCGCCAGCCGGCAGCTCGGCCGTGGTCATCGGCGGCGGGCTCCTTGGGATCGAGGCCGCCTATGGGCTCGCCCGCCGCGGTGTCTCCGTCACGCTCGTCCACATCATGCCGATACTCATGGAGCGCCAGCTCGATACCGCCGCTGCCGCGCTGCTCAAAGACGCCGTTGAAGCCAAAGGCATCCGCGTGCTGCTCGAGGCCGACACCCAGCGCATCGAGAGCGACGGCAGCGGTCGCGTTGCCGCCGTCGTGCTGAAGGATGGCCGCTCGCTTCCTGCCGACCTGGCGGTGATGGCCGTGGGCGTGCGCCCGTCGACCGCGCTGGCGGCAACCGGCGGGCTCGATATCGGCCGCGCCGTGAAGGTCGACGACAAGCTCGAGACCAACTGGCCCGGCGTCTACGCGATCGGTGAATGTGCCGAGCATCGCGGCCAGTGGTACGGCCTCGTCCAGCCCGCATACGACCAGGCGCGTGTTCTGGCGCGCTATCTTTCTGGACGGCCGGCCCGCTACGATGGCTCTATGATGGCGACGAGCCTCAAGGTGTCGGGCGTGTCGGTCTACTCGATCGGCGATTTTGCCGACCAGAGCGGCGAGCCGATCGTCAGGCGCGATCCCGCGGCAGGCATCTATCGCAAGCTCGTCGTCCGCGACGGCCGTCTGGTCGGGGCTGTGATGATCGGCGATACGGCCGATGCACTGTGGTACCGGGAGCTCGTTATCAAGCGTACTCCGCTCGGCCGGCTCCGAGACACCCTGACGTTCGGTCGCGCGTTCGCGGAGGCGGCGTGATGAGCAGCAGGGCTGCGGCAGAGCCCGTCCCCGGCGCACGCCCGATCCGCACCACGTGTCCCTATTGCGGCGTCGGCTGCGGCGTGCTCGCGACACCCGACGATCGAGGTGGCGTCCGCATCGCCGGCGACCCCGATCATCCAGCAAACTTCGGTCGGCTGTGCTCGAAGGGTTCGGCGCTGGGCGAGACGCTCGGCCTCGAGACGCGGCTGCTCACTCCGGTGCTCGACGGCAAGACGGCATCCTGGAACGCGGCGCTGGATGCCATCGCCACGCGGTTGGCCACTGTCCGCAGCACCTTCGGTCCGGATTCCATCGCCTTCTACCTGTCGGGGCAGCTGCTGACCGAGGACTATTACGTCGCCAACAAGCTCGCCAAGGGCTTTCTCGGCACGCCCCACGTCGACACCAATTCGCGGCTCTGCATGGCCTCGTCGGTAGCCGGTCATCGCCGCGCGTTCGGCGCCGATGTCGTGCCGCAGTGCTACGACGACCTCGAGATGGCCGACCTCGTGGTGCTCATCGGCTCCAATGCGGCCTGGTGCCATCCGATCCTCTACCAGCGTATCCAGATTGCCCGCGGCGAGCGCGGCATGCGCGTCGTCAACATCGATCCGCGGCGGACGGCGACGAGCGAGGGCTCGGACCTCCAGCTCTCGATACGGCCGGGCACCGATACGGTCCTTTTCTCAGGTCTGCTCGTGCGCATAGCCGACCGCGGTCTGGCCGATGGCGCATTCGTCGAGGCACACACCGAAGGGTTTGCGGACGCCGTCGTTGCCGCCCGGGCGCTCGCCCCGACCGTGGCCGCCGTGGCCACAGCAACGGGTCTCGATGCGGCGGACATCGAGCTCTTCTACACGTGGTGGTGCCGCACGCCGCGCGTCGTCACCTGCTACAGCCAGGGCGTCAACCAGTCCGCCCAGGGCACCGACAAGGTCAACGCGATCATCAACTGCCATCTGGCGACCGGACGGATCGGGCGGACGGGCTCCGGCCCCCTCTCGCTGACCGGCCAGCCCAACGCGATGGGCGGTCGCGAGGTCGGAGGGCTCGCCAACATGCTGGCGGCGCACATGGGTTTCTCGCCCGAGGAGCGCGACCGCGTTGCGCGCTTCTGGTCGGCGCCGTCCCTCGTCGGCGGCGAGGGCAAGAAGGCCGTCGCAATGTTCGACGCCATCGCCGCGGGCGAGATCAAGGCGCTGTGGGTGATGGGCACCAATCCGGCCGTGTCGCTGCCCCGCGCCGATGCCGTGCGGAAGGCGCTGGGGCGACTCGACCTTCTTGTCGTCTCGGAGAACGTGGCGTCGAACGACACGCTGGCCTCCGCACACATCCGGCTGCCCGCAGCGGCCTGGGGCGAGAAGGACGGCACGGTCACCAACTCCGAGCGACGGATTTCGCGTCAGCGGCCCTTCCTGCCGGTAGCCGGCGAGGCGAAGCCCGACTGGTGGATCATGTCCGAGGTCGCGCGAAGGCTCGGCTGGGGCGATGCGTTCGCCTATTCCACGGTCGACCAGGTCTTCGACGAGCACGCGCGCCTGTCGGGCTTCGAGAATGCCGGCGAGCGCGCCTTCGACATTTCCGGCCTCGCAGGGCTCGATACCGCGGCCTATGACGCGTTGACGCCGGTCCAGTGGCCGGTGCGGCTGGAAGTGGGGCGGACCGCGGACAGCCAAGGATCAGCGACGCTCGGCACCAAGCGGCTGTTTGCCGACGGCCGATTCTTCACTCCCGGCCGGCGCGGCCGCCTCATCGCAGTCGCTGCGCCCGCGCTCGCAGCCGCGACGGGAGAGCGCTATCCCTTCATCCTCAACACTGGACGCATCCGCGACCAGTGGCACACGATGACGCGGACTGGCCTTTCGCCACGCCTCATGACCCACATCCCTGAGCCCTACGTCGAGATCCATCCCGAGGATGCGACGAGGCTTGGTCTCGAGCAGGGCCGGCTGGCGCGGGTCGAGACCGCACACGGCGCGGCGACGTTGCGCGTGCTCCTGTCGAAGGGTCAGATGCCGGGCACGTTGTTCGTGCCGATCCACTGGTCGGGCGAGAACAGCAGCAGCGGCCGCACCGGCGCTCTTGTGCATCCGTTCACCGACCCGATTTCCGGTCAGCCAGAGGCCAAGTCGACGCCTGCGGTGATCGCACCCGCTGCGGCGGCGCTCTATGGATTCGCATTGTCGCGCACCCCGATCGCAACCACGGGGCACGCCTACTGGGCCAGCGCGCGGGCGGCGCTCGGTTCCTCGACCGGTCAGCTCCTGAATTTCGCGCTCGACGCGGTGCCCGACGACGTCGGCGAGTGGCAACGGACCCTGCTGCCATCCGGCGACTGGGCGACGCTCGAGGATGCGGCGGGCGGCACCTACCGTACGGCGGTGTTCCGCGACGACCGGCTCGAGGCGGTTCTGTTCCTGGCACCACAGCCGAAGCTGCCCGCCATCGACTGGCTCAAGGCGCGCTTCGGCGACGAGCGTGTCGCACCCGAGGACCGTCGCGCGATCCTGGCTGGCCAACCGTTCACCGGTAGCGTCGACGAGGGGCCCATCGTGTGCGTCTGCTATCAGGTCGGCGCGCGGCGGATCGCCGCCGCCGTCGAGGAGGGTTGCGCAAGCACCCGTGACATCGGACAGAAGCTCGGCGCCGGCACCAACTGCGGATCCTGCCTGCCGGAGATCAAGCGCATCATCGCGTCCGTTCCCCGCCGTCAGGACGCCGCCGAGTAGCACGTGGTCGTGCCGCGATGCCGTCGACCGCGGTCTCGTGGACATCGCTCTTTCGTAACCATCAACCGCTAGTCTCGGCGGGCCGCAGTCCTGCGGCGCGGATTTGGTGGGAGTGCGAGATGGTTGATACGGGCGTGCCGCGGTTGCTGATCCGCAAGGCCATGATCGCCGTGAACGGCAAGCCGCGCCCTGTGATCCAGGTTCAGGCCATCCTTGAACCCGCCTTGCAGGCCCGCCTCAACGAGCTGTTCGGCACCGAGGTTCTGTTCAAGCGCGCCGTCTACGCTCAGGGCTTTCCCGCCGGAACGCCGGTGCCGAACGCGGCTATCGCGCCAGCACTCGGTTCCTTCCTGAAGAACGACGCCTGCCCCGAGATCACTGTGAAGACACTGCTCGCCGGCCAGACGCTGCAGACCAACTCGCTCTGGGACATCCTGGCGTTCGAGTACATCGCCCAGCGTGCGTTCGACAACCTGTGCGAATTGGCGCTCGGCGTGATGCAAATCGGCACGGAGCGGATTTATCGCGGCACGGGCGCGGCCGACCAGCTCGCGTTCGCGGCCGATGCCCTGGCCGACGTCGCGGCGGCCGTACTGCCGTCCATCGATGCGGCGGCGACCGCCGCCTGAACCCAATCAGGCCGCTTGGCCGGGATGCCCTTCTCGCCCGTTCAGCGGTGAGCTAAAAGGCGGGCAACTTTCGCTTCGCCGCCTGAAGGGCCTCGAGATTGCGTCCGAGCGCGGCTTCGATCCGCTTGGCCGTCTCACCGAGCGCCGGAGTGGCTGCGAGGACCCTCAGTGCGGCGACGGCCGCGGTATGGCTGTCGATCTGGAACGCGACGTACTCGTGCTCGAACTGTGTCTCGAACGAGCTTTCGAGCAGCTCTGCCCGCTCGCGGTGAGCGGCATCGAGCCGCGCCGGCAGCGCGACACCAGGTAGCGCCGCGCTCGCGCCACGGGTCAGCTCGGTCTCGAGCGGAGGATAGGATGTCGCGATGTCGAGCGAGAGCTGCTTGATGGCCGCTGTCGGGGCCTTTGCCACCCCGACCGGCGCGATCTGGCGCGTGAACAGCAACGTCATTGACACGACGCCGAGTGCCTGCGCCTGATCGGCGGCTGCCGGGGCCTGGTCGGCTTTCGCAAGCAGGAGCGCAGGGCGGGGTTTGCCCATCTGGGGCGACGCAAGACCGGTCCGCGGGGTGGAAGCCGCCTCGCCGACCATGGCTGCAGTCAGAACTGCAAAGGCGACCAGCCGTCCCAACCGTTGGCCCATGGCGAACTCCGCAAGCTGCAGCAGCAAACTGGCATACCATTAGACCAGCAATATTGACGCTAATGTGTCGACCCCACCCCCGATCCGCCGCCGCATTCGGGTGGATCGCCATCGGGACGGCGCATGTGGCGCCCATTCCACCTGCCATATCTCCAGGGTGCAAAGGGATGCCGTTCACCCCGGATTCTTGGCACCGGGTCGTAACCATGCGTGCCCCAAGGATTACAGCGCAGAATCCGTGAAACGGTGAGCCACAACCCGCGCCACGCGCCATTCGTCTCGATCGCCTCGAGGCCGTACTCGGAGCAGGTCGGCAAGTGACGACACTCGAGACCAGTCCAGGGGCGTATGGTCCAGCGATAGAGATGGATCGGCAGCTTGAGCAGGAACGCCGCGAGGTCCATTGAGCGTCAACTGCCGGCAGCGGCCGTCGCGGGTCCGGCGGCCGGCGCGGCGACCGCGTCCGCCAGCGCTCTCTCGACGGCGTCGAAGACGAGCAGCGTGGACGCGTGTCGTGCCTTATAGTCCCGCACCGGCTCGAGCAGCGCGATATCGGCCCAGCGTCCTGTTGGGGGTAGACCACCCTCCTTCAGCATTGCACGCGCTGCTGCAGCAACCTGGCTGAACTCGTTCGGGGTGGTGCCGACGATGTGCCGGCCGACGGCGGACGCCGCAGCCTGCCCGAGAAGACAAGCCCTCACGACCTGCGCGAACTCCGCGATGCGGCCCTCGCGCAGCACGATGTCCACCGTGACGGTCGAGCCGCACAGCTTGGAGTGCGCGGTTGCCGTTGCATCGGGACGCGCCAGCCGCCCGCTGTGCGGTATCGAGGCAGCGAGCTCGAGGAAGCGAGGGTTGTAGATCGTGTCGAGGTCGGCCATTTGGCAGGCTCCAGAGCGGCGGCGCGACGACGCCACCGGTCCTGTGCGGCGGCTGCGTTGTCTTGAGCGTAAGCCCTATATAGGCTTCGCGCTGCATCGGCGCACCCCTTTCGACCATCGGTCATGGGCGGGCCATTCCGGACGGGCACAGGAATACAGCACCATGACCGACGACAGAGCGGGCTTCGCCGCCCGCCCAGCGAACGGATCCGAGATCGAGACCGGCACCCTCTTCTCGCCGCTCTTCGACGCGGCGGGGCTCATACCTGCGATTGTTTCCGACGCAGTTTCGGGCGAGATGCTGATGTTCGCCTGGATGAACGCCGAAGCACTCCGCCGCACGCTCGACACGGGAGAGGCCTGGTTCTGGAGCCGCTCGCGCAGGGGCTTCTGGCGGAAGGGCGAGGACAGTGGCAATACGCTCGCCGTGGTCGAGATCCGGACCGACTGCGATCAGGACGTCATCTGGCTCAAGGTGGCCATCCGGGGCGCAGGCGCGGCGTGCCACACCGGAGCGCGGAGTTGCTTCTACCGCGTCGTCAGCGCGGCCGGCCAGGAGCAAATGTCTAAAGGGCCTACGTTCGTTCTGATACGTGCGGCGGACACCGCACCACGACCGACGCCAGGCACAGATCCGGCAGCAGCACGCACGGAGCGCAGCCCTGATGCACCGCCGAAACCATGATGCGGCGCACCCTGAGATTCACGCTACCCCGACAAGACTTGGTAGGTGCCCTTTAATCCCGCAAGCGCAAGCTCCATTAAATTGGAGGCATTAGCGTTACCCAGTCGGACCGCGACGGCCTCCGCGACAACCGTCGAAGCGCGGCAGCCCAAGGCACGGGGCTTGCAGTAGCCTTGTGTAACGAGGCGGGGCTTCGCGGATCCCGGTAACGGGAGCACGCGGGTCGAGCGTTCCGGGTACGGGACGCCACGGCCAGCACTCCCGGACGCCGGCGAGATGTGGAGTGCGACGACAATGGCGATCAAAGGCAAAATCGGTTTGGCGCTGGGCGGCGGCGCAGCGCGCGGCTGGGCCCATATCGGCGTGCTGAAGGCGCTCGCGGAAATCGGCATCAGACCCGACATCGTAGCGGGCACCTCGATCGGCGCCGTGGTCGGCGGCTGCTACGCGGCGGGCCATCTGCCCGCCCTCGAGGACTTCGCCCGCGAGCTCACGCGCCGGCGCGTCTTCGGCTACCTCGATTTCAACCTCTCAGGCACGGGCCTCATCAGCGGTCAGCGACTGTGCGAGCGGCTCGACCGCCACCTCGGCGACCGCAATATCGAGCAGCTCGACGCGCGCTTCACCGCGGTTGCGACCGAGATCGGCTCGGGCCACGAGATCTGGCTGTCGCGCGGCAAGCTGGTCGACGCGGTGCGGGCCTCCTACGCCATTCCCGGCATCTTCCGTCCGGTGAAGGTCGCCGGCCGATGGCTGTTCGATGGCGCGCTCGTGAACCCGATACCGGTCAGCGTCTGCCGCGCGCTCGGCGCCCGCTATGTGATCGCCGTCAACTTGAATGCCGACATCTGCGGACGCGGCACGGTGGTGCCGCATCTCGACGCCGGCCACGCCGAGGAGGACCAGGTCAAGGAGCCGCAACCCGTCAAGGGCAAGAACGGGGTCGCCGTGCGTCGATTGCTGCAGCGGCAGATTTTCGGCAAGGGCGAGGACACGCCGGGGATCTCGACAGTGATGGTCGACGCATTCAACATCGTCCAGGATCGCATCGCACGGTCGCGGCTCGCCGGCGACCCTCCGGACGCGCTACTGAATCCCCGCCTGGCGGGCATCGGACTGTTCGATTTCCATCGCGCCGACGAGCTGATCCGCCTCGGCGAGGCGGCGGTGCGCCGTGATGCAGACGATATCGTGCGGGAGTTGACGGCGCGTCAGTCGCGACAGCCGCAAGCGCTGCCGCCGGCGTAAGTCTGAACTAGCGCCGACTTATGCTGGCGCTAGGCAAGCAAGACCGTTCCAACACCGGGGGGCCCGGCGACAGCCTCGTGCCGTCGGCCCGGAGCGGCCGCGGACGTGGCCGTCTCATCCGGTCGCCAGATAGCCGCGCATCGCCGAGACCTCCATCTCGACTTCCGCGATGTGGTGCTTGACCACGTCGCCAATCGAGATGATGCCGACCAGAGCCTCGGCGTCGTCGACCACCGGCAAATGGCGGAAGCGGCCCTGGGTCATCTTCTCCATCAGTTCCTCGAGCGACGCCGACTCGTGGCAAGTCACGACGCCCTTCGTCATCGATGCGCTGACCGGCCGCGCCAGCGCGTCCGCGCCATGCTCTGCAATGGTCCGGATCACGTCGCGTTCTGAGATGATGCCCGCGATGCGCCCCTGCTCGGCAACGATCACGATGGCGCCGATCCGCTTGGCCGCGAGCCGCGAGGAGATCTCTAGCAGCGTCGCGTCGGGGCGAGCCGTCGTCACGGCCCGGCCTTTGGATTTCAGAATTGCGGCAACGTTCATGGCTTCCTCCTGTTCACTCGCGCTTCTCGTTGCCCCGCACGCGACCAAGCCTGCGGCCGAGCCCTGGCCGCGCCGAACCTGGTGCCGGCCGCCGTGCCGAATTGGATCGGAGCACGAGAACCGTGGAGCACGACGCCTGCTCACGCGCCGACGAAGCGCGCCGCAATCGCCGCCCCGACTGGTGTGAGCCAGGGCGCGGCCGGCTCTTCCCGTGCCGCCGCGCCTTCGGGGGAGCCAGATCGTGCGGCAAACTTACGCGCACTGCAAGAGTGTCCATGTCATAATTGCGGGAGCGCCTAAGTTCAGCTCGACCGGTGCCCGGCATCTGGGCGCGTCGCGTCACCCGGCTGCCGCGCGGGATCGGGCACTGAGGGCGCATCGGCGGACGAGCTCGTCGCGGGGGCGCGGGGAGAACCAGGTGCTAGGTCAGCGCCGCCATCTTTGCCGGCCCCTTCGGGGACCCAGCGGTCGGGGCCGATCGCGGGAGCGGCGTTCTCGGCTGTGGCGGGGTCGGCTGTGGCGGGCTCGGAGCGCGGCGCATCGAAAAGCCCGAACAGAAGCAGGCCCGCCAGATAGCCACCGATATGGGCCTCCCAGGCGATGGCGCTGCGGCCTGCGCCTGTGCCGATGCCGGCGACCGCCAGTGCGTTGAGCAACAGCCAGATGCCGCTCGATAAGAGCACGCGCCGGTCGGTGAAGGTCTCGCCGAGTGTCATGCGGGGGATCGAGGCCGCACCTCCGCTGAGGCCACCGATGCCGCCGTGATCGAGCGCCCGGAACAGGTAGCGCATGGTCCCACCCATGAGGCCGGCGACCGCACCCGAGGCGCCGACCACGGGCGCGAGGAGCTGCGGATTGACCGCCAGAAAGGTCAGCGCACCGGCAACCCCCGTCACCGCGACAAAGGCCAGGAAGCGAGCGCCGCCTATGCGCCGCGCCACGGCACCGCCAAAGGCCAGCATCCACAAGCTATTGAAGGCCAGATGCGTCAGGTCGCCATGCACGAACATGTGGGTGAGAAACGACGTGACCGAGGCGATCTCCCCGCCCGGCAGCACCGCCGCCGCACCTGAATAGCGCGCCGGAATGAAGGCCATCGCGAGGACGAGCCAGAGCTCCAGATCCTCGGGAATGAGAAGGCGGGCGAGATGAACCGCTGCCAGCAATGCCAGCAGTCCGACGACCACTCCGTGCACATTGAAGATGGGCTCGCGCGTCAAGGGTTGCCCGTCCCGCCAGGGCCTAGCCCCAGCCAATCGACCGGAGTGTGCCGCTCCGGGCTGCCGCACCGGCAACCATGCCCTGTCGCTACTGGCACGAAAGATGCTCCCAGGTCGAGGACGGACCCGCCGTGCACCCGCATCCTCTCTTGGACAGCGGTCGACCCGTGCCGGCGGTCCTGCGCCGACGATCGGCGTTGGGGATAGTGGTTAAAAACGCTGCGCGCGTCCAGGGCGGATCAATGAGAACGAAGACCTGCCAGAGCCTATACAGCTACTGGAACGAGGTGCGACGCGGCCGGCTCGCCCCGCGCCGCTTCGACATCGAGCCCTCCTCGATCGCGGATATCCTTCCGGAAACGTTCATTCTGGAACGCGACGACACGGGCGATCTGCGCTTTCGACTC
>CAYYGO010000034.1:0-2305 GCA_964471635.1 uncultured Hyphomicrobium sp.
TGGGACGACGAGGAGGAGGCGCGCGGCATCGTCACCGACATCGAGGCGGCGCGGCAGTCGGGGCACCGGCTGAACGAGATCGCGATCCTCGTGCGAGCGTCGGCGCAGATGCGCGTCGTCGAGGATCGCTTCATCACGGTGGGTATGCCCTATCGCGTCATCGGCGGACCGCGCTTCTACGAGCGGGCCGAGATCAAGGACGCGATCGCCTATCTCGAGATCACCGCGAACCCCGCGAACGACCTCAAGTTCGAGCGCATCGTCAACGTGCCGAAGCGCGGCCTCGGCGACACCACCGTGAAGCGCCTGCACGACCTCGCCCGAGCGCGCTCCATGCCGGTCTACGAGGCCGCCCGCCAGATCGTCGAGACGGATGAGCTGCCCGGCAAGGCGCGGCGCGCGCTCGCCGACCTCGTCCGATCCTTCGAGCGCTGGCGCGCGCGCATGGGCGATATCCGCCACACCGAGCTTGCCGAGCTGATCCTCGATGAAAGCGGCTACACGGCAATGTGGCAGGCCGACAAGAGCCCACAGGCGCAGAGCCGGCTCGAGAACCTGAAGGAGCTCGTGCGCTTCATGCACGACTTCGAGAGCCTGCCCGCGTTCCTCGAGCACGTCTCGCTGGTGATGGATGCGGAGCAGGGCGACGACGGCGAGCGCGTCTCGCTGATGACGCTGCATGCGGCAAAGGGGTTGGAGTTCGATCTCGTGTTCCTGCCCGGCTGGGAGGAGGGGCTGTTTCCGCACCAGCGCGCTCTCGACGAGGAGGGTGTCGCGGGCCTCGAGGAGGAGCGGCGGCTGGCCTACGTCGGCATTACCCGCGCGCGCCGGCAGGCCAAGGTGTCGTTTGCACAGAACCGGCGGCTGCGCGGCCTCTATCAGTCTGCGGTGCCGTCGCGCTTCGTAGACGAACTGCCGGCCCAGCACCTCGAGATCGTCGAGGCAAAGAGCCCGTTCGGCGGCGCCTACAAGAGCTTCGGCGCCTACGGCGGCGGATGGAGCGGCGGTGCCGGCAGTGGCAGCGGCAGCCGGTTCGACGAGGCACCGGCCGCGTTCCAGTCGACCTACGACACACCGGGCTGGAAGCGCGCCAAGGAGCAGTGGAGCCGCGACGCCAACCGCAAGCCGGCCCAGCCGATGACGATCGATGGCGAGCTGGTAGCAGCCTCGACGGCGACGTCCGACTACGCCGTGAAGGACCGCGTGCGCCACCAGAAATTCGGGCTCGGAACCGTAACGCACGTCGACGGCAACAAGCTCACCATCGACTTCGATCTGGCCGGCGCAAAGCGCGTCGTTGCGAGCTTCATCCGGCGAGCGTGACGGGTCACCCGCGCGGCGGCTTGCGGGGCGCGACGGTGGCGAGCGCGTCTTCGCCCGCAGCCGTCTTACCCCTGCCTCTGACGGGCGCAGCGCACGCGGCCCTCGACAGTACCGCCGCCCCGGCCGTTTCGACGAGCTTGCCCAACGCGATGAAATCCTCGCGGCGTGGCGAAGACTGGCGCCAGGCGAGGCCGATGCGGCGGCTCGGCTCCGGGTTTGCAAACGGCACGATGTCGAGATCGCGGCCCCGCGCCTCGACGGCGAGACTCATCTCGGGCAGTAGCGTGATGCCGTAGCCTGCGGCGACCATCTCGACGATGGTCGCGAGGCTCGAGGCGCCGAACGTGTCGACGCCCTCGACCTTTTTCAGCTCGCAGTACTTGAGCGCCTGGTCACGCAGGCAATGCCCCTCCTCGAGCAGCAGCAGCCGCTCGTTCTCGATCAGCTCTGGCGTGGCGCGCACGCTGGCGCTGAGACCGCGCGAGCGCGGCACGGCGAGCAGGAAGCGGTCGTCGAAGACGTCGAGCTCCTCGATGTCGCCGTCCTTGAGCGGCAGCGCCAGCAGCAACACGTCGAGCTTGCCGTCGGTCAGTTCGTGGATCAGCGTCGCGGTCTGCGTCTCGCGCACGTGGAGCTTGATGTCGGGGTAGTTGGCTTGGAGCAGCGGCAGCAGCGGGGGCAGCAGATAGGGCGCTACCGACGGGATGACGCCGAGCCGCAACAGGCCCGAAAGTCGGGCGCCGGAGTGGGCGGCAAGCTCGCACAGGTCGCGCACGTCGGTCAGGATGCGCCGGGCACGATCGGCGAACACGCGGCCGATCTCGGTCAGCTTGACGCCGCTGCGCGTGCGCTCGAGCAGCGCGACGCCAAGGCTCTGCTCGAGTTCCTGGATCTGCATCGAAAGCGCGGGCTGGGTGACCGCGCACTCGTCCGCTGCCCGGCCGAAATGCTGGCTGCGGGCGAGGGCGTCGAAGTAGCGGAG
>CAYYGO010000034.1:2405-45373 GCA_964471635.1 uncultured Hyphomicrobium sp.
TTCTGGGTGAAGTTCCACTTCAAGACGATGCAGGGCCACAAGCACTACACCAACAGCGAGGCCGAGGCTGTCGTCGGACGCACCCGCGAGGGCTACCAGGAGGCGCTGTTCGGCACCATCGAGAAGGGCGAGTTCCCGCGCTGGAAGATGCAAGTCCAGATCATGCCTGAACTCGACGCCGACAAGACGCCCTACAACCCGTTCGACCTCACCAAGGTCTGGCCGCACGCCGACTATCCGTTGATCGACGTCGGCGTGATCGAGCTCAACCGCAACGCCGAGAACTATTTCGCCGAGATCGAGCAGGCGGCGTTCTCGCCCTCGAACGTCGTGCCCGGTATCTCATGGTCGCCCGACAAGATGCTGCAGGCGCGCATCTTCTCGTATGCCGACGCGCACCGGTACCGGCTCGGCACGCACTACGAGCAGATCCCGGTGAACCGCCCGAAGTGCCCCGTTCACCACTATCATCGCGATGGGCAGATGAACACCTATGGCGGAATCGCGACCGGCAACCCGGATGCGTACTACGAGCCGAACACGATGAACGGTCCGGTCGAGGCCCCGTCCGCCAAGGAGCCGCCGCTGCGCATCACGGGCGACGCGGGGCGCTACAGCCAGAAGGATGGCGCCGGTCAGAAGTTGGACGATTTCACGCAGCCGCGCGCTCTGTTCAATCTGTTCGACGCCGGTCAGAAGGCGCGGTTGTTCGCGAACCTCGCTGACGCAATGGACGGCGTGCCGGAGGCGATCGTTGAGCGGCAGTGCCAGCTCTTCGACAAGATCCACAAGGACTACGGCTCGGGCGTCCGTGGCGCCATCGCCAAGAAGCAGGCCGGCAAGGCCTCCCGTCACGCGGCGGAGTGAGGCGACAGCCGAAGCTTCGCCGTGGGGCGTCCCGGCCTGGCGCCGACCGGGTGCGGGGCGCCCGCTCCATAATTTGCCCCGCTCTGCGTCTTGCGCCCTCGGGACGGCGCGGCCTCAATATGCGTCCGAAAAAGCGGGTGCCTCGGTCTCGACCGAGGCGCCCGTTGGCTCACTCGGCCGCAATCATTGCCTCGCGGGCGACTGCGGTGGCCCGGGCGTTGAGATCGCCGAGCATGCCGAGCGCGTGCAGGTAGACCTCGAGCACGGTCTCCTCCTCCTGACGTTCCTCCTGGCTCTTCTTGCGGAGCCGCACGACCTGACGCAGCACCTTGACGTCGAAGCCGACGGCCTTGGCCTCGAGATATTTGTCGCGGATGTCGGCGGCGAGCGCCTTCTTCTCCTCCTCGAGCCGCTCGATCTGCTCGACGAGCTGGCGGAGCTGGTTCTGCGCCGAAGCCTGTAGCGTGGTCATGGTGGTGCCCTCTTGTCGCGGTGCAGGCCGGTCGCGCCGCGTACTGCGGCGGGGGACTGCGCCCTCGCACGCCGCAACAGGCGGCGCCTTGGGGTAACGCTAGCGGGCGGCAACGTCGGGCGGCAAGGCGAGCGGGTGATTCGTCCACGGCTGTTTGGCCACGGGTCAGATCCTCGGACCCACGGCCGCGTCCAGAACTGAACGACGCGGATTTGCGCTTGCCTGTGGCGTCGCGCCGGGCCAACGTCGGACTTTGCAGCAATCTGAGAATTTCGGGGTCCCCTACATGTCGATCGCAGCTCTTCGGCTGGCAGCAGGCGCTGTCATGCTGCTCGCTTCCGTGGTGGTCCCCGTGCTTGTTTGTCGCTCGGGTCCGGCCTTGGCCCAAAGTGCAACGGTGGCCGAGAAGGAGGCATTCGAAGCCGCCAAGTCGCTCGGTACCATCGAGGCCTGGGATGCGTTCCTGTCGAGTTATTCCAGCGGCTTCTATGCCGATCTGGCGCGGGCCTACGTGAAGAAGCTCGCGCAGCCCTTACCTGCCGCCGTACCGCCCCCAAGCCAGTCTACGGCCAGCGCCGGCGCGGAGAGCGTCACCCGTTCAGCCACCGCAATACGGGTCGGCAAGTGGCCTGAGCGGGCCGCATTCGACGGGCGCTCCCTGTGGGTCAGCGAGAGCGGAGCCCGATCGATTGTACAGATCGACATCGACAAGCGCCGCGTCGGCAAGCGCCACAAGGTCGGCCGGCTGCCCGTCGACATGGTCGCGACGGAGAACGGTACGGTCTATGCGCTCTCCGAGACCGACAACATGATCTACGCGCTGGCCTCAGGCGGGGACGACGACGCCGGAGAGTTCGCCTCGGTGCCGCGGTGCGCCGACGTCATGGCCTATGCCGACAACACCTTGTGGGTCGTCTCGAACCTCAATTGCAGCGCGCCGGCGGTGTTGACCCGCGTCTCCCACCTCAACGGCCGGACAGCGAAGGTGGCCGACCTGTTGGGCGGTCCGGTCGACATGAAGGCGGCGCACGGGTTCGTCTACGTCGCCCATATGACGGTCGGCGCGCGGGCGGCATTTCTGTCGATCGTCGAGGCGAAGAGCGGCAATGCCGCCGCCTCCCCGGACCTGCCGGTGCATTACCCGCGACTGGCGGCCAACCGCAGCGCCGTTTTTGTCGGCGGCGCGCCGCCCGACCAGAACACCGGCGTCGTGGTCAAGGTCGCGGCGGGGAAGGCGGCGTTTGCTGCCGAGCGACGACTGCCCGAGCCCGTGGTGGCCATGGGTGCCGTCGATCAGCTGGTGGTCGCGGTCGGCCGCCAGGGTACTATTTTTGTGCTGGCGGCAAGCGACCTGTCCCTCGTCCGCACCATCCGGACAGATGCCTCGATCCAGGCCCGCGACGTGGTGGCAACCGGCAATACGCTCGCTGTCGTGTCGTCGGCGGGCAGCGAGGTCGCGAGCGACAACGTCGTCTATCTGATCGACGGTTGGATGCCTGGCACGGCGGCGGGTGCGCCCGCTTTCGTGGCCCCGGCCGAGGCCCCGCCGCGTCCGAAGCCGGTTGCCGAGAAGCCGTCGCCTCCGCCACTCAAGTGCGGCACGAACTACAAGAAGGTCAACGGCCGGTGCGTTCTGCTCCAGAACTGCGGCGACAACGCCTATCGCAGTCCCGAGGGCGACTGCTCTTGCGACAAGGGCTTCGAGATGCGGAACGGTAAGTGCGTGCCGCGCCAGAAGGCCCAACCGGCAGGCGACAACTGCCCGGGCGACAGCGTTCTGAAGAACGGTAAGTGCGTCAAGGAAGCCGAGCCAGAGTTCAAGCCGCCTATCAAGTGCACGGGCGGCCAGCTCTACAGCCTCAGCCAGCAGCGCTGTGTCTGCCAGGACGGGCTCAAGTGGAACGGCCAGCGCTGCTACCTGCCCTGAACGCGGCCTCCCAGCCCAACCGGGGCGGCGAGCACGCCGCCCCTGCCGGCTCAGTATTCCTTCCTCAGTGTTCCTTCGGCCGGTTGACCTCGAAGGCGGCGAGCGTCTCGGCGCTCGCCTCCGTCTGGTTGCGGGCCTGCCACTCCTTGTAGGGCATACCGTAGACGATCTCGCGGGCCGCATCCTTCTCGAGAGCGATGCCTTTCTCGCGGGCCGCGTCCTGGTACCAGTTGGCCAGGCAGTTGCGGCAGAACCCGGCGAGGTTCATGAGGTCGATGTTCTGCACGTCCGGGCGTTTGCGCAGGTGCTCCACGAGCTTGCGATAGGCCGCGGCCTCGAGCTCCATCTCGGTCTTGGGGTCGATCGCGGTCATGGTCACGGTCTCCTTCGGATCGGTTGCGGCCGCGCAGAGGCGCACGGCAAAATCGCTCGTGCTCAAATAGGGCTTCAGGAGCCGGCGTGCGAGCCCCAATGCTCGACGCGGGCAAGGGCTGGCGCGCGGTCCGGGCAGCCCTGGATCGCGCGCACCACCTCGGCGAGACGGCCGGCCCAGGCGTGCTGCCCGGCAGGCTCGGCGATGAGATCCTGGCGGACCTCGACGATGGCATGTGCGAGCCCGCGGCAGGTGCCGTGCTGCCACATGGTGTCCCCGACGAGGCGCCCGCTGTAAGGCTCGTTGTCGCCGACGAAGAGGGTCGCGTCCGCTGCCCTGAGACGGGCGATCAGCGGCTCTGCGAGGCGAGGATCCCGGTCCCACAGAACGGCGGCATGCCAAGGTCGTGGCGTGCCTTTCCAGACCGGGGTGAAACTGTGCAGCGACAGGAGCGCCGGCACCTTGCCAGTCGCAAGGCAGCGGTCGATGAGGCCCGAAAGCGCGGCATGGTAGGGCGCATAGTAGCGGGCGATACGCGTGGTCCGCTCCGCATCGTCGAGGTGACGGTTCCCCGGTATCACGGCGCCGTCGGACAGCCTCATAACCAGCGTCGGATCGTCGGTACCGCGATTGAGGTCGATCAGCAGGCGCGAGTAGCCCGATAAGATCGCCGGCGCACCGAGCGAGGCAGACAGGGCGCGTGTCATTGCCGCGACGCCGATGTCATAGGCAATGTGGCGCTCAAGCTCGCTTGCAGGCAGGCCAAGCGAGCCGTAAGCGGCCGGCAGTGCGTTCGAGGCGTGGTCGCAGACGAGTACGATCCCGCCGTCCGCACGGCCCGGCAGGATGGTGAACGTCTCGGTCGATTGGGCCGCGATCTGGGGCCCCGGGGCGGTTTCGAGGGAGCGGTCGGACATGGTTCGACGACTGTAGCCTCAAGGCCTGGCAGACGCCATCGGCCGTCCGCCGCCTGTGCCCCCCGACCGGCCCGCGACTCTGCGGCAAACGGCCGTCAGTCGACCGGCACATTCCGGGGCGCGCCCGCTTGACGCCCGTCCGGCGATCCCGCACACACTCATCAGTTCTACAAAAGTCTGCCGTGGAAAGCACGGATGGGAGGACGTCGTGGCCGGCCCGTTCACGAAGGCAACCGAGCAGCTCCTCGTCGACATCTACCGGGCCGCCGTCGCCGCGGCGCACCCTCAGGGTTGCGTGCCACCCCACTTGCCGGAGGTGCCCCAAGGCGGTCGCATTCTGGTGGTCGGCGCTGGCAAGGCGGCGTCCGCCATGGCGCGGGCTACGGAGCAGCATTATATCGCGCGCGGTCAGGGCGACCGGGTCTCCGGCTTTGTCACGACGCGCCACGGATTCAAGTTGTCGACCGAGCGCATCGAGATCATCGAGGCGGGGCATCCGGTGCCCGACGCCAACAGCATCAGCGGCGCCGCACGTGCGCTCGAGGCGGTTGCCGCCGCCGGTCCGAACGACGTGGTGCTCTGCCTGCTTTCTGGCGGCGCCTCGGCCCTGTGGTCCGCACCCGTCGCTGGGGTCTCGTTCGAGGCCAAGCAGGCGCTGACCAAGCAACTGCTGCGCTCTGGTGCCCGCATTTCCGAGATGAATTGCGTCCGTCGCCATTTGTCACGGATCAAGGGCGGCAAGCTGGCGGCGGCCGTGCATCCGGCGCGGCTCATAACGCTGGCGATCTCGGACGTTCCGAAGGACGATCTCGCCTCGATCGGCTCCGGACCGACCGTTGCCGATCCGACATCGCTCGGCGAGGCGCGCGAGGTGCTGGCCCGCTACGGCATCGTGCCATCGCCCGAGATCGTCGCCGCACTGAACGATGCGGCGAACGAGACGCTGCAGCCCGGCGATCCGCGGCTCGCAGCCTCGACCTATACGCTCGTCGCGACGCCCGGCACATCGCTCGCCGCTGCGGCGGCCGTCGCGCGGCAGGCCGGCTACCGGGCGGACGTGCTCGGCGACAGCCTCGAGGGCGAGGCGCGCGAGGTGGCACGCTTTCATGCGGCGATGGCACTCGATGCCAAGCGCCGCGGCGAGAGGGTCGCGTTCCTGTCGGGCGGCGAGTTCACGGTGACAGTGACCGGCGACGGGGCGGGCGGCCCGAACCAGGAATACGCGCTCTCGCTGGCGGTTGCGCTCGACGGCGCGGAGGGTATCGCGGCACTGGCGGCGGATACGGACGGCATCGACGGCGGCAGCGGGAACGCCGACGATCCGGCCGGCGCGGTGGCCGATCCCGGCACGCTGGCGCGCGGGCGGGAAAGGAAACTCAATGCCGCCGCTTTCCTCGCCAACAACGACAGCACCGGCTACTTCGCCAAGGCCGGCGGTCTCGTTCAGTGCGGTCCCACTCAGACAAATGTCAACGATCTCCGCGTTATTCTCGTCGATCCGTGAGCTGGCAAAAACGCTGCTGCCGTGCACGGCACCGGCGGAGTTCCGGCGGCTCGTAGCCTCGCCGCGGGTCGGGCTCGTCCTCGGAATCATCGCCTGCGCTGCAATGCCATCGTCGGCACGCGCCGACCTCAAGCTCTGCAACGCCACGTCGAGCCGGGTCGGCGTCTCGGTCGGCTATCAGGACAGCGGCGGATGGGCGACGGAGGGCTGGTGGAACATCGCGTCACAAACGTGTGAGATCCTTCTCAAAGGCGCCGTTCCCAGCCGATTCATCTATGTTCACGCTGTCGACTACGATCGCGGCGGCGAGTGGGCCGGAGGCAACTTCATGTGCACGCTCGACAAGTCGTTCGTGGTGCGTGGCGTGCAGGACTGCCAGAAGCGCGGCTACAAGCGCGCTGGTTTTTTCGAGGTGGACACCGGCGAGGCGAAGGAGTGGACTATACGCCTCACGGATCCCGACGACGGGGGTAAACGAACGAAATGAGGTTCAAGCAATGAGGCGTAATCGCAGGGTCAAGCTGGTTGCCACACTTGGCCCGGCCTCGTCGTCACCGGAGATGCTGGAGCGGCTGTTCGTCGCCGGCGTCGATGTCTTCCGGATCAACATGAGCCACGCCACGCACGATATGGCGCGCGAGCTGCTCTATGCGGTGCGCGCGGTGTCCAAGCGCAACGGCTACCCGATCGGCGTGCTGTGCGACCTGCAGGGCCCGAAGTTCCGGCTCGGCGAGTTCGCGGGCGGCCGCGCCTTCGTCAAGGAGGGCGAGACGTTCCACTTCGACCGCACCGAGGAGCAGGGCTCGGCGCAGCGCGTGTTCCTCCCCCATCCCCAGATCTTCGACTCCGTCGAGGCCGGCCATGCGCTGCTGCTCGACGACGGTAAGATCCGCATGCGCGTCATAGAGAACAAGGGCAGCCGCATCTCGGCGACCGTTATGAACGGCGGCGCGCTGTCGAGCCGCAAGGGTATCAGCCTTCCCGATACGCTGCTTCCCGTTGGGCCGTTGACCGAGAAGGACGAGGCCGATCTCGTGTGCGCGCTCGATCTGGCGGCCGACTGGATCGCGCTGTCCTTCGTGCAGCGCGGCGACGACGTTGCCGATGTGGTGCGGCGCGTCGACGGACGGGCAGCGGTGATGGTCAAGATCGAGAAGCCGTCGGCCATCGACAATCTCGATTCGATCATCGCGGCCGGTGACGGCTTCATGGTGGCTCGCGGCGATCTCGGCGTCGAGATGCCGATCGAGAAGGTGCCAGGCCTGCAGAAGAAGATCACGCGGAAGGCGCGCGCGGCCGGCAAACCGGTGGTCGTTGCAACCCAGATGCTCGAGAGCATGATCACCTCGCCGGTGCCGACGCGCGCCGAGGTGTCCGACGTCGCAACGGCTGTATTCGACGGTGCGGATGCCGTCATGCTGTCGGCGGAATCGGCAGTGGGCCAGTACCCGGTGGAGGCGATCCAGATGATGGACCGTATTGCCATCCAGGTCGAGAACGACAAGGCCTATAAGGCGCTGGTGCACGCGACGACCATCGAGAAGGAGCCGACGGCTGCGGACGCGATCGCCGCTGCAGCACATGCTATCGCCGACACGGTGAAGCTTGCCGCCATCGTCTGCTATACGGCAACGGGCTCGACGGCGCTGCGCGTGGCGCGCGAACGTCCCGGTCTGCCGGTTATCGGATTGACGCCGGTGGCTGCGACAGCGCATCGGCTGGCCGTGGTGTGGGGCATCCACGCTGTGCTGACAGGCGACGCGGAGAACCTTTCCGGAATGGTGTCGAAGGCGTGCCGGATTGCATTCGACGAGGGGTTCGCAAAGGCGGGCGAGGGTATCCTCATCACCGCCGGCCTGCCGATCGGATCGCCTGGCGCCACAAACATGATCCGCATCGCGTTCCTGGACGCGAAAGGCGAGCCGGCGGCTGGCTGACACGACACGCGGGGGAGGCGCCCCGCGTCCGTCTGGCGGGGGGCAACGGCCTAGATGCCCTGCCCCTCGACGGCCCGCTCGGTCTCGCGGAGCCGCTCCTCTAGGCCAGGCCAGAACGGATGCACGCTCTCGAGCTGCTTCAGGGCTTTAAGCGCCGCGCGCTTCTCCCCGATCTCGAGCAGGATCGTCGCCAATCCGTCCAGCGCGCGGAAGTGGTTCGGCTCGAGTGCCAATGCGCGCCGCAAGTCGCCGAGCGCCCGCGTGCTGTCGCTTTCGGTGTAGAAGAGGAAGGCCCGCCGCGCGAACGCTTCGGCGAAGTCGGGCGCAAGGTCGGCCACGGCTCCGAGCAACTCAATGCTCAGCGCCGGATTTCGCATGGCCACCGCCTGCGTTGCGCGCGCCATCAGCAGTGACACCGTATCGCTGTCCGACTGGGTCCAGCGCTGCTCGATCGATTGTGCGATCGTGGCCGCTTCCGGTTCGCTGCCGGCGGCGGCCAGCATGGCGTAGAGATCGTCGAGCGCTTTGCGGCGGCTCGCCGGGGTCTCGGGCGCTTTGGGTGCGGCTTGCCTCTGAGCCGGCTGGTTGCCGCGCCGATCTGGCCTGATGCTGTCCGGACCAGAGCCGTCGGACCGCAAGCTGTCCGCTTCCCGACCCTTTGCGGGCGGGGCAATCTCGGGCTTATCGCGGTCGCGCCTCAACTCCGGCGCACGTTTTGCGGGTGGCTGTTGGCCTGGAGACCTCTGGTCCTCGATCTTGTGGACCAGTCGGCCAGTCGACTGGACCCAGGGCATGGGATCGGGAAGTCCGGGCTTGGACATTTGCGCTCGCGGCACCGGCGCGAACGACGACTGAGCGAGCGTGTCATTCGACCCTGCTATGACGGCGACAATCGCGGCCAGCACGGCGGCAAGATGGAGCGAACGGATCATCCGAATAGACTAGACGGCGATCGTCTCGACGTCAAAGAGACGAGCGAGCGTGTCCGGCCAGAGGTGCCGCAACCAGCCGTCGCTCAGCCTTGGCGGGCTTTGAACCGCTTCTGCGTCTTGTTGATGACATAAACGCGGCCCTTGCGGCGCACGACGCGGTTGTCGCGGTGGCGCGAGCGAAGGGACTTGAGAGAGTTGCGAACCTTCATTGTGACACCAGTAGCCTTGTGAGTGCAGATCCAAAGTGACGTCCGTGCAGCGCTCCGCGTCCAATCCCGGAGCAATTCCTCTGGGCTTAGGTGTCGCACAACCGCGCGCTACCACGTCCCAACTCTATTCCTACCGGTTGCACCCGGACGACCGGTGCCGAGAGCGATCGCCGCGCCGCGCCCCAACGGCGCGCTCCGGCCAAGTCTCGCGAGTTCCCGGCAATACCTCTGGGCTATGCAATCCGAGCCTCGGGAGCCAGCGCCAGTGCATCCGGAGTAGACGTCCGTGCGGAGAGACCACCAGGGACAACCCATGGCGCACGACGGCGTACGGAAACACCCACAGAGATCCAACCGAAGCGGCTCAGAAGCCCGAAAACCCTGGTCCTGTCAAGGCTAAAAGGGCCTTCCGATCCGGGTGGGACAGCGGCGGCGATGCTTGACGCAGCGGACGCCGATCGTGTCTCTCGGAGACCGCGTGAGGCATGCGCCGAAACCTGATCGACATGGCTCGCGAAGGAGCCGCTCATCAAGACGGATCTTACATGACGCCTGTGGTTCTCTTCGAGACGCTCCTTCTTCTGCTGCTTGCCGTCTTGGGGTTGTCGATCCTCGCCCGCCGCGTCGGATTGCCGCCCGCGGCCGCGTTCGTCATCGGCGGGATGGCGCTGGCCTTTGTGCCGGGCGTGCCGAAACTCGAGCTCAATCCCGATCTCATCCTCGTCCTGTTCCTGCCGCCGCTCTTGCTGGCCGGCGCCTACTTCACGGTGTGGCGCGATTTCCGCGCCAATCTACGGCCGATACTGCTGTTGGCGGTCGGCGCGGTGCTGTTCACGACCTATGCTGTCGGCGCGGTGGCAAAGTACATGATGCCCGGCCTTCCGTGGGCCGCCTGCTTTGCGCTGGGAGCCATCGTTTCGCCGCCCGATGCCGTAGCGGCGAAGGCCATTCTGCAGCGGGTGCCCGTGCCGCGGCGCATGGTCACCATTCTCGAGGGCGAGAGCCTCGTCAACGATGCTTCCGGCTTGATGCTCTATCGCATCGCAGTGGCGGCTACTCTGACGGGGGCGTTCAGCTGGCAGGACGCGGCGCTGACGTTCGCCTGGCTGTCGGTCGGCGGGGTCCTGGTCGGGATCGCCATCGGCTATGCCGTGACCGCCGTTCTGGCGCGGATCGACGACACGGCGACCGTGATCCTTGTGAGCTTCCTGGCGGCGTGGGGCTCCTACATCGGCGCCGAGTTGTTGCATGTGTCGGGCGTGCTGGCGGTGGTGGCCGTCGGGCTCATCATGGGATGGCGGCAGCACGAGGTGCTCTCGGCGCACAACCGGGTGCAGGCGCTGGCGGTGTGGAATCTCGTGGTCTACGTGATGGAGGCGCTGGTGTTCATCCTGATCGGCCTCGCCCTCCATGAGATCATGACCAATCTCGGTGGGCCCGGCGCAGCGCTTCAGTCGGCCATGCCGTTTGCGCTGGCGGTGACGGCGGCGGTCATTGCTTCGCGGTTCGTCTGGGTGTTTCCGGCCACCTACCTGCCGCGGCTGCTGATCCCGGGTTTGCGCAAACGCGATCCCTACCCCGCCCTGGCGGTGCCGGCGCTGATCGGATGGGCAGGCATGCGCGGGGTCGTCAGCCTGGCCGCTGCGCTCGCCCTGCCGTCCGGCTTTCCCGAGCGAGACCTCATCATCTTCACGACGTTCGTCGTCATAGCCGTCACGGTTCTGCTCCAAGGCGCGAGCCTCGGACCCTTGGTGCGCTGGCTCGACCCGGCGGAGCCGAAGCTCGTCGGCGCTGTTCATATCGACGGTCGCGAGGTGCGTGCGAGGATCAACGCGGCGGCGCTCGAAAATCTGAAGAGCCGGTCGGCGGCGGAGATGGATCCGCTCGGGCCCTATCCACGGCTGATCGCCGAGTACTGCGACAGGCTACGAACGGCGCGCAGCGATACTGAAACGCCTGCGGAGGCGGCACGCGCGCGGGAGGCGCGCAAGGATGCAGCATTGGCTGCGCTCGCGACGGCGCGTGCGGAGCTGATACGGCTGCACCGCAACGGCGAAATCCATGACGAGACGCTGCACCTGATCGAGGCGGAGCTGGATCACGAGGAGATCAGTCTGCGCGGAGCCAGAGCTCCCCACGATGGGTGAAGCGCCCCCCACGATCGGTGCAGCCCGTCCGGTGCGGCGCACGAGCCGGAGATCCTGCTCCGCGAATTCGCCACGGCTGCCCCCAGTCGACCAGAGGGCAGGGATGCCCAGAGGCGGAACGCCAAGGGACTCGCTTCAGGGAACCGCCATCCTTTGCTCTGGCCGCGGCGCAACCCGCGGCGGCCTTAGAGGATTTCGCAAAGAATGGTGGGCGCGACAGGGATCGAACCTGTGACCCCTACCATGTCAAGGTAGTGCTCTACCGCTGAGCTACGCGCCCGGACGTGTCCGACGGACACGCGGAAGTCGGGTCTATATCGGCATTGGCGAAGCGAGGCAAGCCGGGCAGCGGCAAAAAACGCCGGACGGGTTCGGGCGCCGCGGCCGCCCTGCGAAGCGGGCGCCAAGCATCCGTGCCGGACCGTCAGGCCGCCAGCAGCCGGTCGACCTCGCGCACGAGATCCTTGAGGTGGAACGGCTTCGACAAGACGCGTGCATCCTTCGGAGCGGCGCTGTCGTTATTCAGTGTGACGGCTGCGAAGCCCGTGATGAACATGATTTTGAGTTCGGGGTCGAGCGCGCTCGCACGCCGGGCCAGCTCGATGCCGTCCATGCGCGGCATCACGATGTCGGTCAGCAGCAGCGTGAAGGGCTCTTCCTTCAGTCGCTCGTAGGCGAACGCGCCATCCGGCATCGCAGTGACCTCGTAGCCCGCCTTGGTGAGCGCGCGCTCGAGAAAGCCGCGCATCGAGTCGTCGTCCTCGGCGAGCAGGATACGGCAGATGGGCAACTGGGACGGTTTCACAGTCATGAGCACTCACGATACAGAGGAGGAAGGATAGCGCCGGATGGATCGATTGCCAGTCGAATCTGACGCGAGTTTGGTAAACGCCGGGTGAAGGCGCGGGGTCGGGTCGTCATCGCGGCTGCACGCGGGACAAATGGGCTGTCGTCTCGAACGCACATGGACAGACCTCGACGGCGTTGGCACACTAACGATGCGCGATCCGGGGCCAACGTCTCCCTTCAGGACGGAAGCATGCCCTCGGACAACGGGCTCCCACCCTCCGACGAAAGAATGCAAGCGGCATGCCCGAGCGAGAAAGAGCGTCGATCCTGGCCGAGCTCGCGCCGCCGTTCCGCATCCATGCGCCGCGCGAGCAGTCGGCGCCGTTCGTGCTCTGCTCGCCGCACTCGGGGCGCATCTATCCGCGTCATTTCCTGGCCCAGTCCCGGCTCGATCCGCTGACGCTGCGAAAATCAGAGGACAGCTATGTCGACGCGCTGTTCGCTCACGTCGCCTCTATCGGCGCCCCTTTGATCGCGGCCGAGTTTCCGCGCGCCTACCTCGACCTCAACCGCGAGGCCTACGAGCTCGATCCCGCACTGTTCGACACGGCACTACCCGACTACTGCAACACCCAATCGGTGCGCGTCGTTGGCGGGCTCGGCACGATCGCGCGTATCGTCGCGGACGGGGAGGAGATCTATCGGGCGCCGCTGTCGCTGGATGCGGCTCTCACGCGTATCGAATTGCTATACAAGCCTTTTCACGCCGCCGTCGAGGCACTGTTGGCCGCGACGCGAGCCCGCTTTGGCTATGCGATCCTGATCGACTGCCATTCGATGCCGTCGGCATCGATCGGCATCGGGACGAGCCCGCGGCCAGATTTCGTCATTGGCGACCGCTTCGGCGCGTCCTGTGATCCCCGTCTGACCAGGTTCACGCGCGACGTGCTGCAGGCACTCGGCTATGACGTGCAGCTCAACCGCCCCTATGCCGGCGGGTTCATAACCGAGCACTACGGTCGGCCCTCCCGGCGCACGCATGCGCTGCAGATCGAGATCAACCGGGGTCTCTACCTCGACGAGACGCAACTGGCGCCGACTGCGGGGTTTGCAGCGCTCGAGCGGAGCCTCATGATTCTGACCAGCCGTCTGCTGAAAGAGATGCCGCTGCTGCTGGAACGGCGGGCGGCCGCCGAGTAGCACGGCGCCCGGCAGCTGCTCGGTCCCCCTGGCGCCGGCTCATACCGCCGAAGCCGCACGGTCAGTGTCAGCGGCACACCCTCGGACGTATCAGCATGTGGCAAGTGCGGGCGCGCCCGATGCTGCGGTGCGAGCGCCGTCCGTCAACACGCGCTCTCGATGCGACCCGGCTCTGCTACGGTCCGGCGCAAACTCCCAGCGTCACGGCGATTTAAGGTGACGTGAGAAATTTCCAAGAAAAAAAGGCCATTCGGGGTTGCCGAATGGCCCAAGTCTAGGGAGGAAACGCCCAAGGAGGGCTGCAGCACCGCGAGCAAGCTCAGCGATGACGCACTGCAAAATCTAAAGGTGCGGCGCACAAGATTCAACTGCATTTTTTGCAGAGCTGGGCAGACATCGCCGTAGGGCTGACATTAGTCAGCTTGTCGCCGCTAAAGTGTTAAGAATCATATCTTTAGGTCCCCCGGGTCCCCAACGCCGACAGGGTGCTTGTCGCAGTGCGGGATACCACGGCTCGGGACCTCAGCGATTTGGGCAGACCTCGGACGCAGCGGCGCGCGCTGGATTGTCGGCCGAGAGCCGTCTCGGCTGGGTCGTGCACGTCAGTCGCGAAAAAAGGCCGCTCGCAAAGGCGAACGGCCCAAGTCCAGGGAGGAAACGCCCATAGTGGGCAGCGGATAAGCCGCGTGCAGCGCACCGCATACAAAAAATATGTGACTGTTCGCGATCCTCGGCAACTGAACTTCGGGCGAATGCTCAGGCAAAGGAGTGGACGTGTATCTGTCTCGCCACAACACGACATTGTTTAGCTTATCGCGGTGGTCGCTGGATGAGACAGATGGTCGGCAAGCGGCGGAAGCGCTAAGCACGGCTGCACACGGGCGGCGCGCCGGCGAACGGAACGGGCCGCGCATTCGAATTGAGTAGCGCATTTTTCTGGCGCGTCCCGCTGGCGCCCGTTGGACAATCAACTCTTTCCTGCAGGATACCCTTGGCCCGATCCCCTGCGCCGTCAGCTCCACGTATCAATGCGAAAGAGCTCGTCGGCTTCGCCCACGAGCTGGCCGATCGCGCCGGTGCGGCGATCCTGCCCCACTTCCGCAAGGCACTGGCGGTCGACGACAAGGGCGCGGCGGGCGGTTCGGGGTTCGATCCCGTGACGGCTGCGGACAAGGCCGCCGAGCGGGTCATTTCGCGCGCGCTCCGCGAACGTTTCCCCGACCATGGCCTCGTCGGCGAGGAGTACGGCGAGCGAGCTGGTGCCGGGCGCTACCGGTGGGTCGTCGACCCGATCGACGGCACGCGGGCGTTCATCATGGGTTATCCGCTTTGGGGAACCCTGATCGGCGTGATCGAGGACGATGCGCCGCTCGTCGGCGTGCTCGACCAGCCGTTCACCCGCGAGCGCATCTGGTCGTCGAAGGACGCCGCGTTCCTGCGTGTGGCCGGCGGACGGTCGCGGCGCATCTCGACGCGAGGCTGCCGTCGGCTCGCGGATGCAGTGCTGTCGACCACGCATCCCGATCTGTTCGCGCCGGGCACCGAGGCGGACGGGTTCGCACGCTTGAAGTCGAAGGTGCGTATGACCCGCTACGGCGGCGATTGCTACGCTTACGCCATGCTGGCCGCGGGCTTCGTCGACCTCGTCGCCGAGGCTGGTCTCAAGCCGTACGACATCGTCGCGCTGATTCCGATCATCGAGCGCGCAGGCGGGTGCATCACGACATGGGACGGCCGGCCGGCAACGGGTGGCGGCCGCATCCTGGCCAGCGGCGATCCGGCGTTGCACGCCCGCGCGCTTGAGGTGCTGTCGGGCTGAGGCGTCGCGGCCGTCAGGCGGCGGCCTCCTCGACGCCGAGGTATGCATCGAAAGCGGCCCAGAAACGCTGGCGGACGCTCTCGCATTCCTGAAGGATCTCGTGACGCGCATTGGGAATCAGTAGGTGCGATCCGACCTTTAGCCCAATACTGAAGTCCTCGATCGCGCGCGTCGACACGATGCTGTCGTTGCCGGCGGCGAACAGCAGCATGGGCACGGTGACCGCAGTTGGATAGCTCGGCTGAGCGAAACGGCCGATGGTATGGTAGGCAGCGCGCAGCCAGCCCACCGTCGGCGATCCGACACCGATGGCGGGAGCAAGCTCCAGCACGGCCTTGTTGCGGGCCCACCGCTCGCGGTCTGACGTCAACGGATTGCCCTCGAACTCGGCCGTCTCCTCGGGCCGGTCGCTGCCGCCGCGAACATAAGCCGATGCGAAGCCGGCACCCGCCAGGACCTCCGCGTAGCCGCGGGCGATGAACTGGGGCACGCCCACCCGGCCGTCGTCGAAGGCGATCATCGGCGCCGTCAGCACCATGCGCGAGAACCAGGATGCGGGCTCGACGGCGTTGCGCAGGAGGATCGCGCCGCCCATAGAATGAGCCAGAGCGATATAGGGGGGCGGGCAGTCCGGCAGCACAATGTCGCGCATGAAGCGGACGAGGTCGCGGTCGTACTCGGCGAAGTCGTTGATATGCCCCTTGCGTGGATTGCGGAGCGGACGGAACGAGCCGCCCTGGCCGCGCCAGTCGAGGCAGGCCACGGCAAATCCGCGGCGGCGCAGATCGGCGATTACCTCGAAGTACTTCTCGATGTATTCGCCCCGACCGCCGAACAGGCACACGGTTCCCCGCCGGGGGCTGCGCGTCGCCGGCCAGCGGGCAAAGCGAAGCGGGGCTCCGTCGTAGCCCGGTACGTTGCCGACGACGGCGCCGCTCGGCACCGGGTTCTTGGCCAGCGTCACGAGCTGCATATGTGTCGTCTCCCGCGCCTCGGTTCTGAGCCGCCGTCGCGTTCGGCACTACGGCGGCGCGAGTCAGCTCGAAACGCCATCATAACAGGAGCCGAGCCGGACCGCAGCGGGCGCTAGGCTCAGTACGATCGGGCGCCCCGCGGGGTGTCTAGTGCGTAGGGCCCGAGGCGCCGTGCCCCGATGATCTCTCCGTTGCAGCGGTCGAGCCTGATCTCGAACAGCCGGCCAGAGGGTCGGCGGGCGCGGATGACGGCAGTGTCGCCAGCCAGCTCGAGATCGTGGAAGTCGTGCCAACCCGCGTCTTTCAGCCGGTCGCGGATCAGCTCGCGCGGCAGGCAGCGGCGGTCGCTGGCGTAGCCGTGCCGAGCGTGGCGGCGGTCGTCGAACCGAGGCGGATGCGGTAGTGGCTCGAGGTAGCCGCCATGTCGGCTCGGTGCATCAGCGTAAGGCGGGTCCTCGTCCTCGTCGTCGAGCGGCTCATAGGCCTGGTATGCCTGACTGCGCGATGCCCGGTCCGGCCGCTCCAGGTGGTACGTTCGCGGCGGCTCGTCGCGGCCATATATATTGGCGTAGCGCGGATCGTCGTAGGGATCGTCGAAGCCTTGCGCGCCGCGTTCGTCGTAGCCGAGATCCGCTGCCGTTACCGTTGCGGCGGGCAGCACCAACAGTATCGCCGCAAGCACAGCGCTGCGGATGTGACGTGGCATCGGTTGCACTCCTGACCCCGTGGGCGTTGGGACCTCGCCTTCCCCTTCGTGGCACACTGATGTCGGCGAGCTGAACGGCGCCTGAACGGGCTGTGGCGGGCCGGCATCGCGGCGACCCAGCCGAGCCGGGTCTTGAAGCGCCGCCACGGCGACCTAAATCTTGCGTGCGCTCGCCTCATAGAGGGGGCGCGAGTCGGCCGAGGCGGTCCTGCCGGACGGGTTTCGTCACGGGTCCCGGCCCGCTTCATCCGTCGGCTCGGGTGCATGTCGCTCATAGGAGGATATGTCATGCGACACATCGACTTTACGCCCTTTCAGCGGTCCACGATCGGGTTCGACCGCCTCTTTCAGCTGCTCGACAGTGCCGCGGGCATCGACACCGACAACGGATACCCGCCCTACAACATCGAGCGTCTGTCGGAGACCGACTACCGCATCACCATGGCGGTCGCAGGGTTCGCCGAGGCCGAACTCAAGATCGAGGTGAAGGACACGGTTCTGGCCGTGCGCGGCGACAAGGTGCCCGAGACAGCCGAGCGGCGCTATCTCCATCGGGGCATCGCGGCGCGCTCCTTCGAGCGGCGCTTCCAGCTTGCCGACCATGTCGAGGTTCGGTCGGCGGAGCTGAGGGACGGTCTGCTCGACATCGAGCTACAGCGCAACGTCCCCGAGCGGCTGAAGCCGCGCAATGTGCCGATCTCTGTCGGCCCTCGAGAGGTGCGCCAGATCGAGGCACATGCCTGACGCCGCTAAGCGCGTCGACGAAGTTGGTCATCGGGCGGATGCCGGATACGGCATCCGCTCTTTTTGCTTGGCTCGTTGGGCGCGCGATACGGCCCGCGCAGTGCGTGATGGCAATCGCTGCGCGCCGGAGCCGACTGTTGTCCGGGCGCGTGTAGCGAAGCGCGCGCGGGCGAGCACGGCTCTGCCACAATGACCCTTGTGCGACATCGTGAAATCTGCAAAATGCCGGGAAAGGTCAGTAATCCTGTCCTTTGTGCTGGATCCGTCCGCCGATCGTTCGGATGGGGCCATAGCGCGACGCAGGGTAACGCGACAGCCGGGTCTCCGACCGGGCACCACGTGGGGTGACGACGTGCCGGCAGTGGCAGGGATAGTGCGACAGATGCGGGGCGCGCTGGCGCAATCTGGTCGCCAGCGCGGTGCGTTCGTCGTTACGCGCGCGAATGGTGCGCTGCGCCGTCGCGACGCTGACCGAAAACGCACGGCGGGCGATTGATCGCGCACCTTGCGTCACGGCGCCGCGGGCGTGATAAAGGCCCGCACGCTTGTCGAGGCTTCGGGATCTCTCCTTGACGCCGACCCGTAACGCCACCCGCGACACCGTATGCCAAGCCACCATCCGATGTTTCGATCCGAGAACGTCTTGAAGCGCCCTGAGGGCACCCGAGGACCGACATGACCGACCACGCGACGAGCGGCGCTTACGAGCGGCCCGAGGCCCAGGGGCTCTTCGACCCAGCATTCGAGCGAGACGCCTGCGGCGTGGGCTTCATCGCCGACATGAAGGGGCGGAAGTCGCATCAGATCGTCGACGATGCGCTGCACATTCTCGAGAACCTCGAACACCGCGGCGCGGTCGGTGCGGATCCGCTGGCGGGCGACGGTGCCGGCATCCTGATCCAGATCCCGCACGTGTTCCTCGCCGAGGAATGCGCGCGGACCGGATTCACGCTGCCCGCACCGGGCGAGTACGCGGTGGGGCACGTGTTCGCGCCGCGCGATCCGCGTCTGCGCAAGCATTGCAACACCGTTTGGACACGAATCCTCAAGGAGCAAGGCCTCGAGCTGCTCGGCTGGCGCCGCGTGCCGGTCGACAACTCCTGCCTGTCCGACCTCGTGCGCGCTACCGAGCCCGACCACCGTCAGGTGTTCATCGCCAAGCCTGCTGGAGTGAGCGAGGGCGATTTCGAGCGCAAGCTCTATCTCGCCCGAAAGATCGTCTCGAATGCGCTTCAGCAGGCCTACAAGGGCCGCGACATCGGCCACTACACGGTGAGCCTGTCGAGTCGGACGTTGGTCTACAAGGGCATGTTCCTGTCCTACCAGGTGAAGGCCTACTACAAGGATCTGTCCGACCCCCGGCTCGCCTCGGCGCTGGCGCTCGTCCATCAGCGCTTTTCCACGAACACCTTCCCGTCGTGGAAGCTCGCACATCCCTACCGGATGGTGGCCCACAACGGCGAAATCAACACGCTGCGCGGCAACGTCAACTGGATGGCGGCGCGCCAGGCCTCGGTGTCGTCGCCCCTCTATGGCGGCGACATCGAGAAGCTTTGGCCGATCTCCTACGAGGGCCAGTCCGACACCGCCTGCTTCGACAACGCACTCGAGTTCCTGGTCATGGGCGGCTACTCGATGGCGCATGCCGCGATGATGCTGATCCCGGAGGCCTGGGCCGGCAATCCGATGATGGACGCTAAGCGCCGCGCCTTCTACGAGTACCACGCCGCTTTGATGGAGCCCTGGGACGGACCCGCGGCGATGGCGTTCACAGACGGCCGGCAGATCGGCGCCACACTCGACCGCAACGGCTTGCGTCCGGCCCGCTATCTTGTGACCAAGGACGACGTTGTCATCATGTCCTCGGAGTCGGGCGTGCTGCCGGTTTCCGAGCAGAGCATCGTCAAGAAGTGGCGCCTGCAGCCCGGCAAGATGTTGCTGATCGACCTCGAGAAGGGGCGTATCGTATCGGATGACGAGCTCAAGGCAGAGATCGCCTCGAGCCACCCCTACGAGCAGTGGGTGCGCGGCGCGCAGATCATGGTGCATGATCTTCCGCTGGCCAAGAGCGAGCCGCCCAAGCGCAACAACGTGAGCTGTCTCGATCTCCAGCAGGCATTCGGCTACACGCAGGAAAGCCTGAAGCTTCTCATGCCGCCGATGGCGGAGACCGGGCAGGAGGCGATCGGCTCGATGGGCACCGACACGCCGATCTCGGCGCTGTCCTCGCGGCCGAAGCTGCTCCACACCTACTTCAAGCAGAACTTCGCGCAGGTGACGAACCCGCCGATCGATTCGATCCGCGAGGAACTCGTCATGAGCCTCGTGTCGTTCATCGGGCCGCGGCCGAACCTGCTCGACCTCGAGGGCACGTCACGGCAGAAGCGGCTCGAGGTCGATCAGCCCATCCTGACCAACGAGGACCTCGAGCGGATCCGCCAGATCGGCGCCGTCGAGGACAACGAGTTCTCCTCGATCACCATCGACATCACGTTCGACGCGGCGCGCGGACCGGCGGGCATGGGGCCGACGCTCGATTGCGTGTGCGCGGAGGCCGAGGAGGCCGTGCGGAGCCACCAGTACAACATCATCATCCTGTCGGATCGCGCTTGCGGTCCGGGCCGTGTGCCGATCCCCTCGCTTCTCGCCACCAGCGCGGTGCACCACCACCTTATCAAGCAGGGCCTGCGCACGTCGGTCGGTCTCGTCGTGGAGACCGGCGAGGCGCACGAGGTGCACCAGTTCTGCACGCTCGCCGGCTACGGCGCCGAGGCGATCAATCCCTACCTCGCATTCGAGACCCTCGAGCAGATGCTGCCGGAGCTTGGTACCAAGGCCTCCGCAGAAGACGTCAAGAAGAAGTACATAAAGGCCATCGGCAAGGCGATGCTGAAGGTCATGGCCAAGATGGGCATCTCGACCTACCAGTCGTACTGCGGTGCGCAGATCTTCGACGCGGTAGGCCTGCGCTCCGCGTTCGTGCGCAAGTACTTCACAGGCACGCACACCCAGATCGAGGGGATCGGGCTCAAGGAGGTCGCGATCGAGACCTGCAACCGGCACGCCGATGCGTTCGGCAACGTGCCGGTGCTCGACGGTGCGCTCGATGTCGGCGGAGACTACGCCTATCGCGTGCGTGGCGAGGCACACGTCTGGCGTCCCGGCGTGGTCGCCGACCTGCAGCACGCGGTGCGCGCCACCGAGAATGCCGATGCCATGTCGGGTAAGGTGCCGCAGAAGTATCGCGACTTCGCCAAGGCCATCAACGACCAGTCCGAGCAGCTCTACACGATGCGCGGTCTGTTCCGCATCCGCTCCGCCGAGGAGATGGGCCGCAAGCCCGTGCCACTCGCCGAGGTCGAGCCGGCGGCGTCCATCGTGCGCCGCTTCGCGACCGGCGCGATGAGCTTCGGCTCAATCTCGCGCGAGGCGCACACGACGCTGGCGGTGGCGATGAACCGCATCGGCGGCCAGTCGAACACGGGCGAGGGCGGCGAGGAGGCGGACCGCTTCAAGGCGCTGCCCAACGGCGACAGCATGCGCTCGGCCATCAAACAGGTCGCTTCGGGCCGGTTCGGGGTGACGACGGAGTACCTCGTCAACTCGGACATGATGCAGATCAAGATGGCGCAGGGCGCAAAGCCCGGCGAGGGCGGACAGCTGCCCGGCCACAAGGTCGACGCGACGATCGCCAAGGTGCGGCATTCTACGCCGGGCGTCGGCCTCATCTCGCCGCCGCCGCATCATGACATCTACTCGATCGAGGACCTCGCGCAGCTCATCTTCGATCTGAAGAATGTCAACCCGGCCGGCGACGTCTCGGTCAAGCTGGTGTCCGAGGTCGGCGTCGGCACCGTCGCTGCCGGCGTCGCCAAGGCGCGCGCCGACCACGTCACGATCTCGGGCTTCGAAGGCGGCACCGGTGCGTCGCCGTTGACCTCGATCAAGCATGCTGGAAGCCCTTGGGAGATCGGTCTCGCCGAAACCCACCAGACGCTGGTGCTGAACAGGCTTCGCGGGCGCATCGCGGTGCAGGTCGACGGCGGTCTGCGCACCGGCCGCGACGTCATCGTCGGCGCGCTTCTCGGGGCCGACGAGTTCGGCTTCGCCACGGCGCCGCTGATCGCGGCGGGCTGCATCATGATGAGGAAGTGCCACCTGAACACCTGCCCCGTCGGCGTCGCGACCCAGGATCCGGTGCTGCGCGCCCGGTTCAAGGGTCGCCCGGAGCATGTCATCAACTACTTCTTTTTCGTCGCAGAGGAAGTGCGCGAGCTGCTGGCATCGATGGGCGCCAGGACGCTCGACGAGCTCGTCGGCCAGAGTGAGTTCCTCGACAAGGATCGCGCTATCGAGCACTGGAAGGCGCGCGGCCTCGACTTCTCGGCACTGTTCCACAAACCGTCCGTGCCGAAGTCCGTCGCCGTCCGCCACACGGAGCGGCAGGACCACGGTCTCGACAAGGTGCTCGACAACAGGCTGATCGAGATCGCGAAGCCGGCGATCGAGGGACGCAAACCCGTCAAGGCCGAGATCGCGATCAAGAACGTCGACCGCTCGACGGGCGCGATGCTCTCCGGCGAGATCGCCAAGCGCTACGGCCATGCCGGTCTGGCCGAGGACACCATCTGGCTGACCTTCAAGGGCACGGCCGGGCAGGCGTTCGGCGCCTGGGCTGCGGCTGGGCTGACGCTCGATCTTGTCGGCGAAGGCAACGACTACGTCGGCAAGGGGCTCTCGGGCGGCAAGATCGTCGTGCGGCCCAACGCGCTGTCGGGGATCGTCCCCGAGGAGAGCATCATTGTCGGCAACACTGTTCTCTACGGTGCGATCGAGGGCGAGTGCTACTTCCGCGGCATCGCGGGCGAGCGCTTCGCTGTCCGCAACTCCGGTGCCTCGGCGGTCGTCGAAGGGACGGGCGATCACGGTTGCGAGTACATGACCGGCGGCTGCGTCGTGGTGCTCGGTCCCACGGGCCGCAATTTCGCGGCCGGCATGTCGGGTGGCGTCGCCTACGTGCTCGACGAAAAGGGCGACTTCGAGACCCGGCTCAACAAGGAGATGGTGCAGATCGAGGCGATCGAGGCCGACGCGGCCCTCGTCAAGCGGCTGGCCAAGTCCAACGGCGAGGCCGCGAGCCAGCCGCTCTCGGCGGTGATGGGCGACATGCGGTTCAACGACGTTGCGCGCCTCCATGCGCTCATCGTTCGCCACGCCCATTACACCAACTCGTCCCGCGCGCAGGCGATCCTCAAGGACTTCGAGGCCTGGCTGCCCCGGTTCCGCAAGGTGATGCCGGTCGAGTATCGCCGTGCATTGGCCGATCTCGCCAAGGCACGCGAGGCGGAGGTGCAGAAGCCGTCCGTCCAGGCATAAGCGATGATGGTCGGGCGGAGGATCGCGATGGGGGCGCCGCACCACGATGCGGCGATCTTCGCCTGCCGCAAGGGCTGGCAGACGGCAATCGCGCGGCGGACGGCAAGGGCGCTCGTCGAGCGGGCCTATGCTGGCCGACGAAACAACGATTTCGATGTGAAGGACTGAACGACGATGGGTAAGCCGACAGGGTTTCTCGAACTCGACCGCGCCGACCGCAAGTACAAGCCGGTCGAGGAGCGCGTGAAGCACTGGCACGAGTTCGTGGTGCCGCTGGCCGAGAAGGAGGTCAAGGCGCAGGCGAGCCGCTGCATGGACTGCGGCATCCCGTACTGCCACAACGGCTGTCCGATCAACAACCAGATCCCCGACTGGAACGATCTCGTCTACAAGGGCGACTGGAAGCGGGCGTTCGACAACCTGTCCTCCACCAACAACTTCCCGGAGGTTACGGGCCGCGTCTGTCCGGCGCCGTGCGAGGCGTCCTGCACGCTGAACATCGACGACCGTCCGGTCACCATCAAGACGATCGAGTGCGCCATCGTCGACCGTGCTTGGGAGGAGGGATGGGTCGTCCCGCAGCCTCCCGAATCGAGGACCGGCAAGAGCGTGGCGATCGTGGGCTCGGGGCCCGCCGGCATGGCGGCGGCGCAGCAGCTCGCGCGTGCCGGTCACGACGTGCACGTCTACGAGAAGAACGCGCGGCCCGGCGGCCTCATGGTCTACGGAATACCCGACTTCAAGATGGAGAAGGTCGCGATCGAGCGCCGTGTCAAGCAGATGGAGGCCGAAGGCGTGACCTTCCACTGCGGCGTGGCTGTGGGCCGCGACATCTCTGCGAAGGCGCTTGAGGCGAAGCACGACGCGGTGCTGGTCGCAATCGGCTCGGAGCAGCCATTCGACTTCTTCGCCAAGGCGCCCGGCCGCGACCTCGACGGCATCCACTTCGCGATGGACTTCCTGCCGCAACAGAACCGTCGCGTGGCCGGCGAGCCGGTGACGGCCGCGGATGAGCTGTCGGCGCGAGGCAAGCAGGTCGTCGTCATCGGCGGCGGCGACACGGGCTCGGACTGCATCGGCACATCGTTCCGCCAGGGGGCGAAGAGCGTCACTCAGCTCGAGATCATGCCGCGGCCGCCCGAGATGGAGAACAAGGAGCTTTCTTGGCCGCACTGGCCTCTCAAGCTGCGCGTGTCCTCGAGCCAGGCCGAGGGTGCCGAGACGCTCTACTCGATCCAGACCACCGGCTTCTCGGGCACGGGCGGCAAGGTCGAGCAGCTCAATTACGTGAAGCTCGATGCGAAGATGCAGCCGATCGCCGGCAGCGAGGGTACGCTGGCGGCCGACATGGTGCTGTTGGCCATGGGGTTTGCCGGACCGGTCGAGAGCGACGTCGTGGCGGAGCTGTCGCTACCCGTGGTGCCGCGCGGCCGCTTCAAGGGGCTCGACGCCAACGACCGCGACTACCGCCTTCCCGGCAGCGGCAAGCTCTATGCCGCGGGCGACATTCGCCGGGGCCAGAGCCTGGTCGTGTGGGCGATCCGCGAGGGCCGTCAGGCCGCGCACGCTATCGACAAGGCCTTGATGGGCAGCACGACACTGCCCCGCTGAGGCAACGGCCCGATCGCACAGGTAGAGCACCGGAGGGGGTTCGCTGCGCTGCAGCGGGCCCTTTTTCCTCTGGGCCGCTTCTTCGTCTGGGGGTCTCGGCGGGTGCCGACCGCGGCGGGGCTTGACCGCCTCGGCCCGAGTACGCACCTTAGTCATAGGGCCGTCACACACTCGCGGGCCGGAAAGGCAAGGGATCAATGCAAACGCCGCTGGAGATCGAATTCAACGGGGTTGAAAAGAGCGACGCGCTCGAGGCCAAAATCGTGGAGAAGTGCGCCAAGCTGTCCCGCCATTTCAGCCGTATGACCTCCTGCCGCGTGGTGGTTGCGCGGCCGCACCGCCACTCGAAGGGCGCCAATCCGTTCGAGGTCAAGATCGAGGTCGGAGTGCCCGGTCAGTCGCCCGTCATGATCTCGAGCCGGGGCGGGGATGACAACCGCGATCACGAGGATGTCAATCTCGCGCTGCGCGACGCGTTCGATGCCGCCCGGCGAAAGCTCGACGACCTGTCGGCCAAGCTCGGCCGTGGCGCCGCGGCGAAAAGCGAGCGCGGTCGTCGCCGGCCGGCTCGCAGCGTCTTACCGGCGTCCGAGTAGGGCCACGGCGCGCCGGCCGAGCGGAGGAGCGATGCGCCTCTTTCGCTCGAGCGGACCCGCTCAACGCCTGAGCCGAACGCCAAGCCTGATCTCGTCGGACGTATAGGAGCCTTGCGGCTCGGTCGATTCGAGGCGGGTGTGTACGTAGCGGCCGAACAGCACCGCCTCGCGCGCCAGGAAGTACTCGAGACCTATCGTGCCCCGCCACTCGTTCTCATCGATGTCGACGCCAGCGTAGTCCTGGTCGGTGTAGGCGAGCCCGGCGCTGCCGATCAACTGGCGGCGGATCGCGTGGCGCGCCTCGACGCCGGCTTGGCGCGTCAACACGCCGCCCGACCCGGTGGTCGACGTCTCAGAAACCTCGCTGCGCGCCGTAAACAGGAGCGATGTCAGAGCAGTGATTCGCCAGGCGAGGTTCGAGTCGATGAGGATGCCCTCGACGTCGGCAAGGCGTGGATCGTCGGGGCGCTGCGTGCCGTAGCCCAGGCTGATCTCGCCGCGCAGGATGCGGCTCGACGAACCGAAATCCAGGCCGAGCCGCCAGCGCTCGCCTGCCGAATCGCGCTTGATGCCGTCAGAGCGGGTCGCCCTCTCGTATTCCCGCTGGTTCACGGCGACCTCGGCGAATACCGATAGCGCCGGCTTCAGCTCCCACGTCGCGCGGATCGCCTCCTCCGTCGTGGTGATGTTGCGGTCGTCGTTGAGCTGTGTGACCCCGAGCGCGTTTACGTCGCCGAACGAGAGGTCGGTCACGGTGCCGCGCATCTGCAGCGACAGGCGGTTGAAGCGGTGCTGTACGGTCAGGGCGGCGCGATCGGTGGTGACGTCGGTGCGGTCGCCCACGGTCGAGGCGTCGATTGCCGACCGGCTTTCCTGCGTCACCTCCCGCGAGACGACGCCCTGGACGTTGGTGCGCCGCGTCACATCGAGCCGTCCGCGCGCCTCGATGAGATAGCCCTGCTCGTTCTCGCTGTCGAACTCGCTGAACCAGGCCAGCGTGCCCGCGGTACGGAACTCCAATGCGTGTACGGCCCAGTTCGAGACGAGGCGAGCGGACGGGCGTACATCGAAGGACAGATCGGACCGCGGCAGCGGGCTGCGCAGCACATTCGACGTGCTGTTGAAGCCGAGCTCGACCTCGGGGAACAGCACGAAGCTGCCGACCTTGATGCCGATCGGATCGTAGGGCTCGAGCGTGGCGAGGCGGCGCGGTCGCCGGTCGCTCAGAGGGTCGGTGCTTTCGATCTGGAACAGCAGCGGGTCCGGCTCGTTCGGCGGCAGCTCGAAGGGTGCGAACTCCTCCGGCGTCCGGGTGTCGATCGCAGTCGGGTCGATGCCGTCGACGGGTGCTTCGGGCTCACCGATGTCGATGATGCCGTCGCGCAGCAGCGGCTGGCTGCTGTCTGCGGAAAGATCGCCGTCGCGCACCACCGCCCGCTGACCGGAGCGGGGACGGGGCTCGAGATCGTCCTGTTCCTCGTTAGGGTCGCGTGCCGGATCGTCGCTAGGGATTGCCGGCGCTAGGTCGGGTGCCGCGTCTGCCTCGTCGACGATGGGCTCGCCCGGCCGTCCGCGGCTCACGGCCGATGCGGCCGGCGGAAGCGTCACGCCGCTCGGCAACGGCCGCTCCTGCGCGGAGGCGGGCCGCGCCTCGAGCACGGCTACGAGCGCCGTCGCGGACGCGAAGCCGGCCAGAAACCACGTCAATTGCCGAACCGCGCTCACGGGGCGCCCTCATGCTCAAGGAATCACGCGAACGCCCACACGATCCGAGCCTAGGAAGCGACGGTTAACGGACAGTTGAGACGGCGTGCGCGGATTGTCGACGGGGTACGGTCATGTTGGTACCGGGCCGGCGCTGCTAGGCGCGGACGTCCGTGTTTGCTAGACAATTCCCCGGGCCCGGCAGAGCGAGTCGCGGCGTAAGGTCAGCGTGGCGTGAGGGGCGCAGCGCGTGCGGTCCTTGCGCAGCCGAGCCGAAAGCGCGGCGAACGACAGCGGACGGATCATGACCAAACTGAAGAGCATCGACGGGGGCAAGTCTGCTGCGAAAGCCGCGGTGCGCGCCGCCACCCGCACGCTGGCGCTCGAGGTCGACGGGCTCTCGGCCTTGTCCCGCGCCCTCGACAATGGACTGGCAGAGCCCTTCGCCAATGCCGTCGGCCTGCTGTCGGCGGCCCAAGGGCGCGTCATCGTATCGGGCATCGGCAAGTCGGGGCACGTCGGCCAGAAAGTCGCCGCGACGTTCGCCTCCACCGGCACGCCCGCCTTCTTCGTCCACCCGAGCGAGGCGTCGCACGGCGACCTTGGCATGATCACGCGCGACGACATCATCCTGGCGTTGTCGTGGTCGGGCGAGACCGTGGAGCTCAAGAACATCATCACGTTCACGCGCCGATTTTCAGTGCCGATGATCTCGATCACGTCACGCGCCGATTCTGCGCTCGGCAAGCAGTCCGACGTCGTGCTGGAGCTGCCGCGCGCCAAGGAGGCTTGCCCGCACGGTCTCGCCCCTACGACATCGACCACCATGCAGCTTGCGATCGGCGACTGCCTCGCCATCGCGCTGCTCGAGGCCAAGGGCTTCACGGCCCACGACTTCAAGGTCTTCCATCCCGGCGGCTCGCTCGGCGCGAGTCTCAAATACGTCTCCGACGTCATGCACAAGGGCGACCGGCTACCTCTCGCGCGGGAGGCAGAGGCGATGTCGGACGCGCTCGTCACCATGACCCAAAAGAGCTTCGGCTGCCTGGGGATCGTCGACGGAAAGGGTCGGCTCGTGGGCGTCGTGACCGACGGCGACCTGCGCCGTCACATGGGACGCGACCTGCTCGCCTCCCGCGCGGGCGACATCATGACGAAGAGGCCCAAGACCATCGGGCCGGACATGCTGGCGTCCGCTGCGCTCGAATTGATCAACGCCAGCCGCATCACCGCGTTGTTCGTCGTCGAGAAGGGCAAGCCTGTCGGCATCCTGCACGTCCACGACTTGTTGCGCGCCGGCGTCGCCTAGTCGCTTTTCTTGACTTGTGAAGGAGCGCCGTCAGGCGGGGCCGACGATCAGCACGGTGTCGTGGACGCTCTTCACGACGACTTCCGCCCCGGCCGGAGCATCCGCGCCCTCGGCGGCCCACACCGTATCGCCCACCTTCACCTTGCCGCGGCCATTGGCAATGGGCTCGGCAACGACCACGCGGCGGCCGACGTACTGGGCGCCGCGCAGGTTGAGGTCGGGAAGGTCGCTGTGGACGTGCTCTGGCCGCACGAACCGGCGCACCCAGAAAACGGTCGCGACCGAGATCAGGGCGAACGCGACGAGCTGCCAGGGAAAGCCGAAGCCCGTGGCCATAGCCAGAACGCCGACCGCGACCGCCGCAACGCCGAACCAGAGGAAGTGCACGCCCGGCACCACCGTCTCGAGTACGAACAGGACAACGGCGATGATGAGCCATGTCCAGGGGCCGAGGTTCCACAAGTAGGTCAACACCTGCTGCATAGCGTCTCCCTCCAGATGTATCCCAATGTGCTCGTGTCTGCCGCGTCGATGCCGGACGTGATTGCGATCCGTGCCATCGCGGTGTCATCCGACCGGGTGACCACTGGCCTGTCGCAGGCGAGCAGTCGACAGCGACGAGCCGGAGAGCGCCAGGCGCTCCCGCCCGCGCCGGACCCAACGCGCCCTAGAGCGGCGGCACGCTGCCCGCCCGCGGCTTCGCGTCGACCCTGGCCGGCGCCACGCCGCCGCCGAACGCCTCGCCGGTGATCTGTGCCAGACCGGCGAGCGAGCCGATCACCGACGACGCCTCGAGCGGCATCATGATGACCTTCTGGTTCGGCGCCTTTGCCAGCGCCTCGAGCGCCTTCACGTAGTTGTTGGCCACGAAGTAGTTGATGGCCTGTACGTTGCCGGCGGCGATGGCGTCGGACACCATCCGTGTCGCTTCCGCCTCGGCCTGGGCGAAGCGCTCACGAGCCTCGGCGTCCTTGAAGGCGGCCTCGCGGCGCCCTTCGGCCTCAAGCACGACGGCCTGCTTCTCGCCCTCGGCCTTGAGGATGGCGGCGGCACGCATGCCCTCGGATTCGAGGATCTGCGCGCGCTTCTCGCGCTCGGCCTTCATCTGCCGCGCCATGCTGTCGACGAGGTCGCGCGGCGGCGCGATGTCCTTGATCTCGATGCGCGTGACCTTGACGCCCCAGCTTTCGGTGGCCGCGTCGACGACCTGCAACAGCTTGGCGTTGATCTGGTCGCGGTTCGACAGTAGCTCGTCAAGGTCCATCGAGCCCATGACGGTGCGGATGTTGGTCATCGTCAGATTGATGGTGGCGTTCTCGAGGTTGTCGACCTCATAGGCCGCTTTGGCCGCGTTCAAGACCTGGAAAAAGGCCACACCGTCGACGCGCACCATCGCGTTGTCGCGGGTGATGACGTCCTGCGAGGGGATGTCGATCACCTGTTCCTTCATGTTCATGCGGTAGCCGACGCGCTCCATCACCGGGACGAGGATGTGGAGGCCGGGGTGCAGCGTGCGCGTGTAGCGACCGAAATTCTCGACCGTGTAGGTGGTGCCCTGCGGAACGATCTTCACCGTCGACCACAGTGCCGCGACCGCCAGTGCGATCAGCAGAAGACCCAGTATCTCGATGCCGCCAAGAATGCCCATGGAATTCTCCTGGATGAATGACGTCGTACCGGTCATGACCTCGCGCGCCATCACGCCGGCTCACCGCGGCCGAATTGAAGCCGAAAAGCGCGAAAGTTCGGTGAACAAGGCGTTGAAGGAAAGTAAAGAATTAATGACGTCACGCGCCTCACTGATGTGCCGTGGCGTTGCCGTGCGGTGATGACGTAATACCCGGGCCGAGCGGGCGTGCGCCTGCTCGTCATGGGGCGCAACCCGCCCTGGATGTGGCGCTGCGCCCGCTCTGTTGGGCCTAGGCAGAACCTGGCCCAGGCGTCGATAGGGGCCCGACAGGCCCGTCGTGCGCTGACGTCAGCCCCGTCCGCCGCCGCCGCGACGCGGTCCGCCCCCGCCGGGGCCGCCGCCACCGCCGCCGCCCGGAGGTCCACCGCCACCCGACCGCGCATCCTTGTGACGGAAGTTGATACGGCCCTTGGTCAGGTCATAGGGGGTCATTTCCACGGTCACGCGGTCGCCGGCCAGGATGCGGATGCGGTTCTTCTTCATGCGTCCGGAGGTATACGCGATCACCTCGTGCCCATTATCCAGTGTCACTCGGCACCGGGCGTCCGGCAGCACTTCGGCCACCACGCCCTCGAACTCCAGCATCTCTTCCTTGGCCATTCAGTCTCCGTAGGTTCAAGAACGCACCGGGGGTCCGAGGCGAGCCTCGCCCGCGTCCCGGCACAAAAAACAATAGTCACACCGGCTGCTCTAGCGCCAGCGTGGGCAAAGCACAAAGGGAAAAGGGAGCAGGCGAGGCTGCTCCCTCGAATTCGACCGATCGCTGGCCGCTGGCTCGTCTCAGAGCGGGCGCAAGTTCACTGCGGCGAACTTGCCGTTCCGGCCGCGCTCCATCTCGTAGGACAACTTCTGACCTTCGCGGAGGGCCTGAAGGCCGGCCCGCTCAACTGCCGAGATATGGACGAAGACGTCGTTGCCGCCCTCGTCAGGCTGAATGAAGCCATAACCCTTCTGACCATTAAACCACTTAACAGTGCCGCTCGGCATCGCGTCTCTCTCCATAGCAAAACATTTCCCCGGCCTTTCACCGGAGGCTCATCAAATCGCGCGATGGAGACCGTAGTAACCGGCGGGATGCGCCGCCGTCGTGTAACCAAGGCGTGTTCGATATCCGAGTTATGACCCGGATGTGACACGAACGCAAGACCAGGCGGCACGCAGTTTGCCGCCAACGGCGGAGCCGAGGCGGTTGGATTGACGACTGCACTCCTAGCGTATCGCGAGACCGGTGACGCCGCGGTCGGAGGATCGAGCCACGGCCGATACCCACCGCCGGCCGCAGGTCACCTCAATTCAGCTTCCCCTTGATCTCACGAATGCTTTGATCGATCAGCGAGGTACCGGTGTCGCTGCTCACCTTGGTTTTGATCAGTCGCTCCGCGGCTGCAAGCGCGGCGTCGACGGCTGTCGAGCGGACCTCGCTCAACGCCTGGGCCTCAGCGCGGTGGATCTTGTCCTCGGCCAGCCGTGTTCGCCGCTCGAGCTGTTCGGCGAGGGACTTCTTGGTCTCGGCGGCCAGGGATTCGGCCTCGCGCCGCGCTTGGCCGATGATCGCCGCGGCCTCGTCCTCGGCCTCGCGGGTCTTGCGCTGATACTCGGCCAGCAGCTCCTGGGCCTCCTCGCGCAGGCGACGCGCCTCGTCGAGCTCGCCCCGAATGGCAGCCGCGCGGTCGTCGAGGCCCTTGGCCATCATCGCCGGCACCTTCATCATGACAGCAAGGCCCAGGAAAGCAACGAAGGCCACGAGAACCCAGAACTCGGCATGGGTCGGATCAAACATAGGTTCCTCACTCGCCGGGTGTCGACGACAGTGCCTTCTTGACCTCGGCGGCGGACGGAGCCACGCCGATGAGCTGGCTCACGACCGCGACGGCGGTCTCGCTTGCGATCTCGGACACGCTCGCCATCGCCTTGGCTTTGGTGCCGGCAATGCGGGCCTCGGCGTCGGCAAGCTTGGCTGCGACCTGCGTCTCGACCGCGGCTTTTTCCCGCTCCGTCTCGGCCGCCAGCCTGTCGCGGGTCTCGCGCGCAATACTGCCGGCATTGGCCTTGGCGTCGGCGAGCGATTGCTCATAGGCCTTCAAGGCCTTGTCCGTCTCGGTCTTGAGCCGCTCGGCCTCGTCGAGATCGCGACGGATCCGCGAGCGCCGCTCCTCGATCACCTCGCCGATGCGTGGCAGCGCCAGGCGCGACAGCAACATGTAGAGCGCGATGAATGTGATCGCGAGCCAGATGAGCTGCGAGGCGAAGAACTGAGGGTCGAGCGGCGGGAAAGGCTTTTTGTGGCCGTCGCCGTGCGCAACCTCTGTTCCCGTGGTGACCTTCTGGGCCATGACTGGGTCCCTGACGTGGATATCGCGACGTCGTTCCGCCTGCCGCGGCTAAGCGCCCCGGGAGCGCGAGGTCGACTTATCGGAGGCGGCCTAGCGGTGGCGTGCAGCAGCCGTTGTGCAGCCCTGCCGGCGATCGCCCGCACCAGAATGGCGGCAGGCGACCAGCCGAGCCAGGACAAATCGTATTGCTTAGGAGGCGAACAGCAGCAGGAACGCGATAACCAGCGCAAAGATGCCGAGCGCCTCGGTCACGGCGAAGCCGAAGATCAGGCGGCCGAACTGGCCGTCGGCGGCCGACGGGTTACGCAGCGCGCCCTGAAGGAACTGGCCGAACAGGTTGCCGACGCCGATGGCGGCGACGCCGATGCCGAGCGCGGCGATGCCGGCACCAATGAGCTTTGCGGAAGCGGCGTCCATGTGTCTTCTCCTAGTGGTTGGATACGAGTTGGCGTGAAACGGAAAGGCTCTGCCGCGCTCCCTAGGCGATTAGTGGCCAGGGTGCAAGGCGTCGTTCAGGTACATGCAGGTGAGCATCGTGAAGACGTAGGCCTGCAGGAACGCGACCAGGAATTCGAGCGCCGTGATGCCGATCACGGCCAGCAGCGGCAGCGGCATCAGCAACTTGGTGGCCCCCGCGGCGCCAAGCAGCATGACGATGAACCCCGCGAACACCTTGAGCGTGATGTGGCCGGCAAGCATGTTCGCGAACAGCCGCAGCGAGTGACTGACGGGCCGCGAGAAGAAAGAGATGACCTCGATCGCCGAGACCAGCGGCAACACGTAGCCCGGAACGCCGTCCGGCACGAACAGCTTGAGAAAACCGAAGCCGTTCTTGGCGAAGCCGGCGATGATCACGGTGAGGAAAACGACCATCGCCAGTGCCGCGGTGACGATGATGTGGCTTGTCACGGTGAACGTGCCCGGGATGAGCCCAATCATGTTCGCCGCGAAGACGAACATAAACAGCGTGAAGATGAGCGGAAAGAACTTCATTCCCTCCTCGCCCATGCTGTCGCGAATCATGCCGGCGACGAACTCGTAGGCCATCTCGGCCAGCGACTGGATGCGCGAGGGCACCAGCGCGCCTGCCTTCATCGCATAGAGCAGGAAGCCGACCACGCTCACCACCACGATGACCATGAACAGCGAGGAGTTCGTGAACGATGCGTCGAAGCCGAGAATGTTCAGGTTGAACAGACGCTCGAGCTCGAACTGATGAATAGGATCGGGCATCCCGACCCCTCCGTGTCCGCCGGCCTTTTCAGCTGCCACGTCGCGTCCCCCGTCCTCGCTTCGCCATGCGCCAGCCGTTGAGCCGGGCGCCGCCCCAAGTGGTCGTCAATCCCAAGCGACCGTCAATCGTCGTCGTCGTCGGTGACGGGGCGGCCGATATCGCCGCCCGTCTTCTGTGCCATTTCGCCCTGAACCTTGCCGTATCCGCGGACAACGTTGCGAACGCCCGCAGCAAAGCCCAGCAGCAGCATGACCAGGAAAATCCACGGTTTGGTGCCTAGAAAATAGTCCAAACCGTAGCCGATCAATCCGCCTACCAGCACGGCGGCCACCAGTTCCGAGGCCATCCTGAGCCCGTAGGCCATGCCGCGCCCCTGAAGACCTCGATCCCGGCTCACGTCCGCCGCGCGCTTCTCGCGAGCCTTGACGTCACCAAGCCGCTTCTCGAGGCCCGCTACGCGCCGCTCGAAGGCCGCTCTGTCCTCGGGGCTCAGGTCGCCACGATCGCGACCTTCGTCCTTGTTCTTCTCAGACATGACAGGTGAGCCCCGGGCGACGAGCCGCATGCCGGTAGGGGGTGATCGACGGCGCGGACCATAGTAAGGGGGCACTAGGGTGTCAAGAAAACCGGGCCCGACCTTGGTCGCGGGCGGGGTACGGCGAAACGGCGCAGGTCAGGGCCCATGTCCGCCGCTCGAACAGCGCGGGCGGTCGGCGTCGGATGCGTCGATCGAGCCCAACGGCAACGCGGCGGGGTCGCGGGGCGCAGGGCGGGGCGGCCCGTTCAGCATTTGATGACCCTTCGCTGTTAGCCTCCGGACCATTGCCGGATGGGCGAGACGAGAGCGTTCCCAAATGCTGAACTGGCTTCTGGTCATACTCTTGTTGCTGGCACTCGTCGGTATCGGCGTGCTGGCGATGATCATCGACAGCGGGGTCCCGGACTCGCAGAAGAAGGCCCTCACCTACGCCCTGTTCGGTCTGTTCGGCCTGATCGGCGTGGTGTTCCTATTGGTCGAGGACAAGTCGGCCTTCGTCTACGGAGAGTGGGCGTCGCAGGGCAAGAAGGGCGGCAAGAAGAGCAAGCAGCATTACGAGGAATCCGCCGGCGAAGGCGATGCCGAGCAGCCCGAGGTCGAGGTAACGCAAAAGGCGGGCGGCAGCGGCGACGACGGCTCCGGCGACGGCAGTGGTCAGAAATCCACATCCGACGGCCGCGATTGCGACGTCTGCCCTCCGATGGTGGCGCTAACGGGTGGCAACACTGTGATGGGCACCCTCTTCCGCGAGACCGGGCTTGGCGCGCAAGAACTCGGCGCAATGGCCGAGGTCAAGCTTGAGCCGTTCGCCATCAGCCGCTACGAGATCACGGTCGGCCAGTTCCGAGCCTTCCTTAAGGCCAAAGGCCACAAGCCTGCCAACGCCTGCAACATCGGCGAGCAGATGTTGGAGGGCCGCGGCTTCGAGACGCCGGGCTTCGAGCAGACGTCCGAGCACCCGGCTGTTTGCGTGAGCTGGTACGACGCGCTCGCTTATGCCGATTGGCTCACCCAGAAGACCGGCCGGCACTACGGTCTCGCGTCCGAGGCCCAGTGGGAGTATGCTGCGCGCGCGGGCGGCGCCGACGCCTACAGCACCGGCAAGAGCATCCACCCGCGTCAGGCGCAGTTCCGCGCCGTCGGCGAGAAGCGCAACGGCACGGTCGAGGTTGGCCAGTTCGGAGCCAACAAGTTCGGCCTCTACGACGTTCACGGCAACGCTGCCGAGATGATCATGACGTGCTGGACGCCAGCGGGCGGGAAGGCGCCCGGTCCGCTCGAGAGCTGCGAACGTCGGATGATCAAAGGCGGTGCGTGGTACAGCCCCGTCGGCCATCTGCACGCGGCCGCGCGGGCGCCGATCGGTCTGCACGATGCGGATCACGGCGTCGGCTTCCGCGTCGTGCGCCACAAGGAATAGAGCCGCCGGCGCGGGCTCAGCCGCGGCGCTCGTGGAAGAAGTCGTAGATGCGCTGTGCCATCTCGCTCGAGATGCCGGGCACGGCCTCGAGATCGCCGACACCCGCGCGCGAGACGGCCTTGGCCGATCCAAAGTGCTTCAAGAGTGCGCGCTTCCTGGTCGGCCCGATGCCTTCGATCTCGTCGAGGGGATTGGCACCGATTGCCTTCGACCGCCTCGCCCGGTGGGTGCCGATCGCAAATCTGTGCGCCTCGTCGCGCAGCCGTTGCACGAAATAGAGGACAGGATCGCGTGGTTCGAGCATCATCGGCCGCGCGCTTCCGGGGACGTGGAAATGCTCGCGCCCCGCGTCGCGGTCCGGGCCCTTGGCGACGCCGACGAGCGGGATATCGGAGAGGCCGAGTCCCGCCAGCACCTCGCGCGCGATAGCAAGCTGGCCTGCGCCGCCGTCGACCAGGACGAGATCCGGCCTTGCAGGGAGGTCGGCTGCCGCGTCGTCGGGGTCGCGCTGCGGCAATCCAATCCGGCTCCCGTGCTCATCCGTGAGGCTTGGCGGGGCTGCAACGGACGAGGCGGCGAGGCGCTGGAACCGGCGCGTCAAAACCTCGCGCATCATGGCGTAGTCGTCGCCCGGGGTCAGGGTCTCGGAACGGATGTTGAACTTGCGGTATTGGCTCTTCGCGAAGCCCTCGGGGCCTGCGACGATCATCGCGCCGACGGCGTTGGTACCCATGATGTGGCTGTTGTCGTAGACCTCGACGCGCCGCGGCGGCGCAGACAGCCCGAATCGCTCGGCTACGCCTTCGAGCAGGCGGGCTTGCGAGCTCGTTTCCGCCATCTTGCGCCCCAACGCCTCGCGCGCGTTGGTCAGTGCGTGCTCGACGAGATCGGACTTCGCGCCGCGCTCGGGTACGCGGATCTCGACGCGCCTGCCAGCCTTGGTCGCCAGCGCCTCGGCCATAAGATCGCGGCTCGCGATGTCGTGCGACAAAAGCACGAGTCGTGGCACCGGCTTGTCGTCGTAGAACTGGGCGATGAAGCTCTCGAGCACGTCCTCGATCGGCAGCGACCGGTCGGCGCGCGGGTAGTAAGCGCGGTTGCCCCAGTTCTGGCCGCTGCGGAAAAAGAACACCTGGACGCAGGTCTGCCCGCCTTCCTGGTGGGCTGCGAAAACGTCGGCCTCCTCGACGCCTTCGGCATGGATCGTCTGGTCGGCGGTGACGTGGGCCAAAGCCCAGAGGCGGTTGCGGAACCGCGCCGCGCTCTCGAACTCGAGCGCCTCGGCCGCCTCCTCCATGAGCCGCTGGTACATCTCGCGCACGGACTGGCTTTCGCCGTCGAGGAACCGGATCGCCTCGTCGACGAGCCCACCGTAGTCGGCGGGCGAGATCTCCCCCGTGCATGGGGCGGCGCAGCGCTTGATCTGGTGGAGCAGGCAGGGGCGCGTGCGGCTCTCGTAGACGCTGTCGGAGCAGGTGCGCAGAAGGAACGCGCGCTGCAGCATGGTGATGGTGCGGTTGACGGCGCCCGCCGATGCGAACGGGCCGAAGTAGCGACCTTCGACGGAGCGTGCGCCGCGGTGCTTCACGAGTTGCGGGGCGGCGTGGTCGTGTCGGATCAGGATGTAGGGGAACGACTTGTCGTCGCGTAGCACGACGTTGAAGCGTGGCCGGAAGCGCTTGATGAGGTTCGCTTCCAGCAGCAGCGCCTCGGCCTCGGTGCGAACCGAGACGAACTCCATCGCGGCAGTCGATGCGATCATGCGCGCGATGCGGTTGGTGTGACTGCCGTGCCGCGCGTAGTTCGAGACGCGTGCCTTCAGATTGCGTGCCTTGCCGACATAAATGACGTCGCCCGCGGGATCGAGCATCCGGTAGACGCCGGGCGAACTGCCGAGCGATTTCAGATAGCCCGCGATGACGTCGGCGCCTGTCGGGACGGCGCGCCCGGTCGCGGCCGCATCGGGCTGGCTGGTATCGGCGATGGAATCCGGCATGGCGCTAGATGGGGCGGCAGCGGGGCGGGCGTCAAGCGCCAGACCCGCGTCCAGGGTCCGCGTCCAGGGTCCGCGTTCACGGCCCGAGGCTCAGGCGACGAGACCGCGGGCGCGAGCTTCGGCGAGGATCTCGGCCAACACGCCTGCCGCGAGCGTGGCCTGCGACTTGGCGGTGGGGATCGACCCGAGATGCGGCCTCAGCCGGTCGAGTGCGGATGCAGGCAGGCCGAGCTCTGCCAGCCGTGCCCGGCGCCGGGCATCGGCGGTGCGGCTGCCGAGAGCCGCAACGTAGAACGCGGGCGATTGCAGCAGTCTCATCGCGATGGGCGGCTCCCAGTCGTGCTGGTGAAACGCGATGACGGCCGCGGTCCAAGGGTCGATGGACATACGCGCCGGCAGCTCAGGTCGGGTCAGGGGCTGCACGGCGATACCGAGGGTCGTCAGGGCATGGATCTGATGGTCATCGGGTGTCAGCACGTCCGGAGCGAGGCCAGCGGCATGGGCGAGCCGGGCGATGGCGCCCACGGCGGGTCCGGCGCCCGCCAGAAACAGGCGAAGTGCCGGCATGTGGACGCGCGTGAACATCTTGCCTTGGCGTGCGGAGGCCGTGTTGGTGGCTTCGATCTCCGCCACCACGGACGGTCCGCCAGCGAGGTCGCTCGCCACTGCGAACGGGCGGCGGTCGGCGAGATGGCGTGCGATCGCATTGCCAGCGGCGCCGGCGACATCGACGTCGATGTAGAGCTCGATGGCCGTTCCGCACGGCAACTCGATGTCGAAATAGTCAGACCCGCGGCCGAAGCGGACGAGGCGGCTCGTCCGCGTGCGGAGTGCATGCAGTGCCTCAAGGGCCACTGCGCTCTCGAGGCATCCGCCCGAGAGATAGCCAGCGTAGCGGCCGTCCTCGGCGACCGCCATCTGTGCACCGAGCGGACGCGGACCGGCGCCCTCTATGGCGACAAGCGTGACGAGCGCGGCCTGAAGCCCGTCGTGCTGCCAGCGGAGCAGATCCGGCAGGACGTCATCCTGTGCCAGAAGCCCTTTTGCCGCGGTAGTCTCGTCGAGGAACGGCACGATCGGTTTCTCGGAAGATGGCATCGTGGCGTCGTGCAGCACCGTTCGCTCCCTCGCCGGAATCCGGGACCGCACCATCAGCTTTTTCGGCTCAGCAAGCCGATGGCCGCGTCTACCTGGCCCATCAGCGCACGCACGCTGATCGCGCTTTCGCTGGTGTCGGCGAGCTCAGCCACCGAGCGGGACATGGCGACAGGCTGCCGGTTAGCGAACGCCTCGTGGTTCCGCGACACCGCGGCAAGATCATATAGGTAGTTGACCATCAGGCCATAGCTCTCGCGCACGCCCTTCTGCGACAGGTCCGCCATCCAGTTGATGCGCTCGATGCGCGCGCCGTTGCCGAGGTGGAAGCGCGCCACGGGGTCGGCCGGTGTCAGCTCGGCGCCCGACCCGGAGAGCTGCCGCGCTGCGAGCCGGGTAAGGATCTCGCGAAGCAGCGGCGAGCGCTCGAAGCCGTCGGTCTGCGCCTGTGCGGCGAGCATGTGGATCGCCTCGCGCAGCAACGCCGCGCCGGTCTCCTTCAGTGCGCGGGCGAGAAGCTGCGGCGGCAGATGCGGCTCGAGCTCGGTGCGCGTGTTGTCGATCCATTGCCGGAACGAGGGTATCGGCGACAGCGTGGCGAAGGTGCGGATCTCCGGCAGCTCCGATGCCAGCTCGGCGGCGACCTGCTTGATGAGGAAGTTGCCGAGCGAGACGCCCTTGAGGCCCGGCTGGCAGTTCGAGATCGAATAGAAAATCGCGGTGTTGGCGGCGAACGAGCTGCCCGAAGGTGCCGGCGCGCGGATGATCGGCTCGATGCGGTCGGCGAACGCGTTGACGAGGGCCACCTCGACGAAAATCAGCGGCTCGTCGGGCAGAGAGGGATGGAAGAAGCCGAAGCAGCGGCGGTCGGCGGCGAGGCGCCGGCGCAGGTCCTCCCAGCCGTCGATGGCGTGGACCGCCTCGTAGGCGATGAGCTTCTCGAGGATCGCGGCGGGCGTATGCCAATCGATGCGCATCAGCTCCAGGAACCCACGGTTGAACCAGGAGCCGAACAGGTGGCGGAGGTCGGCGTCGACAGGGGCCAGCACGGGATTGGCCGCGATCTGGTCGAGCAGGGTCTCGCGCAGCCGCACGAGCGTGAGCGTGCCCTCGGGCGCCATGTTCATGCGGCGGAACAGCTCCAGTCGGCGCGATTCGATGGCGGCCGTCAGCACCGCAAGGTGGCGCGGCGAGCGATCCGCTCGCCAGCGGTCGGCGGCCTTGGCGATCCGCGTCTCGTCGGGCCCGAACGAGCGCGCGAGTAGGTCGAGCAGCTCGAACCGCTCGGCGCCGCTGGCCTTCGCGACCAGCTCGACGAGCTCGTTGGCGATCACCGTGCCGAGCACCTCGCCGCGCTCGGACAGCAGAGCCTCGGCAAGCAGCGTCGCGCGCTCGCGGAAACTCGCGTCGGCGCCGATCTCGACCACCGGGGTCGGCTCGCGTAGCAGCATGCGGCGCAACTGATCGAGGTAGCGCAGCGGGCTCGTGCGCGACATCAGTGTCGACGGCAGTCCGGCCGGGTTGGCCGGCATTTGCGCCCGCGCCCGGGTCTGCGCCGCACCCTGGGGCGCGAACTCGTCGAGTATGGCCGCACGGTGCTGGTCGAGCTGCGGCGCGGCCGCGCGAACCTCCGGGTCGTCGAAAGCCGAGAGCTTGATCGGGTTGCCCGCCATCGCCACCTGGCCGGTCGCAGGGTCGTCGGCGGTCACGATCATGTTGCGCGAGCGGACTTGCGGATCGGCAAGCACCTTGTCGATCGTGTTGATCGGCCCGCATGGGACCTCGGCGGCCGTCAGGGCGGCAAGCCAGTCGGCGGCGGGCCGGGCCTTCAGGGCGCGCCCGATGGCCGCGAACAGGGGCTCCCAGTTCCGCGTGCGCGAGGCGTTGTTGGCAAAGCGTGGGTCGGTCTCGAGCGCAGGCTGACCCAACGCGCGGGCGAGCTTCTGGAACTGCGCGTCGTTTCCCGCGGCCAGAACGATCCAGCCGTCGGCGGTTTCGAATGCGGCGAACGGCGAGATGGCTGGATGTCGCGCGCCGATCGGCCCTGCAACCTCGCCTGCCGCGGTGTAGCGCGCAATGGCGTTCTCGAGGATCGCCACCTGGCAGTCGAGCATCGCGACGTCGACCTTCATCGCCTCGCCCGTGGTGGCGCGATGGAGCAGTGCCGCGTTGATGCCGATGGCGGTGAAGAGCCCGGCGGTGATGTCGCCGATCGAGCTGCCGACGCGGACCGGCGGCTGGCCCGGATGGCCGGTCATGCTCATGATGCCGCCCATCGCCTGCACGACCGTGTCGTAGGCCGCCCGCCGCGCGTAGGGGCCCGTATGTCCGAAGCCCGACGTTGCCGCATAGATGAGACGCGGATGAATCTCGTGCAGCGTCTCCCATCCGAGCCCGTGCCGCTCCATGGTGCCCGGGCGGAAATTCTCGACCAGCACGTCCGCGCGCGCCAGCAACGCGTCCAGCACGGCCCGGTCGGACGGGGCCTTGAGATCGAGCGCGATCGACTGCTTGCCGCGGTTGAGCGAGGCGAAATAGGCCGACGTACTGTTCACGAAGGGGCCGAAGGCGCGGCTGTCGTCGCCGGAGCCGGGCTGCTCAACCTTGATGACGCGTGCGCCGAGATCGGCCAGAACCATCGTGCAGTAGGGGCCGGCCAGACCCCGCGTCAGATCGACCACGGTTGTGCCCGACAAGGGACCCTGGCCGGGTGCCGGCGGCACCGGCTCGGGGTTGGTCTCGTGCGCCGGTTGCGGGCTCGATGCCAATGCGGGCGTCGGCTTGGACGGTTTCGGCATGGCTCCTCCTCGGTCGTCGCCGTCGCTCCGAGGATATGGAGCGGCGGTCTCGTGCGGGCAACCGCCAGCGGCCCGCTCTGCTGAAAAATGCGGCATTCGCTCGATTGGGCGGCGCGCTGTCGTCGATCTGCCAGCGCGAACGTCAAATCGCATCGAATTCGTGGCATCGCCTGCTTGACGCGCCGTGTCGTGTCTGCCGAGCATCGCTCACGGGATCGACGCCCGCGCGGCTTCGTCCTCCATGTGCTCCTCTCACGCCGGATGGTTCATGCCGATCCTGACAAGTCTCCACCACGTGACGCGCTATGCCTATGACAGGCCCGTCTCGCTTGGACCGCAGATCATCCGGCTCCGCCCGGCGCCGCACTGCCGTACGCGGGTGCCGAGCTACTCGCTCAAGGTGACGCCCGAGCCTCACTTCGTGAACTGGCAGCAGGATCCACACGGCAACTGGCAGGCGCGTTACGTATTCCCCGAGAGGACGACGGAATTCAGCGTCACCGTCGATCTTCTGGCCGAACTCGCGGTTTTCAACCCCTTCGACTTTTTCGTCGAGCCGACGGCCGAGGCCTTCCCGTTCGCCTATTCCGACGAGCTCCGCCGCGACCTTGCCGCCTATTTCGAGCCGGAACCCGCCGGCCCCGAGCTCGTACGGTTTCTGGCAACGCTGCCCCGCTCGGCTGAGAAGACCGTCGACTTCATCGTCGATCTCAATCGCCGCCTGCACGAGGCGGTGCGCTATGTCATCCGCATGGAGCCCGGCGTCCAGACGCCCGAGGAGACCCTCACGCTCGCCTCGGGCTCTTGTCGCGACAGCGCGTGGCTCATGGTGCAGATCCTGCGCAGGCTCGGGCTCGCGGCGCGCTTCGTATCCGGCTATCTGATCCAATTGAAGCCGGACATCGCATCGCTCGACGGACCGTCCGGCACCGACCACGACTTCACCGATCTTCACGCCTGGACAGAGGTCTACATTCCGGGCGCAGGCTGGATCGGGATGGATCCGACATCGGGGCTGCTGTGCGGCGAGGGTCACCTCCCGATTGCGGCGACGCCCCACTATTCCTCCGCCTCGCCGATCAGCGGGGTCGTCGATGCGGCAAAAGTCGACTTCGCCTTCGAGATGACGGTGTCGCGCGTCGCAGAGCGACCGCGGGTGACGCTGCCCTTCAGCGATGAGAGCTGGGAGAATCTGGTGGCGGTCGGCGATCGGGTCGACAGGGATCTGGCGGCGCAGGACGTTCGCCTGACCATGGGCGGTGAGCCGACGTTCGTCTCGATCGACGACTACCAGTCGGCGGAATGGAACACGGCGGCCGTCGGACCGACCAAGCGCCATCGCGCCGACGATCTGGTGCGCCGTCTGCGGCACCGCTTCGCACCGGGCGGCGTGCTGCACTATGGCCAGGGCAAGTGGTATCCGGGCGAGAGCTTGCCGCGGTGGAGCTTCGCGCTTTACTGGCGCCGTGATGGCCGGCCGATCTGGCACAACCAGGATCTGCTGGCGGTCGAAGCGTCGACCGTCGGTCAGAACGGCGTCGCGGCGGCGTCCGCGATCGCGGAGGGGCTTGCAGGCCGACTCGGCGTCGGTGCCGATCACGTCCTTCCCGCGTTCGAGGACGCGGCGCACTGGATCGTCAAGGAGGCGACGCTCCCCGACAACGTCGACCCGTTCGATTCGAAGCTCGAAGACGCCGAGGAACGCTCGCGACTGGCGCGCGTGTTCTCCGAGGGTCTGGGTGCGCCGCGCG
>CAYYGO010000035.1:0-44151 GCA_964471635.1 uncultured Hyphomicrobium sp.
TCGGCGGGTCATCGGTATAATAGCAGACACGAGGGGCGAGAAACGAAATTCATTCGTGCCCCATTGCTGCAACTGCAACGGGTGCCATGCCAGCAGCAAATTGCGGTCGATCGCAGGGACCCCGACACCATAGCCTCGTCGCCGAGAGTATCCGAACTTTCGTGTCAACGTTCAATAACGTCCGTGAAGGTAATCCGGCGCCACGAAGATTGCGCCGCATCGGAAGGCTCGGAACGTGGAGAACGGTCGCATCGACTTGGCGCACGGGTCACTTGGTCGTCAAAACCCAATTGCCGTCGAAAGAAGAACCGTTACCACAAAGGTCAGGATTGCATTCCTTGGTCGTTGTGACTTTCACGGACGTTGTGCCCGGAATCTTGGAGATGCGCACCTCGCACTTTGCAGGCTCATCCAGCATTGCGACGAGCTCATTCCGGTCTGCGCGCCAGGCGCCGACGCCCACCCCGCAGACTGCCGTAGTGCTATGCCGTACGGTCTCGATGCCGACATAAGCGGGGCCGTCGTCGGGCTCCAGGATGGTCATGCCACCGTCCGCCCCCTTGGCGCGCAACTTGTATTCGCCGGAGAGTGTCGTGCCTCTAGCATTGCGAACCACGTTCTTCCAATCGCACTCGAAACTTGTCGAAATGTCAGTCGCCTTGGCTGCTTCGAGACAGGCAGCCATGACAGTTCGCGGGCTGGAGGGCGATGCCGGACGAGAAACACCCGCCTTCGTGTTTTCCTCAGCGAGCGGCACGGCAGTATCAGGCGTCATGCAGCCCGCTTTGCCCTTGACCGCCACTCGGAATATAGGCTTGCCCTCGACAATCACGGTCAGCTTGCCCGCCCCAATCTCGACGGAGTCGAGCTTCTTTTCGGCGAGTTGGAGCTCCAGAACAACAAACTCGTTTGGACCGGGCAGCTGGTAAAGTTGGTACTCGAAAACACCGAAGCCTGTTGTGTTACCACCCGTCGCTACACGCTTCAGCGACTTGATTGCACCACCAATTTTGATGCGTGTGAAATGACGCACATGATTTTGCCCAAGAAGCGATTCATTGAAAAGGTAAGCATACTTGTCCTTTGCAGGATCGCGGTCGCTCTGCCAGAGCAGTACGGTGCACCCATTGTTTCGTGCGATCTCGGACGCCTCAAAGAGCCGGAGATCAATGTCGTCGGATGTGGTTTCTGCTATTGCCGAGGACGCAAGTACCACCCCGCTCGAGACAACAAGCATCGCGAGTGCACGTGAGAGCATTGTCGGTCCTTAGGCCTGGATTTGGTTACTATGCGGCACTAGCGATGTCGACGCAGTCTACTTGGCCTTGAATACCAACGGGAAGTCTTTTGGGGCAAGCTTTCGGCCGTCGCATTGAGTCTTTTCTCGAAATTCCACGAGGCGGATCGCGCCCTCGCTATCTACCCGATACCTTTCATATTGACCGCAATCCGATCCATTACCTTCTGTATGAATGCCCGTCACGGTTCGCGATTTGGTGTCCCATATCGGATCCATCAGAGTGTGATCGCCAAGGCCTCGACTTATGCCTTTGGGCAGAATCAACGGTAGGAACTTGAAATCACTCGAGGGCTCAGGAATGTAGACTATCGCATAGACAGCAGACGACTTAGTGCCGTAATTGCCACACGGGATCTGCCAGATTGCGGCTTCCTCCGATAGCTGGAAGGCCGTCACACCCTTCTGCACCAAAGCAGGCTCGCATCCGAATTTCGCCTTGGCAGCGGCCGTCATTCTGGCCGGCACGTCCGCGGGGCGCACGGGGTAGCGCTCGAACATACCTGGACCGACATCGGCAGACTGTAGACCGGCGGCTGATGGCGACGCGATCTTTTCAACAGGCGGAGTAGCCTCGGACCGGCGCGGTGGCGACGGCTTTCGTCCACTATCGGATGCAGCGGGCGTCATGCAGCCGGCATTGCCTTTGACGGATACGCGGAAAGGCGGCTTTGCATCCATAACCACGGTCATCTTTCCAGCCAGCACGTCGATCGACTCGCCCTCTTCCTCGGCAAGCTTGAGTTCAAGGACAACGAACTCGTTTGCTGTCGGTAGCTGGTAAAGCTGGAACTCGTAAAGATCGTAACCCGTCGTTTTGCCGCCCTTCGCAATGCGCTTCAACGTCTTGACGACACCGCCGACCTTTATGCGCGCCGGCTGGCGGGTAAAAGTCTGTCCGACCAGTGTCTCGGCGAAAAGGTACGCATACTTGTCCGTTTCGGTATCACGGTCGTGTTGCCACAGCACGACCGAACATCCCTTGGTGCGGTCAATTTCAGATTTTTCAAACAGTTCCAAGTCGATATCTTTTGATGGCGTCTCTGCCGATGCTGGTGACGTGCACGCTAACAGACCGCAAGCGGATAGCATTGCAAGTTCACGGCTGAGCATCTTCCGTTCCTCGATTTGACGCCGATAGAGATCGATGTCGAAAAATCGTCGAATCTATGCGGCTTTGCTACAGTCTGTGATCTTTCGGATTTGGAAATTGGCGAAACGCCCTACCTCCCATGTTTCACCTCCGGCGTCCGGACGAAGGTAGTATCTTAGACTTATGGCGGGCCGTACATCCGAGAATGGTCCATCATCGGCAGCGAGTGATAACCTGTTGCCCGCGCGCTTCACTCCGACGCAAAGGGCGTGAGGGGAGCCGGCGGCATGATCTCGATCACTTCCGGCTCGTGTCGCTTTTTGCGCATCGAATGGTCGTTCCTCCAGACTGAGTCATCGGGGCGGACCGCTTCGGTGCGTGGGCGGCACTATGCGACCGCCCGTGCGATCTCGTTCGGGTCCACCACGATGCCGACATCTCCTGCGGCGAGTATGGCGCAACCTGCAGCGGCGCGCAGCGACGCGAGATAGCCCTGAACGGGCCGCACCACGACGTTCTCCTGGCCGAGCAACTCGTCGACCCGAACGGCAATCCGGCCGGACCGCGTGGCCGTGATCACATAGAGCCGAGCAACGCCGGCGTCGTCCGCCGCTCCGGCTCCCACGGCTGCACGACCTTTGTCGGCGTCGTGATTGCTCACCGGTAAGACGTTCTGTTGAACGTGGCCGAGCACTTCGACCGGAAGCACGTCGTCGCGACCGACCCTGAGCATCGACTGCGACGACTGAGCAGACACCTTCACAACGTTGCTCGTCGTAGTCTCGACGATGCGCTGGATCGACTGCACGGGCAGGACGTACTTCGTGCCGCTGACACGCACGATCATCCCATCGATCATCAACGACTGCCGCGGAATGACGATCCGCACCCGTGGCGAGCCGATCTGCGTCATGTCATAGCTGGCGTACCCGGCGATGGGACGCAGCAGCTCGTCCAACCTGCTCGCCAGCGCACCGCCTGCCGGATCGGCGCGCATATCCGTTGACGTGGTCGCCGCCGCCATGCGCCGGCAGATCACGGTCGCCTCGATGGCCGTTTCTCCCGGCGCAACGTGGATATCGATCGCCGCCGGCGCGACGTCCGGCTGCATCAGGCAGTGTTCGACGGCCTTCCGTAGCGATGCTTCGAGAGGCGCGGCGTGGGAGACATCGATATGGCAGTCGTGGCCGCTGCACGTGAAGCCCGCGGACACGCCGAGCTCGTCCGCGCGAGCCCGCCCCCATTGCGCAAGCCCGTCCAGCAACTCACTCGCAGGACGCTGGCGGATCCGGGCCACGACACCCGACAGCTGCTCGAGATCCGTGGCGACCTTGGCCTCGACCTGCAGCAAGTGCTCGATTTTGTCTTGCCAACCCGCGAGTAGCCGCGACAGCTCCTCGCGCAGGCTGCGAGGATCGGTACCGAGTTCGTGCAGCATCCGGTCGGCCTGGGCCGGCAGATCGGCCTCGACGAAGCTTGCGAGCACCTGCCGCGTCGCCGATCTCGTGGTGGCGATCTCGCCGACGATCTCGCTCAGCACGTTCGCGTCGATGAGCGTGTCGTGGCCGGATCGCAGGTCTTTCGCGGGGGGTGGTACGCCCACTTCGGACCGTCCAAGGCTCGACACCAGTGAAAGCGCGTCGGAGCCTGCGGCGATCTCGCTCAGCGCCGCGCGGATCTCCTGGGGAGCCTCGCTCGTCGCGACGAGGAAGTCGAACGCGGTCGAGCCCCGATTGAAGACGGTAATGCTCGTGATGCACGCTCGCTCAGGCTGCTCGAGCCAACCCGCGAGACGAGCGGCGAGGGATTGATCCTGGCCCAGATCGGCCCGCACGATGTGCAGCGTCCGTCCAGCCGCTAGGGCCGCCCGAAGCCGGTCCGCACTATCGGCCGACAGCGATCCGCGGAAGCTGTCGGGTAGCCCGAGGTCCCCTTCCAACTCGACCAACGCCGGATCGCGGAACATGCGCCCGGCGACCGTGGCCGTCTCGGTCAGGATCGCTTCTGCCGAAGCGAAGTCGGCTCCGCCATCGGCTGCGCGGCTTGAGAGCGCCATGGCCAGTCCGCGGACAAGGCTTTGGGTGAGTGCCGGCAGCGCCTCGTCCGCGACCAGATCCCCGTCGCGCACGCGGCAGCACAGATCGGCCATCAAGCGGATCGCCTCGCAGGCGGTTTGCCACCCGCAGCTGGCAAAAGCCGGGTCCAGGGCTTCGAGACGCGACGCGACCCCGCTCCAGTCGATCGGAGGCGTGCCCACCATGCTCGAGATTTCTGCCAACAGCGCAGGGCTTCGCGCCAGGCTCCATTCTCCGATGAGACCGGTGGCGGCGCCGTCTGGGGCGCCTTCCAGGCGAGACAGGAAATCGGCCAGGCGGAACGCCGATGCATCGAAGCCGACCCGGGCCGCGGCACACTGGGCAACCTCGCCGCACGCGAGGACGATGCCAGAATATCCATGGTCGGCGGCCCACGCGGCGATGTGCTCGGCTGCGGCAACCACCGACTGAGCATCTTCGTCGCGCTTGCCGATGGCCGCCTGCAACACGGCCCTCAGCGCGTCGATGACAGCGTCCGGTATGGCCGGTATGGGCAGAGCCGCGTCCGGGGTAGGGTCCGGCTCATTCTCGACAGACCGACAACGTTCCGCGGACGGGCCGGCCACCGAGTGCCGATAGACGTCCTCGAGCCGATCGACCACGATAGCGGGGGCCGTGCCGGACCGAAGCGCCTCTTCGGCCAATAGCGCCGCTTCGGTCCACTCGGCGATGGCGATGCGCTCGGCCATCTCGCGGATACCAGAGATTGCGGGAAGCATCTGCTCGAGCGAGGCCTCATCGCCGCCGGATGCGGTGGCAGCGAGAATCTGGTCGAGGGCCTCTCGCGCCGTTTCGAAGAAGATCTCCCGATAGACGGGATCATCGGCGAGACGCACCGACGCCGCATCGAAAACCAGCGCCTGGGTGAAACGTTCCTCCTCGCCGTCGACCTGAGATCGCGCCGAAACGCTTGTCGGAGTGCCGGTAGAGTTCTCGCCCTGTGGAGTGCTTTCCGCGCGGCATCGCGCAATCTTATCCTTCAAGCGAGCCGGCAAATCGTAGTCGCTGTCGGCCGCCTCGTCGGCGCGGCTTCGAAAGGCGCGGTCCATCATCGACCGTAGAGCATCGGCGGCATCGATCAGGAGCCCGATAATCTCTCCGTCGATCGGCACCCCCTCGTCGCGGACGATGCCGATCAGGTCCTCGGCGACGTGAGCGGTGTGCTCGATCGTCGAGAGACCGAGGATGCGCGAGTTGCCTTTGAAGGTATGCATCGACCTGAATAGCAGCCCGATCGCGTCGGTATTGCCGGGTTCGGCGCGCAAAAGCGTCAGGGCCTTCTCGACCGCATCGAGGGCCTGGCTGCCGTCATCGACGTACAGCAGCCAGATTTCTTCCAGTTCGTCGGTCATCACAACCCCGCTCAATGCTCGTCCGTGCTCGTTCCATCCGCGGTCACCCCGACGGGCTGACCGCATCACGCCGCTCCGACAACCTTCTTCATGACCCGGGCAAGCTCGTCGCCGCGCTTGTCTGCCAGATCGAGCGAGACGGCGCCCGAGGGCTTGGTGACGATCGCGTCCGCCCCCAAGGCGCGGGCCTCGGCCGCCTGCTTCGAGCCGGCCACGGCGACCGACGACAGGATGACGACCTTGGCCCTGGTCTTCATCTTGGCGTGACGCAGGAACTGAAGTCCGTCCATTTCCGGCATTTCGATATCGAGCAGGATCAGATCTAGATCGTGTCTCTTGGCGATATGATCCAGCGCCTTCTTGCCGTTCTCGGCCACGGCCGCTACCGAGAAACCCGGAAGCTTGGCAACGAAGTTGCCGATCACCACCCGCATCATCGCGGCGTCGTCGACGATCATGACTTTGTACATCGTGCTTCTTCCCCAATCCTCGTGTGAAAACCTCAGACTCTAGAAGCTGCCGTAGCCGCGCTCGTCCTGGTCCAGGGGGAGCACTGCCTTAGGTGACTTGCGGCCCTCGGTGGGAGCGGGCCTGGGTGCACTGCGCTGGCTTGCAAGCATGGACCTGAGCTGGGCGATCATCTCGCTGGTCAGTCCGTCGAGCCCGGCCGGCGTCGATGCCGCGCCCTTTGCCTGCCGCTCGCGAAGTCGGAAGCGCCGGACCTCGTCGCGCATGCGGCCGGCCACGTTGGTCAGCTCGGCTGACGCCGTCGCCAGCTCCTCGGCCTGCTGGCTGTTCGACTGGGCCGCGGTGCCAACCTGGCTCATCGCAACGTTGATCTGCGATATGCCGCGCGACTGCTCGTTGCTGGCGGTCGCGATTTCGGCGACGAGGTCCTTGACCTTGATGACGTTGCCGACAATCTGGTTGAGGCTGTCGCTCGTCTCCTTGGCGATGTTCACGCCCTCGGACACGCGCTTGACCGAATCCTCGATCATCTCCGCCGTCTCGCGGGCGGCCTTGGCGCTGCGTCCCGCCAGATTGCGCACCTCCTGGGCGACCACCGCAAAGCCGCGGCCGTGCTGCCCGGCCCGCGCAGCCTCGACTGCGGCATTGAGCGCGAGCAAGTTGGTCTGGAACGCGATTTCGTCAATCACCTTGATGATCTTGCCGATCTTCTGCGAGGACTGATTTATGGCCGCCATGGCCTCCATCATGCCCTGCATCCTGGCCTGCCCCTCCGATGCCGCCTGGGAGGTTCCGAGCACGAGCTGGTTGGCCGCGTTGGCGTTGTCCGTGTTGGCCTTCACCTGCGAGTCGGTCTCCGTCAGGCTGGCATTGACCTCCTCGGCAGAGGCAGCCTGCTCCTGCGAGGTCGAGGCCATGTTTTGCGACGCCGAGTTGAGCTGATCGGCCGACAGACCCACCTGCTCGACGGCATCGACGATCTGGAACAGCGTACCGTTGATGTTGTCCATGGCCTGGTCGAAGGCCGCCTTCACCTTGCTGAAGTCGCCCCTGAAGTCGCCGTCGAGGGCGGCCGTCATGTCGTTGGAGCCGAGCGTCTCGATGGCGGCCGCGATGCCGTTCACGGGTCCAATGACGCTGTCGAGCGTTCTGTTCACGCCCTCCACGATGCGACGGAAGTCGCCCTGGTGGCGGGCTGCATCGGCACGGACGTTGAGCCGTCCCTCGATGGCGGCGTCGGACAACATGTTCGCGTCTTCGATCAGCGCCTTGAGGTTGGACCGAACCTGCTCGATGACGGCGTTGATGAAGGCCTTCTTGCCGGGGAGCTTGTCCATCGGCGCCTCGAAGTTGCCGTTGCCGAACTCTGCGACGCAGGCCATCGCCTTCTTCTTGACGGCGATGTGGCCGGCGACCATCTCGTTGATGCCCTGCGCGACCTTGGCGAAATCGTTCTGGAACCTCGACACGTCGATCGTGACGTCGATGTCGCCCTTGTCGTGCTCGACCGACATGTGGTTGAGCTCGGCCATCAACTGCTTGATGCAACCTCGGACCGCCTCGAGATCATGGCCGACGGCGGCCACTGCCGTTTCCAGCCTGCCTTCTATTCCTGTCGCGAGATCACCCACTGCGATGCGCTTCAAGGCCGCTGTGACGAGATTCATCTCGCGCTCGGTCTTCATCTCCGCAGTAAGATCTTTCCACTCGACCACCGCTCCCTCGCGTCGCCCCGCTTCGTCGAAGATTGGGCTCACGACGAGTGTCATGTGCCGCCCCCCGACTGCGATCTGCGTGCGCATTGGCTTGGTGAGCGCTGCGATCATGTTCCGCTGGTGCGCCGGGTTCTTGTGGAAGATGTCAATCGAGCTGCCGACGACCTTCTCAGCGGAAAAATGCGGGAGGTCTTTGCGCAGGTCGCTCTCGGCTGCGGCCAGCGTTTTCAGAACACTATCGTTGGCGTAGATAATGGTCCCATCCGCGTTCGCGAAGAGAATGTTGCCTTCGAGTACATCGAGGACCCGCGCGGCAACGGATTGCATCGTGCTCTTCGAGTCCTGGTTTGCCGGCGAGCGGGCCTTGATGCTCTGATTGTTCCTGCGGGGGGCCATGGTTCTGTTCCTCGATGATTAAGAGTTGTTGGGCTGAGCGTCAGTTTCTGGAATTGAGCGAATTGGATGCCGTGCGGGTCTAGCTGCGCCTGCTCGAGCGGATGTCTGCGAGATCGGCAGCCACCATGCGCTCGACGTCGAGTATGATGGCGACACGGTCGTCGAACTTGCCGAGCCCGCGCAGGAGGCCTCGACCGTTTGCTGCGCCATTGAATGGCGGCGGCGGGTCCATATTGGCTGCGGGGATCTCGAGCACGTCGCTGACGTTGTCGACCATGAGGCCGATCGGGATGCCGGCCATGTCGAGCACGATGATGACGGCGCGCTCGCTTTCTGTGGCGCCGGGCATGCCGAAGCGCTTGCGCACATCCATGACCGGAATGATTTTGCCGCGCAGGTTTATGACGCCGCAGATGTATGGCGGAACGTCCGGCACCTCCATGATGCGTTGCATGCCGACGATCTCGGTGACATGAACGATGCCGATGCCGTACTCCTCGCCGCCGACACCGAACGTCAAATACATGTCCTCGATGTTGTTCTCGTCGTTGAACACGAGGCTCTCTGCGCCGCCGCGTGCCGTAGCGACGTCCATCGGCACTGATGTTCCGGCAGCCTCCGCCGTCGTCATATCCATGTCTATCTCCTCACTGTCTGCATTGCCCCGCGCACCAGCAGCTCGGGAATTTTCTGAAGCGACACCACCTGCTCGGCAGCGCCGAGGTCGATCGCGGCCTTGGGCATGCCGAACACGATCGAACTCTGCTCGTCCTGCGCCACCGTGAAGCCGCCCGAGGTCTTGATCTTCGCGAGCCCGGCGGCGCCGTCCTTCCCCATGCCCGTGAGGAGCGCGGCAGCGGCATTGCGACCGGCACCGACGGCGATCGACTCGAACAGGATGTCCACGGCAGGACGCGAGTAGTTGACAGGGGGGCCGTCGAGCAGGGCGACCCGGTACTCTCCGCCAGAGCGCACGACCTTCATGTGTTGACCGCCACCTGGGGCGACGAGCGCGAGCCCGGGCAGCAGCCGCTCTCCGTGAACCGCTTCCTTCACCCGCATCGCACAGAGACCATTGAGCCGGTCGGCAAACGAGGCGGTCACCCCGGCCGGCATGTGCTGCACAATGACGATGGCGGGGGAGTTCGCAGGGAACGACGGCATGATCTGCGACAGCGCCTGGACGCCGCCGGTCGAGGCACCGATGGCGATGATGCGGTCGGTCGTAACGTCGAGCGTCGCGACGCTCTCAAGGCTCGCCCGACCCTTCGAGGCGTAGCGCGAAAGGTCCACGGCGGCCGCGGCCTTAACCCGGCGGCAGATGTCGGCGACCATTTCCGGCAGTCCGTCGGCCAGACCCATAGCCGGCTTGGTCACGACATCGACGGCGCCCGCCTCGAGCGCATCCATCGAGATGCGCGCACCGCGCTCTGTGAGCGAGCTGATCATGACAGTCGGCGTAGGCATCGCCGTCATCAGTCGCCTCAGGAAGGTGACACCGTCCATGCGGGGCATCTCGACGTCGAGCGTGATGACGTCGGGCCGCAGCTCCACGATCATGTCGCGGGCCCTGTAGGGGTCGCCGGCGGCACCGACGACCTCGATCGCCGGATCGCGCCCGAGGCCGGTGGACAGGATCTTCCGCACCAGCGCCGAGTCGTCGACGATCAGCACGCGCGTCCGCTTGCTCGCGCTGTTGCTCATGCCTGGCTCCTGTAGACGCCTGCGCCGCATTGCTGCCATCGCGTGTCGAGGTCGCGGATCGTTTCTGTCACGCTGGTCAGCAGCCAGCCGCCTGGGGCGGTAACGTCGTAGATGGCCTCGAGCACCGCGCGCTGGTCGGCGCGGTCGAAGTAGTAGAGAACGTTGCGGCACAACACGGCGTCGAACCGGCTCCTGAACGGCCAGGGCGTGGATTTGAGATTGAGACGCCGGAACGTGCACATCGACCTGATGTCGCTCGACACAGTCCACGTGTCGCCGTCGGACCGCTGGAAATACCGTGGCAGAACCCCCTTGGGCATCTGCTCGATCTGCGGCCCCTCGTAGGTGCCCTGCTCCGCCTTGGCGATCACCCTTCCGCTGATGTCGGTGCCGAGGATGGACACGCGCCGTCGCGCCTCGTCGCTGCCGAAGTGCTCGGCTGCCAGGATCGCGACCGAGTACGCTTCGTCGCCGGTGGAGGCGGCAGCGCTCCAGATGCGGATGCTCTGCTGTTGTCCGAAGTGCGGAAAGATGGCGTCGGGGAACCGTTCCAGCACGCGCGGCTCGCGGAAGAAGAACGTGTGGTTCGTCGAAGCCATCTGCACGACAGCATTGGTCAGCCCGACATCGGAGCCGCTCGACAGCCGTCGGCTCAGCTCATCGATGTCTCCGAGCCCTTGCCGGTCGACGACTTGCTGCAGGCGACTGCGCAAGAGCGCCAGCTTGTGCGGCTGGTAGTCTATTCCGCAGCGCTGACGCAGCCAGGCGCTGACGGCGTGTACCGCAGGGTCGCAGTCGAACTCGCCTGCAGCCGGAGGCTTGTTGGCGGACACTGTGTTCATCTCGTGCCCCGCAGTTTCTCGGAGTCCATGACGATGGCCACTTCGCCGGTTCCGAGGAGTGCGCAGCCGTAGCTGGCGCGAATGCGCTCCAGGTGTCCGATGAGAGGCTTCATCACCACCTGCTGCTGATCGCGCATCTCGTCGACCGGCACGGCAATGCGGCCCTGCATGGTGTTGAACACCACGATGATCTGCTGATCGAGCGGCATCGGCTCCACGACCTCTTGCCCGTAGAACACCTGCAGACGGCAGACTGGGAGGAATTGGCTGCGAACCTTGACGAGCTCACTTCCCGCATCGGCCGCCACGGTCGTGATCTGGTCGGGATCAGGCTTGAAGATCTCGGCGATGTTATCGATCGATGCGGCATAGAGCTGCCTGCCGACGCGCATCACGAGGCTGTCGAGGAATGCGAGCGACAGCGGCAACGACAATTTCACGCTGGTGCCGCGGCCCCATTCGCTGTCCACCGAGATTCGCCCGCGCAGATCGCTGACAACGGTCTGCAGTACATCCATGCCGACACCGCGGCCGGACAGGTTCGTCACCGCTTCGGCGGTCGAGAAGCCTGGCTGGAAGATGACCGCCCACAGCTCCTTGTCCTCGGGATTCGCGTCCGGTGCCACAAGGCCGCGCTCGCGCGCCCTCGAGAGAATGCGCTCCCGGTCGAGGCCGCGGCCATCGTCGGACACGGTAATCTGGATGTCGCTGCCCACTTGCGCCGCCCGCAGAGTGATGCGCCCCTGTCGCCGCTTGCCCATCGCCTCGCGGGCGTCCGGCAACTCGAGCCCATGATCGGCGCTGTTGCGCACCACGTGTACCAACGCGTCTGCCAGGCGCTCGACAATCGCCTTGTCAACTTGCGTATCCTCGCCTTCGACGACGAGCTCGATTTCCTTCTCTGTCTGGCGTTCGAGCTCGCGCACCATCCGGCGCATACGGCGGAACACCTCTTCGACCGGCGTCATGCGCAGATCGGCGGCGGCATCCTGCACCTCGCGCACCACGCTTCTGAGCCGGTGCGCCGACTTCTCGAATTCGGAAAGTTCGAGCCCGGCCAGATCCGGACTGCGGATGGTCTCGGAGACACTAAGGCTCAGCTCGCCGACAAGGTCCATGAGCTTGCCGACCTTCTCGGCGGAAACGCGCAAGTAGGGCGTCGCAGCGGACGGTGCAGATGCTTTCGAACTGCCCGGATCGTTGATTGTCATCGCTTGCCAGCTCCTGCGCGTTGGAGGTTTGGCAGGCGCCTGGCATTCGCATGCAGCAATGGATGGCGCGTCGGCATGTGGAGTGTACCCAACCGAATTGGCTGATCTCCATCCGGCACCTATGCGCATGTCGCAGCGGCATCGGTGCTGACGGAGCGCACGGTGCCCCCTTCGCCTCGCCGCAATGTTACGGAGACGGCGTGCTGACCAGCCTTGCAGGGAGCGGAGAGTAGGGAATGGAGAAAGAAATTCGGCGCCGACCGATCCAGCGACCCGGCTTCATGCCTGCGAATCCCATCGATTCGCGTCGCGGTGATTTCACGATACGCATCACAGGTTAATGGATACCTTAAATGGGAGCCACAATGTTCTGAAAAGAAACGCCTTTTATTGTCTTTTCCATCGCAGCCGCTCGACGTCACGGAGGCCTCGGGCCATACCGGCGGATTCACAACGAAACGTGGTAGGGTGAACCGTGGATGGAGCATTGGCCCGCGCGGCGACGGGGACGCGTGGTGATCTCGGCGCCGGTCTCGATGTCGATGTCGTAGGAGCCGGTCGAGAACGAGCGGAACGGCCCGGCGTCGACGACGATGACCGCCAGCGCAGCCTTGTCGATCAGACGGCAGCCCTCAAGGCGGAGCTAGCTGCCAGCGAGCTTCTCAAGGCGCAGGTCCTCGATCGGCTGCTGGCCACGCCCGAGCCAGCACGGGTCGCCCTCTAGGAGGAGCAGATCAAGAACATCCACATCAAGAGGATCGCGTTGGAGGAAAAGCTGATCAGCGGGCCCGCTCCGGTGGCCGATTTCGATTCGCGTTGTCGAGCCGCCCTTTGTTTCGTCGCAACCCCCCGGAAATACTGGGATTCCGGCGACACCAAGCGTCGCAGACTGGTCCCCAAACCGCTGTTTGGTGGACGCCTGCCCTAAGACCGAAATGAGGGATATCGAACCGGCGAAATCGCCCATCCCTTCGGGACGTTGCGCCTCCTGCAGGGAGCAAAGTCCGGTATGGTGCCGCTTGCGTGACTCGAACACGCGACCCCGTCATTACGAATGACGTGCTCTACCGGCTGAGCTAAAGCGGCGCACCGTCTCGGCTGAGATTCAGCGAGATACCCTTTGCGATCATCGAATGCAAGCGCCGGGTGGCGTGCGGCCCCGCCGCTAGCCTCTGCCTCAACTGGTAATGCGCTGATAGGCCCGGATCGCCGGTCGCACCTCCTCCACGTCGCTGCCCTCGGGCCCCGGATCGTCCGGTGCCCGCGGCGGCACGAAGATACGCGCGTCGGCCGTGCGGGGCTCGGTCGAGAGCCGCTGCGACGGTGCGACTCGTGCGGCTGCCGCCGGCTCTGCCGCCGTGGTTCGTGGCCGAGGCTTCTGTTCAGAGAGGCGCGCGTAGGCGGCCGAGGCGTTGGCGTTCGCCTCGGTAGCGCTTGGCGCCGATGTGGCGGCGCCGGCGGTCGCCGCAACCTGAGGCGGCGCCGCCGGCATTGTGGCGAGCGGCTTTGTCTGCGGCGCGGACTGAACGGTAGCGTGCGGCAGCGTCTTGGCGGTTGTCGCCGTCTCCGAGGAACCCTTCGCGCTGCCCTTGCCTGCTCCGGACGAAGCCGCGACGGCAGGCGCGGGAACGACGGATGCAGCAGCGGCGGTGAGCTGTGTCGCAGGCTCCTCGGACTTGTTCGGGACAACGGCGGCCGTTGCGGATGTCGGCTCGGGTGACGGTGCTGCCGGGGCTGCGGCTGGCCCAACAGCCACAGTCGTCTTCGGCGCTGCCGTCGAGGCGGGCGCGTCGGCGGCACTGACGGTGGTCGCCGATCGCCCCGTCACGACTTCTGCGTCGGTCGCATCCCTGGCGCGCATCGGCGTTTCGGCAGCAACGGCGGGACGCCCCGCGGGCTCGCGCGCGGCTGTGCCCGCGACCGTCGCGTCGACCGGTTTGGCCGTGAGCGCCGGGTCGCGCGCGGCACCGAGCGGCACCAGCTCCTCGAGCTTTTTCTGGATCAGCGCGCTGTCGCCCTTCTCGGCGCTCTCCAGCGGCACGCGCCACTGGAAGGCATCGAGCGCACCGGTCACGGGCGAAACCGGCGCCCAGCGGTCCGCGACGACGCCGTCCGCGGTCCACGCCGGGTCGCGCGGCGCATTGACGGCGCGCGCCAGCCATTCCCGCACGCGGCCCTTGTCGCCATGCTGCTCACCCTCGATGCGCGCCATCAGCAGGCAAATGCGCTGTGTCAGACGGCCCTCGATGAACGGCTCCAGCGCAGCACGCGCCTCGTCGAACAGCTTGGCCTCGACGGCAGTCGTTGCCGAGGCGATCGCGCTTTCGACCGACATCGGGTTCAGCATCGCAAGCTGGCGGACGCGGTCGTAGCGATCGCGCGGGCTGTCGCCGAGGCGGGCGTAGGCATAGGCCATTGCAAGGTCGGGGTGGGGCGACCGCTGCCAGGCTTTCTGGATGATCTTGGTTGCGCGAGGCGTGTTGCCGCGCGAGGCGAGCATGCGGCCGGCCAGGGCAGCCGCCGGCACCAGATCGGGCGCGAGGCCGTGCGATTCGAGCGCCAGGCTCAACGCCTTCTCCGGCTCGCTGTCCTCCTTCTCGATGGCCCTGGCGGCGAGTAGCACGGCGCGGCGGCGGTCCGCGCTCGCCTTCTCGATATGTCCATGCTTCCGCGCAATGCCGACTGTCTCGAGCGCCCCCGACCAGTCCTGATCCTTGCACTGCAGCTCGAAAAGTGCGTCGACCGCCCAGCCGAGCTTCGGATTGAGCTTGATCGCGCGCTCGGCGAACTGGCGTGCGGCCTCGCGCTCGCCCTCCCGCTGCGCCTCGAGGAACAGTCCGCGCAGGCCGAGCTGCTCGGTGTCGGGTGTCGCCAGCATCGCCTCGAAGATGCGCCGTGACGTGGTCGCGTCGCCGGAGAGCTGCGCCGCCTGAGCCCGCAGAAGGTGCGTCAGCGGCTCGTTCGGCAGCGCCTTGCGGGCCTGGATCGCGTAGCGCGTCGCCGAGCTCCGGTCTCCCGCGCCGATGGCGATCATGCCCGAGGACAGCGCCTCGAGACCGCGCTTCTGCCGGCGCCGCGTCATGAGCCGGCCGACCGCCGCGGGGCTCGACCAGATCTGGCGCAGCAGCGACCAAACGAACAGCGCCGTGCCGACGAGCGCGGCAAGCAGGACGACTGCGCGGAACACGCTGGTCTCGATCTCGTAGCCTTCCCAATTGATCACCAGGTTGCCGGGACGGTCGGCAAGCCACGCGAGCCCGGTTGCGGCGGCCGCCACCGCAGCGAGGAACACAATGAGACGCAGCATGACGCGGGTCCTCTGCTTCGGTTACTTGGTGGCCTTGTCGGCGGGGGCGCCGGCAAGCGAGGTTTTGAGCTGTGCCTCGATCGACGCCAGGGCCTTGTCAACGGTGGCGCGCGCCTCGACTTTCGACAGCCAATCCTGCGCCGGTGCCGATGCCTTGGCGGGCAGCGACTTCGCCTCGGCGACAACGTCGCCTAGTCGGCTTTCCTTGAGCGCCGTCTCCATGCGCCCGATGATCGCCTCGGCGCTCATGTCGTCGGGCTTGTGACCGACCTTGCGAACGCGCACGACGGACTTCGCGCCCGAGATCAGCCGGTCGACGACCCCGGCGTTCTGCGGCTCGCTTTCGGCGTCGAGGATGGCATTGGCCACGGGGCGGAACTCTCGGCCGAGATCGGCGGCGGTCTGCACGCCCTGGTCCTTGTAGCGCTCGAGTGACGCAAGATCCACACGCCCCTGCGCGGCCTTCTTGACCTCCGCGAGCTCGGCGGCATAGCGCTGGCCGCGGTCGAGCACGCGCTTCAGGTTGGCGAGCTCGAGCGAAAGTACGATCCGCTCGGCGTTCGCCTTGCGATCCTGCTCGCTCTTGACGACGCTCTGCAGACCGGTCTCGAGTGCGGCGATCTTGCCGGCAACGGGCGCAACGGCGGCAGCGACGTCGGCCGGCTTGGCCAGCGCCTTGATCTGCGCCTCCACATCCCCCTTGAAGCCGTCGAGCGCGCTCTTTAGGCCGCCGGTCTCGCCCTGAACGACGCGCAGCGTCTCGGCCAGGCGATCGCCGTCGGCCTTCAGCGCTTCCATCCGCGTGGACAGCTTTGCCGCCTCGGTCTTCAGCACGGAAACGTCGCGGTCCATGCGCTGCGTGCCGGACTTGGCCGCCTCGGCGCCTTCCGCTACCAGTGCCACGCGGCTTTCGACCTGCTCCGCCACGCTCTTTCGGATCGACGCCAGCTGGGCGTTGAGCGTGCTTTCGAGATCCGCCACCTTGCCGGTGATCGCCGCGAGTTGAGGCACCCGGCCCGCGGCCGGATCGTTCTGGGACGCAGCAGCCATCGCCGCCAGGCGATCCTCGAGCTTGGCGACGCGCGCCACCGCCTCGTCGGCCGGAGCCGCCTGCGCCGACTTGTCGGCCAACGCCTTGCCGTCGGCAGCGAGCTTGGCCTGCGCGTCCGCGAGCGCGGCCACAGATCGCCCTATCTCGTCGATCCTGGCAAGCTTGGCCTCGGCCGCGGCGAGCTTCTGGGCCACGTCCGCCCCGCCCTGGGGTTGCGCCCGGCCCGACGCCTCGAGCGCCGCAAGCCGCTTCTGCAGCTCGGCGGTCTGCGGGCTCGTAGCCCGTGCGCCGATCGGCAATCCGAGCTCGGCCATCTGCGGCGCCAGCGTATCGGCGCCGAGCAGTGCCAGGAAGCCGCCCGCTATGCCGGCCGCCAGATGCGACAGGAACGAGCCGATACCACCGCCCGAGCTGCGCGGCGGCTGTGCCGAGGTCTTGGCAGGCGGCGGGCTCCCCGCTGCCCCACCCCCACCGGTCGGCGACTGCGGCGCCGCGGACGTGGTTCCACCAGCTGGCGTACCGCCCGCCGAGGACGGCTTCACCGAAGCCTTCTGATCGGTCGTCCTGGGATCGGTGGGCTTCGTGTCGCCCGCTTTTGACGCGGGGCCTGCGGAAACTGGTGTCTTTGCTTCCGGCGCCTTCGATCCCGGGCCTGCCGCATCCGGCGTCTTCGGCTCCGTTGCCTTCGGGTCGGCCGCCTTCTCGCCTGGCTTGGCGCCGGCGGGCGGCACCGAGGTGGCCCCGGCCCCGGCGGCGGGTTTTGGGTCCTTGATCTCGGTCGCCCTCAACTCGATTGTCGCGTAAGGCTTCTTCGTTCCGGCGGCCTCGGCCGGGCGCGCCTCGTCCTTGTCCGGACCATCCTTTTTTGTCGTCATCGTCGAGAGACCTCCAACTGACACAATCCGGAGTCACGGCCGTTATGCCCGGGCCCAATCCGGCGGGCGGGTTCGACAGGGGAAGTGGCCCGTCGTTTTACGGCGATCTCTTTAACGCGCGGCGAAGTGTGGCGCTAGGGTGCCAGCAGAGCAAGCAATTCTTCGATGGAAGGATGAACGGCGGTTGCCACGCGCTCCGGAGCGAGCGGGGCCAGAACCGATGCGACCGCGCCCGAGAGGCAGATATGGCGAACCGCTGCTGCTCCGGCTACGAGGCCCGCCTTCTCGATCAGCCGCACATAGGTTGCGGCCGTCCGCGGGGAAAGCAGCAGCACGGCCCCGATCTCGCCCCGCACCAGCGCCGTCCCCGTCTCGGGCCGAAGGCTTTTGGCTGCAACCATCCGGTAGACGGTCGCCTGACGCACGCTGAGCCCGCTTTGTGTCAACGCCGAGCCCATGTCGAATGCCAGCGCCTCGCCGGCGAGATAGAGCACCTGCGGAGCATCCGCGCCCCGTCGCCAAGCGCCGATGCGCTCCACGACGAGCGGCGCCAACTCCGCGGCACCGCCGGTGCCCGTCACCACGTGCATGAAGCCTAGCTCGCGCGCGAGCCCCGCGGTGGCGGCGCCCACGGCGAAAAGTGGCAGCCGCGACAGTTGTCCGAGAACCGGGCTCCCGGCCAGCGCGCGAAGGGCGTTGCGGCTGGTCACGACAACGGCGTCGGCCCCCGCGGCCGTCTCGGGCTCGAGGGCAAAGTACTCGGCCGCAAGCAAGGGATCGACGATGGATGGGTGCCCAAGCGCGGCAAGGCGGGCAACAAGATGCGCAGCATCTGGCTCAGGCCGCGTTACGAGGACGAGCGGCCCCGTTCCACCCCGCCTCACGAGCGTGCCGCGGCCGTATTTCCGAGCGCGCGGAGGAACTCCGGTCCGGCCCGGGATATAAGCTCCTCGGCCAACTCCTCGCCGAGCCGCAGTGCGGCGGCCGGCGGACCCGACCGCGCTGCGGCGTGGTGCTCGCGTCCATCGGGGGAGAGAATTTCTCCGCGCAGGACGAGCCTTCCGTCGGCCAGCTCGGCCAGCCCCGCGATCGGCGTCCGGCACGATCCCTCGAGGCGCGCCAGGAACGCCCGCTCGGCGGCGACGCAGATCGCAGTGGGCTCGTGGTTCAAAGGCGCAACCAGCAGCGCGGTTGCTTCGTCGCCCGCCCGGATCTCGATGCCGATCGCGCCCTGGGCCACCGCCGGAAGCATCTCCTCGGTCGGGATGCGGCGCGTGATGCGATCGGCATGTCCGAGGCGATTGAGGCCGGCGCAGGCCAGGAACGTTGCGTGTGCCACACCGTCCTCGAGCTTGCGGAACCGCGTCTGAACGTTGCCCCGGAAGCCCACCACTTCGAGGTCGGGGCGCAGGCGCTTGACCTGTGCCTGACGGCGCAGCGATGACGTGCCGACGCGGGCGCCCGGCGGCAGCGATGCCAGCGTGGGATGCAGCAGCGAGATGTAGGCGTCGCGCACATCCTCGCGCGGCAGCGTGGCGCCGATCGCCAGTCCCTGAGGCAGCGCTGTCTGCATGTCTTTCATCGAATGAACGGCGAGATCGATCTCATCGGCGAGCAGCGCGTCCTCGATCTCCTTGGTGAACAGGCCCTTGCCGCCGGCCTCGGCGAGCGGGCGGTCGAGGATCGCGTCCCCCGTCGTCTTGATGACACGGATCTCGAAGGCGTTCTCGGCCAGCCCGTGCGCGGCCATCAGCCGGGCGCGCGTCTCGTGGGCCTGCGCCAGCGCCAGCGGCGAGCCGCGCGTGCCGATGCGGATGGTCTTTGCTTGCAACAGTCTCTCTCCCGGTGGTAGGCGGGCCGCTGGAACCGCCGGAGAATGCCCGCCCGCATCGCGCAAGGCAAATGGCTGTTCCAGGCGAGGGCCGCACGGCAGCCGATACACCACTCAGGGATCACCATGAGCGCTGGAGTTGCAGAGCACTCTGCCGGTGCCGGACCGACCGTCGTGCTCGGGCTCGAGACAAGCTGCGACGAGACGGCCGCAGCCGTCGTCGAGCGCGACGGAACAGGGCGCGGCCGCATCCTGTCGAACGTTGTGCGCTCGCAATGGGAGCAGCACCGTCCCTTCGGCGGGGTGGTGCCCGAGATTGCGGCCCGCGCCCACGTCGCGTGCATGGATACGCTGGTGGCCGAGGCACTGCGTGCGGCAGGCGTTTCGTTTGCCGATCTCGACGCCGTCGCCGCGACTGCCGGACCGGGTCTCGTCGGCGGGCTCATCGTCGGCCTGCTCGCCGGCAAGTCGATCGCGCTGGCGCACCGGGTGCCGTTCCTGGCCATCAATCATCTCGAGGCGCATGCGCTGACAGTTGGGCTCACCGACGGCATCCACCCGCCCTATCTGCTGCTGCTCGTCTCCGGCGGGCACACCCAGACGCTGCTGGTTGAGGCGCCCGGCCGCTACCGTCGTCTCGGCACCACCATCGACGATGCGCTCGGCGAGGCGTTCGACAAGACGGCGAAGCTCCTTGGGTTGGGCTTTCCGGGCGGCCCGGCCGTCGAGCGCTGGGCCATGCGCGGGCGCGCCGGACGCTTTGCGTTGCCAAGGCCGATGGTCGGCCGGCCCGAGCCTCATTTCTCGTTCGCCGGATTGAAGACCGCCGTGCGGCACCAGGCGCTCGCTGCGGCCCCACTGGGCGAAGCCGATATTGCCGACCTCTGCGCCGACTTCGAGGCGGCGGTGGTTGACAGCGTCGGCGACCGGGTGCGGGTGGCGATGTCGCTGGCCGGAGCGAGCCTGCCGCCAGACGTCGGCCGGCATCTCGTGGTCGCCGGTGGCGTCGCCGCAAACCAGCGTCTGCGCCGCGCACTCGCCGATCTCGCCGACGCGAACGGCTATCGCCTTCACGTGCCGCCGGTGGCGCTGTGCGGCGACAACGCCGCCATGGTCGCCTGGGCTGGCGCCGAGCGGCTTGCGCTCGGGCTCGTCGACGGCCTCGACGCACCGGTCCGCCCGCGCTGGCCGCTCGATGCCGACGCCGCGCCCGCCATTGGCGCTGGAGTCAAGGCCTGACGGCGGCCCGTCACAGCCTGACCAAAGTCAGTCAAGGGCCCGACACTCTCGATGACGGCCTGTTCAAGTTCGTCCCGTGCCGTGGCACTCTCAGCCAAGGCCTTGGCACAGCAAGAGGTGGACGATGGCGGGGTCGATATCCGGAAAAGTGGACCCTGTGGTCCTCAGCATCTCCCACACGGACATCGTGGAGTCGCTGGCGCGCGGCGTTCGGGATTTCCAGGCTGCGCCCCTCATCGGGCTCGTGCTCGGCGCCTTCTGCGCGGCCGGGGGCATTGCCATCGTCATGAGCGTGACGGCGCTGGGCATGATCTATCTCGCCTACCCACTGGCAGCGGGCTTCGCGCTCATCGCGCCGTTCCTCGCGGCAGGTCTCTACGTTGTCTCGCGCCGCCTCGAGGCCGGCGAGCCGGCGCCGACGTTGGCTGAGATCTGGACCGTCGTGTCGAGCCGCAGCGAGATCCGCTGGATGGCCTTCGTCACCCTCTTCGTGCTCATCATGTGGATGTATCAGGTGCGCTTCCTGATGGCTTTGTTCCTCGGTATGACGGGCTCGTTCTCGACGCTGCACGAGTTCATCACGACGGTGCTGACGACCAACGAAGGGTTGTTGTTCCTGTTCATCGGTCACGTCTCGGGCGCGATCCTGTCGCTGATCCTCTTCTCGCTGACGGTGGTCGCCTTTCCGCTGGTGCTCGACCGCGACGTCGATTTCGTCACTGCCATGATCACCAGCGTCCGCGCGGTATCGGAGAACCCGGTGCCGATGATCGGCTGGGCGGCCGTCATCGTCGCCGTCCTGCTGGCGTCCTGTCTGCCGCTGTTCCTTGGCCTCGTCGTCACGCTGCCGATCCTCGGTCACGCGACCTGGCATCTCTACCGTCGCGTCGTGGCGCCTGCCGTCGCGCCATGACGTGAGGCGTGCGGCGCCAGAACGCCCGTGCCAGAACGCCCGTGCCTTTCTTCGGGCAACGCTGGACTACTCGGCGGCGACGGGCATGAGGCGGAACGCGCTGTTCGAGGCGGCCGTGAAGCTCGCGGCATCCGCCGCCTCCCAGGCCTCCCGCAGCCGTGCCGGACCCCCGCCTGCGACCAGCGCACCAGGCTCCATCACCGGATAGATCTCCGAAAACGAGACGGCACGGTTGGTCGACACGCGATGCATGATGTGGTGCGGGCGGAGCTGCGACGGGTGCTTGAGGCCGGCCGCCGCAATGAGCTCCGACAGAGCTTTCACCGTCTCGCGGTGGAAGCTCGCCACGCGCTGAGCCTTGTCCGGCACGACCACCGCGCGCTGGCGCAGCGGGTCCTGCGTTGCCACGCCCGTCGGACAATGCCCGGTGTGGCACTGCTGGGCCTGAATGCAGCCGACGGCGAACATGAAGCCGCGCGCGGCGTTGCACCAGTCCGCGCCGATCGCCATGGCACGTGCCATGTCGAATGCCGATACGATCTTGCCCGAGGCGCCGATCCGGATTCGGTCGCGAATGCCCGCGCCGACCAGCGAGTTGTGCACGATGCTCAGCCCGTCGCGCAGCGGCATGCCCACATGATCCATAAACTCGAGCGGCGCCGCGCCGGTGCCGCCCTCCTTGCCGTCGACGACGATGAAATCGGGCGTTATCCCGGTCGCGAGCATAGCCTTGATAAGCGCCATAAGCTCGCAGGGGTGTCCGACGCAGAGCTTGAAGCCGGTGGGCTTCCCGCCCGACAGCAGCCGCAGCTCGGCGATGAAGTGCATCAGCTCGATCGGCGTCGAGAAGGCGGGATGCCGTGCCGGCGAGATGCAATCGCGGCCCAGCGGAATGCCGCGGATTTTCGCGATCTCGGCGGTTACCTTGGCGGCCGGCAGCACGCCGCCGTGACCAGGCTTGGCGCCTTGCGAAAGCTTCACCTCGATCATCTTGATCTGCGGATTGGCCGCCGCCGTCGCGAACCGCTCGCGCGAGAACGAGCCGTCGTCGTTGCGGCAGCCGAAATAGCCCGAGCCGAGCTCCCAGATGAGGTCGCCGCCGTGCTCGCGATGGTAGGGGCTGACGCCACCTTCGCCGGTGTCGTGCGCGAACCCGCCGAGCTTGGCGCCACGGTTCAGCGCGCGGATGGCGTTGGCCGACAGCGAGCCATAGCTCATCGCGGAGATGTTGAACACCGAGGCGCTGTAAGGCTTCGTCGTGTCCGGTCCGCCGATGACGACGCGGAACGGCTCCTTGGCCGGCTCCTCGGGCACGATCGAGTGCTGCAGCCACTCGAAGCTGTCGCAATAGACGTCGTACTGGGTGCCGAAGGGCCGCTTGTCGAGCGCCTTCTTGGCGCGCTGGTAGACGATGGCGCGCTTGTCGCGCGGAAACGGCGTGCCGTCCTTGTCGGCCTCGAAGAAATACTGGCGCATCTCCGGCCGTATGTTCTCGAGCAGGAAGCGAAGATGCGCCGCTATCGGATAGTTCCTGAGGATCGAGTGCTTAGTCTGGAGCAGGTCGCGGAGCCCGAGCAGGGCGAAGCCGGCAAAAAAGGCGAGCGGCGCGCCCAGCAGCAACAGGCGGTCGGGATTGTCCCAGAGCAGCCAGCCGAGCAGCGCCGTGCCCGCCAGCGCGATCAAAAGCAGTGTGTAGCGCGCCGTGAACGGGATCATGAGGAACTGCATCGGTGCCTGTCTCCCTGGCGGGTCTCAGTGTCGAGCCTCTTGGACGCTGTTCGCGACGCGGGTCCATTCCGTTTCACGAGCGGTGAACCCGCCGATTTTGCCCGGGCCGCTTTCCTGGCGTCTGCGCGCGGACCTCGGCGGCCTTGCCGGACGCCGATTAGGCCCGCGAGTGCGCCGCCTGCTCGACCATCCCCGGCGCGTACCGACGATTGTATTCGCGGCCCCGCGACAGCCGTGTGAACGGCAGCGGCCTTGTGCTGCGACGCGCCCCCGGTCGTGCTAGACAGCGCAGAGGAAGGGGAGCCCACATGGCAACCAATATCGAAAGCGTGGGCGTCATCGGAGGCGGAGCGTGGGGCACCGCGCTGGCGCAGACCTTGCGGCTGGCCGGCCGCCGCGTGGTTCTTTGGGCGCTCGAGGCGGAAACGGCCGACGAGATCAACACCCGCCATGTCAACGGTGTGTTCCTTCCAGGCGTGGCGCTCGATCACGGGCTGCGCGCCACCACTGCACTCGCCGATGTTGCGGTGCAAGATGCCGTGCTGATGGTGGCGCCTGCTCAACACGTGCGCACCATCGCCAACCGTATCGCGCCGCTGATGCGTCCCGGCACCCCGCTCGTCAATTGCGCCAAGGGCATCGAGCAGGCGACCGGCAAGTTGTTGGGCGACGTGCTGGCCGAGGCGGTTCCCGACGCGCGCCGCGCCGCGCTGTCGGGGCCGAGCTTCGCCGCCGACGTGGCGCGCGGCCTGCCGGCCGCCCTCACCATCGCCTCGTCCGACGAGGCGCTGGGCAAGCTGTTGGCCGAGCGTCTGGGCTATCGCCAGTTCCGCCTCTACTGGTCCGACGACGTAATCGGCGTCGAACTCGGCGGAGCGGTGAAGAACGTGCTCGCCATCGCCGCTGGCGTGGTCGATGGCAAGGCGCTGGGCGCTTCGGCCCATGCCGCACTCGTCACGCGCGGGTTCGCCGAGTTGCGCCGGCTCGGCGTGGCACTCGGGGCGCGGCCGGAGACGCTGATGGGCCTCTCGGGACTGGGCGACCTCGTGCTCACCTGCGGCAGCCCGCAATCGCGCAACATGTCGCTCGGCCGCGCGCTCGGGCAGGGCGAGGCACTTGCCGAGGTTCTGGCCGGCCGCCGCGCCGTGACCGAGGGCGTGCATACGGCGGCCGCCGTGGTCAGGCTGGCGCGCGAGTTGGGCGTCGAGATGCCGATTGCCGAGGCCGTGCACGCCATCGTCGAGGGGCACGCGACCGTCAACGATGCCATCGCAGGTCTGTTGGCGCGGCCGTTCAGGGCGGAGGGCTGAACTCGTGCCTCGCGCTCCCAAATCTCGCCCGCCGATGGGCAAGAACCCTGCGCCGCTTCCCCTCTCGACCGGCTTCTGGCTCCTGAAATCGGAGGCAAGAAAAATATTTCGTTATTTCAGCGACTAAAGACGCGTTTCAGCACATCGGCGCCGACGTGATTACACGTCTATCACACGGATCGACTGCAACCTGATGAGCTGCGACGATAGGAGACGCACTAAGCTTAACCCCGATTTGGGGCTCGAGCGCCGTCACACCCGACGGACGCCCGGGATCGAATCGACGCACAGTTCGTCGATCATCACTTGCGCGAGAACTCGACCATATTGCTTGCTGACCTGCGAGAAGGCCCGCCTCGCCGCCATGCTTGCCTCAAGTTCGGTGCCGAAGGTCGATGGCAGGACGAGACAGCGTTGAGGGTGGTGACGGGTGGCCGCGTTATCCAGGCAAAACTCGACCCGGTAGCTCCAAGTGGGCATGGACCTCTCCAAGAAGCTCGACGATCTCTGGGCATCGAAGACCAAACTTGCGGCTTGTTCGTGGCGGCTTGATCTATAGTGCAATGTGTTATATTTGACTCAAGGGGGGAGGCGGGGCGTGCGGGTCTTCAAGACGAAGGGATTCGCACGATTTGCTCGACGACAGCAGATCGATGACGGCGCCCTCTGTGAAGCTATCTCCCGAGCCGAGCAGGGTTTGATCGACGCCGACCTTGGAGGCGGCGTGATCAAGCAGCGGATACCACGGCTTGGTCAAGGACGGTCCGGCGGGTATCGGACAATCGTTCTTTATCGTCTGGAGGCACGAGCCGTGTTTGTCGACGGCTTCGCCAAGAGCAGCCTGGACAACATTGACGATGATGACTTGGAAAGGTTCCGTCAGTTGGCGGCGGAGTTCTTGAGCTACGACGCGAAGCAGATCGGAAAGCTGGTCAAGTCGGGCGCCTGGATCGAGGTAGATTGCGATGGCAACCAAGCATAAGAGTCGGATCGCTCGAGTGGTGCACGAGGCCGCCACCGATGCACACAAGGTCGGCGTGATGGACAAGACGACCATGCGCAAGTTCGATGCGCTCTGCCTTGCCGAGGTCTCGGAACTCTCTCCGAAGGAGATCCAAGCTCTTCGTGAGCGGGAGAACGTTAGTCAAGCCGTGCTTGCTCGGCATCTCAACGTGACGACAGGGCTTATCAGCCAATGGGAGCGTGGAGAGCGCAGACCGAGCGGGCCGGCGCTGACGCTGCTCGCGCTCATCAAGCGCAAGGGGCTCGGGGTGTTGGCGGAGTAGGAGCTTTGGACGATGTACGACGCGGATGACTTCGGCGACGAGGATATTCAAGACGATATCGGGCCAGCAGCCGTCGCTATCCTGCATAGGCTCGGCTATCGAGCAAAAATGACGGAAATGGCCGACGCCCAATTCGTTCACTCGTCGGCGGGCGGGCATGAATTCGTCGTCAGCCATATCCCGATCGAGGGGCTCGACGACGAGACGTATTCGTTCACCGCAAGGTTCCAAAGAAGTCTCCCGCTCGAACTCGTGAATGCCTGGAATGCGTCGGGAACTGTCGCGCGCGCCTATATCGATGAACGCGGGGACACGGTTCTGTCGCTGGATATTCTGAACGAAGGCCTGACCAAGGCCAACTTCACGGCCCACTTGATGAAGTACATTTCCGAGGTCGAGAGGTTTGGTTCCATAGTCAGCAGCCCGAGGTGAAGTCGAACGTGGCACGGATAAAAAAAGCTCCCGCCGACGAGACCGCCGTCCTCCGAAGGGGTGCCGTCCCCCTACCTGTTTCCACCGGCTTCTGGCTCCTGAAATCGGAGCCCGACGTGTTCTCCTGGGATCAGTTGGTGGCGCGCGGCTCGGCCGGCGAGCCCTGGACCGGCGTGCGCAACTATCAGGCGCGCAACTTCATGCGCGCGATGGGTCTTGGCGACCGTTGCTTCTTCTACCACTCGAACGAGGGGCTCGCCGTGGTCGGCATTTGCGAGGTGATCGGGCTGGCCCACCCCGAACCGTCGGACGAGACGGGCAAGTGGGAGTGCGTGGACGTGCGCGCGGTGACGCCGATGCCGCGCCCTGTCACGCTGGCCGACGTGAAAGCCAACTCCAAGCTCGCGAGCATGAGTCTCGTCACCTCGTTCCGTCTCTCCGTGCAGCCGGTCACCGCCGCCGAGTGGGCCGAGGTCTGCCGCATGGGCGGGCTTCCTCTGAAATCCGCCGCGAGATGAGCGACCCCGCCCTGTTCATCCGCTCGAACACGCGCCTCCTCGCGCCGCCGCTGGTGCCGGAGATCCGGTTGCACCTCGCAGAAGAGAGCGTGCCGATCTGGCAGAAGACCGAGGAGGAGCTCGGCGAGATGAACGTGCCGCCGCCGTACTGGGCGTTCGCCTGGGCGGGCGGGCAGGCGCTGGCGCGCTACGTGCTCGACAACGCGGTGCTCGTTGCCGGCAAGTCTGTGCTCGACCTCGGATCGGGCTCGGGCCTTTCGGCGCTGGCGGCGGCCCGGGCTCGCGCGGCGCGTGTGTTGGCCGCTGACATAGATCAGTTTGCGCTCGCTGCCATAACTCTCAATGCCGGCGAGAACGGACTCGCCGTGACGACGACGAGCGACGACCTTCTCGCAAGGTCGCCCACGCCGTTCGACGTCGTCCTGGTCGGAGACCTGTTCTATGAGCGCCATCTATCCGAGCGCGTCCTCGCCTTTTGCGACGCGGCCAAGGCCCAAGGCGCGCTGGTGCTGGTCGGAGATCCACAGCGCAACTATTTTCCCCGCGATCGCTTCACGTGCGTCGGCCGCTACGAGGTTCCGGTCACCCGCGAGCTGGAGGACGCCGTGATCAAGCGGACCGCGGTGTGGCGGGTCTAGGCGCAGGGCGGTGCGAACGGTGCGCTCGTCACCGCGCTGCGAGACAGGACAGTATCGCAGCCAGCCGGCTCTGCTACACTTATGGTGCCCGGTTCGGTCAGCGGCGCACTCGACGGTACGGAGGTCTCGAGCAATGGCATTCGCCGGTGTGAGCTATCTCGCCGTACTGGCGGCAGCCGTGGCGAGTTTTCTGTTCGGCGGCGTCTGGTATGGCGCTCTCTCGAAGGCGTGGCTTGGTGCTTTGGGCAAGTCGGATGGCGAGCTCAAATCGGCGACGCTGCCGTTGCCTGCGCTGTTGCTGCTCACAATTGCCGCCCAGCTCGTCATGGCCTGGGTCTTGGCGGGCATCATCGGACACCTCGGTCCGGGGCGGGTCACCTTGTCCAATGGTCTCATGGCGGGCGCGCTGTGCTGGCTCGGCTTCGTCGCCACGTCGCTCTCGATTAACCACGGCTATCAGGGCGCCCGAGGCCTGCTTACGCTGATCGACGGGGGGCATTGGCTCGGCGTGCTACTCATCCAGGGTGCGGTCATCGGCGCGATGGGCGTACGCTGATCATATCCCCATTGCCGCCCATTCGACCAACGAGGCGGTTGCCGCCTATTTCGCGGCTATCCATAATCACGGCAACTAAAGTCAATCGGAGGAAGCGAGAATGTCGGACAAGGTCTTTCCCGTCCCCGCGGACTGGGCGGCTCGCGCTTGGGTCAATGACGTCAAGTACAAGGCGATGTACGAGCGCTCGCTGCAGGATCCCAATGGGTTCTGGGGCGAGATGGGCCGTCGCGTCGATTGGATGAAGCCGTTCACGAAGGTCAAGAACACTTCGTACGATCCCCACAACGTGTCCATCAAGTGGTACGAGGATGGCACCCTCAACGTGTGCTACAATTGCGTCGATCGCCACCTGCCGACGCGCGGCGATCAGGTCGCCATCATCTGGGAGGGCGACGACCCGACCCGCGACGAGAAGATCACCTACCGCCAATTGTTCGAGCGCGTGTCGAAGTTCGCCAACGTGCTGAAGGCCAACGGCGTCAAGAAGGGCGATCGCGTCACCATCTACCTTCCGATGATCCCCGAGGCGGCCTACGCCATGCTCGCCTGCGCGCGCATCGGCGCCGTCCACTCGATCGTGTTCGGCGGCTTCTCGCCGGACAGCCTCCAGAACCGCATCGAGGACGCCGAGAGCAAGCTCATCATCACCGCCGACGAGGGCTTGCGCGGCGGCAAGCCGGTGCCGCTCAAGAAGAACGCCGACGAGGCGCTGAAAAAGTGCAAGGGCGACGAGAAGGTGCTTGTCGTGCGCCACACCGGCAATCCCGTGCCGTGGACGCCGGGCCGCGATATCTGGCTGCACGAGGAGCTGGTCAAGGTGTCGCCGGATTGCCCGCCGGCCGAGATGAGCGCAGAGGATCCGCTGTTCATCCTCTACACGTCCGGATCGACGGGCAAGCCGAAGGGCGTGCTGCACACGTCGGGCGGCTATCTCGTCTTCGCCTCGATGACGCACCAGTACGTTTTCGACTACCACGAGGGCGACATCTACTGGTGCACGGCGGATGTCGGCTGGGTCACCGGCCACAGCTACATCGTTTACGGGCCGCTCGCCAACGGCGCCACCACGCTGATGTTCGAGGGCATCCCGAACTACCCGACCGCGTCGCGCTTCTGGCACGTCATCGACAAATGGGACGTCAACATCTTCTACACGGCGCCCACCGCCATTCGCTCGCTGATGGGCATGGGCGACGATTTCGTCAAGCGCACCGACCGCTCGTCGCTGCGGCTGCTGGGGTCGGTCGGCGAGCCGATCAATCCCGAGGCGTGGGAGTGGTACCACCGCGTTGTCGGCGACGGTCGCTGCCCGATCGTCGACACCTGGTGGCAGACGGAGACCGGCGGCATCCTGATCACCCCGCTGCCCGGCGCCACCAACCTGAAACCCGGCTCGGCAACGCGCCCGTTCTTCGGTGTCCAGCCTGCGCTCGTCGACGACAAGGGCAACGTGCTCGAGGGCGAGGCGACCGGCAATCTGGTTCTCCTCGACAGCTGGCCCGGCCAGATGCGCACTGTTTACAAGGATCACGAGCGCTTCGTTCAGACCTACTTCTCGGCCTATCCCGGCACCTACTTCACGGGTGACGGCTGCCGCCGCGATGCCGACGGCTACTACTGGATCACCGGCCGCGTCGACGACGTCATCAACGTGTCCGGCCACCGTCTAGGAACTGCCGAGGTCGAGAGTGCGCTCGTCGCCCACCCGAAAGTCGCCGAGGCCGCCGTCGTCGGCGCGCCGCACGACCTCAAGGGTCAGGGCATATACTGCTACGTCACACTGAAGGCGGGCGAGCAGCCGAGCGACGCTCTGAAAAAGGAGCTGGTCGGCACCGTGCGCCAGATCATCGGCCCAACGGCGACGCCGGATTGGATCCAGTTCTCGCCCGGCCTGCCGAAGACCCGCTCGGGCAAGATCATGCGCCGCATCCTGCGCAAGATCGCCGAGGACGAGTTCTCTAACCTCGGCGATACCTCGACGCTGGCCGAGCCTGCGGTCGTCGACGATCTCATCGCCAACCGGCAGAACCGCAAGGCCGGCTGACGCGGCCTGGCTCGGTAGGCCGTCGCGCCCCGAGCCGTCGGCCAGAACATGAGCGGTCGGGCGCCGTGCCCGGCCGCTTTCGCGTTCTGAGCGCCTCTTCGGCTGGGGCGCTGGGGCACCGCTGCTACTGCGACAGCCTGAGCGACGTGAGCTTGTCGGCGATGGCGCGGAACGCCGATTTCAGCTCGGCGCTGCTTGCGGCATCGTAGAAGTTGGCGATGCCGCTGCAATCCTTGAGCAATGCCTCGGCATTGGCGGGCGCCATGAAGGCCACCGAGTAGATCACGACCCCTTCTGCCTTCATGTTGTCGCAGAGTTGCTTGGCCTGGCTCGGCGAGGAGCCGGCCGTGAGAATGTCGGTGTTGCCGGGTCCAGGCAGGTTTCCGCCGCCGTTGGCATAGGCGACGTTGAAGTCGCCATCGGTCATCAGCAACACCGCCTTGGTCACCGTGTTGCCATAGGGCCGCGGATCGGACGCGGACGGCCAAAGGCCGGTCCAGTTCGGCGACAGCATGTACCAGCCCCAGGCCGCGCCGATGTGGCCGGCCGTTGCGCCCGTCGCGGTGAGCGCCCTCACACGGTCGATGAGTTCGTTGCGCTTGCCTGTGTCGGCTACGTCGGTCAGCGGCACGACCTCGGGCCCGGGGCAGCTGTAGTAAGGAAACGTGGCAGCGTCCGCGGTGCCGACATACGAGGACACGCCAGCGGCGGCGTCGGTATAGGCGTCGCTGCCGTCGCGCTCGACGACACAGGTGTCGGTCGACAAGCCCGTCGTGACGGCGCTGTGGTACGGACCGGCGTTCACGGCGGCCGAGTAGGGAACGAGGCCGACGCGGATCAAGCCCGGCGCGGTCGTCACGTTCGACATTACCTTGATGATGTCCTCGGCGGCCTCCTTCAGTCCGTCGAGCTTCGCCTTGCCGTCGGGGCCACTCCACAGCATCGACCCGGTCACGTCGAGCACCATCGCCAGCTCGATGCGCTTGACCTCGAAGCTCGAGGTCGACGTCGGCGTGAACGAGAAATACGGCATGAGGCCCGACAGCGCGCCGGCGATCGTCTTGATCTGGACGTCCGCCGTCACCGTCACCTGCGACTTCGGCTTGTCGATCGTGACCTGAGGGTTCGAGATCACCGTGCCCCACAGATCGAACTGGTACTCGTTCGCGGCGAGGAAGTTCAGCGTCGCGTCCCTGACGCCGTCGACGTTGTCCTCCTCGACCGTCAGCTTGCGGGCCGCGGCCAGAGACGCCGAATCGAGGACGTTCTGAACTCTCGCCTGGGCGTTGATCGCGCGCGAGGTGTCGACAGCGACGCCCACCGCCAGCGAGAGCGTCATAAGACTCAGGCCGAAGATCGCGGCCACGGCCCCTCGTTCGTTTTCGGCAAACAACCGCAAGCGCTCAAGTTTGAAAAACATCGGGACCTCGGGGCTCGTGAAGCGACCGTCTCAGTCCAGATGAAACGTATAAAAATCGAGCTAATTCCGCCCGGCCTCCGTGTGGTGAACACCGGCAGCCCCGTGCCACAGTTAAGGCGTGGCTAGTGGCTGTGCCGCTACGGGGCGGGCCACGGCCGGAATCTAGGCGCATCTAGGCGCATCTAGGCGCCCCTACTTGCAGGTCCACAGCGGTCCGCGATCATAGTGAAAATGATCCCGGTGGCTGGCATTGAACTCCGGTCCGAGCGAGACGCGGAAGTAGCGGCAGGCGCGGGCATGGATGTCGCGCAGGAAGCGGGCGTCGGCGTCGGTGTCCCCACCGCCGGTCTCGTCACGCTTGCCCTTCTGGTCTCGCTTGCGCCGCGCCTCCGTGCCGCCGGCCCAGTTCCTCAGCACCGAGATCTGCCGCCCGTCCTCCAGGGTGAAGCCCCCTATGTCGATGGCATTGGCGGTCGCATGCTGGCTCCGCATATCTTTCCAGAAGGCGTTGCCGACGATATTGCGGCAGGAGTAGGTGCCCATGTTCTGGACGCCGGCGACGCGCTTGCCGTAGATCGCCAGCGCCGCAGGCTGCACCTCGTACTCGATCCAGAGCGCGAGTGCCGCCGCGAGCTCGCACGTGACGCGCTCCGAGGCGAGGCGCGCGCCACCGACACTCGCTGTCCTGACCGCGTTCACTGCGCCGCAGCCCTTCTCGATCGGCATGTCGGGGATGGCGGACGCTTCGATGTGCGGGGTCTTCAGCGCCGCCTGGCACAGGTCCGGATCGCGCCGTAGCGCGGCGAGCTTCGGATCGACGAACCACTGGTCGGGCCTGTCGAGCGACAGCGGCGAGAACGGGCTCAACCGCTGCGGCACGACACCGAACCAGAACGCGCCGAATGCGAGCGTCGCCAGAAGCACGAGCAGCGTCGCGCGCAGCAGGAAGCGGAAGAAGCGGCGCATGTGGCCTCCATGCGAGGTGACGCCTCCGCTTGTAGCCAACAATCGGCCTCGCGCAAATGGCTGCGGTCGCCGAGTCTGTCGCGGCCCCGACGAAACCAGCGAGGGCCGACCCCGCGGTCCGCCCTCGCTGCAGGCTTCCTGACCTGCCGGCCGCGCCCAGGAGGCGGGCGCTCCGGTTTTCCCCGGCCCGATCCGGGGATGGCGCTACTGCGTCAGACGCAGGTTGTTCAGCTGCTGGGCGATGCCGCGGAAGGCCTGGCGCAGCATCTCGCCGTTCTCCGCCCGGTAGAAGTTGCTCGCGGAGCCGGCGCAGTCGCGCAGCACCTGCTCGGCATTGGCGCGCGCCGTGTTGTTGGCGATGTCGTCCAGCATGAAGCCGACCGAGAAGACGATCACGTCGCGCTCGTTGCGCAGCTCGTTGCAGATCGCGCGGGCCCGATTTGCGGACTCCGTGGCCCTCGGCGAGACGTCGCCGCCATTGGTGCCAGCGACCGTATTGAACACGCCGTCCGTCATCAGAACCACCGCCTTCACCGTCTTGCCGTCCTTGTAGGGCGCGATGTCGGTGCCGAAGACGCCGCTCCACTTGTCCGACAGCAGGTAGGATGCCCACTGGATGCCGAGGTGGCCGGCCGTCGAGCCGCCCGTGGTGTAGTCGCGGACGTTGTTGTCCCAGATGACCGACCGCTCCTTCGTCAACGGCACCACTTCCGCGGACGCCGGGCAGCGCGGACCGCCGCCGACCGTCTGGCCGAGAAGATAGCTTCCTGCGGCGGGCACGGCGTCGGTAACGGGGTCGCCGGCCGCGCGCTCGAATGTGCACTTGTGGGCACCGATCCCGCCGGTGACGGTGCCGTGATAGGGGCCTGCGTTGACGCCGGCCGCGTAGGGGGCGAGCGCCAGGCGGACCTTGTTCGGCGTGCCGCCCACGGGCAGCATGATGTCCATGAGGTCGAACACGGCGTCCTTGAGGTCGTTGATCTTGGTGCACGGTGCGCACATGGAGCCCGTGAGGTCGAGCGCGAGCGCCAGCTCGATGTCTTTCTGCTCGAACAGCGCCGCGGCCTTGCCGCCGATGGTGTAGGTGTCGTAGCCGGCGATCGCGGTGATCGTGGCTGGCATCACTGCCGACGTCTCGATGCGCACCGCGCCGGTCGCCCGGTCGAGCGTCACGTCGATGTCCTGAAGCTCGCCGAAGGTCTTACCGGCGCCCTCGAAGTTCTGCTTCAGGATCTGGATCGCGTTCTCGCGGATCTCGTCGTCGTTGAGCTTGCCGTCGATCAGGTTGCGGCCGGCCGAGAGCGCGGCGGCGTCGATGGCCGCGGTCAGGCGCTGATCGGTGTGCACGGCACGACCAACGTCGATCGCGATACCCACGAGAAACATGAACGTCATGAACATCAGGCCGAACAGGATGGCAATCGAGCCGCGCTCGTCGTCGGCGAGCCGGCGGGCCGGATTGAGAATTGCCGAGGTCATGTGTGTCTCTCCATGAAACATCGCCGGTGCGATGCGGGGAGAGATGCAAGGCGGGTGCCCCGGGTCGGCTGGGCGGTCGCGGCGCTGCGCGCACCGCGCTTTTCGGTTTATTCCGGGTTAAACGAGCCCCAGTGAGCGCCCAATTTCGGGATCGGAGCGCGAAATCGCGTGCCATTTCGGCCGTGCGGCCGCTGCGGCGGCGCGATCGCTCGCTCTATTTGACTGCCGCGTCCGCGCTGCCTCCAGTGGTGGTCATCGTTACAGCACCGTTAACGGTGCCGCGGGCCTTGCCCCAGCTGTCGTCTGGCTGGATGCGTCCCGAGCCCGAGCGTTCGGCCCCGGCCTGATGTCGGGTCAATTCCCCGCTCAATTTGGCACACGGCGCTCGTTCCCGATTGAGACGGCCGGTAAGAACCCGATCCGACGTCCACGAACGCGCTGCCCGCCTGGATCAGAAATCGGATGCGATCCCGCCCTTCTCCCAGTCGCCGTAGCGGACCGGGTCCGGGCCGTCGCGTCCGCCGACCTCGGCCGGCCCAGCCGCGCCTGCCCCCCCTGACGCCCCCCCGGCTCTTCGGCGCTCCTCGGCTTCGGCCAGCGCACGGCGGGCCGCGTCGGTCAGCGGTGGCCGCGGCGGCTCGTCGACCTCGGTACTGTTCGGGATGGCCGGGGTCTCGTCGGGGGGTATCGTCATGGAAAGCCGTCGGGTGGTGCCGTTTGTGGTTTTCGGGATGTGTCATCAATATAGGTGAGCTACGACGCGGTGTCTTGCGGGGATCTCAGGGCCAGGAGGAACACGGCACGAAAGCTCTGGTCATGCCAGCGTCCGATGCCAGCGTCCGATGCCAGCGTCCGATGCCAGCGTTCGGGGCTGTTTCGCGCCTTGAATTGCCTCGAACCCGGCCCTAAATGACCCGGCCCATGGCGAAGGTCGGTATTCGGGCCGAGGAGGACCACGATATGCCCATGAACTATGCCAAGACGGCGCTGCTCCTCGTCGTGCTGACCGGCATTTTCGTTGCGCTCGGCGCCGTCGTCGGCGGTCAGGCCGGCATGGTCGTCGCGTTCGTCGTCGCGCTTGGCATGAACCTCGTCAGCCTGTGGAACGCCGACACGATCGTGCTGCGGATGTTCCGCGCCCAGGAGGTCGACGAGCGCAGCGCTCCGGAGTACGTGGCCATTGTCCGCGAGCTCGCGCAGCGCGCCGAGCTGCCGATGCCGCGCACCTACATCATCAACAATCCGCAACCGAACGCCTTCGCGACGGGTCGCAGTCCGTCGCGCTCTGCCGTTGCCGCCTCGACCGGCCTTCTCGACGTGCTGTCCGCGGAGGAGGTCGCGGGCGTCATGGCCCACGAGCTGGCTCACATCAAGAACCGCGACACGCTGACCATGACAGTGGCCGCCACCATTGGCGGCGCGATCTCGATGCTCGCCCAGTATATGCAGTTCGGCCTCCTCTTCGGCGGCAGCCGCGACAACAACGGCAACCGCGTCGGCTGGCTCGGTGCCCTGGTCGCCATTTTCGCGGCGCCATTCGCTGCCTCGATCGTGCAGATGGCGATCAGCCGCTCGCGCGAGTATCAGGCGGACCGGCTCGGCGCGATGATCTGCGGCAATCCGCTGTGGCTCGCCTCGGCGCTGGCCAAGATCCACAACCGTGCCCGGCGGATACGCAACGACCCGGCCGAGGCGGTGCCCGCGGCGGCGCACCTGTTCATAATCAACCCGCTCACCGGACGCGGGATCGATAGCTGGTTCTCGACCCACCCGGCGACCGAGAACCGAATCGCCGAGCTCGAGAAGCTGGCGGCGGAGTGGCGGAGCGAGAGCGCGCGCGCCGATGCAGCGCCGATCGGCCGCCGCGACCTGGGTGGCGATGGATCGCCCGCGAGCGACGGCGGTCCCTGGGCCGGCCGCGTGAACCGCGGCTCAGGACGCAGCGGTCCATGGGGCTGAACACTCGCCACGACAGCCCCCTGACCGCTGACCGCGGTGCGCCCGGAAGGGGTGTGCCCGGTTCGGGTGCGCCTTGCTGGGGTGCACCAGATGGCAACTGAACGACGTCCGCCCCGTCGCCCCGGCTCGTCACCGGTCCGGTCACGGCCCTCCGGCGTAGGTGCGCAACGCAGCGCCCGATCCTTGAAGCCCGCGCAGGCGCCGGCCGCGGCGCCCCGCATCCAGGGCCTCGAGGCGCGTCTGGCCGTCCACGCGGTGCTCGAGCGTGTCCTGGTTCGCGGCCGCACCCTCGACGACGCCTTGGCCGAGGCACTGGCACCTTCCGGCAGCGCGGCGGCAGGCGACGGAGCGGCGCTCGACCCGCGCGACCGCGCCTTCGTCCGCTTGTTGGCCACGACGGTGGTGCGCCGCGCCGGCACCCTCGAAGCGCTGGTTGCCGCCTGCCTCGAGCGGCCGCTGCCGGACAAGCAGCGCCCGGTGTTGCTGGTGCTCCTGTCGGGCGCCGCCCAGCTCCTCATGCTCGCGACGCCGCCTCATGCGGCCATCGGTCTCGCGGTCGATGTCGTGCGCCGGGTGCCGGGTGCGGCGCGGTTCGACAAGCTGGTCAACGCCGTCCTGCGCCGCCTCGCGGCAACGGGCACCGCGCACCTCGCCACGCTCACCTCCTCCGCGCTCGACATACCGGACTGGCTCTCGAAGCGCTGGACGGCCGCTTACGGAGCGCCGCTGGCCCGGCGCATCGCCGAGGCCTCGCTTGCCGAGGCGCCGCTCGATCTCTCGGTCAAGGTGCGCGCCGACGCCGGGATGTGGGCAGAGCGGCTCGGCGGCATCGTGCTGCCGACCGGCACCATCCGCCTCGCATCCGGCAGTGGCCGCATCGAAGAACTACCCGGGTTCGCGGAGGGTGCGTGGTGGGTGCAGGACGCTGCCGCCGCCTTGCCGGCGCGGCTTTTCGGCGACGTTGGCGGCATGCGCATCGCCGATCTCTGTGCAGCACCAGGCGGCAAGTCCGCCGAGCTTGCGGCAGCGGGAGCACGCGTCACCGCCATCGACATCTCGGAGCTGCGTCTTGCCCGCGTGCGCGAGAACCTGACGCGGCTCGGTCTCGACGCAGAGCTGGTGGCTGCTGACGCCACCGCGCCGTGTCTCGGTCTGGTGTCGCCCGCACCGATGTTCGACGCCGTATTGCTCGACGCACCCTGCAGCGCCACCGGCACCATCCGCCGGCATCCCGACATCCTGCGGCTGAAGCGCCCAGGCGATCTCGCCGCGCTAGCTGCCATACAGGCACGCCTGCTCGACGCCGCTGTGGCTCTTGTGAAGCCTGGCGGACTGCTCGTCTACTGCACGTGCTCGCTCGAGCCGGAGGAGGGCGAGACGCAGGTCGCGCGCCTCCTGTCGCGCCATCCTGGCATCGCGCGCGTGCCCGTCCAGCCGGCCGAGCTCGGCCTCGTCGGCGTTGACGAGGGTTTCGTCACTGTGGACGGCGATCTCAGAACCCTGCCATGCCACGGTTTGGGCGCATCGTCGCTCCATCAGGGTCTCGACGGGTTCTATGCCGCCCGGCTTCGCGTCACGGACCTCGAGCCTCAGGCTTCCGAGGCGGTGTGACAACCGGGTGTGACAATAGAGTCCTACGTCGTGTCTGCGGGGATAGCGCGATGGGGTGGCGCAGGGTGGTCGGACGCGAGGCCCCGCCTCGGGAGACGGCGATGATACGGCTTTCGCTGAATGAGCGTGCGCGATTGGCTGCGCTCGCGGCCGACCGGTCGCGGCGGGCCGTGTTGTCGCGCGTGCTTGGTTCACCGCTGCTGCGTTGGCGCTATGGCACAGCGGTTGCCGACCAGCTCCTGATCGTGCCGCAGAACCTGCGCACCGCCGATCCCTCCTTCTGGCGCGAGGTCGAAGCGGGCCAGTTCGGCCTCGCCGGCTCCATCGCCCATATCGGTGGCGGGTCGCCCTTCGCCATCCGCCCGCCGACCGACGGTTGGGCGCGGGCGCTGCACGGCTTCGGCTGGTTGCGGCATCTCGAGGCCGTCGACACGCCGGCCGCGCGAGCGCTTGCGCACGCGCTCGCCGTCGAGTGGAGCCAGACCTACCTCGAGGGCCGAGGCATCGCGTGGGAGCCCGTCGTAGCCGGTCGTCGCCTCATCTCGTGGCTCACCCACGCCAACACGCTGCTGCCCGACGCCGACCAGCGCGCCTACGACATCATCGCCGAGAGTATGGGCCGCCAATTGGTGAGGCTCGCGGCGGGTTGGCGCGACGGCGCACCCGGCTATCCGCGTCTCCTGGCGCTCAACGCTCTCGTGCTGGCCGACCTTTGCGTCGCCGGGCACGACCGGCAGCTCGAGGCGGCCGAGCGGGCGTTCGGCGACGAGATCGCGCGCCAGATTCTGCCCGACGGCGGGCACGTCAGCCGCAACCCGGCCGTGCTCGTCGAGCTGATCCTCGACTTCCTGCCGCTGCGCCAGTGCTTTGCCACGCGCGGCCGCCCCGGCCCGCCCGAGCTCGCGGCCGCTACCGGGCGCATGCTCAAGATGCTGCGCTACCTTCGGCTCGGCGACGGACGGCTCGCACGCTTCAACGGAATGGGCGTGGCGCAGCCGGCGCCGCTGGCGACCGCGCTCGCCTACGACGACTTCGAAGGTCCGACCGCCATTGCGACTCGCGACAGCGGCTATGTCCGTTTGGAGCGCGGCGGCGTGATCGTCATCGCCGACGTAGGGCCGCCGCCGCTGCTCGAGCTGTCGGGCGAGGCGCACGCGGGGGCGCTGTCGTTCGAGCTGTCGCTCGGCACCGATCTCGTTCTCGTCAACGGCGGCGCGCCCTCCGCCGCCGATGCCGACTGGCGGCCGGCCTCGCGTGCGACCGCCAGCCACAACACGCTTGTGCTGGAGGAGCAGTCGTCGTCCCGCCTCGTTCGCCATGCCGGGCTCGAGGCGCTGGCCGGCGCACCGCCGATCCGTGGACCCGAGACGGTGCGCGTCAGCGTCGAGGATGTGGCGGGCGCTGCCGCGAGCTTCGAGGCGAGCCACGACGGCTATCTCGAAAGGGCCGGCGTCATCCACACCCGCCGGCTCGTACTGTCGCGCGATGGCGCGCGGATTGACGGCGTGGATCGCCTTGCGGGCCCCTCCGGCACGCTGCGGCTCAGACGCGACCGGCCGTTCGCGATTCATTTCCATCTCCACCCCCAGGTCCGTTGCATCGCCGCCGACCCGCGCGCGGCGACCGTAGCGCTGCCCGGCGGCGGCACGGCCACCCTGTCGACCGAAGGCGCGGTTGTGTCGATCGAGGAGAGTGTGTTCTTTGCCGACTCGGCCGGGCCGCGGCAGAGCCAGCAGATCGTGCTGCGTGGCGCCACCCCGGGCGAGTCGACGGTCGCTTGGCATATCGACCTGCGGCCGGGGGGCGACGCCGGGCCGGGTCGCCGGACCGTCGGAAGAGACGGCAGCACCGAGGGAGGGCAGCATGGGTGAATCCGAGAAGCCGGGCGGATCGGCGAGGCCGATCGCCAGGGCACTGCTGTCGGTCTCCGACAAGGCCGGGCTCGTCGAGCTCGGACGCGCACTCGCCGGCCGCGGCATCGAGCTGGTGTCGACCGGGGGCACTGCGGCCGCGTTGAAGGCCGCTGGCCTCGCCGTGCGCGATGTCGCGGAGCTCACGGGCTTTCCCGAGATGATGGGCGGGCGGCTCAAGACGCTGCACCCGAACGTCCACGGCGGCCTGCTCGCCATCCGGGGCGACGCCGATCATGCGACGGCGGCCGCACGCCACGGCATCGCCGAGATCGACCTTCTGGTCGTCAATCTCTACCCGTTCGAAGCGACGGTCGCCGCCGGCGGCGACTACGACGCCTGCGTCGAGAACATCGACATCGGCGGCCCGGCCATGATCCGCGCCGCCGCCAAGAACCACGACAGCGTTACCGTCATCGTCGATCCCGCCGACTACCCGGTGCTGCTCGACGAGATCGCCGCCAGCGGTGGCGCGACCACGTTCCGCTTCCGTCGCCGCATGGCCGGCAAGGCGTATGCGCGAACCGCCGTCTACGATGCGGCGATCTCGAACTGGTTCGGCGCCATCGAGGACAACCCGGCGGGCCGCGCCGAGGGCTTTCCGCGCACCTTCACCGTACAGTACGACAAGGCCTACGCCCTCCGCTACGGCGAGAACCCGCACCAGTCGGCCGCCTTCTACGTCAGTCGCGACGCGGCTCCCGGCACGGTCGCGGCGGCCCGCCAGCTCGGCGGCAAGGAGCTGTCCTACAACAACATCGCCGACACCGATGCCGCGATCGAGTGCGTGAAGGAGTTTGCCGCGCGTCCGGCCTGCGTCATCGTCAAGCACGCCAACCCCTGCGGCGCCGCCGAGGCCGACACGCTGGCCGCCGCCTACGAACGCGCCTACAAGACCGACCCCGAGTCGGCTTTCGGCGGCATCATCGCGCTGAACCGCCCGCTCGATGCGGCGACCGCGGCGATGATCGTCGACCGCCAGTTCGTCGAGGTCATCATCGCACCTGCTGCCGCCGCCGACGCGGTCGAGATCGTGGCCCGAAAGAAGAACGTGCGGCTGCTGGCATCGGGGAATTGGCCGGCCAATGCGGCACCCCGGCTCGACTTCAAGAAAGTCGCCGGCGGACTTCTGATCCAGGATGCCGACCTTGCCCTCGTCCATGCTTTGAAGGTCGTGACGCGCAGGCAGCCGTCCGACAACGAGATGCAGGATCTTCTGTTCGCCTGGAAGATCGCCAAGTTCGTGAAGTCGAATGCCATCGTCTACGCCAAGGACGGCGCCACCGCAGGCATCGGCGCCGGCCAGATGAGCCGCGTCAACTCGGTGCGCATCGCCGCCATCAAGGCCGAGCAGGCGGGGCTCTCGCTGGCAGGCTCGGTCGTCGCCTCCGACGCCTTCTTCCCGTTTGCCGATGGCCTGCTGTCGGCGGCTGAGGCGGGCGCGACCGCATTCATCCAGCCGGGCGGCTCCATCCGCGACGACGACGTGATTGCGGCCGCGGACGAGCGCGGTCTTGCCATGGTGTTCACCGGCATGCGCCACTTCCGCCACTGAGGCGGGCCTCCGCTTCGAGCACGTCCCACATGGCTCCGACCGACGTCGTGCCCGCACCTGTCACGCTCCGGCCCCTTGCACGTGGCGACTTCGAGCTTGTCCGCGGCTGGCTGAAGCTGCCGGCAGTACAGCGCTGGTGGGGCAATGCCTCGAGCGCGGAGGCAGAGGTGCGGCTGGTGATCGAGACACCCTCCGCGCTCCCCCGCCTGGTGTTGGCAGGCGACGAGCCGATCGGATACGCGCATGCGATCGACGCTCTGCATTGGGGCAGCGGTCTACCCGATGGCATGCCGCCCGGCACTTACGATCTCGACGTGTTCATCGCGCGGGAGGACTGGCGGGGCCGCGGCGCCGGACGCGAGGCTGTCGAGCGGCTCGCAGAGGAAGTGTTCGCCACCACGCTCGCGCCGGCCGTATCGGTCATCACGTCGCTGCGCAACGAGGGGGCGATCCGCGCCTACGAGAAGGCCGGTTTCCGCTGGGTGCGCGTCTACGACGATCCCATCCAAGGGCCGTCTTGGCTCATGCTGCGAGACCGGCCGCGCGCCGGCTGAAGAGCCCGCTACGGTTTGCGCCGCCGGCCGCTATTGAGGGCGATGAGCAACCCAGCCAGCAGCAGCGGCGTTCCGGCCGTCAGCGCGGTGCGCCGAACGTGGCGCGCAACCGCCTCGTCGTAGGCAGCCCTCACCGATGGGTCTTTGGCCGGCAGGTCTAGCGGCAGGCGGGGCCAGGCGGCCGACGCGTCATAGATCACGAACGCCGCCCACAGCACCGCGGCCAGCGCCGCCAATCCGTTGATCGTGTCGCGTCCCATCGCTCGCCTCCCTGTGCGTGCTGGCCCGAATGTGCGTGCTGGTCAAGGCCGCCCCGCCGGAGCCGGTCCTGAATTCCGAACGATGGAGGGCGCCTAGAGCCTGATCGTCTGAGATGAAAGCAACGTCGCTTCCATCGAAGGCGTGAATCAGACTCTGAAACAAAGCCTTAGAGCAGGCCACCTAGGCTGGAAGCGATTCCATCAGAGTCGAACCTGCTCTAGCGGTTCCGCACCGGCAGCATCAGGGCCATGCCGCCGACCAGGAACAACAGGATCGCGGCCATGCCGAGGCGCTGGTCACCCGTTGCGGAGGTCAACGCCGCGACGGCGAGTGGCGCCATGAACGCCGTCACCTTGCCCGAGAACGCGAACAGGCCGAAGTATTGCGTCACCTTGTCGGGAGGGGCGAGGCGCGCCAGCAGGGCCCGGCTCGCGGCCTGCACCGGTGCCGACACCACGCCCACCACCACGGCGAATGCGAGGAAGGCCAGCTCGCCGGGTGACGAGAACGGCCGCGAGCCGGCGGCCTTCTGCGTCACCTCGACGCCGAACAGGATGTGCGTCTTGTCGATCGAGAGGATGCCGAGCGCGCCGACGATGAGCAGCGCCAGCGCGCCGAGAATGACCGTCTTCGACCCGACGCGGTCGTCGAGCACACCGCCCGCCACCGCGCCGAGCGCGCCGGTCAGCGTCAGCACGATGCCGAACATGCCAAGCTCCAGCGGACCCCAGCCGAACACGGCCGCTCCATAGATGCCGCCGAACGCGAAGATCGCCGAAAGCCCGTCGGTGTAGAGCATGCGCGCCAGCAGGAAGTACATCATGTCCTTATGTGCAGGCAGCCCACGCAGCGTGTCCTTGAGCTCTTCGAGGGCCGAGCGCTGGTTGCCCGCCGTCGCCACCGACGGCTGCGCATCGGGCACGAACAGGAAGAACGGGATCATGAACACGAGATACCAGATGGCGGCGAACGGACCGACCAGCCGCTCGGTCTCGTGGCGCGCCGCGTCGAGTTGCACGATCGGCTCGATCCCGAGCAGCGTCTTGCCGGTGCCTGCCACCGTTGCGATCAATCCGGCCACGATCAGAAGGCTGACGAGGCCGCCGGTGTAGCCCACCGCCCAGCCCGTTCCCGACAGCCGGCCAAGCTGGCTCGGCGGCACCAGCGACGGCATGATGGCGTTCGTGAACACCTGCGTGAACTCGGCGGCGATCGTCGCCAGCACGAAAGCCAAAAGCACTAGCGCGATCGTCGCCCCCGACGCTCCCGGCGTCGCAACCCACAGCGAGGCCAAGGCCGCCGCCAACAGCAGCGAGAACATCGCGATCCACGGCTTGCGTCGTCCGCGACCGTCGGCCAGCGCGCCGAGCAACGGGCTGCCGATGGCAATCGCGATGCCGGCCGCGGCCGCTGCGTAGCCCCACAGCTCCTGGCCGCGCGCCGCGTTGCCGACCACGGTCTGGGCGAAGTACGGCGCGAAAAGGAAGGTCAGCACCAGCGTGTAGAACGGCTGTGCCGCCCAGTCGAACAGCACCCACGAGACCAGTGCGCGCCGCGGAGCTGCCGTCTCCACCGCTGCCGCCGTCGCCGTTCCAGCCATTGCCCCGGTCTGCACGCGCCGATCTCCCCGTTCGTCATAATCAAACGCCTTCTTAGCACGCCCAGGCAGCCACTACTGCCCCCTGCGCGGGGTTTCTGGCGCCGCCTGCCGCGGCCCCGCCACGGCTCCGGCACCTGCCACGGCTCCGGCACCCCTTTGCCCCAAGCCGTCGTCCGCCCCCCCCGGCTCGCCCCCCGAGCCCCTTTCGGCACGGGCGGTAACTTTTTGGGAACGATCTCCGGCCTATCTTCCGGGAACCTGAAATCGAGCCGCTCGGTCGACGCGTCCACGGCACCTCGCCGCCGCGCCGTGCTGCGGCATGCACCAACGGCCCGCGCTCATGTCGGCAATGCACAGCGTGTTCGTCGAGTTCGTCGGTGCCGGCCTCACGGCCCTTCACGACGACGGTCCGGCCGGCGCCTTACCGCGCTCGGGCACGGAACGCGTGCGCCAACTCGCCGCATGCGGTTCTCGTGACCGCGTGGTGGCGCTCATCGAGCGCGTCGTGCGCCAGGTTTGGCAGGAGTGGGCCCACTCCGGCCGGCCCAAGACCGACCTCGAGAGCCACCTGGCCCTGCTCCCGGCTCTGTTGGCCATCTACCGCCCGAAACCGTCGTCGGTTCAGGCCGCCAGCTCCGATGCGGCGCGCTCACCCCGCCGTGGCGGCAGCAGCGTCGAGCTCCTGGCCCACCGCCTCGCCTCCGAAACCGTGAGCCAGGCCCGCGCCGCTGGCGCCTTCGACGACAGGCGGCTCGACGAGACGCTGAGCTTTTTCCTGCTGACACGGCTGTTCGCCGCGCTCCTCGCTCACACGGACGTCGTGGCCCCGCGGCAAAGCGAGATGGCGTCTGCGCCGTGTGCTTCGTCGGCTGTGGTCGCCGCCGACGCAGACCCGGGCCATTCCCCGGCGATCGAGGCCACCGTCGCGAGG
>CAYYGO010000036.1:0-44072 GCA_964471635.1 uncultured Hyphomicrobium sp.
GCTGGTCGCGCGTGCCGTCGGGCGAGGTCATGTGCACGACCATCATCAGGTCGGGAGAGGCCTTGCGCACCGAGATGCCGAGCCGGCGGACATCCTCCGGCAGCCGCGGCTCGGCGACCGCGACGCGGTTCTGCACGAGCACCTGAGCCTGGTCGATGTTGGTGCCGGGCTTGAACACCACGTTGATCGACAGCCGCCCGTCGCCGGTCGACTGCGACACGACGTAGAGCATGTTGTCGACGCCATTCACCTCCTGCTCGATCGGCGTCGCGACGGTCTCGGCGATCACCTGGGCGGAGGCTCCGGGATAGGTCGCGACGATGTTGACCGTCGGCGGCGCGATTTCGGGATACTCGGCAATCGGCAGCGCGCGCTGCGCGATGAGGCCGACGATGGTCAGGATCAGCGACAGCACCGTCGCAAAGATCGGACGGTCGATGAAGAAGCGTGAGAAGCGCATGTCGGTCGGAGCCCCCGGTTTTCGAGAACAGGAACGGATGGCGCCGGCCGGGCGGGCGACGTGCCCCCCGGACCGGCTCCCGGCTCAGTTGGCGGTGGCCAGCGCCTTGATGGCGGTCGGCTGGGTCGCGACCTTGGCGCCGGGTCGGACCGCGGGGTTGGCGATGCCGTCGACGACGACGCGGTCGGTGGACTTCAGTCCCGAGCGCACGACGCGTAAGCCGTCGACGATCGGGCCGAGCTCGACGGGCGCGGCCTGGATCTTGTCCTCGGCCCCGATCAGGAACACGATCTTGCGCGTCTGATCGGAGACGATGGCGGCGTCGGGCACGAGCAGCGCGTCGGTCTCGCCGCCGAATAGCTGCAGGCGTCCGAACAGACCCGGCTGCAGCAGCTGGTTCATGTTGTCGACGATGGCGCGACCGCGCAGCGTGCCCGAACGCGGGTTCAGCGCGTTGTCGACGAAATCCATCTTGCCGGTGTGCGGCCAGTTGGGCTCGTCGGCGAGCTTGATGCGGACCGGGTTCGGCACCTCTCGCGAGCTTGCCCGCTCACCCGAGAGGAACATGCGCGAGTAGCGCAGGAAGTCGCTCTCGGCGACCTCGAACTCGAAATGGATGGGGTCGAGGGAGACGATCGTGGTGAGCAGCGTGGCGGTGCCCTGCTGACCTCCGGCGACGAGATTGCCGACGTCGACCTTCTTGTCGGAGATGCGGCCGGAGATCGGCGCGCGCACGCTCGACCACTCGAGATTGAGCTCTGCCGACTTGAGGGACGCCTGGGCGGACTGCAACTGCGCGCGCACGACGGCGAGATTGGCCTGGCGCTGGTCGAGATCGCGCTCGGTCACGGCGCCGCTGCGGACCAGGGGGCGCGCGCGCTCGACCTCGTTGACCGCGAGATCGACCTGCGCCTGGGCGCGCGCAATGTCCGCCTCGGCGCTTTCGACGGCGATGCGGAATGGGCGCGGGTCGATCGAGAACAGGAGGTCGCCCGCCTTCACGATCTGCCCGTCCCTGAAGTGGATGTTGTCGATGAAGCCCGACACGCGGGGCCGGATCTCGACGCTGTCGACGGCGAAGAAGCGGCCGGAATACTCGTCCCAGTTCGCGATGCGCTTGGCGAGCGGCGTCGCGACGCCGACGGCGGGCGCAGGCGGGCCCTGGGCGATGGCGGGGCTCGCAGCCGCGGCGGCCAGCAGAAGGGTGGCGGCGAGCCGGGCGAACGTCAACGATTGCAACGATTTGGGCATGTCGCGCGCTCCTGTGCGGGTTCGACCTGAGCGGGCCCAGGTCGGGCATGTCGTCGGCGCAGGCGCCGTTGCTGGCAGCGTCCGAATGACGTGGCACGAGTGCGGCAGCGCACAATGCGCGCTGCACGAGGTGCATTGGTCGGGCCCGGCCTTGCTAGGGGCCGGGCGAGAGGCCGGAAATGGGCCTGTCAGCCGCCTGCGAGTTAATACTACGTCAATTCCGATATTGTGAACACATGAAGTTGCAAGCCGAGACGTCCACAGCAATGCGGGTCCCCGTGTTGGGCGCGACGCGGCGGCTCCGGGCACGCCGAGAGATGTCCAGTGTGCCCGGCGGACCACGACCGTCGGCCTTTGCGCCTGGAACACGTTCGCCGACATGGAAATCCTTAACGTTCCATTGACGACCATAGGATTCCATGTAATCCCATGAATGCCCGTCCGCACCGGGCAGGGCTCGTGGCGTGGCGCCGATCCGGAGAGAGGGCCCGGGTCAGAGCGACCGCCACGGCCTCCCGGTGTGCTCTCGAGGTCTTGCGCTCCGCCAGCGCGACCGCCCGCCACCCCATCGGGACGGCAGCGGGTCTTGATTGGCGGGCCCGGAACGGCGGGTAGGTCCAGGGTTGCGTTGTGGGGTCGGGTAAGGCGTCGGGAGCGCAATCGATAAGGGGATGGACCGCTTTGTCTCGACATTCACGAACAAGATCGACGCCAAGGGTCGGGTGTCCGTCCCAGCTCCGTTCCGCGCCGTGCTCGAGCGCGACGGATACAGCGGCGGCGGTGCCGCTGGCGTCTACTGCTACCCCTCGCTCGATGCTCCGGCGCTCGATGCAGGCGGCGAGAGACTTGCGAAAAAGATCGATGGCCTTCTTGCTGGCCTCCCGGACTATTCCGACGAGCGTGACGAGCTGTCCGTCGCCCTCTACGGTGACGTCCAGGTGCTCGCGATCGACGGCGACGGCCGCATCGTCCTTCCTGAAGGGCTTCGTGCCCACGCCGGTCTTGCGGGCAGCGTCACTTTTGTCGGGCTTGGCGACAAGTTTCAGATGTGGGAGCCGGCCCGCTTCGAGGAGCGGCGCCAGCAGGCCCGCAACAAGGTCCACGAGCACCGGCGCCTGTTCGGCGGCGGCCGAGCGTCATCGGGGGATGGCGACTGAGGAGCAAGGGAATGAGCGCGAGCGGCGGGAGCCGCGAGGGTCGGCCCTCCGCCACGGCGCCCTCGAGGCACACGCCCGTGCTGCTGAGCGAGGTGCTGGCCGCGCTTCGGCCGGCGGACGGCGAGACGTTCATTGACGGCACGTTCGGCGCAGGCGGATATTCACGCGCGATTCTCGAGGCGGCGGATTGTCGCGTGCTGGCCCTCGATCGCGATCCGCGCGCAATCGGCGCCGGGGCCCCGCTCCGCGCGGCGTTCGGCGGGCGGTTGACGCTGGTCGAGGCGCGGTTCGGTTCGCTCGACGAGACGGCTCGCGAACATTTTTTTTCTTGCGGCCACGAGCACGAGGACCCTCCAGTCGGCGGCTGCGTCGACGGCGTGGTGCTCGATATCGGCGTCTCGTCGATGCAGATCGACGAGGGCGGACGCGGCTTCTCTTTCCAGCACGACGGACCGCTCGACATGCGCATGGGCGCAACGGGCCCCACCGCCGCCGACGTTCTCGCCGACGCTGAGGAGCAGACCATCGCCGATGTCATCTATCGTTACGGCGAGGAGCACCGCTCGCGCGCCATAGCGCGCGCCATCGTGCGGGCGCGGGAGGCCGCTCCCATCGCCACGACGCGGCAACTCGCGGACCTCGTCGCCAAGGTGCTGGGCGGCCGCAAGGCGGACGGCAAGCACCCGGCCACCCGGACGTTCCAGGCCCTTCGCATCCACGTCAACGACGAGCTCGGCGAATTGGTGCGCGGTCTCGAGGCGGCGGAGCGTGTTCTCCGACCCGGCGGGCGCCTCGTCGTCGTGACGTTCCACAGTCTCGAGGATCGTATCGTAAAGCGGTTCATGGCGCAGCGGTCGGGCAAGACGGCTGGAACCTCGCGGCACCTGCCCGTGCAACCGATAAAATGCGAGCCACCGAGTTTTCGGTTTCTTAACCCGCGTCCGTTAACTCCTTCTCAAGAAGAATCGGACGCTAATCCACGGTCCAGATCGGCACGGCTTCGCGCCGCGGTCAGGACCGACGTCCCGCCCCATGTGCCGGATCGGGACCTCATGGGGTTCGACGAGCCCTGAGCCGCGGCGCGCGCCGGGCCAGGGCAACCGGCACGACGACGAAGCGGTAACGGAGCGTATGATGCGCATCTTGATGATTTCGGCGGCATTCCTGGCGCTCGCCAGCGCCTTCCTGCTCTACGGGCTCAACTACGACACGCGGCGCATCGAGGCCGAGCTGCACGCGCTCGATCGATCGGCGGACCGGGCGCGGGCCGACATCGCGATCCTTCGCGCCGAGCGGGCGCATCTGGCCCGGCCAGAGCGGATCGAGCCGCTGGCACGTGCCCAGGGCCTGCGGCCCGCCGCGCCCGCCCAGCTCGTCGAAACCGCCGACGTGGCGGCGATGGGCGGCGCGGGCGAGCCCGCGGGAGCCGACACCACCCGCTGACGGCGGACCGGAGAACGAGATGCGAGCGGCTGGCATCCAGGCGGCATCGACGGACGGCGGCTACGGCTCGCGGCGCAGGCGGTCGGGCGCTAGGCGGTCGGGCGCGTTGGCGCTGACGATGGCGCTGGCGTTCCTGCTGGTCGGGGGTCAACTCGTCCGCCTCGCGTTGCGCGCCCAGAACGAGCCGACGAGCACGATGTCGCAGGCCGTGCCGACCAGCTACGCGCGGCCCGACATCGTCGACCGCAACGGTCGCCTCCTGGCCACCGATGTCGAGGTTCACTCGCTTTATGCCGACCCGGCGCTGGTCATCGACCGCGACGAGGTGGCGGAGCGGCTGGCTCGCGTGCTGCCGGACATCGACGAGGCGGAGGTGCGCCGCCTGCTGGCCGATCCGTTGCGTCGCTTCGTTTGGCTGCGCCGCGGGCTGCCGCCCAAGGTGGCGCAGGCGGTCCACGACCTCGGCCTGCCTGGTCTCGGGTTCCGCACCGAACTGCGCCGGGCCTATCCGGCGGGGCGGCTCGCCGGCCATGCCTTGGGTGCCGTCAACATCGACAACAAGGGACTGTCGGGCATCGAGCGCTACATCGACGAGCGGATCGGCGTCGAGCCGGTGCACGGTGCGACGCGCTCCGACCGGGCGGCGGTCCGGCTGTCGCTCGATCTCGGTGTGCAGCACGCGATCGAGGACGAGCTGGCGCAGGCCATGGGGCGCTATGGCGCCAAGGCCGCGGCCGGCATCGTGCTCGACGCGCAGACCGGCGAGATCGTCGCCATGCAGTCGCTGCCCTCGGTCGATCCCTCGCGCCCGGCCGAGGTTGCCGACCCGTCCCGGCCCGACCGGGTGCAGGGCAGCGTCTACGAGCTCGGCTCGATTCTGAAGCTCGTCACGGTTGCCATGGCGCTCGACGCCGGCACCGCGACGACCGCGACCATGCTCGATGTGCGCGAGCCGCTCTCGGCGGGTCGCTTTGCGATCAAGGACCCGCATCCGGCCGGGCGTCCGCTGTCGGTCGCGGAGGTGTTCACGCGGTCGTCGAACGTCGGCTCGGCCATGCTGGCGCTGGAGCTCGGCGCCGAGAGGCAGAAGGCGTTCCTCGCCCGCATCGGGCTCGTCGATCCGCTGCGTACGGAGGCTGGACCGGTAGCGCCGCCTTTGGTGCCGCAGAGCTGGGGGCGCGCGGAGACGATCACGGTTGCCTACGGTCACGGCATCGCACTGGCACCCGTTCAATTGGCGGCGGCGGCGGCCGGGCTCGTCAACGGCGGGCGCGCCGTGACCCCGACGCTCGTGAGGTACATTCCCCCGATCGAGGGCGGTGCACCGCGCCGGCGCGTGATCTCGACCGACACCAGCCGGGCGCTGGCGACGCTGATGCGGCTCAACGTCACCGACAAGGGCGCCACCGGGCGGCGCGCCGAAGCGCCGGGATACGCTGTCGGCGGCAAGACCGGCACGGCGGAGATCCCGGGCCCGGGCGGGTACCGCGAGACGGCGGTGATCGCCTCGTTCCTGGCGGCTTTCCCGAGCGACGCGCCGAGCCATGTGGCGCTGGTCGCGCTGTTCGAGCCGAGGCCGGTGGCGGAGACCAAGGGCCAGATCACGGCCGGCCACAACGCGGCACCATCCGTGGCGCGGATCGTCAGCCGCATCGCGCCGCTGCTCGGCATCGCGCCGCGCACCGCCGAACCGGCCCCGGCCGACGCCGCGACCGGCGACCCCGAGGTGTTTGACGCCCCGACGAGCGCCAAATATTAACAAGCGCGAAGCGCCTCGAGTCCTGTCATGCCGACGGCGAGGCGCGCACCACACGTCGCGATCGAGGCGCCATGCTGCTGGCCGATCTTCTCGAGGGTGAGGCCGCCGTTCCGCCGGAGCTGCGCGCCACGGCTGTCAGAGGCGTGACGTCCGACAGCCGCGAGGCAGGGCCGGGGTATCTCTTCATCGCCATTTCGGGCGCCGCAGCCGACGGCAGCCGCTACATCGCCGATGCGGCGCGGCGCGGCGCGGTGGCGGCCGTGGTTGCCGCCAGGCCCGTGCTTGGTGCGGTATCCGCAATGGCACCGGCCGGCCTGCCGCTCGGCCTGCCGCTGATCCTTGTGGCAGAGCCGCGGCGCACGCTGTCGCGGGCGGCGGCGCGCTTCTACGCCGGCCAGCCGGAGACCGTGGTTGCCGTGACCGGCACCAGCGGCAAGACGTCGGTCGCCGAGTTCACGCGCCAGATCCTGGCAACGCTCGGCCACGAGGCGGCGTCTCTCGGCACGCTCGGCGTCATGACGAGACAGGGTCTGACCGAGGGTGCGCTGACGACGCCCGGGCCCGAGGCGCTGCACCGGATGCTGTCGGAGATCGCGGCCGGCGGCGTCACGCACCTCGCCATGGAGGCGTCCTCGCACGGCCTCGATCAGCACCGCCTGGACGGCGTCCGGCTGGCGGCGGGGGCGTTCACGAACCTCGGCCGCGACCACATGGACTATCATCCGACGGTCGCGGCCTACTTCGATGCGAAGATGCGCCTGTTCCGAGCGCTCCTGGAGCCCGGCCAGCCGGCGGTCGTCAACATGGACGGAGCCTACGCGGATCAGGCGCTCGAGATGGCACGGGCGCGCGGCCTCAGGCTGCTGACGGTCGGGACACGGGGCGAGACGCTGCGGCTCTTGTCGGTGGCTCGCGACGCGTTTCGCCAGCGACTCGAGATCGCACACGCCGGCGGCACGGCGACCGTGGCGCTGCCGCTGGTCGGGGCCTATCAGGTCGAGAATGCGCTGGTCGCGGCGGCACTGGCGATCGCGGTCGAGGCGGCGCCGGCTGCGGACGCGGTGGCGGCGCTGGCCGAGCTCAAGGGTGTGCCGGGGCGCCTCGATATCGTCGGAGAGGCGGCGGGCGGGCTCGCCGTGGTCGATTACGCCCACAAACCCGAGGCTCTGGTGGCCGTGCTCGATGCGCTGCGCCCGTTCGCCTCCGGCCGGCTGATCTGCGTATTCGGCTGCGGTGGCGACCGGGACCGCGGCAAGCGGCCGATCATGGGCCGCATCGCTGTCGAGAAGGCCGACCGGGTGATCGTCACCGACGACAATCCGCGCTCGGAGGCAGCGGCGGCGATCCGGGCCGAGATCCTGGCGGCGGCTCCGGGTGCCGTCGAGATCGGCGATCGCGGCGAGGCGATCGCGGCGGCGGTTGCGATGATGGGCGAAGGCGATGTCGTCGTGGTGGCCGGAAAGGGTCACGAGACGGGCCAGAAGATCGGAGACGAAGTGCATCCGTTCTCGGATCACGAGGCGCTGCGGGCGGCGATGGCCCTGACGGGGAAGGCATGAGGCCATGACGACGCCGCTGTGGACGATCACCGACCTCGTCGCGGCCGCGGCCGGCTTGGCGGACCCGGTGCCGGGTGCGGCGCCGCCGGGAGGCGTGAACGGCGTTTCGATCGACACGCGGACGCTTGCGGAAGGCGACTTGTTCGTCGCGCTCACCGACCAGCGCGATGGTCACGATTTCGTCGAGACGGCGTTCCGCAACGGCGCCGCGGCGGCCCTGGTGCGCCGCACCTATCCGCGACGGCCGGGCGACGGGTTGCTGGTCAGGGTCGACGATCCGCTGGCGGCGCTGGTGTCGCTCGGGCTTAAGGCGCGAGCGCGCCTCGCGCCAAGCGCCCGCGTCATGGCGGTGACCGGGAGCGCCGGCAAGACGACGACGAAGGAGATGCTGCGCCATTGCTGCGCGAGCATCGGGCCAACGCACGCATCGGAACGATCATATAACAACCACTGGGGCGTGCCGCTGACACTGGCTCGCATGCCGGCGGCTACGCGGTTCGCCGTCTTGGAAATCGGAATGAGCCACGCAGGCGAGATCGCGCCGCTGACGCGGATGGTGCGGCCTCACATCGCGGTGGTGACGACCGTGCAGGCGGTCCACCTCGAGCACTTCGCGTCGGTTGCGGCAATCGCCGAGGCGAAGGCCGAGATCTTCGAGGGCCTCCTCCGCCCCGGCGGCGTGGCGGTGATCCCGCGCGACAATCCGCACGTCGAGATCCTGGCGCTGAAGGCTGCCGCGGCCGGTGCCCGCATCGTCACTTTTGGCCTCTCTCCGCCGGCCGAGGTGCGTCCGGCGTCGATCCGGTCGGACGTCGCGGGCTCGACGGTGGAAGCCGAGATCGGCGGCCGGCGCGTGACTTACGAAATCGCAATGCCGGGCCTGCACATCGCGGCGAACACGCTGGCCGTGGCGGCGGCACTCGATGCGGCCGGAGTGGACGTCGCGACGGCGCTGCTGGGGCTCGCTGCCATGTCGGCGCCTGCGGGCCGCGGCGCGCGAGCGACGGTTCAGGCCGCCGGTGGTCCGGCACTGCTGATCGACGAAAGCTACAATGCCAATCCGGCCGCGATGCGTGCCGCTCTCGAGACGCTTGCCACGGTGCCGCGCGGGGCGCATCCGAGGCGCGTCGCGGTGCTGGGCGACATGCTCGAGCTTGGTGCAGACGGGCCGCGGCTGCATCGCGAACTCGCCGAGGCCATTGACGCGGCAGGGGTCGATCTGGTCTTTGCCGCAGGGCCGCTGATGCGCGGTCTCTACGATGCCGTCGCAGCGGCGCGCCAGGGGGCGTGGGCGGCGACGGCAGGCGAGCTCGAGGCGGCCGTTCTGTCCGGTATCCGGGCGGGGGACGTCGTCATGGTCAAGGGCTCGAACGGCTCGCGGACCTGGCAGATCGTCGCGGCGCTGAAGGCCGTTCCTGTTGCCGGAGAGAAGAGCCCCGGGTGAAGGGACTGCGGAGGGCGGGCAAGGGGGTGAGCCCGTGAGGTGAGCCTGAACGGTTGGGCTGGAGGGGCGGGACGGGGTTTCAGAGCGCGGCGGCGCCGATCGAGCGGTGTCGGGGGCACGCCGATGCGGGTGCGATGGTGCGGGCTGCGATACGACGGAACGGGCGGTCGAGCCGCCTGGGGTGGAGGGACGACAGGAATGCTCTACGAGCTCGTTCAGTTCAGCGACCAGGTCGGCCCGCTGAACGTGTTCCGCTACATCACGTTCCGTACGGGCGGCGCCATTTTCACCGCGCTCCTGTTCGTGATGCTGTTCGGACCCGGCATGATCGACCTGCTGCGCGTCAAGCAGGGCAAGGGCCAGCCCATTCGCGAGGACGGCCCGAAGTCGCACTTCTCCAAGAAGGGCACGCCGACCATGGGCGGACTCATGATCCTGGCCGGCGTGCTGGTCGCGACACTGCTCTGGGCCAATCTCGCCAACTGGTATGTCTGGATCGTGCTCGGGGTCACGCTCGGCTACGGAGCTATCGGCTTCTACGACGACTATCTGAAGGTGACCAAGCGGACCACCGACGGCTTCTCCAGCAAGCTCAGGCTGTCGATCGAGGTCGGCATCGCGGCCGCTGCGACGTGGGCCATCATGCAGCTATCGACACCCGATCTCGCGGGCAAGCTGACCGTGCCGTTCTTCAAGGCGATGCTGTTCGACCTCGGACCGTTCTTCATCCTGCTTGGCGTTCTGGTGATTGCGGGAGCCGGCAACTCGGTCAACCTGACGGACGGGCTGGACGGGCTCGCCATCGTGCCGGTGATGATCGCGGCGGCGACGTTCGGGCTCATCGCCTACCTCGCCGGCAACGCCAAGTTCGCGCAGTATCTTCAGATCCATTTCGTCCCCGGCACGGGTGAGCTCGCCATCGTCTGCGGCGCGCTGATCGGCGCCGGCCTCGGCTTCCTTTGGTTCAACGCGCCGCCCGCGATGATCTTCATGGGCGATACGGGATCGCTGGCGCTCGGCGGCGCGCTCGGCTCGATCGCGGTGGCGACACGCCACGAGATCGTGCTGGCCATCGTCGGCGGCCTGTTCGTGCTCGAGACGCTGTCGGTGATCATCCAGGTGACGTCCTACAAGCTGACGGGCAAGCGCGTATTCCGCATGGCGCCGCTGCACCACCATTTCGAGCAGAAGGGCTGGCAGGAAAGCACGGTCGTGGTCCGCTTCTGGATCATCTCGGTGGTGCTGGCGCTGATCGGACTGGCCACGCTGAAGTTGCGCTGACGGCACGCCGTGGACCTGGATGGAGCTAGAATGGCGACATGATTCGCTGCTCCACATTCGCGGGCCGGGCAGTCGCCGTGTTCGGCCTCGGTGCGTCCGGCCACGCGACGGTGCGCTCCCTGATCGACGGCGGCGCCGAGGTGGCGGCGTGGGACGACAGCGCTTCAAGCCGCGAAGCGGCCGCCGCGCTCGCCATACCGCTCGTCGATCTGACGGCTGCAGATTGGCGGCGGTTTGCGGCCCTGGTGCTGGCCCCGGGCGTGCCGCTGACCCATCCCGTGCCGCACTGGACCGTCGCCAAGGCTGCGGCCGCGGGCGTGCCCGTCATCGGCGACGTCGAGCTGTTCTTCCGCGAGCGCAAGGCGGTGTGTCCCGCAGCGCCGGTGGTGGCGATTACCGGCACCAACGGCAAGTCGACGACGACAGCGCTCTTCGCGCATCTGCTTGGCCAGCTCGGTATCGAGGCCGCGATGGGCGGCAACATCGGCCGGGCGGTGCTGACGCTCGACCCGCCGGCGCTCAACCGTGTCCACGTGCTCGAGCTGTCCTCGTTCCAGATCGAACTGACGCCCGGTCTCGCTCCGACGGTCGGCGTGATGCTGAACCTGACCCCCGATCACATCGACCGTCACGGCACGATCGAGCGCTATGCGGCGGTGAAGGAGCGGCTCGTGGCGGCGTCGGAGGCGGCGTGCGTCGGTGTGGACGACGCGTGGACGCGGGCCATGGCGGACCGTGCGCTCGCCGCCGGGCGCCCGACCTACCCTTTCACGTGCGGCAAGGGCGCGGCGGTGATCCCGCGCCTCTACGCGATCGGCACGACGCTGTTCGCCCACGAGACCGCCGGCGGCTACGCCTCGTCGACCGCCATCGCCTCGCTCGACGGCATCGGCACGCTGCGCGGTCGCCACAACGTGCAGAACGCGCTGTCGGCGCTGTCGGCGCTGAGGGCGCTGCAGGACCGGCTCGATGCTCAGGGCTCGACGCTCAGGGTGTGGCGGCCCGAGGCGCTGCAGGATGCGCTGGCCAGCTATCCCGGCCTGCCGCATCGGATGGAGCAAGTCGGCCAGTGGCCAGCCGGCGCCGGACGGGTGCTGTTCATCAACGACAGCAAGGCTACCAATGCCGACAGCACCGAGAAGGCCCTCGCGTCGTGGCCCGGCGGCATTTACTGGATCCTCGGCGGCAGGGCGAAGGAAGGCGGCATCGCGCCTCTGGCTCCCTATTTCCCGCGCATCGCCAAGGCCTATCTGATCGGCGAGGCAGCCGGCGATTTTGCCGCCGCACTCGGCGAAGCGGTGGACCACGAGGCGAGCGGCACGCTCGAGGCGGCAACGGCCGCGGCAGCGCAGGACGCGGCTGCCGGCGCGGCTTCGACGGGCGGCGAGGCGGTGGTGCTGCTGTCGCCAGCCTGCGCCTCCTACGACCAGTTCAAGAGCTTCGAGCATCGCGGCGCGGCATTCCGCACGGCCGTCGCGGCACTGGTGCCGGGCGCCGGCGGCGAGCGGCGGTCCGGCCCATGACCTTCAGCCGCGTCGACAGGAGCCGGGTCGCCGACTGGTGGTTCACCGTAGACCGCGTGCTGTTGGGGGCCATTCTGGTGCTGGTGGCGACCGGGCTCGTGCTGTCGCTGGCGGCGAGCCCGGCAGTGGCGATCAAGAAGGGGTTGCCGACCTTCCATTTCGTGGAGCGGCACGTGCTGTTCTCGCTGCTCGGCGTGGTCACGATGCTGGTCGTATCGCTGATGCCGCCGCGGGCCGTTCGACGGCTGGCACTGGTGGTGCTGGCACTCGGAATAGCCGGCCTGGTCGCGGTGGTCTTCACCGGACGCGAGATCAACGGCGCACGGCGCTGGCTCGACATCGCCGGCCATTCGCTGCAGCCCTCGGAGTTCCTGAAGCCGGCGTTCGTAGTGGTGGTGGCGTGGCTCTTGGCCGAGGCCGGGGTGCGGCGCCACATGCCCGCTCTGCCTCTTGCGGTCGGAGCGCTGGTCATCGTAGCAGGACTGGTGGTGATCCAGCCGGACGTCGGGCAGACGCTGCTGATCACGGCGTCCTGGGGTGCCATCTACGTGCTGTCAGGCCAGCCTTTGACCGGGGCGCTCGCGCTGGCGGGCGTCGCGGCGCTCGGTGGCGTGGCGGCCTATGCGACGTTTCCTCACGTGCAGTCGCGCCTTGCACGCTTCCTCGCGCCCGGATCGGGCGAGAACGGGCAGATCGAGCGGGCGATGCAGTCGTTCACGGAGGGCGGGTTCCTCGGCCGCGGCCCCGGCGAAGGCACGATCAAGACGGTGCTGCCGGACGCACACACGGACTTCATTTTTGCCGTCGTCGCAGAGGAATACGGCGTGGTGGCGTGTTTTGCGCTGCTGGCGCTGTTCGCGTTCATGGTCCTCCGGGCGCTTCACCTCGCGGCGCGCGAGCCCGACGCCGCGACGCGGCTTGCGATCCAAGGGCTTGCGGTCGTCTTCGGGCTGCAGGCGCTGATCAACATGGGTGTCAACGTCGGGCTTCTTCCGGCCAAGGGGATGACCCTGCCATTCATCTCGGCGGGCGGCTCCTCGACGCTGGCCGTGTCCCTGACACTCGGCATGCTGCTGGCGCTGGCGCGGCGCCGGCCGGACGCCGCCAGCCTCAAAACGCCGCGATTGGCGGTGAGTATGGACCGGCTCGATCTCGGGAGACGCAACACGCCGTGACGACCACCAGTGGCATCATCATGCTCGCCGCGGGCGGCACGGGCGGGCATCTGTTTCCGGCCTATGCGCTGGCCGAGGAGCTGGCGCGGCGCGGGCGCGCGGTCGATCTCGTCACCGACATGCGCGGCGACCGCTACGGCACCGGATTTCCCGCCCGCGCAGTGCACAAGGTACCATCGGCGACCACATCCGGACGCGATCCGCTGACGCTGGCCCGGACCGCGGTGACGTTGGCCCGCGGCGTGGCGGCGGCGCATGCGCTGCTCGGCGAGGTGAAGCCGCAGGCCATCGTCGGTTTCGGCGGCTATCCGACGTTCCCGCCGCTGGTCGCCGCACGCATGCGCGGCATCCCCGCCGCCCTGCACGAGCAGAATGCCGTTCTCGGGCGCGCCAACAAGATGCTGGCGCGCCGCGTCGATCTGATCGCGACGTCGTTCGAGCGCACCAAGCTGCTCGACGGCGAGCTGGCCGCCAAGGCGCGCTTCACCGGCAATCCGGTGCGCGACGTGGTGATCCGTGCGGCCTCGGCGCCTTATTTGCAGCCGATGCTGCACGGCCCGTTCCGCATCCTGGTGTTCGGCGGCAGCCAGGGTGCGCGGTATTTCTCCGAGACGGTCCCTCCGGCGCTGGCGCTGCTGTCGGCCGATCAGAGGGCGCGGATCGAGGTGGTGCAGCAGTGCCGCGCCGAGGACCTCGACGGCGTGCGCCAAGACTACGCCGCAACCGGCATCCGCGCCGAGCTCGACAGTTTTTTCAGGGACTTGCCGGAGCGCATGGCTGCCGCGCACCTGATCGTCGGTCGCGCCGGGGCTTCGTCGGTTGCGGAATTGACAGTGATCGGGCGGCCGTCGATTCTGGTTCCGTTGCCGCACGCGATCGACAACGATCAGTTGCAGAACGCGGCGCGACTTGCCGAATCGGGTGGGGCTTGGTGTATCGAGCAGAAGGACCTCAACGCCGCGCGGCTCTCGGAAGAGATCGCGCGACTGATGGGCGCACCCGTCGCGCTTGCGCAGGCGGCCGCGGCGGCGAAGATGCAAGGCCGGCCGGACGCCGTCGCGCGGCTCGCCGATCTCGTCGAAGGCCTGGCGGCGGGTGGGGTCGTGTGACCGCTGCCCTTCGCGGGGCCGGGTAGCAGAGCGCGCCGGCCGAGTGCACCGGGAGAGAAGGCGCCGGGGTCGCGTCAGCCGGGGGGCCGACAACCGGGAGCCGATAGCCGGGAGCCGAAAGCCGGGATGAGGGCGCGGACGACCGAGGCGCCGAAAGAGGGACGAACACGCCATGCAAATGCCCCGCGACATCGGGACGTTCCACATCATCGGCATCGGCGGCATCGGCATGAGCGCGATCGCCGAGATCCTCGTCGCGAAGGGCTATACGGTTCAGGGCAGCGACCAGAAGGACAGCGCCAACGTCCGTCGGCTGAGGGCCAAGGGCGTACGTGTTTTCATCGGTCACGACGCGGTCAACCTCATCGGCGCGCGCCAGGTGGTGATCTCGTCGGCGGTCAAGAAGGGCAACCCGGAGTTCGACGCCGCGCGCGCCAAGGGGCTGCCGATCATCCGTCGCGCCGAGATGCTGGCCGAGCTGATGCGGCTCTATGCGACGGTCTCGGTCACCGGCACCCACGGCAAGACGACGACGACGTCGCTGGTCAGCCACGTGATGACCGAGGGCGGCCTCGACCCGACGGTGATCACCGGTGGCATCATCAACAACTGGGGCACCAACGCGCGCCTCGGCCAGGGCCGCTGGATGATCGTCGAGGCCGACGAGAGCGACGGCACGTTCGTCAGGCTGCCGACGGAGATCGGCGTCGTCACCAACATCGACCCGGAGCACCTCGACTACTTCAAGACGGTCGAGAACATGCATCGAGAGTACGAGGGTTTCTACCGCGCGATCCCGTTCTACGGCCTCGCGGTGACGTGCATCGATCACCCGGTGGTTCGCGACATGGTCGAGCGGCTCGAATTGCGCCGCGACGGCCGGCCGCTGATCACATACGGGGCGCACGAGGGTGCCGACATCGTGCTGCGCGGCATGCGCGCCGAGAGCGGCAGGACGGTGTTCGATGCCGACATCGGGCCACGCGTGAAGGGCGGCGCGCGGCCGCTGCGCGGCTGGTCGCTGCCGCTGCTCGGGCAGCACAACGTGTTGAACGCGCTCGCCGCGATCGCGGTGGCGGTGGAGGCCGGCCTGCCGGACGAGGCGATCCGCGCCGGGCTGGCGAGCTTTGCCGGCGTCAAGCGACGGTTCCAGCAGACCGGGGTCTGGAACGGCGTGTCGATCTTCGACGACTACGGCCACCATCCGGCGGAGATCGCGGCCGTGCTGGCGGCAGCCCGCAGCAGCGCACGCGGCGGTGTCATCGCGGTCGTCGAGCCGCACCGATACACGCGCGTGCGCGACCTGTTCGGCGAGTTCTGCGCGTGCCTCAAGGATGCCGACAGCGTGGTCGTGGCGCCGCTCTACTCCGCCGGCGAGAGCCCCATCGCGGGCATCGACCAGCATGCGCTGGCCGAGGGCATCCGCTCTACCGGTCATCGCGCGGTGATCGCCATCGACAGCCCGCGCGATCTGGTCGGACTGATCCGGCGCTACGCCCGGTCGGGAGACATGGTCATCTGCATGGGTGCCGGGGCATCGACCGACTGGGCACACGCGTTGCCGGAATGGCTCAGCGCCCAGGCCGCGGAGTGACGCGCCGGAGCGCCGGTCGGCGGCCACCTGGACCTGTGCGCGTCACCGCCGCCCGTCCGCGCGCGGCATCGACAAAGCGGAGCCTCACGTGACGTTTCCCGACCTCTCCGGCGACCTGAAGGCGCGGCTGCCCGATCTGCGTGGCCGGCTGATCGCCAACGCGGTCCTGGCCGACGTCACCTGGTTCCGCGTCGGCGGACCGGCGCAGGTGCTGTTCACGCCTGCCGACGAGGCCGATCTCGCCTATTTCCTCAACGGGCTTGGCGGGGCGCTGCCGGTGTTCGTCATCGGGCTCGGCTCGAACCTGCTGGTGCGCGACGGCGGCGTCGAAGGGGTGGTGATCCGCCTCGGCCGCGGGTTCGGCGAGATCCGGGTCGAGGATGACCACCGGCTGCGCTCCGGGACAGCGGTGCCGGACGTCAAGGTGGCGCGGGCGGCGGCCGACGCGGGCATTGCCGGACTTGCGTTCTACCGCGGAATCCCCGGCTCGATCGGCGGCGCGCTGCGCATGAATGCCGGCGCGCACGGTCGCGAGACGAAGGATGTGCTGGCCTCGGCCCGCGCCGTCGACCCGACCGGCAACGTGCATGTGCTGTCGCTTGCCGACATGGACTTTACGTATCGGCACTGCGGTGTGCCCGGGGACTGGATCTTCACCGAGGCGACGTTCGCGGGCACAGCGGGCGACCCCGCCGAGATCCTGCGCGAGATGGATGCGGTCGCCGCCTATCGCGAGCAGAACCAGCCGATCAAGGACCGCACCGGCGGCTCGACGTTCAAGAACCCGCCCGGTCACAGCGCCTGGAAGCTCGTCGATGCGGCGGGCTGCCGGGGCTTTCGCGTCGGCGGCGCAAAGGTGTCGGAGATGCACTGCAACTTCCTCATCAACGACCAGGGCGCCACGGCGGAGGACGTCGAGCGTCTCGGCGAGACGGTGCGGGCACGCGTGAAGGCAAGCTCCGGCGTGACGCTGGACTGGGAGATCATCCGCCTCGGCGCGCCGCTGCCCGGCCACGTGTGCGGCGAGGCGTTGGCGGACGAGGCGGCACGATGACGGCACCCGCGACGAGGCTCGGGCCCGTGCCGCCCCGCACGCGAGAGCACGTGGCCGTATTGAAGGGCGGCCTCTCGTCGGAGCGCGAGGTGAGCCTGCGCTCGGGCGCGGCGGTCGCCGCAGCGCTGTCGGGCGAGGGCTATCGCGTGACCGAGATCGACGTCGGCCGGGACATCGCGGTGCGGCTCGGGGATCTGAAGCCCGACGCTTGTTTCAATGCGCTGCACGGCCGGCTCGGCGAGGATGGCTGCATCCAGGGCATCCTCGAGACGCTGGCGATCCCCTACACGCACTCCGGCGTTCTGGCCTCCTCGCTCGCGATGCACAAGGAGCGGGCCAAGGTCGTGATGGCCGCGGCCGGCGTGCCGGTGGCGCCCGCGCTGCTGATGGCGCGGTCGGAGGTCGGCGCGGTCCATCCGATGCCGCCGCCCTATGTGGTGAAGCCGGTATCCGAGGGCTCGAGCTTCGGCGTGGTGATCGTGGCCAAGGGGTCGAACGGCCCGCCCGAGGCGATCCGCACCGGCGGGGCTCCCGGCGACATCCTGATGGCCGAGCGCTATGTGGCGGGCCGCGAGCTGACGTGCGCGGTGATCGGCGAGACGCCGACCGACATCATCGAGATCGTGCCGCAGAAGGGGCTCGTGTTCTACGATTTCGAGGCCAAGTACGCTCCCGGCGGCTCGCATCACGAGCTTCCGGCCGCCCTTTCACCGGATCTTTACCAAAAGATCCGGAAATACACCGTGATGGCGCATCAGGCGCTGGGGTGCCGGGGTGTATCGCGGGCTGACTTCCGGCTCGACGATAGTCCGGGTGGCACTGGCGATCTGATCTGCCTCGAGGTCAACACGCAGCCGGGCATGACGGGCACGTCGCTCGTTCCCGAGCTCGCGGCGTATGCGGGCTGGTCGTTCGGCGAGCTCGTGCGTTGGATTGTCGAGGACGCGAGTTGTTTGAGGTCGGACGTGAGGTAGGCGCGTTTGAAGAGGGGCGGCCAGGGGCCGCGGTCCTCGGTGCGTCGCTTCGTGACCGCTCAGTCGCCGCCGGCCGGCTTCCGACCCGCGCCATGCGCCGCCGCAGCCGGCCTCGCGGCGTCCCGCGCGGACTGTGGGCGGTCTCTGTTGCGGGTGCCATCGCCGGCGCCGTTCTCTTTGTCACGCTGACCGACCAGGGACGCGATACGCGCGCCGCCGCAGCCCTACTGCCAGATGCGGACGCGGCGCTCGCCTGGGCCGGGCTCGGCATCGACCAGGTCAGCGTCTCCGGGCACCGTTTCACGCCCGATGGCGATATCCTCGACGCACTCGACATGCGCAATGTCCGCACCTGGGCGGCGCTCGACGGCCCAGCGGTCCGCGCGCGGATCGAGCGCCTGCCCTGGATTGCCACTGCCGAGCTGATGCGCATCTACCCGGGCCGTCTCGACGTTCGCGTTACCGAGCGCAAGGCCTACGGGCTATGGCAGACCGGCGCGCGCGAGCGGTTGTTCGACGCGACCGGGCGCGTGCTCGGCGACGTGGTGGCGGGCAGCGTCACGGGGCTGGCCCGGTTCCGGGGCGAGGGTGCGCCTGCCCACGGGCCTGCACTCATGGCGACCGTTGCGCGCCATCCAATGATTGCGACGCGGCTGCGGCTTGCCGAGCGGGTCGACGAGCGGCGCTGGACGCTGCACCTCGACAACGGAACGTCACTGCTGCTGCCGGCGGACGGCGAGGCCGCGGCACTCCAACGGGTGCTGTCCCGGCCGGCACTCGCGCGTCTCGTGACGGCACCGGGGCGGGTCGTCGATCTGCGCGCGCCGGGACGACTTGCTGTTCGCGCCGCGCCGCGGAGCGCCGAGCGCCTGTTACCGTACGCCACGACGGCGGGAGGCTAGCGCCATGGCACCTGTCAGATCCGCGCGCAGTGCAACGGGCTTCTCCGGCCCCCTCGGCGTCCTCGACATCGGCTCGAGCAAGATCGCCTGCCTCATCGCCGAGACCGGCCGCACGCCGGCGGAGGCGGGCGGCGTGCCGCGGCTGCGCGTGCTCGGTGCCGGCTATCAGCAGTCACAGGGCGTCAAGGCCGGCGTCGTTGTCGATCTCGACCGGGCCGAGGAGGCGGTGCGCGCCGCCGTCGGCGAGGCCGAGCGGATGGCCGGTCTGACGCTCGACGGCGTGACCGTGGCGGTCGCCTCCGGACGTCTGAAGTCGCATCGCTTTCGCGCCAAGGCGGTGGTCGAGACCGGGGTGGCGCGCGAGGCAGACGTCGCGCGGGTGCTCGATGGCGGCCGCGCCTTTGCCGAGCGCCACGGGCGCATGCTGGTCCATCTCGAGCGGATCGGCTTCAGCCTCGACGGTGCGGCGGGCGTGCGCGATCCCCGGGGCATGGCGACGCGCATGCTGGCCGCGGATCTGGTGGCCGTGACAGCCGACGAGGCACCGCTCCGAAACCTCACGATGCTGGTCGAGCGCTGCCACCTCGCGGTCGACGGTCTCGTCGCCGCGCCCGTTGCGGCCGCAACCGCGGCGACAACGGCCGAGGAGCGCCGCCTCGGCGTGGTCTGCCTCGACATCGGCGGGGGCGCGACGATGATCTCGGCATACGCAGGCGGGCAGCTCGTCATGGTCGATGCGGTACCGATGGGCGGCAACCTGGTCACCTACGACATCGCGCGCGCGCTGCAGACGCCGCTGGCCGAGGCCGAGCGCGTCAAAGTGCTCAACGCGAGGCTGGTGGCGGCAAAATCGGACGTGCACGAGATCTTCTCCTATCCGCTCGCCGGCGAGGACGACGGCGTCCTGAACCAGATGTCGCGGGCTCAACTCAGCGCCATCGTGCTGCCGCGGATGACGAGCCTCATCGAGCACGTGTCGGAGCGCCTCGTTCGTGCCGGCCTGTCGCCGGCCGTTGCGGGCCGCGTGGTGCTGACGGGTGGCGCGAGCCAGACGGTCGGGCTGCCCGAGCTCGTCGCCCGCATCCTCGATCGTCCGGCACGAGCGGCTGCAACGCAGCAGATCGCGGGGCTCCCTGATGGTGTCGCACGCCCCATGATGGCAGTCGCGGCCGGGCTCGCCGTGATGGCCCCCGAAGTCCGGAGCGGCGCGGCGGCCGTCGGCACCGCCTCGAACGACGGTTACCTGCGCCGTGTCGGCGCGTGGTTGCGCGAAGGCTTCTGATCAGCGGTCTCGGGAGTGTGTGTTGCACGTCCCTTCTTGCGGAACGACTTGAAACGGGCGCTACTTGGGGATGTGGGCAAAGTGATTCGCCCCCGGTAGCCGGCTGGCGCGCGAGGCGCCTCGTCCGGCATGCACGGCGCGGGCCGGACTACGGCTCGGCTGGGTCATTACGGGTCGGCTGCCGACAGCCGGTCAGGGCGCCGCGGGCCGTGCCGGCTCGAACGGCCGCGGCCAGCCAACGAGAGCGACGCGAGGGCGGAATGGGCATCAAGCTGCAGCTGCCGAAGATCATGGACCTGAGGCCCCGTCTCACGGTGGTCGGGGTCGGCGGCGCGGGTTGCAACGCCGTCAACAACATGATTGCGGCCGGGCTCACGGGCGTCGAGTTCATCGTCGCCAATACCGACGCGCAGGCTCTGGCGGCATCGAGCGCGGAGCATCGGATACAGCTCGGCGCCAACCTCACCGAAGGCCTTGGCGCTGGCTCGAAGCCGGAGATCGGTGAGGCCGCGGCCGAGGAGGCGATCGAGGAGATCCGCGGCCAGATCGCGGGCGCGCACATGCTGTTCATTGCAGCCGGCATGGGTGGCGGCACGGGCACGGGCGCCGCATCCGTCATCGCGCGAACGGCCCGCGAGCTTGGCATTCTGACGGTCGGCATCGTCACCAAGCCGTTCCAGTTCGAGGGCACGCGCCGGCTCAGGATCGCAGAGGCCGGGATTGCGGAGCTCAAGGCGCACGTCGATACGCTGATCGTCATTCCGAACCAGAACCTGTTCCGCATCGCCAACGAGCGCACGACATTCGCCGAGGCGTTCGTGCTGGCCGATCAGGTGCTCTATTCGGGCGTCGCCTGCATCGTCGATCTGGTCGTCAAGGAAGGCCTCATCAATCTCGATTTCGCCGACGTGCGCACCATCATGAGCGGCATGGGCACGGCGATGATGGGCACCGGCGAGGCGGCGGGCGAGCGCCGGGCGATGCTGGCCGCCGAGGAGGCGATCGCCAATCCGCTGCTCGACGACGTGACGCTGAGGGGAGCGCGCGGTCTGCTGCTCTCGATCACGGGGGGGCCCGACCTGACGCTGTACGAGGTCGACGAGGCGGCAAGCCGCGTGCGCCAGGAGGTAGACCCGGACGCCAACATCATCGTCGGCGCCACGTTCGACGAGAGCCTCGGCGACCGCGTGCGGGTGTCGATCGTCGCATCCGGCATGGCAGTGGCGGGCGCTGGCGCGGCACCGTCTGGGCACGAGGCCTGGCCGCGCGGATCGGCTGTGCAGTCTCGGCCCGTTTCAGGACCGACCGAGCCGCCAGCTGCCAAGCCGGTGCCGCTGTCGAATGCACAAACGGCTCCACCCGCCGCGCTCGCGGCTGGTCGCCTGTCGCATCCCGCCGAGGACGCGCTCGAGCTGCAGCGGCGGCTGAGCGACGCGATGCAGCCCCAGGTCGGCGGCTTTCCAGGCCACGATGCCGCGCACCCGCCTGCCTTCACCGGCCTCGGCGGCGGTGCCGAGTTGCACCCGGCGAGCGAGTTGATGGAGCACCACGACGGCGCCTCGCACGAGACGTGGATGGCGCCGGGCGACGTCATGATCGAGACCGGGCCTGAAACCGGTCGCGAAACCGCGGCGGCGCGAAGCGATCTGCGGCATCCGGGATCGGCGACGGTCGGCCCGTCGGCTCTCGATGGCTATGCCTACGGCTACGATCCGGACGAGTTCACGCCGGCGCCGACCACGGACATTCGCCGGCCGCAGCGCCGGTCGCACGAGCCCGAGACGTTCCCAGCGGCCGGTCAGCGCGACTATCGAGGCAAATCCGGAGCCGCGACGCACGGCGACGTGTCGGGTCGCAGCGGTGCGCCGACTGCGCAGGGCGGAGCCGTCGCCGGTGGTTCTGGCGAGTGGGGCTCCCAGGCGCGACCGCCGGCGGAAGTCACCTATCAGCGACCCGGCCTGCTGCAGCGGATCACCGGTCTTGGTCGCTGGGGCGGCGAATCGCCGGTTGATTCGCAGCGCGGCGCACCGCCTTCGCCCGCTCGAGGGCCAGTGTGGCGTGAGGAACAGGACGCGCAAGCGCACGCCCGTGCGCGCACGCCAGGATCCGAGCGCGGCGGGCGCGGCTCCAGGCGATGAAGGTAAGGCCTTGAATTCAAGCAAGAATAATGTGTTGACAGTGCGTCGACCGGCCTGGAGTCAAGGGGCCGAATCTGTAGCTGTCTTGGCGGCAACACTCGGTAACAGAATGTAAGAATCCGTGATTTGTCCCTCCGGTGTGTCGCATCTATCGTGCTGTTAACGAACCACGGAACGATCGCTCGAGGCCAAGTTGCTGGAACGGCCACTCCGCTCGGCGGAGCCCCGTGAGGCAGGTAAAAAAATCGGTTGGCCGACGTTCAGAGTGACGGGTGGGGCTGGGGTGGCAAGGCAGGCTCGCTGGGGCTGGGAAGTGGCGAGCATTGCTGGACAAGCATCGAGGGACGGCGAACATGTCGAATCGCTTCATCGGAGCGCGGCAAACGACCATTGCCCGCGAGATTGAACTGTCGGGCACTGGAGTACACAGCGGAGCGCCGGTTTCAGTTATTCTTCATCCCGCCGAAGCGGACACCGGTCTCCGGTTCATCGTCACCAAACGGGGTAAAGTTCTCGCCGATATCCCTGCCAGTGTTAGGAACGTCAAGAATCTCACGCTCTGCACGGTTATCGGCGACGAAGCCGGCGTCACGATCAGCACCGTAGAGCATCTGCTCGCCGCCCTTCGAGGGCTTTCGGTCGACAACTGCTACATCGAGATCGACAGTAAAGAGCTCCCCATCATGGATGGCAGCTCCGCCGCGTTCGTCGAGGCAATCGACGAGGTCGGTGTCCGTGAGCTCAACGCGCCACGCAAGTTTATCAAGGTTCTAAAGGCAATTCGCGTCGAGGACGGCGGTTGCTGGGGCGAGATCGCCCCCCACTCAGGCTTTCACCTCGATATCGAGATCGACTTCAACACGCCGGTGATCGGGCGGCAGCGGCTCGCATTTGAAATGAGCCCCGGAGTGTTCCGTCACGAGATCTCCCGCGCCCGCACGTTCGGCTTTATGAGCGATGTCGAGCGGCTCTGGAAAGCGGGTCTGGCCCTTGGCGCCAATCTCAACAACACGATTGCTATCGGTGACGATCGCATCATGAACCGCGAGGGCCTGCGGTATCCGCAGGAGTTCGTGCGCCACAAGATGCTGGATGCCGTGGGCGATCTGTCGCTGTCCGGCCATCCGCTGCTCGGTGCCTTCCGCTCTGTGCGCGGTGGTCATCGTCTGAATGCCAGCGTCCTGCAGGCGCTGTTCGCCGATCCGACGGCTTGGACGCTGGTGCAGGCTCCGCGCATCCGGGACAGCGTGCCGATGGAGATGGGCTACAAGGCGACCGCCGCTTACGCCGTCGACTAGAGATATGGTCGCATCCGGCCCCGGAACGGCAACTTCTGGTTTTTAGCGTATCATCGGCCGGACCAAAAAATACGCGTGCGGTGGTTACACGGGCACTCGGCGATCCCGCCGGCGACTGGTCTTTGGCGGTTACCGGTCTCGACATCTGGTGGCTTGGCGCAGCGTCACAGGCGGGTCACAGGCCGCCAGTTCGCCCGAGATCAACCGTATTCGCCTGCTAGACTTACTCAGTCTGATTCACTTCGACCGGGTCTCAGCCATCTCACATCCTGTAACGAGTGTGTGTGCATCGTCCTCGGCGGGGCGGGTTTCGTCAAGTTCTGCAGTGTGCTAGACGTAGTAAGTCGGTGAGACACAGAGTCAGGCGCTCATGTGACCAGACCAATGGGCCACATCGCCACGCTTGGCCGTCTCTGTCGTCTTTCGGATGTCCGGCTAGGACGATTCACTCGAGGTGGCCTCGCCATCGTCATGGTACGCAGCGGTCATGGTACGCAGCGGTCATGGTGCGCAGCGATCGGGCGACACAGCATTCAGAAGCAGACGTCAGGCACGTGGCCAGGCCCGGTACGGGAAGAGAACAACGAATGGGTCCGAACCCTTACACCTCGCTTCCGATCTCCGCCATTGCGGCATCGGGTAAACGGGTCGCCCGCACTGCCAATAGCGCGGTGAGCGCTGCGCGTTCTTCCCGCTCCGGTTTCTGGCTGGCGGCGTCCGCGGCAGCTCTGCTCGCCGGCTGCGCCGCATCGAACGATCTCACCAGCTCGCTCAACCCAGATCCGCCGTCGAAAATGTTCGCCGATGCGGACGCGCTGATGGCCAAGGGTAAGTTCGACGATGCGGCCAAGAAATTCGAGGATCTCGACCGCGATCATCCCTATGCGCCCGAGGCCCGCCGCGCGATGGTGATGGCGGCCTACGCTTACTATCGCTCGGGCAAGACGCCGGAAGCGATCGCGGCGGCGAAGCGCTACACCACGCTGCACCCCGGCACGAAGGAAGCGGCTCTCGCGCATCATCTGGTCGCGCAGTCGCACTTCGACGAGATGCAGGGCCCGAACCGCGACCAGAGCGAGACCAGGAAGGCGCTCGCGGAGTTCAAGATCCTCAAGACGCGCTATCCGGAAAGCCCCTACGCGAAGGAGGCCGATAACAAGATCCGGGTGTGCGAGGATAACCTGGCGGCCGCCGAGATGGAGGTCGGGCGCTATTACCTGAAGCGCAAGCAGTTCGTCGCCGCGATCAACCGGTTCAAGGCGGTTGTCGCCGAGTATCAGACGACGGCGCATGTGGAAGAGGCGCTGATGCGCTTGACGGAAGCCTATCTCGCGCTCGGCATCACCAACGAGGCGCAGAGCGCGGCGGCCGTTCTGGGCCACAACTTCCCGAGCTCTCGCTGGTACAAGGACAGCTACGCACTGCTGCAGGCGGGCGGTCTTTCGCCGCAGGAGGACAGCGGCTCCTGGATCTCCAAGACGTGGAAGAACCTGCCGAAGCTGTCGCTCGGCGGCAGCACGGGTTGATCGCGACGGTTGTGCCGAGTGGAGCGGGCTTGCGCCTCGTGACGCCCGAAGTCATGCTCGGATAGGATGGTGCTCCGAACCTGGGGGCACCGATGGCCGACGTCTTCATCTCCTTCAAGACGACCGACACGGCGCGTGTGGCGCAGGTCCGCGATGCGTTTCGCGCGCGCGGGCTCACCGTGTTCTGGTCGAACGATATCGCGCCCGGCGCGCCCAACTATCAGTTACTCATCAAGGACGAGATGCAGCGCGCGGCGGTGGTCGTCGTCGTGTGGACGAACGACTCCGTCCACAGCCACCCGGTAGCTCAGGAGTGCGCGCAGGCCGAGCGCTGGGGGAAGCTGCTGCAGGCGCAGATCGACGATATCGAGCCCATCGACTTTCCCATGGAGGCGAAGTTCAAAGCGCAGAAGGCGATGCTGATCGGCTGGGCAGGCGATACCGCGCATCCGGAATGGGCGCGTCTCGCGGTGGCGGTCGAGAACCGCCTCGCGCCGGAGCGACGCGGCGAGCTCGAGGCAGCGCGACGCGCCCTGGCAGCGTCTTCGCCGCCACCAGCGCCGAAACCCGAGCAGAAGCCGTCTGTGAGCGTATCGGGCAACGTCTTCACGCAGCCGACCGCGACGGTCAACCAGGCGCCGCTGCGAAAGCGCATCGAGGACTACCCCGGCATCCCGTCCGATTTCTCCGACGTGGTTGATACTATGCACGGCCGCACGTTCGAGGTCCGCGTCGGTGACGGCAAGAACGATAAGGTCGTGCGCCTCGCGCCCGGGGAGAGCATCAAGGATGCGCCCTTCGCGCCCGAGATGGTCCTGGTGCCGCCAGGCAAGTTTTGGATGGGTTCGAGGGATGGCGAGGGCCACGACAAAGAGCGACCTCGTCACGAGGTGACAATCGGCGGTCCACTGCTAGTCGGTAAATACCCGGTGACGTTCGACGAGTGGGATGCCTACGTGTCCAAGGCATCAATCGGCGGATTTCTGGGCCTCGGCGGCGGCAAGCCGCACCAGCCAAGCGATCAAGGGTGGGGACGAGGGGTACGCCCAGTTGTCAACGTCTCATGGGACGACGCCAAGGTCTTTGCCGAATGGCTTTCGAGGGCGTCGGGCAAGTCGTATCGGCTCCTATCAGAGGCAGAGTGGGAGTACGCTTGCCGTGCGGGGACCGACACCGCCTATAGCTTTGGCGATAGCCTTTCCAAGCAACAGGCTCACTTCTCCCAGGCTCACTTGGGCAGCGCGAAGCGAGCCGTAGATGTTGGTTTGTTTCCGGCCAATGCATTCGGATTGCACGACATGCATGGCAACGTATCGGAGTGGTGTGAGGACCCTTGGCGCGACAACTATCGTGGTGCGCGCGTAGATGGTTCTTCACGACATCATCGCGACGAGACGGACTTACGAGTCCTGCGCGGCGGATCTTGGTATCTCCCAGGTGGTTCGCTGCGATCCGCAAATCGCTACAGGCGTCGTCGCGACGAGCGCGAACCCGCCAGCGGCTTCCGTTTGGCGAGGACGCTGGGGCCAACCCCATGACGTTTCTGCGCCCTTCGCCGCTGGCATGCATCGCCTGTCGTGCCGCGACCGCCACATTCACACGCCGAGCATACCCTCTCCCCATCGCGCTACACTCGAATTGGGGAGAGGGAACCGTCTCGGGAATGGCGATGGACACGGTCCACTGTCTCGTCCCGCAGGGCGCGATGGAGGGCATCTCGACGCCGGCTGTGCCACGAGGGAACTTCACCGCGCATTGCGGCGTACTTTGCGCGCCGCTTGATTGCTTTCCTGCTCAATGCCACGGTCCCGCTCGCGATCGAGGCGGCATCGCGGCACGGCACGAGACAGCATGAGCGGCAAGGCAACGACGAGCAAGGCGGTTCAGGATCTTACCGAGGCCGAGGCGAGGGCCGAGCTCGCCCACCTCGCCGCCGAGATCGCGCGCCACGACGCGCTCTACTACCAGAGCGACGCGCCAGAGATCGCGGATGCCGACTACGACGCGCTCCGCCAGCGCAACGAGGCGGTCGAGGCGCGCTTCCCCCATCTGAAGCGGACCGACAGCCCGACCGAGCGTGTCGGTGCGGCGCCCGCCGAGGGCTTCGGCAAAGTGCGCCACCGCGTGCCGATGCTGTCTCTGGGCAACGCATTTGCCGACGAGGACGTGACCGAGTTCGAGGCGCGCGTGCGCCGTTTCCTGTCGCTCGGAGCCGACGCGCCGCTCGCGATCACCGCCGAGCCCAAGATCGACGGGCTGTCGATCTCGATCCGCTACGAAAAGGGCCGGTTCCTGCAGGCGGCGACGCGGGGCGACGGCGCAGAGGGCGAGAACGTCACGGCCAACGTGAGGACGATCCGCGAGATTCCGCAGGCGCTCGAGGGGCCGGACGTGCCGGACGCGATCGACGTGCGCGGCGAGATCTATCTCGGCCACGAGGACTTCCGCGCGCTGAACCTCGCGCAGCAGCACGCCGGCCTCAAGGTGTTCGCCAACCCGCGCAACGCAGCGGCAGGCTCCCTGCGTCAGCTCGACGCCGCGATCACCGCAGGCCGGCCACTGCGCTTTTTCGCCTATGCCTGGGGCGAGGCCTCGGTGCTGCCGGAGACGACGCAATCGGGCGTCGTGGCCGCGTTCAAGCGCTGGGGCCTGCCGACCAATCCGCTGATGGAGCTGTGCGACGGGCCGGACGCGCTGCTTGCCTACTTTCGCCGGATCGGAGCGATGCGTCAGCGGCTCGGTTACGACATCGACGGCGTCGTCTACAAGGTCGACCGCCTGGACTACCAGGAGCGGCTGGGCTTCGTGTCGCGCTCGCCGCGCTGGGCGATCGCCCACAAGTTCCCGGCCGAGCAGGCGACGACCGTGCTCGAAGCGATCGACATCCAGGTCGGGCGGACCGGTGCGCTGACGCCGGTCGCGCGGCTGAGGCCCGTCACCGTCGGGGGCGTCGTCGTCACGAACGCGACGCTGCACAACGAGGACGAGATTGCGCGGAAGGACATTCGCGTCGGCGATACCGTGGTGGTGCAGCGCGCGGGCGACGTCATTCCGCAGGTGGTGCGCGTCGTCATGGAGAAGCGGCCCTCGGTGGCGGAGCCCTACGCGTTCCCCGACGTCTGCCCGGCCTGCGGCAGCCACGCGGTGCGCGAGGGTGACACCGAGGCGGGTGCGGCCGACGTTGTGCGCCGCTGCACCGGCGGGCTCGTCTGCCCGGCCCAGGCCAAGGAGCGGCTCAAGCACTTCGTTTCGCGCAATGCCGTCGACATCGAGGGTCTTGGCGAGGAGAAGATCGAGCTGTTCTATGATGACGGCCGGATCATGCGGCCGGCCGACATTTTCACGCTCGAGGCGCGCGATGCGCGGAGCCTGAAGCGGCTCAAGGATCAGAAGGGGTTCGGCGCGCGGAGCGTCGAGAAATTGTGGCAGGCGATCGACGCGCGGCGCCGTGTGCCCCTCGACCGCTTCATCTTCGCGCTCGGCATCCGCCATGTCGGCGAGACGACGGCGAAGGATCTGGCGCGGGCGCTCGGCACGTTCGACGCGCTACGCGAGCTTGCTGTCGGGGCGGCAGAAGGCGGGCCCGAAAGCGAGGCCTATCGCGAGATCGACAACATCGAGGGCATCGGCGCGACGGTCGTCGATGCGCTCGCGGACTTCTTCTCGGAGCCGCACAATGTCGAGGCCGTCGACGATCTCATGGAGCACGTCACGGTCGCGCCCTATCTGCCGGAGGTACGCGTCGCATCGAGTGTGACCGGCAAGACGGTGGTGTTCACGGGCACCCTGTCGCGCCTCTCGCGCAACGAGGCCAAGGCACAGGCGGAGCGGCTCGGCGCCAAGGTTGCAGGCGCGGTGTCGAAGAAGACGGACTATGTGGTGGCCGGTTCTGATGCGGGCTCGAAGCTCGACCGCGCGCGCGAACTCGGTGTGGCGGTGCTGAGCGAGGACGAGTGGTTGGCGCTCGTTGGGGGCGGATGAGAGGAACCTGCCTCGAATGGCACGAATCCCCCTTGCCATCAGCGGGTGGCAAGCGTAAAAGGCCGCATCGGTTTTGGCCGGACAATCAGGCCGTTTCGCCTTGGCAAAGCCAGGCGCGCGATCAGACTTCCCCCCTAAATCGACTGCGAATGCCGCTGGCAGGCGAACGCTTGTCCGCGGTTGGATTCTGACTGACTCTGAAAGGAACACCCATGCAGGTGGGCATCGTCAAGTTCTACAACGTCCAGAAGGGCTATGGCTTCATTCAGCCGGAGGCCGGCGGCAACGACGTGTTCGTGCACGCGACGGCTCTCGAGCGCGCGGGCATGCGCCCGCTGACGGAGGGCCAGCGCGTGCAGTTCGACACGCAGACCGACCGCCGCACCGGCAAGGTCGCCGTCGGCAACATCCAGGCCGCCTGATCCTGGCAACCTGATCCTGGCAACGGCATCAAGGTGCCGGATGTAGAGACGCTGCGAAGGCCGCCCCGCGAAAGCCGGGCGGCCTTCGTCGTTCGGTATTGGTCTGTCGGACCCGCGTCCGCCAGTTCGCGCCCCCGTCCACTCGGGGAACGCCAGCTCGGGCTACGGGGCAGATCGCCATTGGAGAGCGATGCCATGACGGTTGATGCAGATCGGGCCAAGGACCCGCGCGACGTCGACGCCTGCCGACTGTGCGGCGCGTGCTGTGCCCATGACGGCACCTGGCCGCGCTTCACGCTGGAGAGCGACGAGGAGATCGCGCAGATCCCGGCACCGCTCGTCGACGACCGCCAGTCCGGCATGCGATCGAGCGGCAACCGCTGCGCGGCGCTCGTGGGCGAGGTCGGCGCGGCGGTCTCGTGCTCGGTCTATGCAGTGCGCCCCATCGTCTGCCGCGACTGCCTGCCCGGCGACGACGCCTGCACGATGGCGCGTGCGGCGCGCGGCATGATGCCGATCGAAGCGGCGTGACGGCAGGGTGACGCCAGAGTGACGGCAGAGGACGCCGCCACTCAGATGCGCGCCGTCGACGCCTCGAGCCAGACGCGTGTCGTCTCGTCGACCTCGGTGCCGATCGTCGCCAGCACTCGCGCGTGGTAGGCGTTGAGCCAGTCGCGCTCTGCCGCGGTCAGCAGCTCCTTGGCCACGAGACGGCGGTCGATCGGCGCCAGCGTCAGCGTCTCGAACGCCATCATGTCGCGATCGGCGCCCTCGACCCGGCCCGGCGGCGTCACCAGGACCAGATTCTCGATGCGGATGCCGTAAGCGCCGTCCTTGTAGTAGCCGGGCTCGTTGGACAGGATCATGCCGGGCTGCAACGGCTCGGCGCCCGCGCGGCTGATCGAGGCCGGCCCCTCGTGCACCGACAGGTAGCTGCCGACGCCGTGGCCGGTGCCATGGTCGTAGTCGAGGCCCGCCTCCCACAAGGCGCGGCGTGCGAAGGGGTCGAGATCCTGCCCGCGCGTGCCGCGGGGAAAGCGCGCGGTGGCAATAGCGATGTGCCCCTTGAGGACGCGGGTGAACCGCTCCCGCATCTCGGCCGAGGGCTTGCCTATCGCCACGGTGCGGGTGATGTCGGTGGTGCCGTCGGCATACTGGCCGCCGCTGTCGATCAGGAACAGCTCGCCCGGGATCAGGTCGCGGTTCGTGGCTTCCGTGACGCGGTAATGCACGATCGCGCCATTGGCACCCGAGCCCGAGATGGTGTCGAACGAGATCTCCTTGAGGGCCCGCGTCTCGCGCCGGAAGGCCTCGAGCTGACGCACGGCGCCGATCTCGTCGACGCGGCCCTTCGGAGCCTCGCGGTCGAGCCAGGCGAGGAAGCGGCAGACGGCGATGCCGTCGCGGACATGGGCGGCGCGCGCCCCGCGGATCTCGGCGGCATTCTTGATCGCCTTCATGGCAACGACCGGGTCAGGGCCGCGAACCACCCGCGACTTGCCGCCGAGCCGCTGCTCGTGCCAGCAGGACACCGACGGATCGAGGCGGACCGTCTTTCCCGCGCTGCGCAGGGCATCGAGCCGCTCGGCGAGCTTCTCCGGGGCGGACAGGCGCGCAACGGCGCCGATGTGGGCGCGCGCGTCGTCTCCGAGTTTGCGCGGGTCGACAAACAGCTCTGCCTTGCCCGAGCGGGCAACGATCGCGAACGCCAGCACCACGGGAGTGTGAGGCACGTCCGCGCCGCGAATGTTGAACAGCCACGCGATGCTGTCTGTCGCGCTGAGCAGAAGCGCGTCGTGGCCGGCTTCGGCAAGCCGCTGCTGCACCGCTTCGAGCTTTTCGGCGGCAGACCGTCCGGAGTGCCGCTCGGGGTGCGGGATGACCGGACTCGAGGGCGGCGGCGGCCGCTCCTTACCCCACACACGGTCGACGAGATTGCCGGCGACGGGCCTGAGCCGGATCTTCCGGGATGCCAGTGCGCCGGTGGTGCGCTCGATCTGCGCCGTGGTGAACAAGCAGGGATCGAACCCGACGACGGCGTGCTCGGGCAGGGCGGAGAGCATCCACTCGGTGCCGGTGGCGGGCAGCTCGACGATCTCGATGAGGCCGGTATCGACCTGCTGGCGCGCCTGCACCCGGTAGCGCCCGTCCACGACCAAGGCGGCGCGCTCGCGCCCGACGATCGCGTTCCCGGCCGAGCCGGTGAAGCCGGTGAGCCAGGCGAGCCGCTCCGCCGAGGCCGGAACATATTCTCCCTGATGCTCGTCGGCGCGCGGTACGAGGTAGGCGTCCAGCTTGCGCCGGGCGAGCAGCGCGCGCAGACGCGCCACGCGCTCGGACGCGAGACGAGGCTCCGACAGGCTGGTGAAGCTCTGGTAGGTGGCGGTCATGCGGCTGGCATCCGGACGTTGCTCGTGAGGGTTGCGATGGGTCCTGCGGCGGTCACGCAGCATGCGTCCGCTGCACGGCTGGGCTGTGCCCCGGACACTACCTGACTCCTGCGGCCCGGATTAACTATGCATCCAATAGCTGCGACGGGAACGCCCGAAAAGGGCGGCCGCGACAGCGCAACGAAAGAGATGAGTTGATCATGAGCACACTCCAAGCGTCCGCCCTTGCGGCGGACAGAGCGACGACGCGCGTCCATGCGCGGTCAGTTGCGGTCGGGCCGGGCGGCAAGCTCGTTGCCAAGCTTAACAAGCTCGGGTCTGCAATCGCAGTCTCGGTCACGGCCCTGCTCGATCGCTGGGCCGACTACAACTCGCGCCGTGCGCAGCCCTACGTCGATCAGATCCTGCGCAGCTACAGCGATGCCGACTTGGCTCGGCTCGGCTACAGCACGGCCGAGATCGGCCGTCTGCGACGGGCAGAGATCGGAGCGCCGCATCACTGGCTGTGAGCCAACACGCGCGGTCCAGAGGGCGTCCTGGCCGGGTAACCGGCCAGGACGCGTGAGCTTCGCCGACCTGTGCCGTCCTCGGGCAGCGCTTGCTTGCCCGGCGCGCCGCTCGGCTGCTCGCGCTGCGAGCAGCGGTCGACGGTTGAGCCAAGCCGCCGCCGAGCCTTCGCGCTCTGGCCGCGTCCACTCCACCGTCCCCCCAATTCCATCAACGATATGAAAGTGAGAGCGGCAATGTCCGCCAATGTGACGACGTCCCAGCATCTTATGCTCGTGCCCGCCGCGACAGAGGGCTCGGCCTTCTCAGCCGGCCTGGAGGCCTGGCTTGGGCGGCTCTCCGGAGCCGGTCGTGCCGGCGCACATCTTGCCGCTCTGGACGAGCGATTGCTGATCGATGTCGGCTATGCGCTCGACGAGATACCCCGCGTTCGGCAGGGCGAGGTGTTCACGCCGCGCGCACTCGAACGGCGCTGAGCCGTGTCGGGCGCGCGGGTTTGCGGGTCAGGGTTAGCGTCGACCAGCCCGCGATCCGCTCGTGCCGGGTCAAGTGGAATCCTGCCGCGCGATAGGCCGCAGAGACCGCCGCCGCCTGTGGCACGAGCAGACCCGACAGCACGAGCGTGCCGCCGGGCTCTATGATGCGGGCGATTTGGCGGGCCAGCGCGATCAGCGGCCCGGCCAGGATATTCGCCACCACCAGGTCGAACGGCCCAGCGGCGCGCACCGCGGGATGCGCGAGACCGCCCGCATGGCGGACTGCGATGCGAGCTGCGGCGCCGTTGATCCGCACGTTGGCGCGCGCCACGACCGCCGACTGCGCGTCGATGTCGGTCGCCAGTATCCGGGCGTGCGGCAGTGCGCGAGATGCCGCAATGGCGAGCACGCCCGAGCCGCATCCAAGATCCAGGACGCGACCGAACGTCCGTCGCCGGGTGATCCGGTCGATGGCGCCAAGGCAGCCGTGCGTGGTCGCGTGGTGCGCTGTGCCGAATGCTTCGCCGGCGTCGATCAGAATCGAGCCGGGGCCACGCGGAACGCGGCCGCGGTCGTGGCTGCCGTGCACGGTGAACCGGCCGGCGGCGACGGGCGGCAGCGCCGCCTGCGACAGGGCAACCCAGTTGAGATCGGGGACCGCTTCCGCAACCAGGGCGGGCAGGTTGCGTCCGGTCATCTCCGCAAGCGCGGCATTGAGGGCGGTGGGATCCGGCAGGTCGGCGTAGTAGGCCTCGACGCGCCACAGTGCGCCGCCTTCGGTCTCGAACAGCGTCAACGCCTCGGGCGGTGGCTCCACGAGATCCTGGAGCGCGCCGGCAAGCGCGTGTGCAGCGTCCCGGTCGGCGGTCGCCGCCGTGAGCTTGTGATGAGCCATCGTGCTGGTACCGCTCAGGTCGACGGAGCGGGAGCCGGCGATGGAGAGCGGGCCGGCAACGCCTCGCCCGAGCCGAGCTCGAGGCCCTCGGCGCTCGCGGCATCGGGCAGCTCGTCGAGCAACCGGTCCCATTTCTCGTCGATGCGGTCGGCCGCGGCCCGCGGCGCCAGCGCCTTGAGGTAACCATCGGCGCCGACCGAGACGATTCCGTCCGCCATGAGGCGACGCAGTGCATCCTCGACGTCGAAGTTCACGTGCACCCCGAATCCCGCATTGAGGTACTGCTCAATGGCGGCGTCGATCGCCGGCAGGTCGGTCTTGCGCGCCCGTTCCTTGAGCAGCACCGTGTAGAGCAGCATCTCCTCCTTGACGTCCTCCTCGGCGGCGCGGTCGGACAGCTTCAACAGCACGCCGCGATTGTCGGCCATGGAGTGGAAGTAGAGGTTCTGCGCCATGATCACCATGTAGCGCTGCTTCTGGTTCGTGAAGTTCATCGCCTGCCGGAAGGCGATGGCGCCGAGCCCGAACACGGCACCCGCGGCCGCGATCGGATTCGAGGCGACGAGCGCCAGCTTGCCGGCCGCTCCGACCGCACCCATGCCGATGCCGCCGCCGGCCGTGAGGCCGAGCTTCAGCTTGTCCATCAGACGGAACTTCACCCGCGTGTTGGGGAACACCATCTCGATGTCGCTGCGCGGAATGTTTTTGAAGAGCTTCATGTAGATGTTGCCCTCCTTCACCTGCGCGGGCAGCAGCGATCGAAGCCGCGTGACAAACTTCTCGGCTTCTTGCCGCGACAGCTTGTTGCGCTCCATCTCCTCGGCCACGCGGGTCTCGAAGGGCTTCAGCTTGAAAAGCAGGAAGAGGCGCTGGAAGATCGGGACGTCGAACTCCTCCTTGCGAAAGAACTTCTTCAGCGAGCGGCGCTCGTTCTTCTGATTCGAGGCGCCACGGTAGTAGATGAGGCATTCCTCGAAGGCGCCGAAGTCGACGTGAAGGTCGAGGCCGTAGTGCGTCTCCCGCGTCATGATGAGCTCGACGGCGTCGGTGTCGATGCGCCTATAGTTCGCCTGCTCGAGAATGGCTGTCATCTGCGCCACCACGCGCTTCTGCATGACGGCGCGCTCGCTGTCGGTGAACGTGCGGGTCAGCAGCAGGTCGGTGTCCGGATTGAACGGCTCGTAGGTCTGCTCGAGCTCCATCGCCTTGGCGCCGTAGGCTTGCTGGCGCCAGTGGTCGAGGTAGCGGAAGAACCGGCGCACGTCGGCGGCCTCGCCGGGCGGCCAGGCGGCGGGAGCGGTCAACCTCTCCATCAGGGCGAAGCGCGTGACGGGGATGAACTTCTCCTTGTCGTTGTTGGTATCGAGGTGAAGCACGGCGTCGACGGCTGCCGTTTCGGCGGCGATCGCCTCGGCGGCCAGCTCCGGAGGCGTACCGGGAGCCGGCGAGCGAAGCGCGTTCAGAGATTGGGCGCTGGCATAGGCCGAGGTCATCGATGAAACTCCGCAACGGAACACCCGCTCCTCCGGGCGTGGGGGCCGGGGCGGCCGGCGCGGGAGTGCCGCCATCCCGTCCGGCCTGTTTAGGGCTCGGACCTGCCGGTTGTCGAGGATAGAGGCCTGCTGGTGCAGGAATTTGACGGTCCTGCGCCCGGCTTGCGACGGCCGGGAGGCCGCCCGCGGGTCGTCCCCGTGCCCCTCGACCGGTCGGTAGCGGATGACTATGGTGCGCAACAAAAGGGTCCCGAGGCCGGTGCCAGGCAGCGGGTCCGAGGACAGCGGGGGCGAGGAACGCCGATGCCACAGGACCGTGCGAGCGAGGCGGCGGCTGGCGGGGGGGGCGACGGCCGCGAGGCTGGACAGCCCGCTGCAGGGATTGCCGAGGCCCGGTCCGGGGACGCCAGACCGGAGGAGGTCGGGCCCCAGGATGCGCAGGGCGGACCGGTTCGCCCGGCATCCACCGCGCTCCCGGTGCTGAACGAGGCGGAGCGACTGCTGATCGCAGCCGCAGCTGCTGGCGAGCACGCCGACCTCCGTCGGAAGACGATACGTGCGGCGGTGCTGCGTGACCTGATCCTCGAGGCCCATCCCGGCTGGGTTGTGCCGCACGCGGGGCTTCGCCTGTCGCGCGCGATCATCACGGGCTGCCTTGATCTCGAGGGCTGCATCATCGCAAAGCCGGTGCTCGTCTGGCATTCGCGTTTCGAGGGCGGAGGCGACAAGGGCGCGATCGTGGTGCGCGATGCCCGCATCAAGCGTCTCGGGATCCATTCCTCGACCGTGATCGGCGCCATCGTCGCGGACCGGGTGCAGGTCGAGAGCGGCGTGTTTCTCGGCGGCGGTCTCGTGAAGGGTGCGCTCCAGGTGCGCGGTGCCGACATCGGCGGCGCACTGGCTATCGAGGGCACGGAGATCGGCGACGGCAAGGCGGCGCTGCTGGCGGCCGGGCTGCGACTGACCGGCCCGCTGATCCTCAGACGCGCCAAGATCCAGGGCGAGGTCGCCATCCCGCGCGCGCAGCTCGGAGCCGGCCTCTACGGTGAGGAGATGTCGCTCGCCCACGACGGGATCGCGCTCAATGCCGAGAGCGCCCGGGTGGCCGGCGACATGCTGCTCGAGCGGGCGGTGGTCGCCGGCGCAATCCGGCTCGCCAACACCAGGATCGGCGGGCGCATCGCTGCCGACGGGCTGGCCGTGACCGCGGTTCCCGATGCCCTGCTCGCGTCGGGGCTCAACGTCGAGCAGGGCATCGAGCTTGCAGGAGCCCGCTTCGTCGGCTCGGTCCGGCTCGATGGCGCCGACATCGGCAAGACGGTCAGGGCCGAGGGGCTCGAGATCGAGGGCGGCGAAACGGCGATTGCCGCGGACGTGATCCGCATCGGTGGCAACTGGGACATGGCGCGCGCGCGCCTGGTCGGCCAGGTGACGCTGCCCGGCGCCGACGTCAACGGGCAGCTGCGTCTGACGGAGGCGCGCATCTACGGCACCGACCTCGCGGTGCGCGGCGACGGCGCGCGCATCCGCGGCGGCTGCTTCCTGTCACGCGCGATGATCTTCGGCCTCGTGCGCTTCCCTGCCGCCGAGATCAGCAACCAGTTCCGTCTCAGAGGCGCGTCGATAAAGGTCGATCGTGGCGCCGCTCTGTTTGCCAGCGCCTCGAGCTTCGGCCGCGACGTGGAACTCAACGGCGGTTTCGAGACCGTGGGCGGGGTCGTGCTCGACCAGGTCAAGATCCGCGGCTTGCTCGATCTCACGGCAAGCCGCATCGTCAGCGTCGCGCTGGCCCAGGCGACCCCCCAGGCACAGGCGGCGCGACGCACCAAGCAGCGGACCGATCACCACGAGATGCTCGCCGAGCGCGCGATCTCGCTCGTCGACGCGACGATCGACCGGCTCGAGATGCCCGAGATGGCCGAACAGCGGCCGCGCGGCATCGTGGATCTGACGCGCGCGCATGTCGGTTCGTTCGAGGACTACTCGGCGACCTGGCCGCCTCCGGTCAAGAGCCGCGCCAAGAGTGCCGACGGCCGCGATATCGATCACCTGCTGCTCGACGGATTCACCTATGAGCACCTTGCCAATCCTTCGGGAGCGACGGGGATGCGCCAGCGCCACACCCGCCACGAGGACCGTGTCGGCGAGCAGCGCATCGCGTGGCTAGAGGGTCAGCAGCACTGCGACGTTGTGGACCACTTCAAGCCGCAGGCTTGGGTGCACCTCGGCGAGCGGTTGGCGGCGCAGGGCTACCATGACGACGCCAGAACCGTTGCCGTCGCACGGCGACGGCGCGAGACACGGAGCCACGCCGCCACCTTCGGGCAGCGCTGGCAGGGACATATTCTCGATGTGTTCGCGCTCTACGGCTACAATCCGTGGCGCACGGTGCTGTGGATGGCGGCGGTGGTGGCCGCGTTTGCCTGCGTCTTCGCGCTCGCCGCTGGACATTGTCGCAGCGACGGCTGCTTCGACGAGAGCGTGTTCGTGGTCTCGAACCGCGACGCCTATACGCCCGAGGCCTTCGAGCGACGCTATCCCCCGTTCAACGCGCTGGCCTACTCGTTCGACGTCTTCGTGCCGTTCGTCGCGTTCGGCTACGAGGACCACTGGCGGCCGAACATCGCCTGGCAACCGGTCGCCGAGCTGCCGCTGCCCGACATTGCGGGGCCCACGAGAACCACCGCGGCCAAGGGCGGCAACTTTGCCCTCACGAAGCAGCCCACGGTCACGCTGACGCTGGGCGGCGCGCTCTATGTTCTTGCCGTTGTCGAGATGCTGCTCGGGCTCGTGCTGACCTCGCTCGCGGTGACCGGGTTCACGGGGCTTCTGCGGGGCGAAAGCTGAGCGGTGGCGCCCGGCTTCGGCTGACCGCGAGCATAACTTGACCCAACTTTGTGGAGCACTTTTAGGCGGTTGCCACAGTGGCGCCGTTGTTCCGACCGAAGTACGATAGATGGGGTCGAGGCGTACGTGGGGGCTTTCGGGTGCGTCGCCGTCATTCGTCGAATGCGTTTTTCGCCGTGCCGCGTAGAGCGGCCGGTCTCGCATCGGCCTCCGCCTTTTTGCTCGTCATGACCATTCCCGCTGCGATGCCGGCCGGCGCCGTCGGCACCGAAAGCGTGGCGATGCCGTTCGACTGCGCCACGGACGGCACACGCCTCGTGCTGAAACCCTCCGGCATGCGGACATATGCCGTGCTCGGTGACCGCGAGGAGCGGTCGGTCAATATCTGCGCGGGCTCCAATACGCGCGACTGCAGCACCGTGATGGCCCATCGGTTCGCCATTTCCTGCGCCGGACGCCGGGTGCCGTGGATGCGGGTCGTGGCAGCAGTGCGCGGCTCGGCATCCCGCCCGCTGTGGCTCGATCGCGACCGCATGTTCCTCTCGACCGAGCGCGAGACGAGCCGTTGCGCCAATGGTCCGCGGCGGCTTGGTCCGGGGCCGACCTCCGGGTCCGGCGAGGGCGGCCGTCGCTACGGCCTGCCGCTGGCCGAGTGTCTGCCATGGCAGGAGAAAAAGGGCGCGCGCGCCGTGGCCCTGCCGCCCGGCTTCGCGCCACTGGCCGAGATCGGGGCCAGGATCGTGATCGGCAGTCCATCGACGGCGCCCTCCCTGCCGCTCGTCGCTGCCCCCGTCGCTTCGCCCGCGGCTCTTCCGTCGGTGGCGGTGAGCAGACTTGCCGCGGTCGGCGACGGCGTCTCGTCTGGTGCGCCCTCTGGTGCGCCGGTATCCGCAAGCACGGCCGAGCCACCGCGTCCACCGTCGGCAGCGGATCCCGCGCCGGGCGGGCGGCTGCCGTCGGTCGAGCCAGTGCCGGCCACCTCGCTCGCGGCCGTGTCCGCTCCGGTGGCGTCGGCGGTGGCGCAGGCCAAATCAGCCGCGCCTGCTGCGGCTGCTCCGGCAGTGCTGGCAGGCGGCGCCGATCTGTCGCTTACCTGGGTTACCCTCGTTACACCCGAGCCGGCGCTCGAGACCTTTGCGGCCGGGCTGCCGCCGGCGCTGCGCCCGTTGGCCACGGGGTTAGTCGCGGTGATGCTGGGCGCGTTGCTCGCCGCGGGCGGGTGGACGGCCGCTGGCGGCTGGTCGTTCGCCGCGCGCCAGTGGTCCCGGGCGCGAGGGCTCGGCATGCGCGCGCGGGTCGGCAAGGCGCGCATGAGCTATGTCATGCAACGGATAGCCGAGCAGCTTTCGCTCCGGCGCGGGCGGCGCGAGCCGCGTACCACGACCAGTGTCGCCAACGCAGCGGCCTCGGTGACGGCGTTGCTCGAGAAGGCGGACGGGGCCATCCAATCGCTCGAACGTGCGCCGCCGTTGCGAGACGTGCTTTCGGGCGAGCTGATCCATATCCGACAGCGGCTCGTGATCACCAAGGCCCAGGCGAGCGAGAGCGCGGAGGCGGCAGCGAAGGCGGCGCCAGCGTTCCGCGCCCTGGTGCGCGACCTGGAGCGGCTGCGCCGCATCTCCGAGAGTGCGGCGCTAAGCATGGCAGGCCGCCGCGAGACCTCGCGTCTGCCGATGACGCGGGGTGAGGCCTACGATTTTCTGGGCGTCAATGCCGACGTACCCGACGCCACCTTGAAGAAGCTCGTCGACGCACTGCGCGTCTGCTGGCATCCCGACCTCGCCCGCGACGAGCGCGACAGGCTCGAGCGGGAGGAGCGGATCAAGTGCATCAACGTGTCCTGGGAGTTGATCTCGGGCAAGCGCGCGGCCGCCTGAACGCGCCGCACTCTGCCGATGCGGGTACAATTGCGATCGCGATCGCGCCCGGACGGCGGGCTGGCGCGGCTCCCATTGCGCCGGAGCGCGGCCTTCGAGGCCTCGCCTGTCCGGTGCGCCGGCCCGTCGTGCTCGCGGCGTTGTTTGCGTTTGGAGCTTTTCTCGTGGCAGAGGCCTCACCCATCGACACTGATCGCGCGGGCGAGCGCGCACGGATGGTCGACGAGATCGAGACGACCTATGCCCGGATTCGCCTGGATGCAGGTCCGCTCGCCGGGCATCACCGGCTCGATCCGCGCGTGCTCGACGCGATGCGGACGGTGCGGCGCCATCTGTTCGTGCCGCCCGATCAGCGGCACAGCGCGTATCGCAACCGGCCGCTCGATATCGGGCATGGTCAGACGATCTCGCAGCCGTTCATCGTCGCGTTGATGACCGATCTGCTCCGTATCCGCCCGGAGAGCCGCGTGCTCGAGGTCGGCACCGGCTCGGGCTACCAGGCCGCAGTGCTGGGGCAACTCGCGCGCAAGGTCCACTCGATCGAGATCGTGGCGCCGCTTGCGCAGCTCGCTGCTGCGTCCCTGGCGCACGCCGGGGTCGGCAACGTGGTCACGCGTGTCGGCGACGGCTATGCGGGCTGGCCCGAGACGGCGCCGTTCGATGCGATCCTGGTGACGGCCGCGCCCGATCACGTACCGCCGGCACTGGTGGACCAGTTGGCTCCGGGCGGGCGGCTCGTGATTCCGGTCGGTCGCGAGGAGCAGGACCTCATGGTGATCGAGAAGTCGGCGGACGGTACGGCGCACTCGTCGGTGGTGATCCCCGTCCGCTTCGTGCCGCTGACGCGGGACCGCTAAAGCCGTATCTCGGCCCAGCCGAGTGTCGGCGACCGGGTCGGCTGGGTGCGTGCGGCAACCGACACCGCCGTCGAGCAGTCAGAAGCGCCAGGCGGTCGGTCGTCTCAGGCGGTCGCGAACGGCAGCGGCGACGGTGTGGCCAGTCCCGATGCGCTGCCCTTGCGGTCGTCGGCGAGCTTGCGCACCCTGCCGTCGAATGCCGCGCCGGGTTCGATCGAGAGCGTGCGGCTCGAGATGTCGCCTTCGACCTCGGAGGTCGAGCGCAGCATGACGCTGGTCGCGTCGATGGTGCCCTGGACCTTGCCGTGCACGTCGACGGTCTCGGCCTGGATGGCGCCGGTGATGGTGGCATCCGAACCCACGATGAGCTTGCGGCCATGCAGATCGGCCTGGATGTCGCCGTTGACGCGCAGGAGCCCCTTGCAGCGAATGGTGATCGACTGACCCTCGATCGCGAGGTCGCTGCCGATCACCGATTCGACCAGCGTCGCGTCGTCCCGCGCTTCGTCCGCAGGGGTGGCGGCACCACTCGGCGCCGGCTGGGCGCCGGACCCGCCGGGCCTGCCGGCGAACGGGTTTGCTGCGGCTTGCATACGGCTGTCGTGGGCGGGCAGGTCGAACGGTTTCGGGTCGGCTTTCCGATTGAAGACCATGCTGAACTCCCTCGGGGGTGACGAAGCGCATCGCTGGTAATCTGTGCGACGTCCCTGGGGCCATGGCGGCCAGAGCCTTCGGGAACGCGCCAATCTCAATGGCACTCGAAAATCAAGGAGCGGCTCGTGTCGTCGGGCTTGCAAGCGACGCCCCCCCTTCGACGCGGAGGACCAATGCGCCGCTCGCCAGCGCGACCTCAGTTTGTCCGAACGGTCATGGTGAAAATGTGTTGTTCTAAAAAGGAGTAGTTGTTGCGGTTAACGCGCGAGCAGGTGTGACGCCAGCCCTGGTCGATCGGCGATCAGCCTGAACAATCAGTGCAGAGCGTGCGCGAGTGCGCCGAGCGTCAGCGGCCGTCGATCTTGACCGTGCGCCGGGCGAGGCCGGTAGGCACCTCGTCGGCGGCACTTTCCCCGAACATGCCGAGGTTGACCGCGCCGCCCTTGAACTCCTGTGCCCACAGGAGCCGCGCGGTCTGTGCGCCGGGATGGAAGCGCATCGGCAGGATCGCGCCGTCGCCATTCAGTAGATCGAGCGTGCGTGCCACGTCGGGCGCAAAGAGCTGAGCCAATACGGGATCGTCCGGCGAGGCCGATGCGGTCAGGAGCGGCGCCACGGGAAATGGCCGATAGGAGAGCTCGTCGGGGTGCTCCTCGTCGTACTCGGGGGCGGCGGCAAACCCGCTCCCCCATCCGGGCGACAGCGCGTCGCTGAGCCGGCCCTGTGCTTCGCTCCGCGGCGGGGCAAGCGCAGCCATCCGGCGCTCTGCGATGTCGGGCCGGGCGAACTGCGGTAGCGGCATGGCGGACCCAGCGGGCGGTCCGCCAGTGAGACTGTCTGCGTCGGCCGACGGGCGCGCAGGGCGCTGCGCCGGTTTCGGCTCGGCCAGGAGGCGCGGCTCGCGTCCGGCGGGAGCGACGGCGGATGCCACGGGAGCTGCCGCAGGCGGCGGCTCGGGCGCGTAGGAGGCCAGCGTCACCAGCTCGTCGAGCCGCAGCTTGTCCTCGTTTGAAGGACGCGGCGTGAAACGGCTCGCGCGCTCGACCAGTCGCGGCTCGGCGACCAGTCGTGGCGGCGCGGCCGGTGCGGGGGGCGGCGTCAGCGCGGCAACTTTCTGCTCGCGCGGGGCCGGGGGCTGCGGCTGCTGTTGGGCGATACGCGGAGCCGGGCCGGGTGGCAGGCCGGCCTGCGCGACCACCGCCGCCGGCAGCGGTGCCGCCTTGCCGCCGACATCCGCAACCAGCGTTTTCGGCTGGCTGCGGAACGAGAAGAACTCGGCCACCTGCGTCGCGAGCTCCTTGTGACGCGACTGGGCGATCTTGACGTCCTCGCGCGTGATGGGTCCGCCGTCGACCGGCTGGTGCTTGGTCTGGCCGCTCGGGAACAGCAGCGCCAGCTCGTAGCGCGGCAACCGCGGCCAGTGGCGCACGCGGGAGGTGTCGATGTGCACGAAGGGAATCGCCGAGGTCGGGTAGTAGCCGACGCCACCGCGCTCTCGGATGAGGGCCGAGTAGCGGAGCTGCTTCAGCGGTACGTCGGGGAAGTGGACGTCCGCGGCCTTGGCCTGGATGTGCTGGCTTTCGCTTGCCTGCCCGCCCACGGTCTTGCGCAGCATCTCGTTGGTCTCGCGCGAGCGGAAGCCCGAGATGATGTGGATCGGCTCGCGGGAGCCGAGCTCGGTGTGGATCTCCCACAGCATGTCGACAAGCTCGGGGTCCATCTTCGCCGACTCGTTCTTGCGCCAGTCGCGAAGCATCCAGTTGATCTTCTCGACCGCATCGGGAATGCGTTTGCCGTCGCGCATGTAGACGACGTCGATGCGTTCCTTGGAGTGGATGTTGTAGAGCGACAGCGTGCGCGTCTTGCCGAACTCGGCGGCAATATCGGGGCTGCCCGCTGCTGCCGAAAGCAGTGCGGCGGCGAGGCCGGCCAGCAGCCCTCTTTTGCGCGTGACCACAGGACACCCCGTCCTCGAATGCCGGCGACGGGCGCACTTTCCCGCAGCACCCTCGGTGCAGGAGCGAAGCCAGCGCTTCGCGCGTCCGGGCCGACGACTCCGATAGTTAGCGTTAACCAAGACCCCTTAACGATCGGTAATCGGCGACTGCGGGTATAGGAGGGCTCGACTGGGGCGACTTCTGGGCAGGTGGTCGGGCGACACGCACCGGCGTGCGGTCGAGGTGAATTCCAGCTTGCCGCGGGCCTGCGGCCGCGGGCAGCCGTCAGGCCGGCTCGGGCAGTCGGCGGGGCAGCAGGATGGCCGCCGAAAGTACGAGGATCGCCGCCGCGGCCAGCACGCGAAACAGCGTGTCGAACCCCCATCCGGCATGGATCCAGGCGATGAGCGGCAGCGCGGCGGCGAGTGCGGTGAATGTGACGACGAAGCGGGCGCCGTAGATCGAGGCGCGGTGCCCGCCCGACGCGAGACGGCCGATGACATAGTCGTTGATCGGGATCTGGCCAAACGCGCCGATCATGAAGCCGAGGGCGACGGCCCAGGCGATCCAACCGTCCAGTCCAGGCATGGCGGCGAAGAAGGCCACCTGGATCGAGGTCACGACGATGAGCACGGTGCGCGGGCCGACCCGGTCGAGCGCGAGGCCGACGGCGAGTTGCGCCAGCGAGGCGATCGCGAAGACCAAGAACGCCAGCCAGCCGATCTCGGTCGGCGAGGTGGCGACTGCAGCGAGGCGCTCGTCCAGAACCTTCGGCAGGGCGAACGTGGTCGCCTGGAACACGATGCC
>CAYYGO010000037.1:0-43874 GCA_964471635.1 uncultured Hyphomicrobium sp.
CGGCGCCCCAGCGGATCGCCCACACCATCTTCTCGACTTCCTCCTCGACCGACGAGGTGACCGCCGAGTTGCCGATGTTGGCGTTGACCTTGACCAGGAAGTTGCGGCCGATGATCATCGGCTCGAGCTCGGCGTGGTTGATGTTTGCCGGGATTATGGCGCGACCGCGGGCGATCTCGCCGCGGACGAACTCGGGCGTGATGTGCTCAGGGATCTCGGCATCGAAGCTGCAGCCGTCGGCGATGGCCTCGCGGGCGCGGGCCAGTGCGGCACGGCGCCCGAGGTTCTCACGGTGGGCGACGTAGATCATCTCCTTGGTGACGATGCCGGCGCGGGCGAACTCGAGCTGCGTGACGAGGGCCGCGCCGATGCCCCGCAGCGGCTGCGGTTTCGCCGGGAAGTCGCGGGCCAGCGCCTGACCGGTCACGTTGCCATTGTCCTCGGGCCGGACGTCTCGGCCGAGATAGCTCTCGACTCCGCCGCGCTCGGCGACCCAAGCGGCGCGTGTGCGGGCCAGGCCACGCTCGACGTCGATCGCGGCACCGGCCTCGGTATAGGGGCCGGAGGGATCGTAGACGCGGAACGTGGGCTCGGCGGGATCGGATAGCGCGATCTCGCGGAACGGGACTCGGACGTCGGGGAAGCCGTCCGGTGCGTCATAAATCTTCTGCGACCCCGCGATGGGGCCGGTCGTGACCTCTGGCCGCGTCAGGTCGGAGGGGCGCGTCGGCTTGTTCATGACGATCGTCCTTGGCTGGGCCGCGAGCGAGGCGCCGTGCGGCATGTGGGTAATTGGGCTACCAGGCGTGGCTCATCGACGGGCAGACCGAGCGCGATCCGCGACTTGACGGGCAGTCCGGTGGAGACGAGGCGATGGCTTTCGCGCAGGTAGCGGACGAGCGCGGCGTCGTTCATGCTCTCCTCGCTGGTGCGCTGGATCCATGTGAAGCCGCGCGAGGCGAGGTAGGGTGCGGGGCGCAGGCCCGGCATGTCCTTCAGGATGTCGAAGCCGAGCGCAGAGACCTTGAACGTGATCGCGAGCTCCGCCTTGCCCGGGCTCCACCCGGCAACGGCGAACACTTTGCCGCCGACCTTCCAGACATGCGCGCCGCCCCACTGCACGACGAGCGTCGTGGCGGCGAGCGCACGGCAAGTGGCGTTGTAGTCGTCGAGTGTCAATCTGCGCTCCCGTCCCTTCGCCGGCATGACCCGGATCAGGTTCGAAGGGTGCTCCACCTCATCAGGCGGATCTCAGCCGGTCGACCGGCGCCCCTCGGAACAAGGGTTCATTCTGGGATCCGATGACCAAATGTCAATTGCGAAACGGCCGCCAACCGGGCGCGCGGGCGGGCGAAAGCGCAGCCGGCCGCATCGCCGTCATACCAATGCCTTGAATCAAATGCATCTTTGTCAAAGTTGCGTAGCGGGGACTCCACCAACCCGGCCTCGGTGCGTCCGGGCCCATACGAAGAGGAGCCAGCTATGAAGCGTCCGAAAAATTACTGGACCATCGGCACGCGTGATCTGCGCACTCTGCTGAGCCTCGAGTTCGCCACGGCCGCTGCGGCTACCGCGTACCGCGATAGCGAGAACTACGAGGGCTGGATCGTCGTCCGCGTTGCCGAGACGGAAACCGGTCGTGCCTATCAGAGCCCCGAGATGCCAGGGGGTCCGGAGTACTCTCCGGCGCCCGGATCGTTTTGAGCGGTCCGTTCGGGGCGCAGGGCTCTGGCTGCAGGGCTCTGGCTGCAGGGCTCTGGCTGACGTCCTCGGGCAAATAAATTGGCGCCGCGTCCTCTCTTGGACGCGGCGCGGGCCCTCAAGCTTACGGACGGCTCGGATCGGGGCAAACGTCAGCCCGTGGCAATCGAGGCCGCGATGAGCCGCTCGAACGCCTTCTTCGTTCGCTCGCTGGCGGTGCGGTCTTTCATCGACCAGTGCCAGAAGTGGTGCGACAGGTAGAGGCCGTAAAGCTCGAACACGAACTGCGCCTCGTCGATTTCGGCCCGGAAGACCCCGGCGTCGCGGGTCTCGCGAACGGCGCCTTCGAGCACCCCCGACCAGTGGTCGAGCACCTCCTTCAGCTTGGCGCGGACGGGATCGGACAGCGCATCGCTCTCGGCGCTCGCGTGCACGAACGGACAGCCGCCCTTGAGCCGCGGCGCGCGCGACCATCGCATCCAGCCGTTGAAGAGCATCCTGAGGCGCGGCTCGCCCGGCGTCGCCGCGAGACCCGGTTCGATCACGTCGCGGACGAACATCTCCGAGGCCTGATCGAGCACTGCAAGCTGCAGGCTCTCCTTAGTGGCAAAATGGGCGAAGAGGCCGGTGCGGGACAGATCGAGCGCGCGCGCCATCTCGCCCATCGACAGTGCGTGCAATCCCTGAGCGCTGGCGATGCCGAGGCCGTGGCTTACGATACGCTCCCGCACGATCTCCTGGTTCGTCATGTCGTCTCCCTTTTTCTGGTCCGTCGGCGCGTCGGCCGGGGTGCACGCGGGGCTTCAGACGCCAACGGATGTCTGACAGAGGCAGGAAAGGTTCGGATCGTGGAAATTGTGCGGCGCGGCAGAGGTGTCACGGCGGCGCCGGGTGGTTCGGTGGGGATCTGTGGCGCCGCCGCAGCACAACGGCCGCAACCATGACGACCGGCCGGCGTGGCAGGCCGGGGCCGATCGGGGTACGTTTAGCCGATTGGCCCGGCACTCATGCAACTCGACCGGAACACAGCGCCCGGGATGCGTTGTCGGAGCCGGCTGGCTCGAGGTCGCACAATGGACAACTGGGCCGTGCCGAGCCTCGGACAGCATGCAATGGCTGCCACGCGAGCGCGGATCGCGGGCCATGTCCGCCGCACGCCGCTGGTTTCGGTGGCGGGGCCGGATCTTGGTCTTGGTGGCGGCCCGGTCTGGTTGAAGCTCGAGAACCTGCAACTGTCGGGCACCTTCAAGATCCGCGCGGCGATGGCTGGGCTGACGCTGCCGGCCGCATCGGGGCGCGCAGTGGCGGTCGCATCACGCGGCAATTGGGGTGTCGCGGCGGCATGCGCGTCGAGCCGGCTCGGGCGGACCGCACGCATCTTCGTTCCCGATGGGGTGGCCAAGCCGCGTGTCGCGCGGATGCGCGGGTACGGGGCGGAGATCGTGGCGGGCGGGCGCGAGGCGGCGGTGCTCTCGGCAAAGGCGGCATGGTGCGCTGCCTCGGGTGCGCTGGCCTTGCGCGGCGACGACGATGCCTCGCTGCTCGGAGCGGCGACCATCGGTGTCGAGATCGCCGAGGACGCGCCGCTCGACGTGCTGCTGGTTCCGGTCGGCAGCGCCGGACTGATTGCCGGGCTCGCACTCTGGCGGCGCGTGGCAGGCGCAACCGCACCGCGTCTCATCGGCGTCGAGCCGATGCGCGCGCCGACGCTGTCGCGGGCGATCGCAGCGGGAGCGCCGGTCGCCGTCGCGCCGAGCGGGATCGCGGCGGACACGCTCGGTGCCACACGGGTCAGCCAGCGCGTGCTGAGCATTGCCGGGCCGGAGGTGAGCGCGATGGTGCTGGTCTCGGACCGGGCGATCGTCGCGGCACAGATGTCGCTGTGGTCGGCCTTGCGCCTTGGGGTCGAGCCCGCGGCAGCTGTCGGGCTCGCTGCCCTTCAGAGCGGGATGGCGCCAATAGAGCCCGGCGAGAGGGTCGGCATTGTCGTCACGGGTGCGAATATCGCGGCCCCTGATCTCGGACACTGACCGAGCGGACCGCGGCGCCGACGACGGCTGCGATCACATCGGGCGCAAGAACGGGTTGCGGACGACCGCCGGCCTCGAGCTCTGCGGCTGTCTCGCTTAACGCCGCGAGCAGCGCCGCCGCCGCCCGCTCGGCGAGGATAGCCGAAGCACGCGCCGTTCCGAGCGTGCCGGTGCGAGAGAAGCGGCCGAGCGGCGACAGTGTCGCCTCGGCGCGGTCGACGAAGTCGGCGTAACCTCCGATTGCCAGATGATAGGTGCCTGCCTCCGCTGCCGCGGTATCGACCGGCAGGGGCCGGGCATCGACGAGACCGATGCCGCGCTGGCCGAGCATGCCCTGGAGCCGCGGCGGCAGCGCCGGATCGCCGGGCGTCAGGTCGATGATGAGCGCGCCGGGTGCGAGGTCGTGCGCAAGGCCCGGACGCTCGGAGGATCCGAGTACCGCTTCGAGCAAGGCCTCGGTGCCACGGAGATCGGTGACGATGGTGTCGCATTCGATTCCGATGTCGGCGAGCGTCGCGGCAGCTTCGATCAGCGGGTGGCTCGAAGCCAGGGCATCGCGGTGCGCGAGATCGCTGTCGTGCACGAGCACGCGCGTGCCGCCAGACGCGAGCCGGGCGGCGAGGATGCGGCTGAGAGCGGTGATGCCGACGAGGCCCATCGGGCGCTGTGTCATGGTTAAAGCCTCGGGGCGGCGCAGACTGACGGATGGGGCGGGTCGGCAGTTTAGCCGGCCGAGAAGAAGTCGGCGAGAAGCTTGATGTTGAGAGCGGCGATCGCGACCGCCATCGCCATGGCAAGCGCCGATAGCCAGCGGGGGGCCGCGAGATCGCCGAGCTTCCGGCGGTCGGCGGTGAACAGCACCAGCGGGAACACGGCGAACGACAGCTGCAGCGACAGCACGACCTGGGACAGGATCAAGAGCTTGCCGGTTCCGCTCTCGCCGTAGGCGATGGTGACGGCGGCGGCCGGCACGATGGCGATGGCACGGGTGATCAGCCGGCGCGCCCACGGAGCGAGGCGGATGTCGAGGAACCCTTCCATCACGATCTGGCCGGCCAGCGTCGCGGTGACCGTGGAGTTGATGCCGCAGCAGAGCAACGCGATGCCGAACAGTGTCGGCGCAATGGCGGTGCCAAGGAGCGGCGCGAGCAGGTTGTGCGCGTCGGCGAGCTCTGCGACATCGGACTTGCCGGTGGCGTGAAAAGCCGCCGCAGCCAGGATCAGGATCGAGGCATTGATGGTCAGCGCGAACATCAGCGCGATGGTGGAATCGATCGTGGCATAGGTCAGCGCCTGCCGCTTTTCGACCACCGTGTCGCCATAGGCGCGGGTCTGCACGACGCCGGAGTGCAGGTAGAGATTGTGCGGCATCACGGTGGCTCCGAGAATACCGAGCGCAATGTAGAGCATCTCGGGATTGCGCACGATCTCGCTGGTCAGAGCGAAGCCGCGCACGACCTCGCTCCACACCGGGTCGGCCAGCGCGATCTGGATCGCGAAGCAGACCGCGATGACGCCGAGCAGCGTGATGATGAGCGCCTCGACCCAGCGAAAGCCCAGTCGCTGCAGATAGAGGATCAGGAAGACATCGAGTGCCGTGACGACGACGCCGATCTCGAGGGGCAATCCGAACAGCAGGTTGAGGCCGATCGCGGTGCCGATCACCTCGGCGATGTCGGTGGCGATGATAGCGATCTCGGCGAGCAGCCACAGCGCGAGTGCGACGGGCTTCGGATAGGCGTCGCGGCAGGCCTGCGCCAGATCGCGGCCCGACCCGATGGCGAGGCGTGCGCATAGCGACTGCAAAACGATGGCGATAATGTTCGACGCCAGCGCCACGACGAGAAGCGTGTAGCCAAACTTGGCGCCGCCGGCGAGCGAGGTCGCCCAGTTGCCGGGGTCCATGTAGCCGACCGCGACGAGGTAGCCCGGGCCGAGGAAGGCGACCGCCTTCTTCCATGGCGTCGCGTCGGGGTCGACACGGATCGACCTGTGCACATCGGCAAGCGAGGCTTCACCGCGCTCGCGCTTCCAGCCGCTCAGTGCTCCGCCCGCCATCGCTCGCGATCCTCTCGCCCGACGCTCCGATCGCCGAAGGCCGACGCGTGCGGGCTTGTTCGTATTTCGCGACTATAGCGAACCCGCCGCCAGAGTCGATTTCGGCCGGCACGGCGATTGGCGCGGCCTCAGCGGCCCTCGCGCCACCAGGCGAGCGACATCAGCGCCAAGAGGGCGGCGAGCGCCAAGAGCCCCGTGAACATCGGAGTGAGCTTCACACCTTTGGTCACGAACGCCTCGCGGTCCTTGAGCCCCATCCAGCCGGATCCGGCGAGCACTTTGGCGCCCGACATCATGGCGATGCGCGGCAGCTCGACGGCACTGGCGTCGGCCGCGGCGATGAGCCCGGTCGGCCGGGTCCAGAAGGTGCCGCCGCCCGTAGCGTCGGCAATCGGGCCGAGCCGGTCGCGTGTGGCCGTGACCTCGCTCATCTCGCGCTGATCCTCGACGCCCGCGTGGGTGACGGCGGTGAGCTGGCCGCTCGGTGCGCGCGTCTGGGTCTTGTAGAGGCCCGGCAGCCTGGCGTCGACGGTGGCGCGCCAGATGCCGGGGCCTGCGCTTTCCAGTGTGACCTCGCTCGTCTCGCCGCCGGGCGCGAGGATCGTGACGGGTGCCACGCGCTGCTCCATCGAGCGTCGCTCGATGGTGACCTTCATGCCCTTCGAGGTGGCGAGCAGGCGCTCCTCCTCGAGGTCGGGCTCCTTCATCAGCCAGTGGGACAGTCGGCGCAGCAGGTCGGTGTGCGGGCCGCCGCCGTCGTAGCCGCGCGCCCACAGCCAGGCATGGTCGGAGGTGAGCAGCGCGACGCGGCCCTTGCCCTTGCGGTCGAGCACCAGGAGGGGCTGACCGTCGGCTCCCTTGAGTACGGTCTTGCCGCGATCGGGCCGCACCTCGACCTGGCGCAGCCAGCGGCCCCACGCGGGCACGTCGCCCTCGGCGCCGCCGCCCGAGCCCGGCAATCCGCGTGTGACGGGGTGCTTGGCGCCGTCGCCTGTCAATGCGGCCTTGAACGGCTGCTCGATGACGCGGCCGGTGGGGGCGGCCGGCAGCACCGGCGACAGCGGTGTACGATAAAGCGAGAGACTGCCGGCATAGTCGTCGCCCGCGGCCACAAGCAGCGCACCACCGTGCCCCTCCACGTAGCGGGCGATGTTGTCGTAGTAGAGCATCTGCAAGATGCCGCGATGCTGGTAGCGGTCGAAGATGATCAGGTCGAAGTCGCGGATCTTCTCCGAGAACAGCTCCCGCGTCGGGAAAGCAATGAGAGAGAGCTGGTTGATCGGCGTGCCGTCCTGCTTCTCGGGCGGGCGCAGAATGGTGAAGTGGACGAGATCGACGGCGGCGTCTGACTTCAGAAGGTTGCGCCACACGCGCTCGCCCGCGTGCGGCTCGCCGGAGACGAGCAGGACCCGCAGGTTCTCGCGCACGCCTTCGGCCGAGACCACGACGCGGTTGTTGGCCGGCGTCAGCTCGCCCGGCACCGGCTCGAGCTCGATCTCGAGGATGTTCGTGCCCGGATGGGGGAACGGCATCGCAAGCTTTACCGTTGCGCCGATCTCGGCGCGGCGCGTCTCGTCGGGCTGGCCCTCGCGGCGCACCTTGACGTTCACCTGCGGGGCGGGGCCCGGTGTCGTCCGTCCATCTCGGCCGGTTTCGCGCACGGCGATCTCGATCTCTCGCGATTGGCCGACGATGCCGAACTTCGGCGCCTTCAGAACCTCGATGCGGCGGTCGAACTCGCCGGGCTTGCCGGTGAGCAGTGCGTGGACGGGCGCCTCGAAGCCGAGGCTCTGTGCGGTCTTCGGGACGTCGTGGACCTGGCCGTCGGTAATCATGACGACGCCGGCGAGACGGTCGGGCGGCGTGTTGACGAGCGCCTTGTTGAGTGCGGCGAAGAGATTGGTGCCGGAGCCGACGCCGTCGGCAGGCTTCGAGGCCGAGACCCATTTCACCTCGAGGTTTGGGATCTGGGCGAGCTTGGCCTCGAGGTCGGCGCGAATGGCGCGCGCCTGATCGGGCCGGTTGGCAAGTGCCTGGCTGGTCGACTGGTCCTCGATCGCGATGACGATGTTGGCGAGGCTCTCGCGGCTCTCCTCGCGCAGAATGGGATTCATCAGAGCGAGCACGAGCGCGGCGAGGGCTAGCGCACGCAGGGATGCGCCCCGCGAACGCCGCAGCAGAAGCAGGGCGACAAGGAGCGCGGCGACGACCGCTGCGACCCACAAGAGCGGCACCGGCAGGAGCGGCGCGAAATCTACGGACCAGCTCATCGCGGGCTCCTCATTGACCGAGCCGCTCGAGCAGCGCCGGCACGTGCACCTGGTCAGCCTTGTAGTTGCCGGTCAGTGCATGCATGACGATATTGATGCCGGACCTGAACGCGAGCTCGCGCTGGTTCTCGCCGCCCGGCACCACCGGATACAAGGGCCGCCCGCGCTCGTCGAGCGACCAGGCCGACGCGAAGTCGTTCGACGTCACCAGTACGGATGTCACGCCGTCGGCGCGGCGGGCACGGCGCGTATCGTCGGAGCCCGCGTTGGCATCTGCCTCGACCCAGAGCTGCCCGCCGTCCCAGCGGCCGGGGAACGAGCGCAGCAGGTAGAAGGCTTTGGTCAGCACATGGTCCTGTGGCACCGGCTCGAGGCGCGGCAGGTCGAGACGGCCGATCAGCCGTTGCAGCGCCGGGCCGCCCTGCCCCGAGAGCGACAGTCCGGTCGGCATGCCGAGGCCCTGGTCGCGCGTGTCGAAGATGATGAGGCCGCCCTGCTTCATGTAGGCGTCGATGCGTGCGAGGGTGCTTTCCTGTAGCGGCCGGGCATTGGCCAGCACTGGCCAATAGAGCAGGGGATAGAAGCCGATCTCGTCGCGCTCGACGTCGACGCCGATCGGCTCGCCGGGCTCGACGGCGGTGCGTAGCTTGAGGATGGTGCCGAGGCCGGTGAGCCCTGTGCGGCTCACGTCGTCGGTCTGGCCGTCGCCGGTCAGGACGTAGCCGAGGGTGACCTTGCCGGTGGCCTTGAGCGCGGTGGCATCTTCGCGGCTGGCAGGGGGCTGGGGCGCAGCAGGCTGGACGCGCTGCGGCGGCTCGCGCCGGGTTTGGGCGGTGGCCGGGCCGGTGGCGATGGGCGGAGCGAGCAGGGCGGCGGCCAGCATCAGCACGAGGCCGCCAGCACGCGCCGCGGCGGCCGTCCGGACGCCACCGCGCCGCGGCACGAGCTGGCCGAGGCCCTGCAGAAGCAATACGGCGACGATGTCCAGAAAGAGCAGCGCCAGCGCGGCGGCCAGCAGCCACGGTTTCAGCACGGTCGAGGCCTCGCTCTGGTAGCCGATGCGCGCGAAGGCCGTGGGCAGCGACGGCAACGGCGCCAGCGTGGCCTTGGGATCGAGAACGTTGAGTGCGCGCGGACTGCCGCCGGTGCCGTAATAGCCCGGAGGATAGTCGAGGCTCGGCTTGGTATCTGCGAGCTTCGCGCGCATGATGGGCTGTGCGAGCGGCGGCGGTGGCTTCAACGTGCCGTAGCCGTCGAGCGTCTCGACGGGTGGAAGCACATCGGCCGTGACGGTGCCGCCAGCTGTGTCGGCGGTGGTGGCCTCGCCGCCACTGCTGCCCGAGCGGCCGAGCGTGGCGATGCGTTGCATCATCTCGACGAACAGGCCGGAGATCGGGAGGCTCGACCAGTCCGAGTTGCCGGTGACGTGGAACAGCACCACCTGACCCTGGCCGCGGCGCTGCGCGGTGACGAGCGGCGTGCCATCCTTGAGGCGCGCCCAGACCACGGTATCGGCTCCGAGGCGAGCCGGGTCGGCCAGCACCTGGCGGGTGACGAGAACGTCGGGGGGAATGGCAAGGCCTGCGAACAGGCTCTGCTCGTCGAATGCGGCCAGCGGCTGGGGTTGCGACCAGGACAGCGCGCCGCCGAGCGTGCGTCCGCCCAGGCGGAGCGGTACTGGCAGCAATTCGTCGCTGCCCTTTTCGAGGCGCGGACCTGCAAAGCGGACCAGCACGCCGCCTTTGCGCACCCAGTCCTCGATGCGATCCTTGGGCGCTCCCGACAGCGTGCCGATATCGGCCAGCACCAGCACGCTCGCGCCTTGCTTCAAGGCAGTCTCGATGCCTTCCGACACGTTGGCGTCCTTGGGCCGCACGATCTCGGAGAAAGGCGCCAGCGCCTTCTCGATGTAGTAGAGCGGCGCCAGCAGCGGCTGCGCCTGTTCGCGACTCTCACCCGAGACGAGCCCGACGCGCTGCCATTGCGAGCGCGCATCGAGAAGGCTCACGGCGCCCGCCGAGCCCTGGTCTGCGATCTCGACGCGGGTCACCTGGTTGCGCAGCTCGAGCGGCAGGTCGAACGAGACGGTGCGTTGTGTCTCGCCGGCCACGAGCGCGAACTTCGCCTCGCCGAGACGCTGGCCGCGCACCGACAGCGCATGCACGGAACCCTCCCTCCGGTCGCCGGACGCGCGCAGCACACGCACCTCGAGCTTGCCGTCCCGACCCACGCCGCCGATGGCGCCGAGCGGCTCGGTGCCGCGCCCGTCCTCGACGACGGCAAGGGAGCCCGCCCCAGCGAGCGCGGCGAGACGCGTGGCAAAGGCGCTGGTCTGGCCCTGATGGTCGATGCCGTCGGCGAGCCACACCACGCTCGGCTCGCTGGCTCCCGCGAGTGCGTTCGCCAAGGCTTCAGCGGCCGCGGTGCGGTCGGGCGCGAACGGCTGCGGCGCAAGTGCTGCGGCGGTGGAGCGGGCTGCTGCAGGCGCCTCGATGCGCACGCTCGGCGCCTTCGAGGCAAACGCCGTCGGCACGACGACGACGGCGCGGCGCTGCGCTTCGGCTTCCCCGATGAAGCGCTCGACCATGCGCATGCGCTCCGCCCAGCCCGGTGCCGCCGACCAGCCGTTGTCGACGACAATGGCCATCGGCCCCTTGCCGGTCAGCCCGGGCCCGCTCGCGGGGTTCAGCACCGGCTCGGCCAGCGCCAGGATCGCCAGTGCTGCGGCCAGCAGTCGGATCAGCATCAGCCACCAGGGTGTCTTGGCCGGCTGCTTGTCGCGGTTCTCGATGCCGACGAGGATGCGCGTCGGGGGGAAGTCGATCTGGCGTGGGCGCGGCGGTACGGTCCGCAGCAACCAGTAGATGAGCGGCAGCCCGGCCAGCGCGCCGAGCAGCCAGGGATTGAGGAAGGCGAGCGCGCCGAGCGTCATGCCGGGCCTCCGGCGTGACCGGGCACGTGCCACCGGTAGCCGCCCGCTGCGCCATGAAGCTGACCGATCAGCGACAGCAACGGCTCGGTGGCGGGGCGGTCGGTGTGATGGACCATGAACGTCCAGCCGAGCCGCGTGGCGGCAGCCGCAATCTCGGCCCGGTGCGCCTCGAGGCGAGCGCGGTACTCGGGACGGATGCTCTCGGTGCGGTCCGCGATCCAGTGCTCGCGCCCGGATGGGCCGTTGAACTCGATGCGGCCCTCGTAGGGCAGCGTCTCCTCGGCGGGATCGAGCACCTGGATCATGTGTCCCTTGGCGCCGGCTGCTGCCAGCGTCTCGATCCGCTCCCGGATGGCCGGGACCGGAGCCAGAAAATCGCTGAACAGGAGCACCGTCGAGTAGCGGTTGAGCGTCGTCTTGGGTGGCCGGCTCTTTTTCACGGTGGGCGTGTCGATATGAGCGACGATGCTCTCGAGCATCTTGGTCGTGGCCTTGCGGCTGGCGGTCGGGTTGGTGAGCGACATCAGCGCCACGCGCTCGCCGCCACGCACCAGAAGCTCTGCCGCAGCCAGCATCAGCACGAGGGCGCGGTCGCGCTTCGTGATCGGCGCGAGGTGGCTGTGGAAGCCCATCGAGGGCGAGAGATCCGACCACAGCCAGACCGTCAGGGCTGCCTCCCATTCGCGCTCGCGCACGAACAAGTGGTCGCTGCTCGCAGAACGTCGCCAGTCGATGAGCTGGACGCTGTCGTTGGTCTGGTACTGGCGGAACTGCCAGAACGTCTCGCCCGGGCCTGAGCGGCGACGGCCATGGATGCCGTGCGCAATCGTTGTGGCGACGCGCTTGGCATCGATCATGAGGTCGGGAAGGCGATCGGCCAGTCCGTGAGCGTCGCGCTCGAACTGGAAAAGATCGCTCGTGCCGGCCCGATCCCGCGCTGGCCGCCGGGAGCCCGTCGTGTCCGCCATCAGGCGCTACTCCAGCCGGCCCGCGAGCCGGGCGATGATGCCTTCAATGCCGATGCCGTCCGCGCGCGCGGCAAACGACAGCGCCATGCGATGCTTGAGGATCGGCTCGGCCAGCGCGACCACGTCGTCGACCGACGGCGCAAGCCTGCCCTCGATCAGCGCGCGGGCGCGCACCGCGAGCATCAAGGCCTGGCTTGCGCGGGGGCCGGGACCCCACGCGACGAGACGATCGGTGTCGGCATCGGCACCTGTGCCGGGCCGCGCCGCTCGCACGAGCTTGAGGATCGCTTCGACCACCTTGTCGGGCACCGGGATCTGGCGGACGAGGCGCTGGATCGTCATCAGCTCCTGAGCCGACAGAACCGTTTCGAGCCGTCGCTCCTCGGTGCCGGTGGTGGCGTAGAGCATGCGCCGCTCGGCGGCGAGATCGGGATAGGTGACGTCGATTTGCAGCAGGAAGCGGTCGAGCTGCGCCTCGGGCAAGGGATAGGTACCCTCCTGCTCGAGCGGGTTCTGTGTCGCCAGCACATGGAAGGGGGCCGGCGTGTCGTGGCGCTGGCCGGCGACGGTGACGTGATGCTCCTGCATGGCCTGCAGCAGCGCCGATTGCGTCTTCGGGCTGGCGCGGTTGATCTCGTCGGCCATCAGAAGCTGCGTGAAGACCGGGCCCTTGATGAAGCGGAAGGCACGCGCTTTGCCCGGCTGCTCCTCGAGCACCTCGGCTCCGATGATGTCGGACGGCATGAGGTCAGGCGTGAACTGGATGCGCTTGGCGTCGAGCCCGAGCACCTTGCCGAGCGTGTCGACCAGCAGCGTCTTGGCGAGGCCGGGGACGCCGATCAGCAGCGCGTGGCCGCCGGCGAGCAGCGTGATGAGCGTCCGCTCGATGACCTGATCCTGGCCGAAGATCTGAGTCGCGGCCGCCTTGTGGGCGCGCTGGATCTTCTCGGAGGCGGCCTCGAGGCGCGGCACGATGTTGTCGTCGGTCTGAGTGACGGTGCTCATGAACGGCTCTGTCCTGTTCTCTACGGCCGGATTCTCTGTGGCCGGATCGTCGCTTTGCCCGAACATCCGAGGCGGGTGCCTGGCGGGCTCCACGGCACGGAGTTGGCGGCGCAGGCGGTCCCGACCGCCGATGCGGCCCCGGCTGGGCGCCCGGATCGCCACGACGGGACGCAATCGTCGCCGATCCAAGGTACCGGACGATCATGGCCCGATGCGCCCCGGTCAAGTGAATGTTACGTAACCGACCAGGGCGAACACCGGGCGAGCGGAGCACAAGACAACGGAGCGCGCGGATGCAACACGAGGACCCTTCGGCCGCAGCTGGCCGGATCGGTGGACTTGCGGCAATGATCGACGCGGCGGCCGGGCTCGCCGATGCGCCGGTCGAGCGTTGGAATCCGCCTTATTGCGGCGACATCGGGCTTGCGATCCTCGCCGACGGGACCTGGACCTATCGCGGCAGCCCGATTGAGAGGATGGCCATGGTGAAGCTTTTCGCCCGCGTGCTGCGTCGCGACGAGGATGGACGGCACTATCTCGTCACGCCCGTTGAGAAGGTCGATGTCGCGGTCGCGGACGCGCCGTTCCTCGCGGTGGAGATGGACGTACGCGGCGAGGGTCCGGCGCGGGAGATCCTCTTCCGGACCAACGTCGACGACGTGGTGGCCGCCGGGCCCGTGCATCCTTTGCGCTTCGAGGTGGCGCCGGTGAACGGCGGCCTCAAGCCGTACGTGAGGGTGCGTGGCAGGCTCGACGCGCTCGTCGCGCGGGCGCTGGTCATGGATCTCGTGGCGCTGTGCGCGTTCGACGACGCCGGACGGCTTGCGGCGCGCAGCGGCGGCATCTCATTTCCGATGCCGGACGTAGCTGCGGACGCGCCATGACGTGCGGCGCGCCGAGAGCTCAGTGCAAGCGCAGCTCGGCGCCGACGAGCTTCAGCTCGGCCGGTCTGATCAGGCCGGCATGAGCAACGGTGACACGATAGAGCTTGCCCTCGAGCTTGGCGCTCCAAAAATCGAGGAACGAGCGCAGCTTCGGGAAACGCGGGTGCTCGTCGTAGTCCTGCCAGACATACGACTGGATCAGCGACGGATGGTCGGGCAAGCGGTACAGGATCTCGGCCGTGGTCAGCCCCGATCCACGGAGCATGTCGATAAAGTTGCGGTCGCTGCGGGTGGTCATCAGTGCTTTCCCTCCAATCGCCGTCATCGAGCCGGATGGTCGTGGCCCCAATCGCCCCGACCTCAAAATCTGCCATGCGTCGCAGAAGGTGACAATTAAAACCGTGCGTTATCAATGGTCTAGCAGCATAGTGTTGGACCTGCTAACAAGGTCATCCTCGTTGCGCACCAGCGGCCGCGGTGTGCGGGCGCGCGGGCACGGCCCCCGCGGAGCGCGAGGCAAAGCGGACGGCAGGTTTGCGCGGCAATGATGGAAACGTTCCTGACGAGCTTCACGACGTTCTTCGCAACCGTCGGCCCGATCGAGGCGGCGATTCTGTTCGCAACGCTGACGCCTGGCATGGGTGGTCCCGAGCGGCGTCGGATCGCGCTCCGGGCAACCACCATCGCGTCGCTGATCCTGATTGTCTTCACGACGCTCGGCGAGCCGCTGCTCCGCCAGCTCGGCGTGTCGATCGCGTCGCTTCAGGCGGCGGGCGGCATCATCCTGCTGATGATTGCACTCGACATGGTGTTTGCCCGTCCCGGCAGCGGCTTCAAGCTGACCCCGTCCGAGGGGGAAGAGGCGCAGACTAAGGACGATCTGGCGGTGTTTCCGCTGGCCACGCCACTGCTTGCCGGACCGGGCGCCATGAGCGCGGGCATCCTGCTCGCGGCGGGGAGCCACGGCGAGCCGGCGCGATTGCTGGCGGTCGTCGGCGCGTTGGGAGCGGTAATGGTGCTGACGCTGCTGCTGCTGTTGCTCGCCAACGAGCTCAATCGCGTGCTCGGCGTCACTGCTCAGCGCGTGCTGATGCGCGTCTTCGGTATCCTGCTCGCGGCGATCGCGATGGAAGCTCTGTTCCGCGGGCTGCGTGGCAGCGGCATTCTACGCATCTGATCCGTGCCGCCCGCTTCGGGGTCGTTTCGCCCGTCCCACTGGGGTTCCGGGGCCCGCGCAACCCGAGGTTATCCGGTCTCACGGTAGAGGCCGTGTCGCGGTTATTCGGTGGCGGCAACTCCTCCTGGAATGGAAGCGAGGCCCGGCCGGGGCAGGCCGGGCCTCGTGCAGAGGCCGTGCGTTCTGGGTGGGGGAAGCGCGGCCCTCAATCGTGCCTGCCAGCTCAGTTCCCGTTGAGCTGCAACTGCTGGAAGAAGCCCTCGGGGAACGCATCCGCCTTGGCACCGACGCTGCCGACGACGGCGATAGCGAGCGCGACCAGGGCTGCTGCAACGATCGACCTCATGATCACCTCCTGCGTGACGAGTGGATGGTGCCGGGGCTTTTCAGCGGGCGTCGAAGATGCCGTGGAGCGTAATCGTCGACTGGGTGCGGACGAGATCGTTGGTGACGCTGTCGGCGCTGGCCGAGACGGCACCGGCGGTGACGGCGGCGATGGCGAGGACGGCGGCGAGGATGTTCGACTTCATGTCGTGTCTCCTGATCGGATGGGGTGTGAATGGAGCGTGGGGACTGTTGCTTTGGTGGATGGTGCCGGGGCTTTTCAGCGTGCGTCGAAGATGCCGTGGAGCGTGATCGTCGACTGAGTGCGGACGAGGTCGTTCGTGACGCTGTCGGCCTTGGCAGAGACAGCGCCGGAGGCGGCAATGGCCACGGCGATGAGGGCGGCGCGTGCGAAGCTCTTCATGGTGGTCTCCTTCTCTGCGGTTGAACCGGCCGGGCTGACCCGATGCCGATGTTTGGTTGCCTTCTCGGGGGCGGCGTCTTCGTTTGCGGCGCCGCCGGTCTCGATGGACAGAACCTAGTCGCAGCGAGCGTCCCTGTAAATAAAAAACGAACCGTCTCGTATTCACATAAGCGAGAGCAACTTGTGATCGCGCAGGCTGAGTGCGCGTCGCGTCCGTGTGCCGCCATCCGGCTGGCGTCGATATAAGTACCTGTTAAAATAGAGAAATAATCGGATTCTGGCGCCTGTGACCTTGATCGGATGGGTGGACACTTCGGTCGTGATGAAGGAGATCTGGCGCTCATTCTCCAGGATTCAGACGAGCGCTACGCTGTCAGCAGGCGCATCTATGTATTTCCAAACGAACCGATCCGTATTATTAAGTATGCCAGTCGATCGCACCCCAATTCAGGAGTCCACGGAACATGTCCCCAATGACGACAGAGGCGACCATCGATCACCCGGCCGGCACAGAGCCGCCTGAAGCGGCGGGCATGCCGGGCAAGCGCAGTCGCGGTCGGCCCCGCAGCGATGCGACACGGCAGGGCATTCTCGAAGCCGCGGTCGAGCTGATGGGGAGCACGCCATACCGGGAGATCACGGTCGAGGGCATCGCGCAGCGGGCAAAGGTGGGCAAACAGTCGATCTACCGCTGGTGGCCGTCGAAGGCTGATCTCGTGCTCGAGGCCTATACCGAGCGGTCGTTCTACAAGGCTCCGCCGCATCTGCCTTCGGGCGACGTGTTCACCGATCTCGAGGCTGATCTCATTCGCTATTTCGCACTTCTGCGCCACGAGATGGTGTCGAAGGGTGTTCGCAGCCTGGTGGCAGAGGCGCAGCTCGACGATGCGTTCCGCGCAAAGTTCTACGCGGCCGTCTGGAAGGTGCGCTGCGAAGCGGTGCACCGCATCCTGAAGCACGGCGTGGCGAGCGGCCAGATCCGGGGCGACGTCGAAGTCGAGGCGGTGGCGCATCTCATTCACGGCGCGAGCTGGTACCGGATGCTTTCTGGCACCACTCGGCCGTTCGACGACGCGTTCGCGCGTACGGTGGTGGCCCTGCTGAAATCCGGGCTCGCCCCTCAGGTGCCGAAGCGGGACGGCGCTTAGGCCGACGTTAACCACGCCCGTGGTTGAGTTCCTTTCGTCGCGTTCCAAGTCGTGTACGTGTGAAAGGCGTTCCCATGTCAGTTCCGTGTTCCGGTCGCGGCTCCGTCGCCCGGCCATGCGTTGCGTCGCGTGCCGCGCTCGGCGCTTTCGCTCTTGCCGCCGCCCTGCTCGCGGGCGGCTGCGCCCAGGATCAAGCCCGGACGGCCGCGCCCGACCCACGCATCGTCCCGCCGCCGTACCGCGTCGCGGCCGACGGCACGCCGCAACCCGATCTCGAGGATGACGGTCGCGAGGCGCAGGCCCCGCCGCTGAAGCGCGCCACGCCGCTTCCCGACGATCCGAACGAGCCGTGGAGCCCGAACTACGGAGCCCATCGCGCGCCGTCCGTTCGTGCCGATGCCGGCGCCGTGTCTGTGCCTGGGGCGGCTTCGAGCTTGACGAGCGCCTACCGCCCCGCTCGCCTCGACGAGGCAGCCGTGCCGCGGGACCTGCCGTCCGACTTCCGCCGCCGGCTTCTCAGCGCTGCCGCGTCCGAATAGAGCGCGCGCGATCGCACGGCGGAACTCTTCAACGCAAAACGGGTCAACGCAAAACGGGACCGGAGGCCGCCAAGGCATCCCGTCCCGTCGCGATCGTCTCGCTTTCGTCGCCGCGTGGCCAAAGCGGGCCACACGGCGGAGCCGGTTGACGCTTACGCCCGATCGAAGTGCTCGCGGAAGGCGGCGCGGGCGGCGTCGGCGGGCGCCTCGCCGTGTGCGACGCGCAACTTGTATTCGTGCTGGGCCGACAGGCCGTCGTCGATGGCCTTCATCACGTCGCGCACCAGCTCGAGCAGCGAGCGTCCGTTCGGGTTGCGGCCCTTCGCAGGCGCAGGCAGATAGTTGAGGGCGTCGTCGATGCTCTGGGTTGCCATGATCTTGTTCCTTGTCTGGTCGTCGGATCGTCTAGCCGCCTCGCCTCGTCTTCGCGCGCTTGGGCGGCGCTTTTGCAGTGCGATAGGTATATGGCATGCCAATTCCGTCTAACAAGGAAAACAGGCGCTCGGCATGGGTGACCTGCGGGCCGTGCATACCGATTCTATTGAGGTTCGCGGCGTTGTCTGGCGGCGATCTCGGCAAATGCGCAATCAGGGCATAAATTGTTCGCGGTTGCGAAATACTCCGGAGAGTCATCGCTTCCGGGCAACGCCTTGCCGGACGGCTTCCGGCGCGGCAAGGTCGAGAGAGCAGCCAGACGTCTCGCAGCTGCCGGGACGACCGTGGGCCGGGCCTTAGGCGACCCTGCCGAGAGAGAGCATGCGAGAGGCGGGGTTGCAGACAGGGGCACAGCATTGAGCGAGACGGGATTGAGCGAGACGGGCACGCCGGAGCCAGATCGCGGTCTCGATGCCGGGCCTCGGCTCAGACGGTGGACCGACCGTGGGCTCGACCGCGACCGCGTCTTGCGCGACGTGCGCACGATCTTCTACGAGGCCAGCGGGACTCAATCCTTCGCGTCGGAAGCTGAGCGCCACGTGTTCGAGGAGCGCTGGCTCGGCCGCTACCTTTCTCACGACGCCGGCTTGTTCCACTTGCTCGAGATGGAGGGCGGCCGTATCGCGGGCTATCTGGCGGGCAGCCTCGACGATCCTGCGCTGGCGCCGCGGTTCCGGGATATCGGCTATTTCGAGGAGTTGGCACCGCTCACTGCGAGGTTCCCGGCCCATCTTCATATCAATCTCGCGCCGGACGTGCGGTCGAAAGGGTTAGGGCGCCGCCTGATATCGGCCTTTCTCGAGGATTGTCGCACGGCGGGTATCGCGGGCTGTCACGTCGTGACCGGGCGCGGCGTGCGCAATGTCCGCTTCTATGGAGCGAACGGATTTAGCGAGCAGGGCTCGGTGATGTGGAACGGACGAGAGCTGATTTTTCTGGCACACGCTCTCGGCACCGTGGAGGCCAAGAAGGGGGCGGCAGAGGGCGCTCAGCCGGCTTGAGACACGACCCCTGACGTGCACAATCGTGGTGCAGTGCAAGGCGACTTGCCGTCGTTTGCGGCAGCCGTCGTCGTTGCATACGACTTAGGCGTGCGGCATACTTTCTCAGCCTTTGTATGAAAGGCAACGACCGTGTCGGTGGCACTCTCGGTCCGCAACCGGGGCCTGCCCGCCTCCCGGGGTGTTGATGTGTTCGAGGAGGTTCGATGTCCGAAGCGTCAGCCCGCGCCGTCGATGGCCGTCAGGGCGCCTCCGCCAGATCCGGCCCAGCCATCGTGCTGCGGGACGTCAACAAGTGGTACGGTGAATTTCACGTTCTGCGGAACGTGAATCTCGAGGTGGCCTCCGGCGAGCGCATCGTCATCTGCGGCCCGTCGGGCTCGGGCAAGTCGACACTGATCCGTTGCATCAACCGGCTCGAGGAGCACCAGGCGGGCTCCATCGTGGTCGACGGCATCGAGCTCACCAACGATCTGCGGCAGATCGACAAGATCCGCTCCGAGGTCGGCATGGTGTTTCAGAGCTTCAATCTGTTCCCCCATCTCACCATTCTCGAGAACCTCTGCCTCGCGCCGATGTGGGTGAAGAAGATGCCGCGTGCCGAGGCGGAGAAGGTGGCGATGCACTACCTGACTCGCGTGCGCATTCCCGACCAGGCCAAGAAGTTCCCCGGCCAGCTTTCGGGCGGCCAGCAGCAGCGCGTGGCGATTGCCCGCGCGCTCTGCATGAGCCCGCGCATCATGCTGTTCGACGAGCCCACCTCCGCCCTCGATCCCGAGATGGTCAAAGAGGTGCTCGACACGATGACCGAGCTTGCCAAGCAGGGCATGACGATGCTCTGCGTGACGCACGAGATGGGATTTGCGAAGGCCGTCGCGGACCGGGTCATTTTCATGGACCGCGGCGAGATCGTCGAGCAGGGTCCGCCGGCCGAGTTCTTTGCCAATCCGAAATCGGATCGGACCAGGCTCTTCCTGTCGCAGATACTGAATCACTGAGAGCGGCCGCGTCCTCGAGCGAGGACGGGGCCGCTCTCGCATCCGGTCTGGCGCCGGCATCAACCACTCCGAACGCCAAGCACTCTGTACAACGTCCGAAGGAGACATGTGAATGAAAGCATTGCTGAACGGTGGCCTCTTCGCGGCCGCGGCCCTTGCCGCGGCGGTGACGGCGGGCGCGCCTCCTGCCTCGGCGCAGACCAAGACGCTCGACGCCGTGAAGGCGCGGGGCACGCTGAACTGCGGCGTCAACACCGGTCTCGCCGGATTCTCCGCCCCGGATGACAAGGGCCAGTGGACCGGTCTCGACGTCGATCTCTGCCGCGCCGTCGCTGCCGCCATCTTCAAGGACGCGACCAAGGTCAAGTTCGTGCCGCTGACCGCGAAAGAGCGCTTCACGGCGCTGCAGTCGGGCGAAGTGGATATGCTGTCGCGCAACACCACCTGGACGATGAGCCGCGATACGTCGTCTGGCCTCAACTACGCGGGCGTGAACTACTACGACGGCCAGGGCTTCATGGTGAAGAAGTCGCTCGGACTGAAGAGCGCCAAGGAGCTGTCCGGCGCCACCGTGTGCGTGCAGACGGGCACCACGACCGAGCTCAACGTCACCGACTTCTTCCGCACCAACAAGCTCGATTACAAACCGGTGGTGTTCGAGAAGCTCGACGAGACGGTCGCGGCCTACAACTCCGGCCGTTGCGACGCATTCACCTCGGACGTCTCCCAGCTCTACTCCGAGCGCCTCAAGAGCCCGAACCCGGCCGACAACGTGGTGCTGCCGGATGTAATCTCGAAGGAGCCCCTCGGCCCGGTCGTCCGCCAGGGTGACAGCGGCTGGGGCAACGTCGTGCGTTGGACGCACTTTGCGATGGTCAACGCCGAGGAGCTTGGCGTCACCTCGAAGAACGTCGACGAGATGCTCGCCTCCACCAACCCCGAGATCAAGCGCATGCTCGGCAAGGAGGGCGACTTCGGCAAGGGCATGGGCGTCGAGAACGACTGGGCCTACCAGATCGTCAAGCAGGTCGGCAACTACGGCGAGTCGTTCGACCGCAACGTCGGTTCCGGCTCGCGTCTCGGTATCGCCCGCGGCCAGAACGCACTGTGGAAGAACGGCGGCCTGCAGTACGCCCCGCCCATCCGCTAAAGCGCCTCCTGCCGGCCGCTCCCTAATCGGTGCGGCCGGTGTCGCGTCCGCGCCCCGCCGCGGCGCCTCCCACCGAGAGAAGCCGTTCGCCGATGGCACAAAGCACCCTGCCCGCCGAGAAGCCGAAGCGTTCCCTCGTCGATCACATCTACGATCCGGAGACGCGCGGTCTCGTTTTCCAGGTGCTGCTCATCGCCGGGCTCGGGCTGTTGTTCTGGGAGATCATCGGCAACGTCGTCGCGAATCTCAAAAAGCAGAACATCGCCTCAGGTTTCGGCTTTCTCGACCGCACCGCCGGCTTCGAGATCTCGCAATCGTTGATCGACTACAAGTCGACCGACAGCTACGGGCGCGCTTTCCTGGTCGGGCTTGGCAACACGCTGCTCGTTGCCGGGCTCGGCATCGTGCTGGCCACGATCATCGGCTTCGTGGTCGGCATCGCGCGGTTGTCGCACAATTGGCTGATCTCGCGCCTCGCGCTCGGCTTCGTCGAGGTGGTGCGCAACATGCCGCCGCTGCTGACGCTGTTCATCTTCTACTTCGCCTTCATCAAGAGCCTGCCCGGTCCGCGTCAGTCGATCGAGCTGCCGTTCTCGACCTATCTCAACGTGCGCGGGCTTTCGTTGCCGCGGCCGGTCTGGGAGCAGGGCAGCTGGATGGTGCTGGCGGCACTCGTGGCCGCCGCGGTCGCTGTGCTCGTTGTCGCGCGCTGGGCCGAGGCACGGCGGGTCGCGACGGGCGAGCGGTTCCCGGTGCTCTGGACGAGTGTCGGTCTGCTCGTCGGGCTGCCGCTTGTGGCGTTCCTGGTCGCGGGCCGGCCGCTGTCGTTCGACTATCCGGTGCTCAAAGGTTTCAACTTCCAGGGCGGGCTCGTGATCCTGCCCGAGTTCATGGCGCTGCTCGTCGGCCTCACCATCTATACGGCCTCGTTCATCGCCGAGATCGTGCGTGCGGGCATCCAGGGCGTCGCCAAGGGCCAGAAAGAGGCGGCTGCTGCGCTCGGACTGCATCCCGGCCTCGCAACGCGGCTCGTTGTGCTGCCGCAGGCTATGCGGATCGTGATCCCGCCACTTACCAACCAGTACCTCAACCTGACGAAGAACTCGTCGCTCGCGGTGGCCATCGGCTACCCGGATCTGGTCTCCGTGTTCGCCGGCACGGTTCTGAACAACACCAACCAGGCAATCGAATGCGTGCTGATCACGATGGGCGTTTATCTCGTCATCAGCGTGCTCACGTCCCTGTTCATGAACTGGTTTAACAAGCGCATGGCGCTGGTCGAACGGTAGGAGAGCGCCATGACCATCACCACCGGCACGCCCTCCGAGCCGATGCGCCCGCCACGGCTCGATTCCGGCCCTGCGGGCTGGATGCGCAAGAACCTGTTCGCGACGTGGACCGACACCATCCTGACGCTGGTCGGCGCCTTTCTGATGTGGAAGCTCATCGGCGGCTTCGTCGACTGGGCGATCATCCGCGCCACCTGGGTCGGCAACGACGGCACGGCCTGCGCACGCGAAGGCGCGGGGGCGTGCTGGCCATTCATTTGGGCGAAGATGGGCCTGTTCATGAACGGGCGCTATCCCGACGCTGAGCGCTGGAGGGTCTATCTGACCTATGCGCTCGCGCTCGCCGGTCTCGTGCCGCTGATGATGCCGCGAGTGCCGGGAAAGCTTTACCTGTCGATCTACATGCTGGCCGTGTTCCCGGTGATCGCCTACTGGCTGCTGACCGGGGGCATCCTCGGACTTCCGGTCGTCGAGACGCAGCTCTGGGGCGGGCTTCTCATCACGCTCGTGGTGGCCTGCGTCGGCATTGCGGCGTCGTTTCCGCTCGGCATTCTGCTGGCGCTCGGCCGGCGATCGAAGCTGCCGATCGTGCGCTGGGTGTCGACCGGCTTCATTGAGGTCGTGCGCGGCGTGCCGCTGGTGACGATGCTGTTCTTCGCGTCCGTCATGCTGCCGCTGTTCCTGCCGGAGAACGTCACCTTCGACAAGCTGCTGCGGGCACTGATCGGCGTCGCGCTGTTCTCGGCCGCCTATCTCGCCGAGGTGATCCGCGGCGGCCTGCAGGCGATACCGCGCGGACAGTTCGAGGCGGCCGATGCGCTCGGCCTGAGCTACCCCCAGAAGATGGGTCTCATCGTGCTGCCGCAGGCGCTGAAGCTCGTCATTCCGGGCATTGTCAACTCGTTCATCGCGCTCTTCAAGGATACGAGCCTCGTGCTCATCATCGGACTGTTCGATCTGCTCGGCATCGTGCAACAGTCGGTGCAGTCGGATTCGAAGTGGTTCTCGCCGCAGACCGCGACGACGGGCTACTTTTTCGCCGGCCTCGTGTTCTGGATCTTCTGCTTCGGTATGAGCCGCTACTCGGCGTCGGTCGAGCGCAGGCTCGGCGCGGGCGACCGACGCTGAGCCTGCCAGGTGCCTCGCGGCCGCGCAATGGGGGCTCGGGGCCGGCGTGAGTACCGCCAGGCGCGCTATCGACCGGCGCGCCCGTCGCGGGCCTGCGCCGCGCGCACACTCCTCCGGCTCACACGTCTCCGGCTCACACGTCTCCGGTTCGCACAGGCCACCTGATCGGTGTCGGGCACAAGCCCCTTACGCGGGCACGGTCGCCGCCATCATGTCGGCCACGAGCTCCCCGATCGCCAGGCTCGACGTAAGGCCGGGGCTCTCGATGCCGTAGAGCGCGACGAGGCCGGGCACGCCGTGCGCCTCCGCGCCGTGGATCGCGAAGTCGGCGGCCGGCTCGCCCTCGCGATAGATTTTCGGGCGTATGCCCGTGTAGCCCTGATGCAGCGCACCGTCGCGCAGGCCTGGCCAGTAGCGGCGAATGTCGGCGTAGAAGAGCGCCTCGCGCGCCCCGTCGGCATCGTCGAACTCGTAGGACAGCGTATCGACCCACTGGACGTCTGGACCGAACTTGGCTTGCCCGCCGATATCGAGGGAGAAGTGAATCCCGAGCGAGCCCACGGTGGGCAGCGGGTAGACGAGGCGGCGGAACGGCACCGGGCCCGACAGCGTGAAGTAATGGCCCTTGGCGGGGTACATCGTCGGCGGTTTGTAGGCGGCTGACTCGAACATCCGCGCGGCCAGCGCCGTGGAGCCGTGGCCGGCCGCGATGACGATGCGACGGGCGGTGATGACGCCTTGCCTGGTGCCGTCGGCGCCCGCGGTCTCGATCGCGAAGCCGCCGCCAGGGGCGCGCGTCGCGTTGGTCACGGTGGTGTTGAGCACGATGCGACCGCCCGCCGCGTCGATGTGGCCTTCGAGGGCGACCATCAAGCCATGGCTGTCGATGATGCCGGTCGACGGGGAGAGCAGGGCCGCGATGCAGCGCACCTCGGGCTCCATCGCACGCACGTCGTCTGCCCCGAGCCGCTCGAGATCGTCGACGCCGTTGCTCGCGGCCGTGGCGGCAATCGCCGCGAGCCGCGGCAGCTCGGCCTCGGTGGTCGCGACCAGGATCTTGCCGCACCTGTGCGCCGTCACGGCGTTGTCGGCGCAGAAGCGGTAGAGCATCTGCTTGCCCTGGACGCAAAGCCGCGCGCGAAGGCTGCCGGTCGGGTAGTAGAGGCCGGCGTGGATCACCTCGCTGTTGCGCGACGACGTCTCGCTGCCGATGCGATCATGACGCTCGAGCACCATGACCTCGTCGCCACGGCTTGCCAGGGCGCGCCCGATCGCGAGCCCGACAACGCCAGCGCCGATCACAACCGTATCGACGTCGGGGATCATGCCGCGCGCCTCCTGCCCGAGTTATCCACAGGCCCGGCCCAGCACGCGCGACGGGGCTTGAGTGTTGAACAAAAAGAGAACATAAACACCTCGAGGAGACTAGGCCCAGGCATGACCTTTCGCTTCATCCATACCGCCGACCTGCAAATCGGCAAGCCGTTTCGGAGATATCCTGAACGCGTCGCGGGACGTCTCGAGGGAGCGCGGCTGGCGGTCATCGACCGGCTGGCCGAGCAGGCGCGGTCGCGGGGTGCGCGGCATGTGCTGGTGGCGGGCGACGTATACGACAGCGAAAGCCTGCCGCCCTCGGTGGTCCGCCAGCCCTTGGCGCGGATGGCCCGGCACGCGGATCTCGCTTGGCTGCTACTGCCCGGCAATCACGATCCGGCGCGACCGGGTGGCATTTGGGCCAGGGTGGCAGCGCAGGGTTTGCCCGCCAACGTGCTGGTGTCGTCCGAGCCGCGGCCGCTGGCCATTGCGCCGGGCGTCGTGGTCCTTCCGGCGCCGCTGCTGACGCGGCGACCGGGCCGCGATCCGACGGTGTGGATGGACGGTGCCGAGACACCCGAGGGGACGGTTCGCATCGGCCTTGCTCACGGCTCCGTGCAGGGCTTCGGCTCGGGGAGCGAGGGCGACGCGGAGGCGATCATCGATGCCGCGCGCGCCCTCCGCGCTCGGCTCGACTTCCTCGCGCTCGGTGACTGGCATGGGGCGACGCGGATCAATGCGCGAACCTGGTACTCGGGCACGCCCGAGCCGGAGCGCTTCAAGGACAACGAGCCCGGCGAGGCGCTGGCGGTGCAGATCGCCGGAGCGGGTGCCGAGCCTGCCGTTGAGCGTGTCGCCACAGGGCACTACGTCTGGATCGAGGAGCGGACGGCGATCGCCTCCGCCGCCGATCTGGCGCTCGTCGAGCGGCGCGTACGGGCGCGTGCGCCCTCGCCCGACCGTGTCGTGCTGCGGCTCGTGCTCGAGGGCAACGTTGCAGTTGGTGAAATCGCAGCCATCGAGCAGTGGCAGGAGAGGTTTAGCGGCGACGTCGAGCATCTCGAGGTCGACATGGACGGCATGTCGACGGAGGCCACCATTGTTGACGCGGACGTCCTCGGCCCGGTTGGGGAACTGCGCACGGCGGCAGACGATTTGCTCGCGGCGTCTGCCTCCGAGGACGCGGCGCTTGCAGCCGAGGCGCGGGAGGCGCTGGCTATTCTCGTGACGCTGGCACGAGAGGCCCGGGAGGCGCGACAATGAAGATCCGGGCGTTGCGCGTTCGCAATGTCGGCCGCTTTGCTGCTCCGGTGGCGGTCGAGGGGCTGTCTGGCCGCCTCGACGTGCTCGCCGAGGGCAACGAGTTCGGCAAGTCGACACTGTTCCGCGCGATCGAAAGCGTCTTTCTGGTCAAGCACTCGGCAAGCGGCAAGCAGGTCGACGCTCTGCGGTCCGCGGGCGGTGGCGAGCCGCTGATCGAGGCGGATTTCGAGGCCGACGGCCGGCTGTGGCGCATCCGCAAGCAGTTCGGCCGCGGCAAGTCGGCAGAGCTGTGTGACGCGGCGAGCGGCGTGCTCGAAAGCCGCGGCGGCGATGCCGAGGATCAGCTCGCGCGCCTCGTCGGCACGGTCGACGGCAAGCCCTCGAGGCTCGGCCTGCTATGGGTCGGACAGAAGGGTTCGCTCGCGCGCGCCGAGCCCGATCTCGAGCGCGACCGGGGCGAGCGGAGCGCGATCGAGCGCATCGTCGCGCGCGAGGTCGAGACGGTGGCGTCGGGCTCGGAGGCGCGTGCGGTCCGTGCGCGCGTGGGCGAACTCCTCGTGCCTCTATCGGGCGGGCGTCAGGGGCAGCCGAAGCTCGGCAGCGACTTCGACAAGGCCCTGCGCGAACGCGACCGACTGGCCGTTGCGCTGCGCCGCGCGGAGGCTGCTGCCACGGCTGTTTCGGGCTGGCTCGACCGGCTCGAGGCGCTTGCGGCGCGCCGCGCGGCGCTCGAGGGGCCCGACGGGCTTCTGATACGGCTCGAGAAGGCGGTCGCCGAAGCCGCGGCGGGGCTCGGTGCCGCGCGCGACGCGCGCCAGCGGCTCGATCGCGCCGAGCGCACGCGCGCCGAAGTGGCCGCACGCCATGCAGCGGCCAAGCGCAGCCTTGCCGACATCGACGACCGCTTGCAGGAGCTGCAGCGACTGGCCGCCGCCGAGGCCGAAGGTGGCGAGCGCGTGCGGCTACTCGAGGCTGACGCGGCGGGTGCTCAGGCAGTGCTCGCCGAGGCGCAGCGGCAACGCGAGGCATTGGCGGAAATCGAGCGGGCGCTGGTCGCGGCGCTCGCCGAAGATGACGCGTATCGGCGGCGGCACGCGATAGCCGAGCGGCTAGAACGGTCAAGCCGGGCGCTGTCAGCGGTGCAGCGCATCGAGGGCGAGATAGCTACGGCAGAGCGGGCGATCGCTGCCAGTCCGGTCGATGCCGCGGCGCTTGCCCGCGTCGAGGCCAGGGAGCGCGACGCCCAGCGACTGGCCGACAGGCTCGATGCGGCCGCGCCGGTTGTGGCGATTGTTCCGGAGGCCGGGGCAGCGGGGCGCATCCGCGTCGGCGGGACCCCGCTACAGGGCGCGTTTGAGTGCGTGGCACGCGGTCCGCTCCGGATCGAGATAGCGGGCGTCGGCACGATTGTCGTCACGCCCGGTGCATCGTCGGGCACCGCGGAGGCGGCCGGGCAGCTGGCGGCGGTGCGCGATGCGCTGGGCGCGGCGCTTGTCGAACTCGGTGCCGCCTCGCCAGACGACGCGCGGCGGCTGCGGCGGGCACGCGGTGAGGCGGAGGAAGCGCTGGCGGCGGCCCGCAGGTCGCTCGCGACGCTGGCGCCAGAAGGATCGGCGGCGCTCGAGCGCGAGGTGGAGGCGATGACGCGGCACCGTGCCAGCGCGCCGGCCGGCGCCCTGATCGACGACCGGGCGGCGGCGGAAGTGCGCCTCGACGGCGCACGGCGGGAACTCGCGTCTGCCTCGGAGGCCGAGGCGGATGCACGCGGGCGGTGCCACGCGGCCGAGACGGCACTGGCTGCGGCGGTTGCGACCGCCGCCGGGATCGCAGCCGCACGCGCAGCCGTCGAGCGTGAGCTGCCGTCGGGGGCGGTGCGTGATGCGGAGCGCGCGCGGCTCGCCGCGGCGGTTGCGGCGGTCGCACCTGAGCTCGACGCGGCTATTCGCGAGGCGACGCTGCTCAAGGATCTGGCGCCGGACGGGGCGATGCTCGAACGGCTCGAGGCGCAGGAGCGGCAGGCGGCGGTAGCGCTCAGAAAAGGGCAGGACGAGGCGCAGGAGATCGCGCGGGACGTAGCCGGTCTCGAGGCGCGGCTGGACGAGAGCGTCAAGGACGGCGACGACATGCGGCCCGAAGCGGCGCGCGACGCGTTGGCGCTCGCGGACGCGGCGGTTTCCCGCTTCGCGCGGCGCACGCGCGCGCTGCAGCGGCTGGCACTGGCGCTCGATGTCGCGGAGAACCAATGGCGGGCGCGGTTCCAGGAGCCGGTCGCGGCGCGCCTGAGGCCCTATCTGGCGGAGCTTTTTGCGGATGCGGCCGTCGAGTTCGGCGACGGTTTCCGGGCGGCTGCACTGGTCCGCGGCGGCTCTGGCGAGGCGATCGAGCGGCTGAGCGACGGCACGCAGGAGCAGCTTGCGATCCTCGTGCGATTGGCATTCGGGAGGTTGCTCTCGGACGGCGGCGCTCCGGCCCCGGTGATCCTCGACGATGCCCTGGTCTACTCGGACGACGAGCGGATCGGACGGATGTTCCGGGTGCTCGAGCAAGCGGCGTCGGTGCATCAGGTGCTGGTGCTCACCTGCCGCTCCCAGCTCTTCGGACGCCTCGGGGGGCACCGGGTGGCACTCGTGCCGTGGCGGGCGTGACCGCTCAGACGCGCAGGGATCCGCTGCAGTCGCTTGGCGAGAGGCGGCGCGCAAGCCGGCACGGCTGTATTGAGCCATAGTCCGGCGAGCCCGCCCGGCAAGGGCGTGGCACATCCAGACGACGTCCGCTGAGCCAAAAAAAGATGCGTCGGTTACGGCTGGCCTCAGCCCGCAGGTACGCTCGACGGCGACGGCTCGCGCCCGACCTCGGCCAAGGGATCGGCGGTACGGCGGGACTTGCCCTCGAAGTAGGCGCCCTGCTCGATCGAAAGCGCCTGATGGAACACGTCCCCTTCCACATGGCTCGACGACTGCAACATGACGCGGCGACCGCGAACCGAGCCCAACACGTGACCGCGGATCACGACCTCCTCGGCGATGATGCCCCCGGTGATGCGCGCGCGCTCGCCGACAATGACGTGGGTGCCGTGAATGTCGCCCTGGACCTCGCCCTCGATCTGCAACTCGCCCTTGGAAACGAGATTTCCGGTGATCAGAAGATCCGAGCCGATGACGGATGGTGCGGAGCGGTCAGCTCGGGGACCGAGGGGAGCACTGCTGCGCGTCGGACCCGGCGACACGGTGGTGCCATTGGCAGGAGCCGCTGGCCGCGGCGTTTCGGAATCGGCCTTTTTGAAGTTCGGCAGCACGACGCTATCCTCCGCATCACTGACTGGACTTGAACGGTTGCGGTCCTCTGGACTCTGTCCTCTGGCGCTTCGCCTCTCACTCGCCGCTTGGCGTGGGATCAGCCGATTGGCCGTACCAACCCTCTGCGGCGCTCTCCTGCCCTGCTCGAGAGCGCGCCAAACCGCCGAACATGAAACGTGTACGACACTTCAACTGCTCGCTGGTCTTGACCGAAGCTTTTCCCCTCCCGACGAAGGCGAAGAATGCTGCAATCGGAGGGAAGGAGGCGAGCCAAGACAGAGGACGCATTTCAAGTTCACGTAGCACGTTTCCTGAACCCGGTCATGACGGTTTCTTGGCTTTCACAGGCGAGCGCGGCTTTTTGGCAGCGGCCGGGGAAGCCGCCCCGTGCGTCGGTCGCGTTGCGCGGGCGGCATCGGCCGCCGCAGGCGCGCCGTCGCCGAGCGCTTTGACCGCGGCGAGCACCTCGTCCGCATGGCCCGGCACCTTGACTTTGCGCCAGCTCCGCACGACGGCGCCGCCAGCGTCGATGAGAAACGTCGACCGCTCCACGCCCATGTATTTTTTGCCATACATCGACTTCTCTACCCACACGCCATAGGTGGCGGCAGCGCTCTTCTCCTCGTCTGCGGCGAGCCGGACACGCAGATCGTGCTTGTCGCGAAAGCGCGCGTGGCTCTTGGCTCCGTCGGGTGAGATGCCGATGACGACGGCGCCGGCGGCGGCGAATTCATCGACGAGGCAGGAGAAGTCTTTCGCCTCCTGCGTGCAGCCAGAGGTGTCGTCCTTCGGGTAGAAGTAGACCACCACGGGCCGGCCGCGGAGGGCAGCGAGTTCGATGGTGGTGCCGTCGTCGGCGGGAAGCGTGAAGTTCGGTGCGGGCATGCCACTGTCGAGCATCTGGTAGCGCCTTTCTTTCGTCTCTTTTCCGCCATTCACATCGCATGATAGGCACGCGCCGGGCTACGGGCGCGATCGCCCAGCAGATCGGTGCCGAATGCCACTGTCGACGGTGCTGAACGCTGCGTGTCGCGAGACGACAAGGCGACGGGCCGCGGGACCTCCGCGAGCTGCTGAAGTTGGCTTGTGCGGGCCGACCGAACCAGTGCTTGCGAAGGGCCATCGGGATGGGCCTGGATTAGGCCTGAGGAGTAGGCCTGTCGGACGAGGCGGCGTTGCGCGCCGAGCGCCGAACCCGATGGCCTGACGACAGACAGCCCATAGACCGGCTGACTGCTGGAGAGTTCAAAGCAGGCCGTGCGGCACGGTTCGCGGACCCGGTTTATGGCGCCGCTCGGGCCCTTGAGCCACGTGGTCCCGACGGCCCTGGAGCCGAGCGGCGGACTGAACGAGGGGATCGGCTGAGCAGCGTGCGAACAAGGGACCAGACAACAGGCCGAGCCGCCACGCGTCCGCCGACGGCGCAAGCGCCGGCCGTGGTCGATCTCGCCGAGGCGGACGATCACGAGACCACCCCGACAGGTCCGCTGCGCACGCTGGGGCATGTCCTGTGGCTGCTGCTGCTTGTGCTGCTTCCCGTATTCTTGCTGACCTCAATGGCGCTGGGCGTCGGCTACGTCCGTCTGCACCACGGACCGGTGTCGCTGAAGTTCCTCGCCGATCCGATCTCGCGTGGTCTCGGCGCCGAGCTCAGCGACATCGAGATCAAGGTGGCTGACGTCGAACTGCGGCTGGCGGCGGACAGCGCGATCGAGTTCCGGCTGAAGGGCGTTCGCGTGCTCGAGAAGGACGGCGATCTCGTCGCGTCCGCACCGGAAGCCGCAGCGCTGATCAGCACGGATGCCTTGTGGTCGGGTCGATTGGTTCCGTCCAGGCTCGACCTCCTCGAGCCGCGCCTCAACCTTCTCTACAGCGAGGAAAGTGGCTTTTCGCTGAGCTTCTCGGTGCCCGATGCGGCCGCAACCCCGACCGACCCGCAGGCCGCAACGCAGGGGGGCGGCGCCGCGGGCGGCCCATCGTCCGCGGGTCAGCCGATCTCGGGGCCAGGCGAACTGCCGGGCTTGAAACGCATCGATCTCGCTCGCGTCGTTGCGGAAAGCTCGCGCCGGGCTCGCCGCGGCATCGATGCAACCTCGTATCTGCGCGAGATCGGCCTGCGCAATGCCAGCATTCTCGTCGATAACGGCGGCAAGCGCTCGCTGTGGCGTGTACCCGAGGCGACCGTCGACCTCGAGCACAACAAGCGCTCGAGCGTCATTGCGGGGGCGGTGAAGCTGGCCTCCCAGCAGGGGCCGTGGACGGTGGCGTTCCGGGCCGAGGAGAGCGAGCGGACGAAGATGCTCGTGGTGAAGGCGACGGTTCGCGATCTGGTGCCGAAGGCGCTCGACAGCACGGCCCTGCCCGGGCTCGCCGGGCTCATGGCGATCGACGCGCCGGTCTCCAGCGACGCGACCATCGAGATGTCGAGCGACGGGTCGCTACGCAGCGCTGAGGCCGACATCGAGATCGGCGCTGGCCGCCTCGGGGCCACGGTTGCAGGGGGCAAGGGGCTCGGCATAGAGGGCGCGCTGCTGCATCTGGCCTACGACGCAGCGACGCGCCGTATCGAACTCAAGCCGTCGCCCGTGCGATGGGAGGGCGGGCGCGCCACGATCCAAGGCGGAATGACCGGAATGCTGACCGAGGACGGCCGCCCTGGCTGGGACGTCAGCGGCGAGACCATAGATGCTGTGCTGCTTGCCGACGACATCGGCCGCGCGCCCTTGCCCGTCACGTCGGCGCGGGCGACGGCCCAGTGGTTGCCGGCCGAGGGCGTGTTGCGGATCTCGGCCGCCGATGTCCGGGTGGGCGGCGCCGAGATCGGCCTTGTCGGCGAGATCGACGCGGGCGCCGGTACCTCAGGCATGCGCCTCGAGGGCCGCATGGGGCCGATGAACCTGGCGACCTTCACGACGGTTTGGCCGAAGGCGGTTGCCCCGCTGTCGCGAGAGTGGGTCGCGCGCCACGTGACTGGCGGCACGGTGAAAGGCGGGACGCTGCACGTCGCCAGCGGCCGACATCTGAGGGAGGAGGCACCAGCAGCGGCGACCGCCACCGGGGACCGCTTCACGCTCGCGTTCGAGGCTGCCGATATCGTCGGCCGTCCGCTCGATCGCATGGCGCCCGTCGAGGCGCCGCGCGTGCTGGTGCGGATCGAAGGTCGGGCGCTCGAGATCACGGCGCCGGACGCTGCCGTGGCGCTGCCTTCGGGACGGCGCGTGCCGCTGAAGGGCGGGCGGTTTGCCGTTGCCGACCTCGCGCAGCGCATCCCTCAGGCGGAGATCCACTTTAAATCGACGGGTCCGCTCGGCCCTGCACTCGAGCTCATGGAGCAGGAGCCGCTGGCACTGGTGCAACGCGCCGGGAGCGGTCTCGAGGGCGTCGACGGCAAGACCGAGGGGCAGTTCGTCATTTCACTGCCGCTTGCAGAACGGGTGGCGCTGTCCGACCTCAAGCTCGAGGGCAAGGCGCGAGTATTCGACGTCAAAGCCAAGAACATCGTCCCAGGCTTCGACGTTCAGGGTGCAACGGTACATTTCGACATCGGTAGCGAAGCGGTCGATGCCAGGGGTGAGATGCTGATCGCCGGTGTGACATCGAAGCTCACCTGGCAGCACATCATCGGTGCGCCGGTCGACAAGCAGCCGCCGATGCGGCTGTCGGCGGCGCTCGACGATGCCGACAGGACGCAGCTCGGTCTCGACATCAACCACCTCGTCAGCGGCGAGGTTCCGGTCGACATCACGGTGACGCGCGGCGCCCGCGACGAGCCTGCAGCCGTTCGCGTCCGGTCCGATCTCACCAATGCCGAACTGGCGCTGGACGGACTCGCATGGCGGAAGGCTCCCGGGCGCGCCGCGTGGCTGCAGTTCGATGTCGTTCGTCTCAAGGCGCCGCAGCCGCGCGTCGAGCTGCAGAACCTCAAGATCACCGGCGACGACGTTGCGATGGAGGGCACGGCCGTCCTCGGGCCGGACAACCGGTTGCGCGAGTTCCGCTTCCCCGCATTCAATCTCAACGTCGTCACGCGCCTCGACGTGTCGGGCCGCGTCGGCACGGACAATGTCTGGAACGTCAAGGCGAGGGGCACCACGTTCGACGGTCGCGACTTCTTCCGCTCGCTATTCACGGTCGGTCCGGCACGCGAGAAGGCGGCTCGACCTGCCAAGCCCCGCGCCGGCGTCGACATAGAGGCCGACATCGATACGGTGCTCGGTTTCTCCGACGCGTCGCTCAAAGGACTGCGGCTCAAGATGTCGACCCGGGGCGAGCGGATGGTGTCGCTGACCTCGCAGGGCGTGCTCGACAGCGGCCATCCGCTGGCGGCGGTGGTGAGCCCGGGCGAGGCCGGAGCGGCGCGCCGGTTGCTCGTCGACACGACCAATGCGGGCCTCGCGTTCAAGCTGGTCGACATCTACCCGAACGTTCAAGGCGGGCGCGCGCGGCTCGAGGTCAACCTCGACGGCAAGGGTCCTGCCGAGAAGACCGGCATCCTTTGGGTCGACAACTTCGCCATCCTCGGCGATCCGGTCATCGCCGAGGTGGTGAGCAGTGCCGGCACGGACCCGATCGACGCGAGCGGGGCGCGCGTCCGCCAGCGCGTGGTGCGTCAGTCGTTCGACTTCGACCGGATGAAGGCCCCGTTCTCCGTCGGGCACGGGCAGCTCGTGCTCGAGGACATCTTTCTTCGCGGGCCTCTGCTCGGCGCGACCGTGCGCGGCAAGGTCGACTACCGCACGAAGTCGGTAAGCCTGGGCGGCACCTACGTGCCGCTGCAGGGGCTGAACAACGTGCTTGGCGACGTGCCTCTGCTCGGACAGATCCTTTCGGGGCCGCGGGGCGAGGGCATCTTCGGCATTACGTTCGCGATCCAGGGACCGATGGCCGCGCCGCAGGTCATCGTCAACCCGTTGTCGATGGTCGCGCCCGGCATCTTCCGCGAGATGTTCCAGATGACGGCACCGGATCCGCGGGTGCAGGTGCGGGAGGAGCGGAAGCAGGCCGAGCCGGCCGACGCGAGGACCCGGGCGTCGAGCGTGCCGGCTGCGGTGCCGCGGACCGCGGCCCCGGTCAAAGGCGCGGCGGGGCCATCGAAGCCGGCGCTGGACGGGTGGTCGTCGGAAACGAAGGACACGACCGCGAAAGACAGCCTATCCAAAGACAGCCAATCAAAGGACCGGCCCGCTGCCGGCGAACAGAAGCGGCGCTGAGTGGCGTCCCGTTCGTGGCGGCGGCGGGCGCGAGGTTCGTGTTTCGGACCGGCGGTGCTGCCGCTACCACGCCAGCACCGGCATCGCCGCGATCGCACGCGGTGATCCGGGCGCGAACAGCCTGGCGAGCTTGTCGGGATCAAGCTCGTCCGCGGTCATGCAATCGTGGCGATGGATGCCGGCACCGATGAACAGTGCGTCGATGCCGGCCCGCTCTGCGCCGCGCAGATCCGTTCTCAACGCATCGCCGATCGCCAGGGTCCGGCGGAGCGGCGTAGGGATGCCGCGGATATCGGCGGCCCGGGCGAGGGCCGCAGCATAGGCTGGTGCGTGGGGCTTTCCGGCCCAGAAAACGCTGCCGCCCATCTCCTCGTAGATCGCTGCGATTGCGCCGGCACAGATGTAGAGGCGTCCCGCGACGTCGACCACGAGGTCCGGATTGGCGCAGACGAACGGCAACCGGCGGGCGAGTGCGACCTCGAGCAGCGGTCGGTAGCTCTCGGCGGTCTCGGTCTCGTCGTCGGCAAGGCCTGAGCATACGATCGAATCTGCGTCCGCGAGAGCGACCGGCTTGCCGGGTAGGCGCCGAAAGAGGGCCGCATCGCGGTCGAGCGGGCCGACGGCATGGTGGCGTACGTAGCCGTGGCGGACAACGTGCGACAGCGCAATGTCGCCGGAGGACACTATGGCGTCGTAGGCGGAGCGCGGAACGCGGCGCCAATCGAGCATGGCGGCGACCGCGTCGTTCGGAACCGGCGCGTTCGACAGCAGCACGACCGTGCCGCCGCCGCGGCGGAACCGCTCGAGCGCGGTGCAGGCGGTGGTGAAAGCGTCGCGGCCATTGTGGACGACACCCCACACGTCGCAGAGGATGACGTCGTAGCCGCCGAGCAGTGCCCCGGCCGCGGACAGGATCGGCGGCGCGGCGGTCTCGCTGGTCGTGGCGGAAGTGCTCATCGGCGCTCGCTCATACGGTACGGAACGAGCGCCCCGTATACTGCCTCGGGCGGCGGCTGGAAACCGGGACCGGCGCGGCATATGGCGGCGCTGGCGCACTATTGCGCAGACCGGGAGGGCCCAGACCTTGCGGGCGCCCAACCTTGCGGCCCAGACCTTGCGGCCCAGACCTCGCGGGCTCCGGCCGCCGCGTGGGGCGGCTCGCGGCATCAGGCCGGTCACGCCTGCTTCACGCCTGATCCGTAGACGTCCTGGTAGGCGTGCCAGGTCGCATGGCCGACGAGTGGGAACGCCAGCACGAGGCCGACGAGGAGCGTGAAAAAGCCGGCGCCGATGATGACGACGATGAGGCCCGCCCACAGCGCCATCGGCTTCGGGTTCTCGGCTACCGCCAAGACGCTCGCGCGGGCGGCCGAGATGGCGTCGGTGCGCCGGTCGAGCAGCATCGGTACCGCCACAGCGGACACCGTGTACACGAGCACCGCAAGCGCGCCGCCCACCAGCGATCCGACCACCAGCAGGCCGAGGCCCTTGTTGGTGAACAGCAGTGTGTGCATGAAGGCGCTGGGCGGCGGCAGCCCGGCGCTGCCGAGAAACAGCATGAGCAGCAGAAACGCGAGCTGCATCCAGACGAGGAATGCGAACAGCAGGAGCGCGCCGAAAAAGGCGAGCTGGCCTTGCGCTCCGAGCGAGGAATGCGCGACGGCGCCAAGCGTCACTGTCTCGCCCCGCGATAGCCGGCGGCTCGCATCGTACAGGCCGACGGCGAGCCAGGGGGCGAGCAGCAGGAAACCGCCCGCTAGCGCCAGAAAGACGGCATGGGCACCGGTCTCCGACAGCACCATGACGAGGAGTGCCGCGATGCCGGCGAAAATGGCTCCGTAGGCGAGGCTGACGCCGGGCACGGCCCACATGTCGCGCCAGCCGGCCGCGAGCCAATTCCATGGTGCGTCGAAGGCCACGCGGCGCGGGGCGGGGAGCGCGCCGTCTACCGTCGCGGCGGGTGAGGGATTGAGCCGGATCGCGTCGCTCACGGGTGGGCCTCCTCGGCGGCGGCAGTGGCGATCGGCGCGTGTGCCACGGCACCGCCCGGCGGACGGTCGTCGAGCGCCCGCCACCCGGCACCCTCGAGATCCTCGAACTGTCCACTCTTCAGCGACCACAGGAATGCGGCGAGCCCCACGCCTCCGAGCAGAAGCGCGATCGGCACCAGCCAGGCGAGTGCGGTCATGGGTTGGCCTCCTTCCGGCCGCGCGCAAGGCGCAGCGCATTGGCGGTGACGGCGATCGAAGAGGCCGACATGGCGATGGCGGCGATGAGCGGCGTGACGAGGCCGGCCATCGCCATCGGCACGAATACGACATTATAGCCGATCGCGATGGCAAAATTCTCGAGCGCGCGCCTGCGCGCAGCGCGCGCCACCTCCACCGCCTCGACGACCGGGGTGAGCCTGTCGCCCCGGAACACGGCGTCGGCTGCGGTCTGGCTGATGTCGGCTGCCGTCGCCGGTGACAGCGAGGCGTGCCCGGCAGCGAGACTCGGAGCGTCGTTGAGGCCATCTCCGATCATCAGGACCCGGCGACCCGAGGCGGTCAACGCGTTGATGCGCGCGATCTTCTCGTCCGGCTTCTGGCCGGCGCGCCAGCCGGCGATCCCCAGTGCTGCAGCTGCCTCAGCGACGGCATCCGGCCGGTCGCCGGACAGAATCTCGATCGCGAGGCCGCGTGTCTCGAGGGCGCGGATCGCCAGGGCCGCGTCCGGACGCAAGGGGTCGCACATCGGCAATGCGAGTGCTGCCGCATCGCCGTCGCGGAACCACAAGCTGGCTGCGCCCGAACCCTCGCGCGCGGCGCCGCAGAAATCCGCCGAGCCGAGTCGGACACTCCGTCCCTCGATGTGCGCCTCGAGGCCGCTGCCGGCAACCTCGACGACGCCGGGCACAGTGGTCACCGCGATCCCGCGCGCGGCCGCCGCTGCAACGACGGCCTTTGCGTAGGGATGGCGGCTCTGGGCGGCGAGCCCCGCGGCTGACGCCAACGTGCATTCGTTGACTCTTGCGTCGGGATCGAGCTCGGGCCGACCGAGCGTCAACGTGCCGGTTTTGTCGAGCACAACGGTGTCGATCTCTGCGAGCCGCTCGAGGCCATCGGCTGCCTTGAGGACAATGCCGTTGCGGAACAGCCGCCCCGCGGCCACCACCTGCACCGCCGGGACGGCAAGTGCGAGAGCGCACGGACAGGTGATGATGAGCACTGCGATGGCAGCGGTCAGCGCCGGCTCCCAGCCGTTGCCCGCGATCATCCAGCCGGCGAAGGTGCCCGCGCCGAGGATATGGACAGCGGGCGCGTAGATCCGCGCGGCACGGTCGGCAAGGCGGACGTAGCGCCCGCGCGCCTGCTCGGCCGTCTGCATCAGGCGACCGACCTCCGACAGAAGCGTGTTCTCGGCCAGCGCCGTGGCCTCGGCCTCGACGGGACCGCTGAGCAGCACCGTGCCGGCGTAGAGGGTGTCGCCTGGTCCAACGCGGCGCGGGCGGCTTTCGCCGGTGATGAGGCTATCGTCGACTTCAGCCGCGCCTGCGATGACGCGGGAATCGAGTGGTACCCGCTCGCCTGCGGCGACCGACAGCCGCATTCCCGGAACGATGGCGTCGATGGCGATGCGCTGGATGCTGCCGTCCGGCTGGAAAACGGAGGCGGCATCGGCCTTGAGCCCCAAGAGGTTCTCCGCGGCGCTCGCCGCGCGTGCCCGCATCTGCTGGTCGAGCGCGCGACCGACGAGCAGGAAGAACAGCAGTGTCACGGCCGCGTCGAAATACACTTGCTCCGAGCCGCGGATGGTCTGGAACAGGCTCATTGCGGTCGCCAGGATGACTCCGAGCGAGATCGGCACGTCCATGTTGAGCTGGCGAGCCGCGAGGGCGCGGCGCGCAGAGCGAAAGAACGGCTGGCCGGCATAGGCCACCGCCGGCAGCGCGATTATCGCCGACAGCCAGTGGAACATCGTCTGCAGGGAGGCCGGCATGTCGCCCGAGTGGCCGGACCACACCGAGACCGACAAGAGCATGATGTTGGCGGCGGCAAAGCCTGCGACGCCGAGCCGGCGCATGTAGTCGCGGTTCTCCGCCGCCTCCGGACGGGCGCCCTGGTCGACGAGAACGGTCGACTTGAAGCCGGCGCGCTCGACGGCAGCGATGAACGCCTCCGCGGTCTCCGGGCGCGATGGGGTCACGATCGACACGCGCTTGCTGGATAGGTTGACACGCGCGCTTTCGACGCCGGGCAGGGCTTGGAGCGCGGTCTCGACTTTCCGCATGCAGTTGCCGCAGTGCATGTTCTCGACAACGAGCGTGGTCGTGACCGGGGCAGGTCTTGCAGCGGCGGCCAGCGGTCGGCTCGCGGCCAGCCGGACCGAGGTGCCGGCGCTTGGCGACAGGCGAGTAATGTTCAGGGCTTCAGCCATATGCGCCTCTTCATGCGATGCAGGGTTGCGCCCGATGTCCCGTCCGCGGCCTCGACCTCGAGGATCCATCCGCCGTCGGCAAGCGGCGCTGCCGTGCGGGCGGCGTACTCGCCCCCGGTGGACTCTGCCAGCGGGACAACCTGATCCTCCCCGCCCGAAACTGGCCGGCCGATCTTGCCGGTGACCTTGAGCCCGCGGACCGGGGAGCCGTCGATGGAAATGAAGCGCGCGCTGATGCGGCCGTCGCGGCCAGCGTCGATGGCCGCCTGCCAGCCGAGGCGGGCCTGTGTCTCGTCGGCGGCGATGCGCTCGTTGTAGGCGAGGCCCTTGCGGTAGGGCTCCTTAGCGACAACCCCGGTATAGGTGGAGAGCGCGGCGTAGAGGAAGTAGCCGTTGACCGCGAACACGAGGCCGAAGAACGAGAGGAAGGCGATCAGCACGTCGCGCCCGCTCAATCCTCGCGTGCCGGAGACGGCCGGTCTGTCCCCGTGCGCTACGGCCACGTCCGATCGGATGGTCATGATCGTATCCTCGTCAGTTTGCTGGGGCCTGGAAGTAAGTCTTGCGGCGCGTCTCCTGGCCTGAGCCCACATCGCGGACGACGAACTCGGCCGGGACGGAGGCGGCACCGAGACTCGACGCGCTCTCCTGTGGGACGGTGACGTAGGCGCGCAACTCTCGCAGCGCGTCGGTCGGCACTAACAGCTCGTTGCCGTCGACGCCGACGATCGCCACGCGCGCGCCCACAAGACCGACCACGTCGAGCCGCATCGTGCGCGGCTGCTGGAGCTTGTTGAGCAGCTTCACGGTGTAGGCGTTGCGGATACTGCCGTCCGAGAGCTGGACGTACGGCGGCGTACGCTCCTTGATGACGTTGATCTCGAGGATCGAGCGGTTGAGCCAGCCGACGAGCATGATGATGCCGACGAGCGAGAACAGGCCGGCATAGAGCAGCGTGCGGGTGCGTACGATCTTCAGCGGCTCATGCTCGCCGCGCGCCTTCGCCTCCTGCTTGGCGACGGTGTCGTAGTCGATGAGCCCGCGCGGACGGTCGATCTTGTCCATGATCTCGTCGCATGCGTCGATGCACAGCGCGCACTGGATGCACTCGAGCTGCGAGCCGTCGCGGATGTCGATGCCGGCTGGGCAGACCGCGACGCAGGCCTTGCAGTCGATGCAGTCTCCGCGCTGGGACCAGTCGACGACGCCGTCGGGTCCCTTGCGGACAGCGCCGCGCGGCTCGCCCCGCTCGGGCTTGTAGCTGACCAGCAGGGTGTGATGGTCGGTCATCGCGCCCTGTATGCGCGGCCATGGGCACATGTAGGTGCAGACCTGCTCGCGCGCGATGCCGCCCAGCAGGTAGGTGGTACCGGCGAACAGCGCCAGGAACAGGTAGGCGATGGTTGGCGCGGTGCCAGTGACGAGCTCCATGGCGAGCGTCGGCGCATCGCGGAAATAGAACACCAGCGCGCCGCCGGTCAGCAGCCCGATTGCCGCCCACGACAGGTGAGTCATGACCTTCTTGAAAATCTTCGAGGGGCTCCACGGTTCCTTGTCGAGGCGGATGCGCGCATTGCGGTCGCCCTGCCAGAACCGCTCGACGTTGACCATGAGGTCGGTCCAGACGGTCTGCGGGCAGGTGTAGCCGCACCAGACGCGGCCGGCGACGGACGTGAACAGGAATAGCGCGAGCGCCGACAGCACCAGGAGGCCGGTGACGTAGTAGAACTCCTGCGGCCAGATCTCGAGGAAGAAGAAGAAGAAGCGGTTGTGGACCATGTCTAACAACACGGCCTGATCGGGAAGGTCGGGCCCGCGATTCCAGCGCAGCCACGGCAGCCCGTAATAGATGCCGAGCGTCACCGCCATCACGATCCACTTGACCGTGCGGTAGCGTCCTCTGGCAAGCTTGGGGTAGATTTTCTTGCGCGTGGCATAGAGCTCGCGCGTCGCCTTGCGGTTGACGGCCTCGACGTCGTGCTGCTCGGTGCCGAACGCGGGCGTGCTCTTCGGATCGTGCGTCTTGTCGAGAACCGTGGTCACGTGACCGGACTCCAGTGACGGGTGTGTGTGTTCGGCGCGCCGTTGGCCGGTTCGACGGGACTGCGTGCCAGAGCTGCGATTGCCCTTCGGAGCCATTTGCCGGCGATGCCATGGGCGGCTTCGCCGCTGGCTGAGCGCGTGGTTGCCCGCGGAGCGGCATTCGACGCAGCCACAGAAATCATATTTGAATGTGATAATACTGAGGAGGCGGCATCGGGCTGCACCTCCATTTTTCCAGTATGGTCGACCAGGGCGCCCACGGGACGCGCCTGATCGCTTCGCCTATCCCGTTCCGCGAACTCCGCCTCGGCGACAGCCAGGGCCAGAGCACATCCGCAGCAGCACATCGCCTGTGCCTCCCGCTTTGGTCGACGCCGAAGGGATGCGCCACCCGTCGGCGTCTATTTGCCGCCGCCGAGGCTGTGGACGTAGACAGCGAGGGACTTCAGCGTCACCGGATCGAGGCGGTTGGCCCAACTCGGCATCATGCCGCCGCGGCCCGTGTGGATGCTCTCCACGACGGACGCCTTGCTGTTGCCGTAGAGCCAGATCTGATCGGAAAGCTTGGGCGCACCCAGCTCGGCGTTGCCCTGGCCTTGCTCGCCGTGGCACGCGGTGCACTGCTCCGCATAGATCTTGGCGCCACGCTCGATCTTGGCTTTGTCGCCCGTGCCCTTCGAGCCGAGCGATATGACGTATTCGGCGACATCGTCGATCTCGGCCGGCTTCAACAAGTTGTCGATCCCGAACCGGGGCATGGCGCTGTCGCGCGTCGACTTGTCGTTCGATGCGCGGATGCCATGCAGGATCGTGGCGTGGATCTGGTCCACGGAGCCGCCCCAGATCCAATCGTCATCGTTGAGGTTCGGGTAGCCGAGTGCACCCTGCGCGCCGCGACCGTGGCAGGGCGCACAGTTGGTCTGGAACGCCGAGTTGCCGCCCGTGGTGGCAAAGCGCAGCAGATCCGGGTTCTTCTTCACGTCAGCTAGCGGCGTCTTGCCGAGCAGATCGCGCATGCCCGACTGCGCAGCCGCGGCAGCCTTCACCTCTTGCGCCACCGTGGCGCGCTGGCTGTAGCCCAGCATGCCCTGTGTGTAGGAGTTTGCCAGCGGCCAGGCCGGGTAGAGCACCCAGTAGCCGATGGCCCACACGATGCAGGCGTAGAAGGTCAAGAGCCACCAGCGCGGCAGCGGCTTGTTGAGTTCCTTGATGCCATCCCAGACGTGGCCGGTGGTCTCGACGCCGGTTACGTCGTCGACTTCGCGATGCGTGCTCACTGGTTCCCCCGTTTTTGCGGTGCGGCCGTGTCGAGATCGAGTGCGCGCTTCTGAGCCGCGTCGAACTTCGGCCCGTTGGACGGCCAGAGTGCGTAGACGAGGACGAGTGCGAACATCGCGATGAACAACAGCAGCGAGGTGACCTGACTGATGGTTGCAACGGTTTCGTAGGTCATGAGCGCCTCACCTCAGGTTGGGTCCGGCGGCGTCGAAGGTCGCGAAGTCGACCATCTGACCGAGGACTTGGAGGTAGGCGACGAGCGCATCGAGCTCGGTAAGCTCGCTCTCGTTGCCGTCGAAGTTGCCGACCTTGGCCTTCGGATAGCGGGCGAGCAGGTCCTTGACGCCCTTGCCGTCGGGTATCGACTGGATTGCGACGTCGGTCTCGGCCTTGGCGATCATGTCGGCGCTGTATGGCACGCCGACCAGCTTCAGCGTCTCGAGGCGGGCTTTGATGGTCTTCGTCTCGAGCTTGGTCTTCGCCAGCCAGGGGTAGCCCGGCATGATGCTTTCCGGCACGAGGCTGCGCGGGTTCTTCAGGTGCTCGGCCTGCCATTGGTCGGAGTACTTGCCGCCGACGCGGGCGAGATCGGGTCCCGTGCGCTTCGAGCCCCACTGGAAGGGATGGTCGTACATGCTCTCAGCGGCGAGGCTGTAGTGGCCATAGCGCTCGACCTCGTCTCGAAGTGTGCGGACCATTTGGCTGTGGCAGACGTAGCACCCCTCTCGGATGTAGATGTCCCGGCCGGCCTGTTCGAGCGGGCTGTAGGGACGCATCCCCTTGACCTTCTCGATCGTGCTGTCGACCCAGTAGAGCGGAGCGATCTGCACCAGTCCTCCGACCGACACCATGAGCAGTATGCCGATCAGGAGGATTATGGAGTTTTTCTCGAAGACTTCGTGCTTCATGACGCGGTGCCCCCTTATTCGGCCGGCTGGATGCGCAGCGCAGGCGCGGCGGCAACGCTCGGCTGGTCGGCCGCGTCCCGGATCGCGTCACCACGCACTGTGCGCCAGATGTTGTAGACCATGATCAGCGAGCCGATGACGAACAGCAGGCCGCCGATCGCGCGGATGACGTAGTAGGGGTGCATCGCTTCCACGGTCTCGATGAACGAGTACTGGAGGAAACCCAGCTTGTCGTAGGCCCGCCACATCAGACCCTGCGTGATGCCCGACACCCACATCGCGGTGATGTAGAGCAGGATGCCGATGGTCGAGATCCAGAAGTGCCACTCCACGAGCTTGATCGAGTAGAGGCCATTGCGGTTCCACAGCCACGGCACCAGGCAGTAGATGGCGCCGAACGACACCATGGCGACCCAGCCGAGCGCGCCCGAGTGGACGTGGCCAATGGTCCAATCCGTGTAGTGCGACAGCGAGTTCACCGCCTTGATCGACATCAGCGGGCCCTCGAAGGTCGACATGCCGTAGAAGGCGACGGAGACCACGAGGAGGCGCACGACGGGATCGGTGCGGAGCTTGTCCCAGGCGCCGGCGAGCGTCATGAGGCCGTTGATCATGCCGCCCCACGAGGGCATCCACAGCATGATCGAGAAGGTCATGCCCAGCGTCTGCGCCCAGTCCGGCA
>CAYYGO010000038.1:0-30668 GCA_964471635.1 uncultured Hyphomicrobium sp.
CTACGACATCAAGGAGCTGATCCTGAAGGTCGCCGACGAGGGCGACTTCTTCGAGATCCAGGAAGCGTTCGCCAAGAACATCGTCACCGGGTTCGCGCGCATGGAGGGCCGCACGGTCGGCATCGTCGCCAACCAGCCGACCGTGCTGGCCGGCGTGCTCGACAGCGACGCCTCGCGCAAGGCGGCCCGCTTCGTGCGCTTCTGCGACTGCTTCGAGATCCCGATCGTGACTTTCGTCGACGTTCCGGGCTTCCTGCCGGGCACCGCCCAGGAGTACGGCGGCCTCATCAAGCACGGCGCCAAGCTGCTGTTCGCCTACACCGAGGCGACGGTGCCGAAAGTGACCGTCATCACGCGCAAGGCCTACGGCGGCGCCTACGACGTGATGAGCTCGAAGCACATCCGCGGCGACGTCAACTACGCCTGGCCGTCGGCCGAGATCGCGGTGATGGGCGCCAAGGGTGCGGCCGAGATCCTCTATCGCTCCGAGCTTTCCGATCCGGAGAAGATCAAGGCGCGCATCGACGAGTACCAGCGGCGGTTCGGCAATCCGTTCGTCGCCGCCGAGCGCGGCTACATCGACGAGGTCATCCTGCCGTCGACCACACGCACGCGGATCTGCCGCGCGCTCAACATGCTGCGCAACAAGACGCTGGAGAACCCCTGGAAGAAGCACGACAACATCCCGTTGTGACGTCACCCCGCCCGCGACGCGTCCTGCTGCTCGGTGCGACGGGAACGATCGGGCGGGCGACGACGGCCGCGCTCGTCGCGCGTGGCCACGGCGTGGTGGCGCTCGTCCGACCCGGCTCGGCACCTGGCGCCCGTCTGCCGGCTTCCGTGGAGGTTCGCCCCGCGGATGTGACCGACGCCGCCTCTGTCGCCCGTGACGGATTCCGCGGCCAGCGGATCGACGTTCTCGTCTCCTGTCTCGCCTCGCGCACGGGAGCGCCAGCCGACGCCTGGGCCATCGACCACCGTGCGCACCTCACTGCGCTCGCTGCAGCGCGCGAAGCGGGTGCCGCGCACGTGGTTCTGTTGTCGGCGATCTGCGTGCAGAAGCCTCGGCTCGCCTTCCAGCACGCCAAGCTCGCGTTCGAGCGGTCGCTGATCGGGTCCGGGCTCGCCTATTCGATCGTAAGGCCGACCGCCTACTTCAAGTCGCTCTCCGGCCAGGTGGGGCGCGTCATGGCGGGCAAGCCCTACCTGTTGTTCGGCGACGGCACGCTGACCGCGACCAAGCCGATCAGCGACGACGATCTCGCCGACTTCATCGCCGGATGCCTCGACGACGACGCGCGGCTGAACCGCATTCTGCCCATCGGCGGCCCGGGCGACGCGATCACGCCGCGCCAGTTGGGCGAGCATCTGTTCGCATTGTTGGGGCGCCCGCCGCGCTTCACCCGCGTGCCGGTCGCGATCCTGGACACGGTCGTCGGCGGTCTTGGCGCACTCGGCCGGCTGTCGTCCGCGCTCGCGGCCAAAGCCGAGTTGGCCCGCATTGCCCGCTATTATGCGACCGAATCGATGCTCGTGCTCGACCCTGCCACCGGCCGCTACGACGCGGCGGCGACGCCCTCCCATGGCTCGGAGACGCTGTTTGACCACTACCGGCGGCTGGTCCGGGGCGAGGCTACCGCCGAGCGCGGCGCGCACGCGGTTTTCTAGGCTGTGCGGGGCCGGTGCGCCGCAACAAGGAGGCCGCGATCGCAATTTTGCGCCGCTTGCCTGCGGAAATTTACTGCGAGTATCAAGAAAATGAAACATGCCCGGTATAGGCGTCTTGACAATGACGGGGCCCGGGCGGACCTTGCCAGCGGTCCGTGAGCCCCGGATTTGCCCAGGGTGGCGAGACGTTGCGTTTCTTGGCTACAAAGTGATTGCTTGGGGAGGACGTTACGATGTGCGTGATCTGTCAGATGTCGCAGGGCGTCGTGCCTGGCGGCTACACCGGCCTCACGTTGCCGCCGCCCGAAGATAAGGGCCCGCGCGAGGGCTTGTTCGGTCAGCGCAGCCTCATCGACAACAATCCGTCCTCCGACACGATCCCCGCCGATATCACCACGACGTTCTCGGTGTCCGTCGGCGGGTCCACGGTCGGCTATATCAATTCCAACGGCGACGGCGATGCGTTCAGGGTCAATCTGGTTGCCGGGCAAACCTATCAGTTTGCGCTCAACGGCAGCGGGTCGAGCCCGCTGTCGGACCCCTATCTCTCGCTCTTCGGCCCGTCTGGCTCTTTCATCGTCGCCGATGACGACGGCGGCCCGGGCACCAACTCTTTGATCGGCAGCTTCACCCCGACCACGAGCGGCACCTATTTCCTGCTCGCCGAGGCCTTCTCGACCCAGGTGGGCGAGTACACGCTGAGCGCGTCCACCGTCGCGCCGCCGTCCCAGCCCGTCACCAACTCGCTCGATTGGGGCGGCACCGAGGTCGCGCTGTCGTCGGGCAATACGGTCAACGTCTATTTCGCGAGGAACGGCGAAACCTTCGACGGTCAGCCGGCGCGCGACTGGACACCGTACGAGAAGCAGCAGGCGCTGCTCGCGCTCCAGCAGTACTCTAACGTTATCAACGTCAATTTCGTCGAGGTCAGTTCGCCGACGGGCGCCCAGTTCCGCCTCGTCGTCAACAACAACCCGCTGGGCGAGTCCGGCCTCGCCTACATGTATCCGCCCGACCCGGCGTTCGGATCGAGCCAGGGCATCGCCTGGTTCGACGGCTCGTCGTCGATCTTCACCACGTCGAACCTCGCGCAGGGCGGTGATGCGTTCCAGACCTTGATCCACGAGTTCGGCCACGGGCTCGGTCTTGCTCACCCGCATGACACCGGCGGCGGTTCCGAGGTGCTGGCTGGCGTCAGCGGGCCGTTCGGCAGCTACGGCCTCTTCAACCTGAACCAGAACGTTCATACCGTGATGTCGTACAATCGCGGCTGGTCGACCGGGCCGCAGGTGGGCGATCCCAATTACGACGTCTACGGCGGCTCGGGCACGCTATCGCCTCTCGACATCGCCATCCTGCAGCAGAAGTACGGTGCGCGCACGACCTTCAACACCGGCAACAACACCTACTTCCTGCCGCTCGTCAACGCGGCCGGCACCTTCTACTCGGCGATCTGGGACGCCGGGGGAACCGACACCATCAGCGCCGGCTCCACGAGCCTCGGCGTCACCATCGACCTTCGCCCGGCAACCAACACCTATGCCGTCGGCGGCGGCGGCTTCGTCTCGTTCGCGACCAACATCCACGGCGGCTTCACGATCGCGCAGAACGTGGTGATCGAGAACGCGGTGGGCGGCAGTGGCGGCGATACGCTGACCGGCAACAGTGCGGCGAACCTGCTGTACGGCAACGGCGGCATCGACGTCATGAACGGCGAGGGTGGCAACGACCACCTCTACGGCGGCATCGGCGGCGACACGCACAACGGCGGCGAGGGCACGGACTACGCCCACTACGACGACCAGAACTACGGCAACCTGGTCATCAACCTGCTGGTTCCGAGTGTGAACACGGGCGCCGCGCAGAACGACACCTACAACAGCATCGAGGGCATCGTCGCCGGAGCCGGCAACGACATCATCGGCGGCAACAACGGCGCCAACTTCCTGCTGGGCGGTATCGGCAGCGACCAGATCTACGCCTATTCGGGCGCGGACTACCTCGACGGCGGCGCGAACAACGACCACCTGTGGGGCGGCGACGGCGGGGATTCCCACGTCGGCGGTGACGGTATCGACTACGCACGCTACGACGATGCGAATTGGGGCAACCTGGTCATCAATCTGGCGATCCCGTCGGTGAACACGGGTGCAGCCGCGGGCGATACCTACACTGCCGTCGAAGGCATCATCGGCGGTGCCGGTCGCGATACGATTGGCGGCAACCAGCTCGGTAACTACCTTCTGGGCCAGGGTAACAACGACAACCTCTACGGCTACAACGGCGCCGACTATCTCGACGGCGGCGAAGGCGACGACAATATCTGGGGTGCGCAGGGCGCGGACCAGCACATCGGCGGCAACGGCATCGACTTCGCCCGCTACGACGATGCGGCATGGGGCCCGCTGGTGATCTCCCTGCAGACGCCGGGCATCAACACGAACGTTGCCGCGGGCGACACGTACACGAGCATCGAGGGTGTCTACGCGAGCACTGCCGGCGACGTCGTGATCGGCAACGGGGTGGCCAACTACCTATACGGTCTCGGTGCCGCGGACTTCATCGACGGCCTCCTCGGCAGCGACTTCCTCTACGGCGGCACGGGCTCGGACTTCTTCCAGTTCTCGACCGCGCTCGGGGCGTCGAACATCGACACATTGGCGGACTTCGTGGTTGCCGACGACACGATCTACCTCGACAACGCGATCTTCACCACGCTTGGCGCGACGTTCGACGCCAACGAGTTCTCGATCAATACGACGACGGCGACGAGCCGCATCATCTACAATTCGACGACGGGTGCGCTCACCTACGACGCGGACGCCAACGGCGGCGGCGCAGCCGTCCAGTTCGCCGTGCTGCCGACGGGGCTCACCACCATGACCTCTGCCGATTTCCTCATCAGCTGATCCGCCGCACGTTTCGATGGAACGATGGCCGCCCCGCCGTCACGGCGCGGGCGGCCTCATTGTTTTTGCCCGCGCCACAACGCGCCCGCCTCGCCCCTGCCGCCAGCACAGACGGATAGTCGCACTTGCGAATTCGGCCGGCCTGGAGATGATGGGTGGAAACCGTTCGCCGGGCGTGGCACTCCCGCCATCCCCGCCGCGCGGCCGGGGAGCCGAATGCGATACTCGACCCACCTGAGAGAGCTCGAGGCGCAGTCGATCCACATCTTTCGTGAGCTCGTCGCCGAGTGCGAGCGCCCGGTGCTGCTCTACTCGATCGGCAAGGACTCCTCGGTCCTCCTTCACCTCGCCATGAAGGCCTTTCATCCCGGCAGGCCGCCGTTTCCGCTGCTCCACGTCGACACCGGCTGGAAGTTCCGCGAGATGATCGCCTTCCGCGATGCAACCGCGCAGCGCCTCGGCCTCGAGCTCATCGTGCACCAGAACCCCGACGGGCTCGCGCGCGCCATCTCTCCCCTGACCCACGGCAGCGCCGTTCACACCGAGATCATGAAGACCGTGGCCCTTCGCCAGGCGCTCGATGCCGGCCGCTTCGACTGCGCCATCGGTGGTGCGCGGCGCGACGAGGAGCGCTCGCGTGCAAAGGAGCGCGTGTTCTCCATGCGCGGCGAAGGCCACCGCTGGGACCCGAAGGCGCAGCGCCCTGAGCTTTGGCAACTCTACAACGGGCGGCACCGGCCTGGGGAATCGGTGCGTGTGTTCCCGCTCTCCAACTGGACCGAGCTCGACGTCTGGGAGTACATCGCGGCAGAGGACATCCCCATCGTGCCGCTCTACCTCGCCGCCGCCCGGCCCGTCGTCGCCCGCGACGGCATGCTGATCATGGTCGACGACCATCGCCTGACCCTCCGGCCCGGCGAGGTCGTATCGCACGTGCAGGTCCGTTTCCGCACGCTCGGGTGTTATCCGCTGACCGGCGCCATTCGTTCCGACGCGGGCTCGATCGCCGACATCATCGAGGAACTCAAGGTCAGCCGTGCCTCAGAGCGCCAGGGTCGCGCCATCGACCGCGACGCGCAGGGCTCGATGGAGCGGAAGAAGCAGGAAGGCTACTTCTGATGCAGGGCGACAAGGGGCTGCTCCGGCTGCTGACCTGCGGCAGCGTCGACGACGGCAAGAGCTCGCTCATCGGGCGTCTGCTCTACGAGTGCGGCGCGGTGCCCGATGACCAGCTCGAGACGCTGGCCGGCGACAGCCGCCGCTTCGGCACTACGGGCGGCGCGCTCGATTTCGCGCTCCTCGTCGACGGCCTCGAGGCGGAGCGCGAGCAGGGCATCACCATCGACGTCGCCTACCGCTACTTTGCCACCCCGCGGCGCAAGTTCATCGTCGCGGACACGCCCGGCCACGAGCAGTACACGCGCAACATGGCGACCGGCGCCAGCGTGTCCGATCTGGCGATCATCGTCGTCGACGCCCGCAAGGGCATCTCGCGCCAGACGCGGCGGCACAGCGCGATCATCGCCATGTTCGGGATCAAGCACGTCGTGCTGGCGGTCAACAAAATGGACCTCGTCGCATTCGACACCGATCGCTTCGCGGCGATCGAGACCGAGTACCGCGCGCTCGCCGCCGGCCTCGGCCTGCGCGATCCGGTCTGTATCCCGATCGTGGCGCGCGACGGCGACAACGTCACGATCCCCACCCAACGCCTCGGCTGGTACCGCGGGCCAATGCTGCTCGAGCATCTCGAGGCGGTCGATACCGGCGACGATCAGACCCGTCCTTTGCGGCTGCCCGTGCAGTGGGTCAACCGGCCCGATCATCTCTTCCGCGGGGTCTCGGGAACGGTCGGCAGCGGCGAGGCGCGCGTTGGCGACGATGTCGTCGTGCTGCCCTCGGGCGTCACCTCGCGCATCGCCCGGATTCTGGTCGCCGACGCCGAGCACACCGCCTGCGCGGCCGGCGACGCCGTGACGCTGGTGCTGGCCGACGACGTCGACGTGAGCCGCGGCGACGTCATCGCTCGGCGCGGCGCCGAGCCCGGCGTTTGGGACCAGTTCGTGGCGCGCCTGGTCTGGATGAGCGACGAGCCGATGCTGCCAGGGCGGCCCTACCTCCTCAAGTGCGCCACCCAGACGACGAGCGCCACCGTCACTCAGCTCAAGGGCAAGCTCAGCGTCGAGACGCTCGAGCTGACCGCCGGCCGTCAGCTCGAGCTCAACGAGATCGGGGTCTGCGCGCTCTCGACCGCACGGCCCATCGTCGGGGCGCCGTTCGCCGAGGACCCGCGGCTCGGCGCCTTCATCCTCATCGACAAGCTCTCGTTCGCGACGGTGGCCGCCGGGATCATCAGCCACGATCTCCGCCGCGCCACGAACATCCAATGGCAGGCGCTCGAGGTCGACAAGGCAAAGCGGTCGGCCTTGAAGGCGCAGAAGCCATGCTGCCTGTGGTTCACCGGGCTGTCCGGCGCCGGCAAGTCGACCATCGCCAACCTGCTCGACAAGAGGCTCGTGGCGCAGGGCCGGCACACCTACGTGCTCGATGGCGACAACGTGCGACACGGGCTCAACCGCGATCTCGGCTTCACCGATGCCGACCGCGTCGAGAACATCCGCCGCGTGGCCGAGGTCGCGAAGCTCATGGTCGATGCCGGTCTGATCGTCATCGTGTCGTTCATATCGCCGTTTCGCGCCGAGCGGCAGATGGCGCGCGACCTGTTCCCGCCCGGTGAGTTCATCGAGGTCTTTGTCGATGCGCCGCTCGATGTGTGCGAGGCGCGCGACGCCAAGGGTCTTTACCGGAAGGCTCGTGCCGGGCAGATCCGCAATTTCACCGGCATCGATTCCGCCTACGAGGCGCCCGACGCACCCGAGCTGCGGCTGGCTTCGGGTCAGGAACCGGCCGAGCGGCTGGCCGACGAGATCCTTGAGTTGCTCAGGGCGCGGCGCGTCCTCTGAGAGCCGTAAGCGTCGGTCGGTCGACCTGAGGGCGAGGCTCGGAGGTTATCCCCGCGCCGTTGCGTCCGCGTAGACTTGCCCTATCCCGTGCTGTCAGGGGGCGCTGTCCGGAAGGCGTTTCGCACAGTGTGGCACGGTGAGCAGGTCGGGTGAGCGCGGAATGAACGCATCCGCAAGCCCGAGGCTCCGGCCCGTCGCACGGTGCTCGAGGGTGCTGTGTTTGCGCTGGCGAGGATAGGCGGGAGATATGCCCAAAACCCTGCGCGGGGCGGTCCAAGGCCGCCATGTCGACTAGTCCATTCGCGGCCGGCGATCGCCCCGCACTCCATGTTCCGCCGCCGTCACCCGGGCCGCATCGCGGCGCCGGGCGTGCGGCCTCACGTCTGCGGCTTCGCCCGCCCGACCTTCCGTACATAGGTCGCATAGTCCGACTTGCCGAGCCGCTCGAGCCATGGCGCCATCTGATCGAGCGTCGTGAAGCCCATGCGGATCGCGATCTCCTCGGGGCAGCAAACCTTGAGGTTCTGCCGCCGCTCGAGCGTGGCGACGAACTCGCCGGCCGAGATGAGGCTGTCGAAGGTGCCGGTGTCGAGCCAGGCGAAGCCGCGGCCGAGGCGCACCACGTTGAGCTTCCCGGCGTCGAGATAGCGCTGGTTGACCGACGTGATCTCGAGCTCGCCGCGCGACGACGGTCGGATCTCGCGGGCGATGCGAACCACGTCGTTGTCGTAGAAGTAGAGCCCCGTCACCGCGAAGTTCGACTTCGGCTCGCTCGGCTTCTCCTCGATCGAGGTGGCGCGGCCCTGGCCGTCGAACGCGACGACGCCGTAGCGCTCCGGGTCGGAGACCTCGTAGGCGAACACGCTCGCGCCGTCGGGCCGCTTCAGCGCTTCGGCGAGAAGGTCCTGCAGGCCATGGCCGTGGAAGATGTTGTCGCCTAGCACCATCGCGCAGCGGTCGCCGCCGATGAAATCCGCGCCGATGATGAACGCTTGCGCCAGGCCCTCCGGGCGCGGCTGCACCGCATAGGACAAGCGAATGCCGAGCTGGCTGCCGTCGCCGAGCAGTGCCTTGAACATCGGCTGATCGTGGGGCGTGGTGATGATGAGGATGTCGCGGATGCCGGCCAGCATCAGCACCGACAGCGGATAGTAGATCATCGGCTTGTCGTAGACGGGCAGCAACTGCTTCGAGACCGAGAACGTCAGCGGATAAAGCCGCGTTCCGCTGCCCCCTGCCAGGATGATGCCCTTGATGCCCATGTTCTCCTCGCTCCGTCCTCGGTCCGTAACATCAAAGCAGGTCGGCAGATCCGCTCACGCATCGCGCCGCGGGCCGGCCAGCGCGTCGAGGCAGCGCGACAGCGAGTCCGGCCAGGGAGGGAGCGCAATGCCGTGCACGCGGCTGAGCTTCTCGGGCGAGAGCACGGAGCTTTGTGGACGCCGCGCCCGGGTCGGGAACTCGGCGGTGGTGATGGCGCGGACCGCAACCGCCGGCGCGCCGCGCTCGCGTGCGCCGTCCATGATGGCGCGCGCAAAGCCGCACCACGTCGTGGGCCCGCCCGGCACGGCGTGGAACACACCGAAGCGCTCGGGCGCCGCATCCTCCGCGACGAGCCGCGGCGCAAGGTGGGCCACCGCGTCGGCGAGGTCGGCGGCCGAGGTCGGCGTTCCGTGCTGGTCGTCGACCACGGTCAGCTCGGGCCGCTGGCCGGCGAGCCGCAACATGGTCTTGACGAAGTTGTTGCCGTGCGGGCTGAACACCCAGGCCGTGCGCAGGATCGCGTGGCGCGGATTGGCGGCTGCAACCAGCCGCTCGCCTTCGAGCTTGGTCGAGCCGTAGACGCCGATGGGGCCCGTGGCGTCGGTCTCGAGATAGGGCGTTGTCTTGCTGCCGTCGAACACGTAGTCGGTCGAGAAATGGACGATTGGGGCGCCGAGACGCGCCGCGGTCGACGCCAGCAGTCCCGCCCCCGTCGCGTTGACGGCCATCGCCGACTCGCGCTCGTCCTCCGCCTTGTCGACGGCGGTGTAGGCGGCGGCGTTGACCACGAGATCGGGCCGCACCTCGCCCACCGCCCGCTCGATCGTTGCCGCATTGGCCAGATCGAGGCTCGGACGGCCGAGGGCGCTCACGCGATGCCCCGCCGCCGACAGCACGCGCGCCAGCTCGACCGCGACCTGCCCCTCTCGACCGGCAACCAGGATCGTCAGCGCGCGGCTCATGGCTTGCCGCCTGCGCCGGCCTTGGCCGGCTCGATGAGCCCGAGCCGCGTGCCTGCGTACACCTTGTCGCGCAGCGGCCGCCACCAGGCCTCGTTGGCGAGATACCAGTCGACCGTCTTGACGATGCCGGTGTCGAACGTCTCCGCCGCGCGCCAGCCGAGCTCGCCCTCGAGCTTCGACGGGTCGATCGCATAGCGCCGGTCGTGGCCCGGGCGGTCGGCCACGTAGGTGATCAGACGGCGCCTCGAGGTGCCTGTCGGTCGGCGCTCGTCGAGGATGTCGCAGATGCGCGTCACGACGTCGATGTTCTCCATGGGCGCCCGTCCGCCGACGTTGTAGGTCTGGCCGACGCGACCGCGTTCGAGCACCAGCGTCAGCGCCTTGACGTGGTCGTCGACGTAGAGCCAGTCGCGCACCTGGCGCCCGTCGCCGTACACCGGCAGCGGCTTCTCCTCGAGCGCGTTGAGGAGGATCAGCGGAATGAGCTTCTCCGGAAAATGATAGGGCCCGTAGTTGTTCGAGCAGTTGGTGATCAGGATGGGCAGGCCGTAGGTCTCGTGCCAGGCGCTGACCAGGTGGTCGGACGCGGCCTTGCTGGCGGAGTAGGGCGAGCGCGGATCGTAGGGTGTCGTCTCGACGAAAAATCCCCCCGGCGGCAGTGTGCCGTAGACTTCGTCGGTGGAGACGTGAAGGAAACGGAAGCGCGCCTTGGCCTCGCCCTCGAGCCCCTGCCAGTAGCCGCGCGCCGCCTCGAGCAGGACGTGCGTGCCGAGGATATTGGTGCGGATGAACTCGGCCGAGCTGGTGATCGAGCGGTCGACGTGACTTTCGGCCGCCAGATGCATCACGGCGTCGGGTCGGGCCTCGGCGAGGACGTGGTCTATCGCCTCGCGGTCGCAGATGTCGGCTTTGACGAAGCGATAGCCCGGCCGGTCGGCAACGGGCGCCACCGAGGCCAGGTTGGCGGCATAGGTCAGCTTGTCGACGTTGACGACCTCGAACCCGCGGACGCCGACCAGATGGCGGCACAAGGCCGATCCGATAAAGCCCGCCCCTCCGGTGACGATCACGCGCATTCGGCTATCCCCCGGCCAGTGGCCTGCTGCCGCCCCGACAGGCGTCGGGCGGCGGTTTCGATTGTCCCCCTTCCGGCGGATCAGAAAACGGGCTCGAGTTCGGCGAGCCGCGGCAATCGCGCGTCCTTCTCCGAAAGCCGGGCACGGTCGGGCGTGATGGGCCAGGCAATTGCAAGCGCGGGGTCGGACCACAACACCCCCGCATCCGCCTGCGGAGCATAGTAATCAGTCACCTTGTAGACCACCTCGGTATCCGGCTCGAGGGTGCAGAACGCATGCGCGAAACCGACCGGCACGTAGAGCTGTGCCCAGTTCTCGGCCGACAGCTCCCGCATGACGTGGCGGCCGTAGGTCGGCGAGGCGCGGCGCAGGTCGAGCGCCACATCGAGCACGCGGCCGCGTGTCACCCGCACGAGCTTGCCTTGCGCGAAGGGCGGTTTCTGGAAATGGAGACCGCGCACGGTACCGGTCTCGCTCGACAGCGAGTGATTGTCCTGGACAAACGTCTCGGCAATGCCCGCCTCCGCCAGCGCCCGCTGGCTGAAGGTCTCGGAGAAGAACCCGCGCGCGTCGCGAAACACCTTGGGTTTGATCAGCTTGACCTCGGGGATCTCGCACGCCTCGATCAGCATTCCGCTCTTCCGTCCGGCTGTGAAAACCCGTCACTGGCCGTAATTCCGTCAGCCGAAATCGCGCACCCCGTATCTCCGTGGAGGACTACAAGTGAAATGCATGCGGTGCAACTCTCGTCTGCCGCAGCGAGGCCGCTCGAGCTGAGCGTCGTTTGGCGCGGCGCCGTCGCCGGGCGGACGGTAGCGACCCGCGCGCACCCTGCCGCACGGACTGCGCCCCGGTCGCGGGGGGATGCTTCCAGCACCGGCTCGCCGCTGCTATCGAATGTCACCATGCGCTTCGCCGATTCCGCCGCCTCCGACGAGGCATTGCCGCCTGCCGCCGGCACCGTGCTCTATCGGCCCGACCCTGGGCTGTTGGCGCACCTCCTGGCGGTGCTGTCGGAGGACGGCTGCCCACTGTTCGTCCATCTGAACGGCCCGGTGTCCGTCGAGGTCGAGGCGCTGCTCGCGGACGTACCTCGCGCCCGCATTACCCGCTCGGAGGTCAACGCCGGTCTCGGCCACGGATTGAACGCTGTCGCCGCGGCGGCTCGTGCCGAAGGTCACCCCGCGATTCTGCTGCTCGACCAGGACAGCACCCCGGCGCCCGGCATGCCAGCGCGGCTCGCCTCCGCGTTCCGCGCCATCACGATGCGCGGTCATCGCCTAGCCGCCGTCGGGCCGCGCCTCGTCGTGCCCGAGGGCACCTCGTTCCTGCCGATGCCCTATCACCGCCGTGTGCAGAGGTCCGGCGGCCCCGACGGTGCCGTGCATTTCCTGCCGACGTCGGGATCGCTGGTGTCTCTCGAAGCCTGGCATCAGATCGGTCCGTTCCGCGACGACTACTTCATCGGCGGGATCGACGTCGAGTGGGGCGCGCGCGCCTGGCAAAACGGTTGGGCGTCTGTGCTCGTCGATGAGATCGAGATGGTGCACCGCTGGGGCGAGGAGAATGACAGCGGTCGGCCGTGGCACCCTCAGATCCTGCGCCAGTCGCCGGCGCGTCTCTTCTACTACGTCCGTAACGCGGTCCACGGCATGACGCTGCCGCACATGCCGGGGCGCTGGAAGGCTTGGCAGGCTCTGCGTCTGGTCTCGCAGGTCGTGCTGGCCGCGGTGGCGCGACGCGACATATCGCCGCTCGTTTTGCTGGGCGCTGTGCGCGACGGCTGGTCCGGACGGCTGGGTCCGGCCCCGCCGACCCTCGCGCCCGAGGCCGACCGATCCGACGCTCCGAGATAGCGGCCGGTCCGACCACCTTCAACTCTGACCACGCTCACCGAAGCAGCACGTGCCCGGACGTGCTCCGTGTCTCGTAGCCGGCCGCGGCCGCCGCGATGGAGAACGCCCGCTCGAGTGCATGGTGCATCGCCCCGTCTGTCTGACCGGCCTCGGGCTCGAAGCTCGCGGCGTCCAGCCGCAGTGCTCGAAGCGGCGACAGCGCCCGTGGTCTGACCCAGAACATGGAGCCCTCGAAGAAGCCGAGCCGCGCCTCGGCGGGAGGCGACATCCGGCGCGCCAGCTCCTCGACGCGGGCCCGGTTGGTCATCCAGAACGAAGGTCGCGATCGCCAGGCGAGGCGCCAGCCGACGATCCCGGTCCGCGGATCCGCGAACAGGGCCAGCACCCGCGCGACCAGCACCGCATCGCCGGCAAGACAGGTATAGAGCAGGCGGCGCCGCATGCCCCCGTTGACGAGATGCGGGCTCTTCTTGGTATGGAGCTTCAAGACCGCCTCGTAGCGGTCGAGGCGGCCTGAGTTGAGCAGCATGAGAAAGGGCGCGATATCGCGACCGCGGTTCTCGAAGGCATGCACCTCGCTGCGAGGCACGTCGGCGAGCCGCCGCTGCAACTCCTCGATCTTCGCCGGGGCCGTCGTTACGATGAGGTCCGCTCCGCCCGGAATGGCTGCGCGGCAGGCGAGCACCTCGCCGAGCAGCTCCGGATAGAAGACGTGCGCGACGATTGCGGTCGGAAGGTCGGCTGTGTCCCGAGGCGCTGCGCCGAGCGCGCGCCGCCACAGCCATTGGCCGGGAGGCGAAAGGAACAGCCCGCCTGCGATCAATTCGGCGGCCTTCAGCGTCACGGAGGCGGCCGTGCGCCGCCCCGTAATCGCCCAATGGCCACGTTGTCGAACCTCGCTCATTCCGTCCGGTCTACAGGCTTGGCCCGCTGGCGCAAGCAGCCTGTCCACAGGCTCATCGTCGGGCTGCACTCGGCCTTGTCACCGGCTTCTCATGGCGAGACCTGCCAACCCGACTGCCGTGGGGGTCGGGCGCCGGCGTGGCAGCGCTTATCGGCGAGATTGGAAAGCATCGTAGTATCGTGGTCTGCTAGGCACTTTGGTCGAGCAGCAGAGGACAACAGACCGAACGCCATGCGGGTCCTGGTTACGGGTGCCAACGGCTTTGTGGGGCGGGCCGCAGCGGACGCGCTCGAGCGGGCCGGTCATGATGTCGTGCGAGGTCTCCGCCAAAGAGGGCCGGACGTCCCGTCCGGTCGGAGCCACGCCTATTATGGCGACCTCTCCGCCGAGACCGAGTGGGCCGCGTGTCTCGCTGACGTCGAGGCCGTGGTCCATGCCGCGGGTCTCGCCCATGTCAGAGACGACCCAGGTGCGGTCGAACGTGCCCGGGGCGTCAATACGGAGGCGACGATCCAGCTCGCCGCGTCGTGCCGCGATGCCGGTGTGTCCCGACTGATCCTCATCAGCACGGCGCATGTGCTCGGTCCGTCGAGCCCGCCCGATGGGCCTCTTACGGATGCGAGCCCTCCGAGACCGGCGGGCATCTACGCGGCGTCGAAGCTCGCCGGCGAGATCGGAGCGGCCGAGGTGCTCCAGGGTATGGGCACCGACCTTGTCGTTCTGCGGCCGCCAATGGTCTATGGCTCGGGCGCACCCGGCAACTTCGGTCGCCTCGTCCGTCTCGTGCAGAGCGGGTTGCCGTTGCCACTCGGCCGCGCGCGGTCTCCGAGGAGTTTCATCGGCATCGACAATCTGGCGTCCGCCATCGCCGCTGCCGTATCTGCTTCGGGCCACCCGTCGGGGGCCTTCCTCGTTGCCGACGCCGAGACCCCGTCGGCCGCCGATCTCGTCGAAGCCATCGCTGCTGCGCTCGGACGACCGGCCCGTCTCGTGTCCGTCCCGCGACCGCTGGCGGCTGCGGCGGCCGGTCTCGCCGGACGGGGTGACGACGTCGCGCGGCTGTTCGAGCCGGCGGTGCTCGACACAGCTCCTTTTTGCGCCGCATTCGGCTGGATGCCGCCCGTGCCGCTGGCCGAGGGCGTCGCCCGCGCCGTTGCCGACACCGGGGCTCGGCGCTAAGAGGTCATTCGAGCGGCGCAATGGCCGCCGTGTCCGCTGCAAGCCAGTAGGGCCCACCATCACGCCGTTTGCCCAGCGGCGCCCAGAGCGGAGCCCCGCCGTCGTGAGCACCTCCCGCGACGATCGACTGAAGGGCCCGGACGCGGGGACGCAGCCCCGCCACCGCAAGCTTCTCCTGCTCGCCACCGAGGACTGGTTCGTCCACTCCCACTTTCGCCCCCTGATCCGTGTCGCGCGCGACCTGGGGCTCGAGGTGGTCGTCGCTGCACGCGTCCGCGAGCACCGCGACAAGCTGGAGGCGGAAGGCTGCCGTGTGGTGGCGCTGGAGGCGGAGCGGCACAGTCTCGGCCCCATGCGGCTCGCCGGTAACATGCGCGATCTCTTCGCCCTGATGCGGCGCGAGCAACCGGACATCGTTCACTGTATCGCGCTGCGGCTGGTGGTGCTCGGGGGGCTGGCAGCGCGTGCGGCTGGAATCCGCAACGTCGTGCTGGCGCCGGTCGGTCTCGGCCACCTCTGGATCGCTGATGGAGCGTCCGCCCGGGCCGCCCGCGCTCTCGTCCGCCGCCTCGTCAGCGGCGTATTGCGGCGTCCCGGAACGGTGTTCGTGTTCGAGAACGCCGACGATCCGGCCGAGCTTGGCCTCTCGGTTTCGGCGCGGGACGTGTGCCTCATCGCCGGGTCGGGCGTCGACGCTGGCGCGTTCCAGCCTTCGCCGGAGCCGCCCGAGCCGCCGGTCAAGGTCGCGGTCGTCGCCCGCATGACGCGAGCCAAGGGCATCCCCGAGAGCATTGCCGCCGTGAGCCGCGCCCGAGCGCTGGGCGCCCGCATCGAGCTGCACCTGTTCGGAGCCGCCGACCCATCCAACCGGGGTGCGCTGTCCGCGGTGGAGCTCGCCACGCTCTGCCGGCAGTCCGGCGCCACCTGGCACGGACCGACCAGCGATGTTGCCGGTGTCTGGCGGGAGCATCACGTGGCCCTGCTGCTCTCGCATCGCGAGGGTTTGCCGCGAAGCCTGGTCGAGGCGATCGCCTGCGGCCGACCGGTTGTGGCCACGGACGTGACCGGCTGCCGCAGTGTGGTACGCCACGGCGTCGAGGGGCTGCTGGTGCCCCGCGGCAATGTCGAGGGAGCGGCTCAGGCTTTGTTCGATCTCGCCTCGAGCCCGGCGCTGCGCCAGCGGCTCGCTGCGGCCGGTCGGGCCCGGTTTCTCGGCCAGTTCACAGAGGACGCGATAAGGCTGGGGATTGCGGGTCTCTACCGTCGTGTGCTCGATCGTCCGATGTAATGTCGGCCACTAGATCACGGTCGAGTTGGAAACGAGCTCGTTGGTTCTCCGCTGGATCGGTCCACCTGCGGCATCTTTGCACGGACACCTGTCGTTTCTTTGCAGCGAGCGGTGCACCGGTCTCGTGGCCGGGTCGAAACCGACTTGTCCCCTCAGGGGCAAGATCGTTATGCTCACAGATTATGCCTCGGTGAGGTACTTGATGTCATCGGACGCGGGTCACCGCATGAGCGCTCTCGGCAAGCTGCTGGTCGATCTGCCGCGGGTTCAGAAGCGACTGCTGATCGTCTTGAGCGATCTCGTCATCCTCGCCGCGCTGCTGTGGCTCATCACCTCGCTGCGCTACGGCGAGCCCTACGTGCCGACGACACTGGCCGGGCTTGTCGCGCTGGCCATCGGACCCGTCATAACTGTCGGCGTTTTCGCCTGGCTCGGCCTCTACAAAGTGGTGACGCGTTTCATCGGCTACCGCGGCTCGTGGCACATGGTGTCATGCGTCTTGCTGTCGGTGCTGATCTGGGCGCTCTTGCTGTTCATGATCGGCCAGTTCGGCATGCCGCGGTCGATAATTCTCGCCTACGCCGTGCTCGGGTCCGTGGCAGTCGTCGTCACGCGCCAGATTGCGGGCTACGCACTACGCACCACGGGCGTCCATGTGCCGCGCCTGCCGCTCGAGGCCGGTGCCGGAACCGTCGTCATTCACGGCGCCGGACGGCTCGGCAAGCAGGTGCTCGACGACCTGCGTCGCACGCGCGAGCGGGAGGTGGCCGGCTTCGTCGACAACTCGCAAAGCCTCCGCGGCCAGTTCATCGATGGCGTCAAGGTCCACGGGCCCGACAAATTGCCCTCGCTGATGCGCCGCTTCGACGTCCGGGAGGTGCTGCTGGCGCTCGACGACGACCGGCGCTCCGAGCGAAGCGGCATTCTGCGTCACTACGCCAGCCTGCCGATCAAGGTCAGCGTCCTGCCTGCGCTCTCGGCGATCGCTAGCGGCCGCATCAGCGTGCGTGACGCGCGCCCGGTCGATGCCGCCGATCTCCTGGGCCGCGAGCGGATACTGCCGCTACCCGAGCTCATCTCGCGCAGCATCGCCGGCAAGTCGGTGATGGTGACGGGGGCCGGCGGTACGATCGGATCCGAACTCGTTCGCCAGGTGCTCAGCAACAAGCCGCGCCGCGTGGTGCTGTTCGATCTCTCCGAGGCCGCGCTCTACGAGATCGACGCCGAGGTTCGCGAGCGCGCTTGCGCCCTGCCGCCGGGCGAGGCGCCCGAGATCGTGTCCGTGCTGGGCTCGGTGCTCGATGCCGCCGTGGTACGCGACACGCTTCGCCGTCTCGAGGTGCAGACGCTCTACCATGCGGCCGCCTACAAGCACATTCCGATCATGCAGCAGAACCCGGTCGTCGGCCTCAACAACAACACGTTCGGGACCGCCGTCCTGGCCGATGTGGCCCGTGCCGAGCAGGTCGAGCGGTTCGTTCTGATCTCGACCGACAAGGCGGTGCGGCCGTCGAACGTGCTCGGCGCGAGCAAGCGGCTGGCCGAGCACATCGTGCTGGCCCATGCGGCCGAGCAGTCCGATACGATCTTCACCACCGTCCGCTTCGGCAACGTGCTCGACAGCTCGGGCTCGGTCGTTCGCCGTTTCCGACGCCAGATCGAGAGCGGTGGGCCGGTCACCGTTACCCATCCGGGTATCGTCCGCTACTTCATGTCGATCTCGGAGGCGGCGGAGCTCGTACTGCAGGCGGGTTCGATGGCGCGGGGTGGCGAGGTGTTCGTGCTCGACATGGGTGAAGCGGTCAAGATCGACGCATTGGCCCGGTCGATGATCCACCTCATGGGCCTCGAGCTGCGTACGCCCGACAACCCCTACGGTCAGATCGAGATCGTCTATACGGGCCTGCGGCCGGGCGACAAGATGTCGGAGGAGCTGTTCCTGTCGCACGATGCGGTGGGCACAGATCACCCTCGCATCCTGCGCGCCTACGACCCGTTCATCGGCATGGCGGAGCTCAAGAAGGAGCTGCAGGCGCTGCGCACGGCCATGAGCGCGTTCGACGTGCCGGCGATACAGGCCATCCTGCTGCGTACCGTCGAGGGCTACAAGCCCGATCTCCAGGCCGTCATTGCCGAGGCGCCAGCACCTACCGGCCCGCCGCCGTCACGGACGCTGCACTGAGCGTTTTGCCCGCTTGCGGCAAGGTCTACGGTGAACACGCCGCGCCGCCGACGCGGCGGCCGTTGGGGTAGGTCACCTCGATCTTCTCGCCGGGCTGGGCCGGCGGCTCGAGCGTAAAGTCGAAACCAGCGTCGCCCGGATGCCCGGCCTGGGCGAGGTCCGGCCGCTCGACATTAGGCACGAATGTCCGCGCGACGGCGCCGTTCCGGCGGAGAACGAGAGGCGACGGCAGCTCCCCGGCCTTGGCCCAGCCGGCCACGCGTGCCCCAGCACACACGTCGACGAAGCCTGCGTAGCCTGACAATGTCGCCACGTCGTGGACGCGCAACTCCTCGACGAGCAGCGCCTCGGGCGTCCCCTGGACGGCGAGCGTGACTTCCATCGGAACCCGCTCGTTGGCGAGTGCTTTCGGCAGGTAGAGCCGCTTGCCGCGTGTCGGACCGGCCTGCCAGGATTCGAGAGGGCGGCCATTGACCCGCGCCGAGACCTTGAGCGGCTGGCCGCGCACGGTGCCGAGCTGGATGTCGAGCACGAGGTCGCCCTCTGCCGGGTTGGGCAGATCGACAAAGATGCTGGCGGACTCGGCCTTGAGTGGCCGGCCCTTGCCCGCCGGTCGCCCCCATCCCGGTCCGAGCGTCACCGCCAGCGCGGTCTCGCTGCGCAGGCTTGCCTGGAAGTTGATCGGGCCGGCGCCGGGTGTCTCCTCCTCGGACATCAGGACGGCTGTCGTCCAGGCGCCGATGGCAAGGCCCACCACGATGACAAGGACATGGATGAGAGCGTTCATCGCCAAAGCGTTCCAGGGCTGCGACCAGTCGAGCGGGCACACGGCGTGATAGGGAGCGTCCCCGACGCATGTGTGTCCTCTTGGAATGAGTCCGCAGCATAGCATTGCATCACGGCCGTGATATCCGACCCGGACCGGTCAACATCAATTTGCCGGGCCCTGCAGTCCGCGCGGCACTTCCGGTCGCACCCACTCCGAGCGAGGTCGGCGGAGCGTCGCGTCCCACGCGTTATCGTGGGTGATCTGCCAGATCTCGCTGCCTATACATGCGCGAGGGCATGTGCTAATGCGCCCGAGTTAGTTAACGGGCGGATTGTAGGGGCCTCGAAGGGGGGGGCGGGACGCGGGGACCAATCGCCGGTGTCGACGTCGCCTACAGGATTCTATTCCATCCCGGCGCTGACGGTCTTTGCCCGTCGCATGGGCGCCCACATGAAGGATTGCTAGGCGCGCCATGAGCGTGAACGATCGAGCGCAGACCCGAGCCTTTGACGCGAGCCCCATTGCGGACGTTCAGTTGAAGTCGATCGGCGGCCACAACGTGTTCGTCGGCACGGGCTACGATCCGCAGCTTATGATAATCGAGCCCGATACGGGCATGGTCGCGACGCTTTCTCCCGGCGCGTACAACGTGCTTATCAGCGCCACCGTGGAGACCGGGCGGGTGATCCGGCCGTGCCTCTACCTCGACTACGGCCGCGGTTTTGGCGAGGACTCCGACCGAAGGGTCATGCTGGGCAGTCTCGCCGACAACCAGTGGGGTTGCCGGCTCGATCTTCAGCGGCGTGCCCGACAGATCCGTTTTGATCCGTCCGAGGAGCCGGTCACGCTCGCCCACATGCAGATCCAGGTCGAGAGCCGAGACGATCGGGTTTCCCAGCCATTGACGCTGCGGCGTGTGGCGCGCCAGCTCTATCACAGCCTTCCTGCTCCGCTCCGGGCGGCCCTCATCCGCTCGCGTGTGCCACATCTGTTCGACCGTATTCTGAGTGGCCGGTCCGGCAAGGGTGACCCGTTGGGCGAACTCGATCGCATCACGACCGGCGCCTACATCCCGCGAGCCGATGGTGACTGGTCCGGTCCACTGGTTGCGGACTACACGAGCCGTGTGTTCACGGCCAAGGGCGGGCGGGTAAAGGAGTACGCGGCGATCGGCTCCGAGCCGATCGTAAACCGATCGCCGGTCAAGGTGCTCGCCTATTATCTGCCGCAGATGCACCCGATCGCCGAGAACGACAAGTGGTGGGGCCGGGGCTTCACCGAGTGGACCAACGTCTCGAAGGCGGTGGCGCAGTTCGACGGACACTACCAGCCGAAGCTGCCCGGCGAGCTTGGCTTCTACGATCTGCGGCTGCCCGAGGTGATGGCGCGGCAGATCGAGCTTGCAAAGCTCTATGGTCTCAGTGGGTTCTGCTTCTATTACTACTGGTTCGACGGCCATCGCCTGCTCGAGAAGCCGATCGAGATGTTCCTCGGGAACACATCTGCCGAGTTCGACTTCCCCTTCTGCCTGTGCTGGGCCAACGAGAACTGGACCCGGCGCTGGGACGGTGCCGAGAGCGAGGTGCTCATGGCACAGCGTCATGGCCCCGAGGACCATGCGCGTGTTTTCGCTGATCTGGCGCGCCATTTCGAGGACAAGCGCTATATTCGGATCGATGGCCGTCCCGTCGTGTTGCTCTATCGTCCAACGATCATTCCAGATCTTCCCGACATGCTGGCCATCTGGCGCGAGGCGGCTATGGCCCGTGGCCTGCCCGGCATCTTCGTCGTTGCAACCAACGCGTTCGGTTTCGACGACCCCGAGACGCATGGTTTCGATGCGATCTGCGGCTTCCCGCCGCACGGCGTGCAGGCGCCGGCCGTGAACCAGCTGTTTCAGCTCATCAACAGCGAGTTCGCCGGTGCCATCTTCCGCTATTCAGACGTCGTCGACAGCGAAACGCGCCGGCTCGCGGCGACCATCGCTGATCCGCCGGAGCGTGCGGCGGCATCTTTCCCGGGCGTGATGGTGGCGTGGGACAACGAGGCGCGAAAGCCGACGCGAGGGAACGTGTTCCATGGCTCGGTGCCGGGCGAGTACCACCGATGGCTGTCGGCAGCGGTCCAGTACACCCAGGCGATGAACCCCCCGGATCGTCAGCTCGTGTTCGTGAATGCCTGGAACGAGTGGGCAGAGGGCGCCTATCTCGAGCCCGATCGCCGCTTCGGCTACGCATATCTCGCGGCAACTGGCGACGTTATCCGAGAGGCCGGCGCCAACAAGGCTGAGCTGGTGGCGCGCGCCGAGGCCTACAACGCCACACGCGAGAAGAGCGGTGACGTTGCGATCTGCGCACACCTCTACTATCCGCAGATGACCGAGGAGTTCGGCTCGCGCTTCGACGCCGTGCGCGCCCGCCTGCCGATCGACGTTCTGCTGACCGTGCCGGCGACATGGGCCGCCAAAGATCTAGAACGCGCGCTGGAACTGGTTGCGCCGACACGCGTCATCGTTTCCGATAACCGCGGGCGCGACGTGTACCCCTTCCTGCAGGCGCTTCGTCTCGGCCTCGAAATGGGCTACCGCACGGGGTGCAAGGTACATTCCAAGAAGTCGCCGCAGCGCCTCGACGGCGATGCGTGGAGGCAGCGACTGTTCGACGGGCTGCTCGATCAGCGGGCGCTGGACATCATTACGAGTGCGTTCATCGACGGCGACCACGCTATTGCGGCTCCGGCGAGCGAGGTGCATGAGACGTCAGACATCTTCAGCATTCGCGACAACCTCGCTCTTGCCGGGGAGATTCTGCACGAGCTCGGCTGTCCGAAGGCGGTGCTCGACGAGTTCGTGGCCGGCACCATGTTCTGGTTCAAGTTCGAGGCGCTTGCGCCGTTTGCGCGAATCCCAGATTGCGGTCGGGAACGGTTCGGTCCGGAGCTGGGTCAGATCGACGGCACTCTTGCGCACGCCTTCGAGCGCGTGTTTGTACCTTGTGTTAAGGCGATGGGCCGCTCGGTGCTGAAGTACGACACGCGACCGCCCGCGACGTCGGAGCCGGCGGCGCCGCCCCCGGGGAATGATGTCATTGAGGAAAAGCAGTCATGACGAGCTTGCCTGCAGGTGTTGAGCTTTTCCCCGGCACATCCGAGGCGCAATGGTACGAGCTCATGGTTCGCTCGATCCGTGAGCCTGTAATCAATGGCGTCGAGATGCCGCGCTTTCCGCATGGGCGCGTGCAGCGCGGTTTCGTGGGCTCGTCCGACCAGCAGACGATGGCGGAGGCCTTCAATTTCTGGCGCCATGTCAAGATGCATGCTGCCGCCCTGGGCCGCCCGGTCACCCGCTCCACGCGCTTCCTCGATTTCGGATCCGCCTGGGGTCGCTACACGCGCTATTTCTGGCGCGACATTCCATCCGAGAACCTGCACGGCGTCGACATCGACCCCGAAATCATCGCAACCTGCCGCTATCTTGGCGTGCCGGGCAACTTCCGCATCATCGAGCCGCGCGGGACGCTGCCCTACGCCGACAACTCGTTCGATCTCATGATCGCCTACTCCGTGTTCACGCACCTGCCGGAGGACGTGGCCGCCCACTGGATGCGTGAACTCTCACGGGTCGCCGCGCCCGGCGCCGTCATCGTGTACACGGTCGAGCCGCGCCGCTTCCTGACCTTCATCGAGACGCTCGATCCTGCGTCGCCCAACATGTGGCATGCGCTGATGGCGACCTTCAAGGATCGCGTGCCGGGCTTGCTATCCCAGTTCGACCGTGGAGAGTTCTGCTACATCCCGACATCTGGCGGTGCCTACCGCGACGCGGACGTCTATGGTGACGCCGCGATCTCGGAGCGCTATATCCGGGAGCGTTGGGGGACGCTGTTCAAGCTCGTCGACTACCACGACGATGCCGCTCAGTTCTGGCAGGCCGTGGTCGTTGCGCAGAAGCAGTAGCGCCTCGTGCGCCGGCATGCAGTGTGATCGAAACCGATGGGGTGGCGTTCGCGTTTGTCGCATGTGGTCCGGCGCGCAACTGCGCGCCTTCCGCGCCATCAATGGAGACGCGAAGTGACGGGCACGCGCACCGATTTCCACGACGTTCCGGTCGAGGACTGGTACGGCATCGTTTATCGCTCGATCTACGAGCCGGTGATCGACGGTGTCGAGATGCCGCGCTTCCCGCACGGCTCGATACAGCGGGCGTTCGTCGGTGGCGCGGACGAGCAGGCGCTGTACATCGCTCGGAACTTCCACGACTACGCGACGCAGTGGTGCACCGCGCTCGGACATCCGCTGCGGCCGGACAGCAGCGTGCTCGATTTCGGCTCGAGCTGGGGGCGCGTGATCCGCTTCTTCTGGCACGAGGTGAAGGCGGAAAACCTCTACGGCGTCGACGTTGATTTCGACGCGGTCGCGACCTGCCGCAACCTCGGCGTGCCGGGGAATTTCAGCGTCATCAAGCCTGACGGTGCGCTGCCCTACCCGGGTCCGATGATGGACATGATCTTCTCCGTCTCGGTCTTCACGCACCTGTCGCTGAAGTCCGCCGATCACTGGATGGCCGAGCTCCACCGGGTCATGAAGTCGGGCGGCGTGCTGGTCATGACGGTCGAGAGCCGGAAGTTCCTCGAGCAGGTCGCGAGCCTGCCTGCCAATCCGGATAGTCTGCGCCAGCAGCTCGTGCTCCGCTATAAAGATCGCATCGGCGACATGTTGGCCGAATTCGACGCGGGCAAGTTCGTCTTCATGGAGAACGGCACCGGCGGCGTCCGCGACAGCGAGTTCTACGGCGACGCGGTCATACCGGAGGCATTTTTCCGGGAGCGCTGGGGGCACCTGTTCCGTCTTGTGGGTTACGTCGAAGCGCACGAGCACGTCGGGCAGGCGCTGGTCATCGCAGTCAAGGACTAAGCGGTGATGACGAGCTCAGAGGTCACCGAGAGTGCCGTCCAGGCCGAGGTTCCCGCAACCGATACGGTCGCGGCGGTCGCTCCCGCTCCGCACTTCGTTCGCCACCATCACGACGGCGTCGAATACCTCGCTCTGCTTTCGGCGATGCACAGAGCGCTGAAGCCCACCACTTATCTCGAGATCGGCACCGACCGCGGCGATTCCCTCCGGCTCGCTCGGTGTGCGTCCATCGCCGTCGATCCGAAGTTCAAGATCGGCTCGGACGTGATCGGCGAGAAGCCGATGCTCGCCGCGTTCCAGACCGCCAGCGACGCATTCTTCCGAGAGCGGCATGTTGCCGCTCTCTTCCCAGGCGGCATCGACCTCGCCTTCCTCGACGGGATGCACCTCTTCGAATATCTGCTCCGCGATTTCATCTACGTCGAGCAGCATGCGCACTGGCGTTCCGTGGTCGTTCTACACGACTGCCTGCCGCCCAACATCGAGATCGCGGAGCGCGATTACCGCCCGCACCTCAGAACCGACGACCTGTGGCGGATCTATTGGACGGGCGACGTCTGGAAGGTCCTGCCGATCCTCAGGCAATACCGTCCGGATCTTCGAATTACGCTGTTCGACACGCCGCCGAGCGGTCTCGTGATGATCAGCGGCATGGACAGCCGGAACACAGTGTTGCGAGATAGTTACACAGCCATTCTCGACGCTTATCGTGACCGTGTGCTAGATGAAACGAGTTTCCGTGAGTTCTACGCTTCGCTGACGATCACGCCCAGCAAAGGGTTGATCGACGGTCATTCCCTGAGCGCGTTCGTCTAGCTCACGTAACCCACGCTCGGTCCGTCCACGCCCACGGCGCGTGCGATCCCTGTTTCGGCCGGGTGGTGGCGCGGTCTTGCGAAACCCCGATGCGGCCGTTGACCTCCGGTTGGGGCGTGATGAATTTGATGGCGCTGATGCGCGCAACAGGCGCGAAGGATGAGATGAGCAAGCACGTTTCCGCTGCAACGGGTCTGCTGGCCTACTTGCCGAATGCGGATCTGCTCGACCTTGCCAGCGCGCCGCATCTTTGGAACATCAATGCCATCGAGTCGTTGCCGGGCGGCACCCGGGTCAGCGGCTGGAGTCTGCCGCATGGTGGGCGGCTCGACAACACGGGTCTCGAGATAAATGGCGGGGTTTTTCCCGTTGCTTTCAACCCGAAGCCGGCAGGTCAATTCGCCGAACTCTATCCCTGGCACCCGAACGCCGCCTTTGCCGGCTTCGCGCTGGAGATTCCCGCGGCAGTCCTCGATCTCGGACGCACCCGCGAGCTGACAATGCGTTCGGTTCCGCTCAGCGGTCCGGCCGGCCCCGGCTACACGCTCGACATCCTCGTCGACGATCTCCGCTTCGTCATCCCGGAGCCTGAGATAGCCGCCCGGATCGGCGTTACCGAAGCCATGCACTACACAATGTTCGGCCGTTCGATCTTCCGCGGCTTCGAGCGCGTACTCGAAACCCGTTTCAATCGGCGCCTCTCCGATATGAGCACGATTGTCGACTGGGGGTGCGGCTCGGGCCGCGTCTCGAGGCATATTGTGCCGGGTCTCGTCGACGGTCAGTCGCTTCGCGGTTTCGACATCGACGCACCGGCCATTGCATGGTCGAACGCCCACATCGGCGCGCATTTCGCGGTGAGCCGTCTCGAGCCGCCCCTCGACCTCGCCGACGGATCGGCCGATCTCGTGGTCGCCTACAGCGTCTTCACCCATCTGTCCGAGCGGGCTTTCGGAACGTGGCTCGCGGAACTGGCCCGCATCCTGAAGCCAGGCGGGGCATTGCTCTTCACTGTCCTGGGCGACTACGCGATGGCCTCTCTCGCGCCGACTTTCCCCCGTGTCGCGCACGAGGCCTGGCGCAAGCGCGGCATCTACGACGACAGCGGCAACAGCCAGCTCGAGACGATCGATGTTTCGGGCGAGACGTACCGCAACACCTGGGTGAAGCGTGCCTTCGTCGAGCGTGTGCTCGCGCCGCACTTCGATTTCCTGGACTACGTCTGCCCCTTTCACTTCTATCAGGATCTGGTGGTCGCGCGGCGGCGGTGATAGCGCGACCGCGAGGCACAGCATGATGAGACGCATGATGAACAAGCTGATCGTGAAGCGAAAGACCGATGAGAGCGCTGTCGATGCGGGGGCAAGCGCCCCGGCCGGACCGCGACGTCTCTACGTCCACATCGGGATGTACAAGACCGGCACGACCAGCATCCAGTACTACCTGCATGCGAACATGCAGCGTTTGAACAATATCGGCATTCTCTATCCCTCGACCGGGCGCCATCCGCGCGCGCATGTGCAGCATGCCCTGATTGCCGAGGCATTCGCCGACACGCCGATCGTCGCGGGTGATTTCTCGCTCAAGGCCAAGGTCGACGGCCCGCTTGTCCTTTCGGCGCTTCGCCACGAAATCGATCTCGCTGGAATGCAGAAGGTGATTTTGTCGTCTGAATCTCTCTGCAGCCTTCCGGCTGCGGGTATTGCGAAGTTTGCCGAGGCGTTCCAGAATTTCGAGATCGTTCCCATCGTCTACATCCGCAATTTTTGCGATCTCGCCGACGCATCGTACCAGACGTCGGTCATGCACAACGTCACGACACAGACGTTCAGAGAACTCGGGTTGCAGAACTTCGGCTCGAGCAACGACATCGTCGAGATGTGCCGGCGCTGGGCGGCGATCGCGCACGACGGCAAGATCAAGGTGCAGAATTACGACGATCCCGAGCACAAAAATTCGATCGTGAGCTTCGCGGGCCTGGTTGGGATCGACATCGCCCAGATGGACAACTCGCTGATGAATTCGCCGCTCAACACGTCGGTGAGCGCGACCCACGTCGTCATCAAGCGCGAGTTGCGCAATGCCGGCATCGACCCGAAGCACGTCGAGGGTCTCCTGGCGCAGCTGTCGCGGCTGCCGATCAAAGAGAAGCAGACGATGGTTCCGCCCGATGTCCGGCCGGAGCTCGCGCGGGCTTACGCCCAGCAGCTCGAAGCGCTCTCGAAGTGCTCGTTCGTTACCGGCCTCAAGATCACGCCCGAAATGCTGAACCCCGACACGAAAACCGACAAGGTTTTCATCCCCAACATCTATCAGGCGCTGTTTGCCATCGGTCGCGCCGTGCGCAGTCTCAAGCTGTAGCGGTGCGGCACTAGTTCCAGGAGTGAACGGTGGCGACCGCCTTCCCCCACTACACGCACGGCCATTGCCCGATCTGCGAGAAGCCCGTCACGTTCGTGGCCTGGGGGGAGGACTACCGCAACCAGCTCTTGTGTCCGGCGTGCCTCAGTTATTCGGTTCCGCGAGAGCGGGCGCTGGCGGCGGTCCTAAAGCGGCTCTATCCGGCCTGGCGGCAGATGAGCATCCACGAATCCTCGCCTGTCGACCGCGGTTTCTCCGCCCAGATGAAGCGGCAGTGCGCCGAGTACATGGCGACGCAGTACTTCCCCGGCGCCGAGCCGGGCGCGATGCACAAGGGTTTCCGTAACGAGAACCTCGAGGCTCAGACGTTCCCGGACGCTCGGTTTGACCTCGTCGTGACGCAGGACGTCATGGAGCACGTCAACGATTTCACTGCGGCACTGCGGGATATCGACCGAACCTTGAGGCCCGGTGGGGCCCACATCTTCACCACGCCGACCTATGTCCAGGCCCAGACCCTGCAGTGGGCAACCTACGTGGAGGGAAAAATCCGCTGGATGTACGAGCCGGAGTACCACGGCAACCCGGTTGACGAGGAGGGGGCGCCTGTGACCTTCCACTACGGCTACGATTTCCCTGACCTGATTTTCGCGCACACGGGGCTTGCGACCGAGGTCGTCCGCATCCACGATCCCGGGCAGGGGATCGCCGGGCCGATGAACGAGGTCTATGTCATCCGAAAGTCCGCCCCGTAAGGTCGCCACCGGAGCAGCAGATGACCGACAAGCCCGACATGTTCTGCGTATTGCCGTTCATCGAGTTCAACCTCAATGCCAGCGGCGCCATGCAGCCGTGCTGCGCTTTCGCTCGCTCGATCCAGAAGGACGGACGCGCGATGTCCGTCTACGAGCACTCGGTGGACGAGATCTGGAACTCCGATGACCTGCGCGAGACGCGGCGCAAGCTGATCGCCGGCGAGGTCGAGCCGGCGTGCAAGTATTGCGCGCGCATGGCCGAGCAGAAGCTCAGGCCGTTGTCGCTCGACGCCAACGAGATGTGGGCCAACAACGTGGTCTACAATCCGGCTCGCGAAACCATCGAGCAGCTCAAGGCCCGCGCCGTCGCAAACGACTATCGCATGGGCTCGGGCGGCATCATGCTCAATCTGGACGTCGGCAATCTGTGCAACCTCAAGTGCCGCATGTGCCATGCCAAATTCAGCTCGATGATCGCCAGCGACCCCGTGCACGCCAAGTGGTCGTTCGTGCACGAGCAGGTGGCGCGATGGCGCGGCAGCCGTCTGGGGCTTGCACCGCGTAAAGTGATCGGAGTCGGCTACGAGGGCATCGGCAGTCTCGACCGCACCGGCACAGGCGAGGTCGTTTGGGCCAAGGGGGCCGCGCGCATCACGATGGATCGGGTGCCGGCAGGGTCGGCGTCGGTCGCGATCCGCATCGGCCGCTCTGTGCCCGAAAGCGGCCCGCTCAAGGTCACGCTCAACGGCGCCGTCGTGTTCGAGGGTACGAAGCCGGCCGGAGCGTGGGAGGCGTCCTTTGCGCTCGATCCGATCACCTTGGCCGCGGGACTGGAAGTCCGCTTCGAGGCTCCCGAAATCACCTTCGCGATCGAGGACGTGAGCCTCGTGCGCGCCGAGCGCGGCGTCAACGCGGTCGCGTTCAGCCGCTTCCCGACCGGCGAGCAGTGGTTCCAGCACAAGGACTTCCTGATCGGCGAGCTGCTGAAGAACGCCGCCGACATCCGCCAGGTGAACCTCATCGGCGGCGAGCCGATGCTGATCGAGCAATGCACAGAGGTTGTGCGGCACCTCGTCGAGAGCGGGCACGCGCCGCACATGGTGCTGTCGGTGACCACCAACGGCATGGTGATCCCGGACGGCTGGATCGAGATGGCGAGCAAATTCCGGCAGGTGACGCTGACGATCAGCCTCGACGGCTACGGGCCGGTCAGCGAGTACATCCGCTTTCCCTCGAAGTGGGAGCAGATCCACGCCAACATGAAGCGCTACAAGGCGCTGCCCAACGCCTACATGCTCGTCAATGCCACCGTGCAGGCCTACAACATGCTGCACGTCGTCGACCTGATCCGGTTCTGCGACGAGATGGGGATCGAGTTCCGCTACCACTTCCTGATCGGGCCCGACCATCTGAGTCCGCTCGTCATGCCCGAGCCGGTCCGCCGCGAAGCCGGTCAACGGGTGCGCCAGTTCGCCATGCGCAACGACAAGAGCGGAGCGTCGCGCTCGACACACGTCACCGACCGCGATGCCTGGCTGATGCAGCTCGCCCAGGCCTTCGAGGCCGATGTTCCCGCGTGGGACGACAAGAAGCTCCGCGATTTCATGATCTTCACCAACGACCTCGACGCGTCGCGCGGGCAGAGCTTCGCTGCGGCGCTGCCCGAGCTCAAGGCGATCATCGAGGCCGCGGGCCACCCCTGGATCAGCGAGCGGCGTCATGCCGCCGCGTAGCCGAGAGCCCGTCGCCGGGTACAATGTCTCGCGCCGAGGGGCGGCCCGATGACCGGTCCCGTGCCGCGGCCGATTGAGCGCATCGAGGGTGCGGACGCGCTGCGCGGCATCGCGGCGTGTGCGGTGGTGCTGCATCATTTGATTCACGTGTTGAAACTCGAGACCGCGCCATGGATGGCGCCAATTGCGTCTCACTTCGGATTGGGTGTTCCGCTGTTCTACGTGATCAGCGCTTTCGCGATGTATCACGTGTATTTTTACCAGCATTCTGAACCAACGTTTGTTATAAAGTTTATGGTGCGTCGATATGCGCGCCTTCTGCCGCTTTATTTGACGATGTTTATTGTTATTGCCGTGGCCAGCTATCTCGTGTTCCGCGCGCCATTGGCGTTCGAGTTATGGCACTTGCCGATCTACTTATCGCTGACTTTCGCGCTCATTCCGAAGATGGCAGGCGGGTACGTCTACGCGTCGTGGTCGATTGGCGTTGAGATGCTATTCTATCTTATGTTTCCAGTTATGGTTGCCTGCATCCGGACGATACCATCTGCTGTAGCAGGTCTGGTTGTCGCGATCTTCATTTCGCTGGGATCTCAGGCATCCATCGACATGGCAAAGCTGCCCAATCCCTACTATGTCGCCATAAATCCGGTATTATTCCTGCCTTGCTTCTTTGCTGGCGCGCTGGTCTGGCTGGCGCGGGGCGAGAAAAGGCGTTCGCATTATCTTGGAGCTGATTTTCTCGCCGTTCTCTGCTTGCTTGGATTGGTGGCGGCCTACTTCTGCGCGCCGCCGCCCGGAATTGCGCTGGGAGCAACCGGGCACTATTGGTTCAAGGTGAACGGCTTCATGCTGGCGTTTGTGGCGCTCGTCTATTCGCAGGCAACCAACCCGTCGCGACTTCTGGTCAATCGACTTACGATGGCCCTGGGGCGCCTCAGTTACGGCATCTACCTGCTCCATACGTTTGTCATCCTGTTCGTAGTGCGCCTCGCGGTTCTCAAGATCGGCGCCATTTTCCCCGGCCAACCCACTCTCGTGTTCCTGCTGGCCACGGTGCTCACCTTCGCCAT